>JASBUC010000024.1 GCA_030148065.1 Legionellaceae bacterium | reverse complement strand
AACACTGCCACCACCAACGAGTTGTAACGCACTATTTTCTGAGTCAGTACCATCATCGACATGATCAAGTTGGTCTTGTAAATCAAAGGCCCAGGAGCCATCTGTATTAACCGTTAAGGTAAAGACCACGCGGCCTGCTGCACTGGCGGTTAAGACATTGCCTGAGACACCATAAGTCACAGCCGCCCCTTTAGAGAGTAGAGCCGGCAAGCCTGAGGTGTTTGTGCTTAAACTAATTGTGAGGGGACTGTCCGCCCCTGCAGTAAATAAACTCGATAAACTACCAATGCTGCCACTAACTTCATCGGCACTATTCGTTTCACCTGATTCCTTGTCCCCTTCGGAAAGATCACTTGTTGACAAACTCATGCCATCTTCTTGCACAATCGCACTAATGGGCTCTGATTGTGGGTTAGGAAGGGGCACATCATCTTGTATATTAATGAGTACCGCATCATCTGGAAAGGCAATGGTGGTACTTCCATTACTAACATTAAAAAAATTCGAAATATCAATAGGATCTGATAAGTATTCCTCTGTAGTACCTGGTGTTGGGTGATCGAGTTTACCAACCACCTGCACCGAGAATGAGCCTGAAGGATCTAGCGTGACCGTAAAGATTGTCGTACCAGCTGCTTGTACAAAAACAGTATTTCCAACAATGAGCGCATTATCAAGAGGAACCCCTCCCGAGCTTAGATTCATATTTGAAATGATACTTGCTGCATTCGATGCGTTGATGTTTAAACCAAAAGAAATCCCACCACTGCTGACTGAATTTAAGTTATCATTGACACTAAAAGCATTGATTGATGCATCTTCATTGTTTCCGCTGGCAATGTCATCTTCTTCTAAGAAACGTAATATTTGACCAGAGAACGTAATAGGAGGAGGCTCAGAGCTAGTAAGAAGTTGATCATCAGTCACCTCTTCGACCAATTCAGGCTCTACACCTAAAGGACCAATTGTGTCATAGCCACTGGTAACCGCTCCTTCTAAATATCCTGGGTTGAAAAGCAAAAAGGAAATCCCACCATCATTGGCGGCCCCCTCTCCAGCACCAGCGGCCGTCTCTTCGAGCAGCAAAGTCGGATCAACACCCTCTGCAATTGCTTGTTGCAATTGTAATAATTCAATATTTTCATAGGCTTGAGCGCCATATGGAGGCGTTACCCCCAAGATTATTTCAGGCTGCGAAATGAGCTCATAAGTGGAAAGATTGGCAGCCTTTAGCTGAATTTTACCCTCTAAGATCCGTAGGTGATCGCCTTCATACAACAGAGCGCCTGGTTTAAGAATGGTCGATTGGCCATTTTCATGCTCAGCCGTAGAAAGGCCTTGGCTTTGCTGCACCACAGCAACAACTTTTTGGTTGTCCATTACGAGATCTCCTTGCGCAAATAAACTTGCTATTAGTTTAAATATAGTCTAAGGCAAGAATTAAACAAGAAAATTGATTAAAAATTTGACTTTTATATTATTTATGCATTTAACTCTTCTCGAGGCTCACTAAAATATTGCCCTTGGGCATAAATAATTCCGACATTTATCAAGTAGTTCCATTGCTCTTCTGACTCAACATTGGCCGCAATCACAGTTAATTCCAAAGAATGAGCTGCCGCCATTAAAGTCTTAAGAGTCTCTTGTTTTTGCGGGCTACTGACAATGCCTCTGGTTATTGAGCCATCCACTTTAATAAATGAAACATTTAATTCAGACAGGTAAGCAAGATCAATTAAAGAGCCGCCTACTCGGTCTATGCCAACGCTGAAGCCTGCCTGGGCTAACGCCTTAATCATTTTTGTGGCCTCTAGAGGGATGCGTTTAATAATATGTTCAGAAATTTCAAAATGAACTCTGTCGATTAACTCATTGTTTTTAAGTAATTTTTTAAGGTAATTGCTTCGATTATCTTCCCGTGCCAACAGTAAATATGACAAATTTAATGACAATGGTGTTTCAATTATGCCGGCGTTTGCCATTATTGCATCTAAAACAATGCCGTCGATACTAGGAGTAAAAGAGAACTTTTCTGCCAAAGGTAAAAAGTCACCCGCTGTTAAAGATTTTTCTGAAGAAAAAGGTAGCTTAATAAATATTTCCTTATGAAACAACCGATTATCGATAGACAACACTGGTTGAGAAAAGTATTGAAAGGCTTTGTTTGTGATTGCGTCTTGTAATAACTCTCGCCATTTTTTGGCACTAAATTGACTTTGAAGCGTATCGCCCTCTTCAAAAAAATAAGTAAAAGTCCCTTGGTTTCGAGCACTTGTTAATGCTTTATCAACACTGGATAAAACATGCGTTCTTGCTTGTTTAAATTGATAAAAACTAGCACCCATTTCAGCTGAAACACGCTCATCAAACAACTTATATTGAAATTCTAGCTCTCTTAATACCTTCGCTGAAATGCCGTCAATCACACTTTTATCTAGTTCATTGATCATCAACGCAAAGGTGGAGCCGGTAATTCTTGCCTTTAGTAATAGTTGTTCTTCTTTAAAATGGCGCTCAATCACTATTTTAGTTTTAAGGATAAGTTCATTGCCTTTTTCAAACCCATATTGGTTGTTGTATTCCTTTAATCCACTGATTTCTATAAAGATTAAAGCACCTCTGACGAATAAGGTTTCATCATTTAATAAGCCAACGAGATTTTGCTCAAAATAACTTCGATTACCATAACCAGTTAACCCATCAACAAATAACTCTTTTTGCAGAGAAGAAATTTTTTCAGCATTTGCCTTAAACAATTCTTTTAATTTGAAGACCATTTTATTTAAAGCATCTATCAACATTCTTAATTCAGGCGTTCTTGGTTTATTATCTAATATTCGAAATTCGCTGCGACAAATGGAGCGCGCTAAATCCACTGCGTGATAAAGAGGTTTAAAGAGGATGTTCATTCCAATATAGAGAATGATTAGAAAGATGAACAATAAACCCAAGAACCAATAAAACAGCTCAAGGCTTGTTTTCCATAAATCAATGTAGGCAAAACTAGGGTCGCTTTTAACTCTAATTTCCCCTACCTCTTTCCAACCAGTTAAAATCAATGATTTTTTCTCAACCATGGGAAGTTTTACAAAAGAAACAAACCATTGGGGGACCTCAGAATAATTTGGTAATTGCTCTCTGGATAAGAGCAACGTTTCATCTTCGGCCAATATTGATATTTTTTCAAAATAGCCTCGATCGAATACCGCATCAACCATAGAGAGCATGTACGGTTTATCACTAATATGCGACGAGAGTGATACACCTAGAGAGGTTGCCGTATCTTGTGCATTGGCTCTTAATTGCTCAAGATAGTATTCTTTTGAGTTTTGAAACGTTAAGTACAATGTCCCAGAAAGACAAATAATAAACAAACTAACTATTAGCACCATAAGTTTCTTAAACAAGGTCATGGTTTTATTCCTTTTTTCATTCGCTCTAACATGAGAGTCCACTTGCTAAGATTTTGTGAATTTCCGATCCTCTGGCTTTGACCTCTTAGTTTATTTAACCAAAGGCCATCACCATTAAAACTATAAACAGGTTGTAAATCAGCTCTCTTCGATCCAAGTTTAATGGCTGAGACTAGATTATCTAAAATTAAAGGCTCTGTGCTCCTAGACTCATAATAAGCTAGCACCATGTGAGCTTGATCTAATTCCAATGCTTTTACATACATAATTCTCAATTTGCTCATGGGGATCCCGAGTGCGAGTAAAGTGAAATATTTTGCTATTGAAAAGTCTTCACAGTCTCCGCCCCCCTTAATGATAAATTCTAATGGCGTCATCCAATAATCGCTTTCTCCAATAAAGCTTATATCAGAGTGAAAGCGAAACTGATTGAAAAAATCATTCACACTTTTTAATTTCTCAAGCTCAGAATGACCTTGCTTAGATTTGATTAAATTATTCCATGCGATTAGACGACGTTTGGCCATTTCACCATGTTTGGCACCTATTTCATTAATTTCTTGATTGGTAATTAAAGAAGTGAAACCTAGAGGGCTATAGAGTAAAAAAAAGCCCAACAAAAAAATTAATTTGCCGGGCCTTTGTAATTGCTTCACAAAAATCATGCAATCGCTTTTGAATTATCCTGAAAGACTAAAGAGCCTTTTATTTTTGTTCTCTTATACAAGCTTTTCATTGCCTCTGCTGCCTGAGCTCTAAATTCATAAGAACCTAAATATACTCGATAACTACCATCTTTATCTTGATACGAAAAAGCTCTAAAAGACATGCCTTGCAAACGGGTAGTTAATCGGTTTGCCTCTCGGGCCGTTGAAAATTTTTGCACATTCACCAACCAGGTTTGAGGAACAACGGCAGGAACCGGCATCGTGGTTTTATTAACCTGATGCTTGTCGATGCTCGGATGAGGATGTTCCTTTTGATGAATCGGTTTTAAGGGCTTATTGGACAAGTCCACTTTTGGAGTAGAGCTCACATCTCGATTAAGGGTTTGATGGTTAATCCGCTCATGTGAGTGGGCAAGATCGTTATTATGGACCCCAACCGGCAAACGACCTTTCAAGAATTTTAATAAAATACCCTCGCCATTTAAAATTCTATAGCGCGCATACACTTCATCATAATGACCTTTTAATGCTTCAATCTTAGCTTGATAGAACTCATTTTGTGAATCCAATAAATCCAACAATGTTCGCTTACCAACTTTGAACTGCTCCGCATATGCAGTCTTCGTTGCCTCTGCTGCATTTACATGCGTTTTTAAATATTTCAGTCGCTTTCCTGCGGTTAACCAAGCGTACCAAGAAAGACGCACACTTTCTTTTATTTCGGTGATGGTATTATTTTTAACTTCATAAGCCTCTTGCACCTGATAAGCCGTCTCTTTCTTTCTAGCATAATCAGAACCACCTCTAAAAAGGTTATATTTCAAACGAAAAATTGCGAGTTTATCAGTATTTTGGCCTTCCAAACCGTTAAGGTTTCGGTTTTGACCAGTAGAGAGGATAAAGTCTATGGTCGGGTAATCATTGGCACAAGCAACCTGATACTGTGCCTTGGCTTCTTTAATATCTGCATAGGCCGATAATAAGGTAGGGTGGCTGTCTAACCCCTTTTGAATGGCAGACGGTAAATTTTTAGGCATGTCCCCTTTTACTGGAATTGAAGGCCAAACCATGCCTCGTGCTCGTTCACCAACCACTCGTCTGAATGTAATCCTTGCATCACTCA
Source organism: Legionellaceae bacterium (assembly GCA_030148065.1). Taxonomy (GTDB): domain Bacteria; phylum Pseudomonadota; class Gammaproteobacteria; order Legionellales; family Legionellaceae; genus JASBUC01. The sequence continues at coordinate 57,049 of JASBUC010000024.1, read as the reverse complement.
AGTCATTACGAGCGCTTAATAAATTAGCATTCGCTAAAGCCAAACGTCCGCGGGCTTGCTCCATTTCAGCTTGTCTGCTAATACCAGCACTAGAGCGATGTTCTATCATAGAAAAAATTCGACGATGTTCACTTAAGTTATCTTCTGCATAAGCGAGCAGCCTTTCTTTTTCCATTACATCTAAATAGCTTTTAGTAACCTCAAGAGCAAGATCTTCAGATAAGCCTATGGTTTTATACTCCTGAGCCTGCCATAAAAATAAATGACGTTTTATTTCACCTTCGTTTCCAAACCCTGAAAACAAGTTCTGAGTCAAACGAACGTTAAACTCCTTTCGCTCCATCCAAATGTTGGTGCTGCTGCCACCAATAGTGTTAGTCACTGGGTTGTTCGTCTTTTCATTCCCGTAACCTGCTTCAATGTCAATTGATGGTAAAAGTTCACCCGAGGCTTGTCTGACTGCTTCACGAGCGGCAAGAGACTTTGCTCGATTTGACAAAATTTCAGGGTTATAACTTAGAGCGTGTTGCAAAGCATCGGATAATGTTTGCGCATTTAATGAAAGGCTTGATAATAATGAGGTAATGATGATTAAAAGACGTCCTGTTTTTTTCTTCATTTGAGCAACAGCTACCGGGATTTATTTTGTCTTTATAGCATTTCTAGCTAGCTTATGTAAATTAATTTAGGCATAAGACGCACGGTTACTTATGCCATATGTACCCCTGTTCCAAAGAACAACCCTATCAAATATAAATCAAAAACCTTTCGTATCTTTTATTTGATTTTGGTAAAAATTATGCTCCAGGTGTCAACATCAATTCCTTCTGGGTAGAGAGCACCACAAGCTTTAGGTGTCGTTCCATAGAGGTTGCCCGGTGCCTTTTTAGAGCAGGTAATGGCATAAAATCCTTGCGGTTTATCGTTGTAAACCACAAACCCTTTAAAGTTTTGACTAGACTCTTTGGTTTGTTCGATGCTATAGACTGTCTCAATTGCTGCACCAACATAATCCGCCATAGAGTTAATGTTTTGGTTCAAATAAGAGGCACAGTCCGTTCTAAAGTTTTTGAAATTATCTTTTCCACCTACAAATTCCTTAATAATGGGTGATAAAGCCGCTGGCATTTCAGTGCTTCCTACTTGGCAATTATTCTGTTGTACCACACCTGTACCCGCCCCTGTTTTAATGCTCTTTAAACTGCAACCTTTCGGACAAAGACTTTGGTTATAGACCATGTTTTTTTCCCATAACTCCATGCTAGCCGCCCCAGATAACACATAGAAAATCGGTAAGTTCTTCTTATTTGGGTCGACTAAAAAACCGTTAATGATTGCCGTTGTTTGGGTTTTATAAGTCTGAACGGTTAGAGGTTGGTAGGGGTATGTGCTGGAATCGGGAGACATCCCATAATCATAGAGTGCCGGCATTGCCATAAGATTAGCAGGTGGTTTACTGGTAATGGCGTGTAAGAGTGGGTATTGCAGTGCAAAAACAAGCACGGGCTTATTGGTTTTATTTAAGGCTTCAGCCAAAGGCAGCAAGAAATACTCAATAGAGGTTTGATCAAAAGAAGGACTTTCTATGTCAAAGGCTACCCCATCGGCCGCCACAGCCCCTTCACCGTTTATCACCGCAGCAATCTTTTCTGCTCCTGCTGTGAGCTTATCTTTGTACTCTGCAACTGGTAGGCCTGCATTTTTAGGCTTCAATGCATCATTACTGCCATTAAACATCGGCAGGACTAAAACCTCTTTAAACCCTAAACTTTGGCCTTGAGATTTGTAACTTTGAATGATGAAGTTTGGATCTATGCAGTTACCAATAACCGAGCCCGCATCTGGAATCACTTTTAAATTATAAAGAGGGATGGACATGTAGTTAAACAAAAAGGCGGGGGCAGCCTTAGTTGAACTGCAACTTAGAGCTGGCCCATAACTCGGATTTTCGACAAGGTTTTTTAAAGTAAAACTTGCAAAGTCAGGCATGATGTAGAGCGAACGAGTCTTTACTTTCTCTGAGGCATTGGCAGCTTTAATCCCCTGCCCCATCAACGTTAACCCCTGTGAGCGATAGCTGCCATTGCTGAGACTTAAATCGCCAGAAACATCATCAATGATAAGGCCAATTGCCTCATTGTCCGCCATTGAAATCGTACTGATAATTGCTAAAATCGCGGCTAGAAAGTATTTCATCCCTCAAATACCCAAAAATAAGTCCATAAGAAAAACTATAGACAGTCATTCAGTTTTTGGCAAAATTATGAACAGCACTGTAAGCATTCTGCAACGTTCGTTGGTGATATTTTATACAGCCATCTCTTCAAGCAATGCCGCTCTTACTAAAACGCCATTTCGTACTTGCTTAAAAATTAATGAGCGAGGACCATCAGCGAGCTCACTGCTAATCTCTACCCCTCGGTTCATTGGACCAGGGTGCATGATTTTAGCATCAGGACAATGGGCTTTAATAAGAGACTCTGTTAAACAAAAATGCTCTTGGTAGCTCTCAAGATCTAGCCGTTCTTCTTCTAAAAAGCGTTCTTTTTGCACGCGAAGCGCAATCACCACATCCACCCCCTCGAGACCGTCAGCCAAGGAATGACTCACTTTTTCACTGTCTACATCAGGAATAGTAAATTCAGGCGGTGAAACCAAGCGATAATCCGATAAGCCTAGGCATTTAAAGCCTTTGATTAATGAGCGCACAACTCGCGAATGTTTTAAATCACCCACCACTGCTACTTTCAAATTTGAAAAGGGGATCCTCAAGCTTTGTAACGTGTATAAATCAAGTAGCGTCTGGGTCGGATGTGCTCGGGCACCACTGCCAGCATTAATAAAAGAGCATTGATTTATAAAGGTTTCTTTCAGTGAGAAAATCAGTGAGTCGCTGCTGTGGCGCATCACGATTGTTGAAATACCCATGGCTATAAAGGTTTGAATGGTGTCTTCGATGCTCTCGCCTTTCGCACTCGAGCTGTTTTCTATCGAAAAATTTAAGACCTTAAACCCCAATGATTTCGCCGCAATCTCAAAGCTTGCGCTGGTGCGTGTACTGTTTTCATAAAATAATGGCGCAATGAAATTAGACTTTTGGCTGACTGGGATCCCCTTTGTTTCATAGCTCTTTGCCACTTGAAAGAGCGCAGTTATTTTTTCATTGGATAAATCATCCATGTCTAGTAGGTGTTGAGTCATTGTTTAATCCTTAATCATCATTGCTAAGACTAAGGAGACATGATATATAAAGGTCGTTCAGGAGAACAGACCAGCCAGTGCATAAAGTATTAATGCACCTAGTCTTTACGATTTAGCATTAACTATTTAAGGATTTTTCTATTATGAAAGTATCAAATACCTTAGCAGGCCTTAGTCTTTGTTTGGTTGCAAGCAGCATCATGGCAAAGAATGTTGAAATTGTTGGCAACATTCCAGTCACCATTAAACCAAGCCCAAGCCTACAACAACTACAAAGCAACAAGCGCCAAGAACTACCCAAAGTTGTCTTATTACAAAAAGTAAAACTCTCGAAAGCTGCGGTTAAACAAATGGCAAATGTTGCCCAAACCATCAAGCAAACAAATAAGACCAGTAAAGACTTAAATGGTGAGTCAATGGAACTCGGTATGGGCAATGTGCCGGTACTGGATCAAGGCATGCATGGTAGCTGCGTCACCTTTGCAAATACTGGTGCGATTGATGCCGTCTATCAACAAGGCGACTACGTTAGCCAGCTCTGCTCATTGGCCCTTGGAAAAACCTTAGAAAAAGACGATCCTGACTTTCCAAATGGCTGGGATGGTTCCTGGGGACCTTTGGTACTCGGCGAATTAATGGAATATGGCGTGGTACCAAAAGACAAACAGCGTCTTAATGGCTGTGGCGGTCTGAAAGAGTATCCTAAAGATGATGCCAACAAAACTGGCAGCGCCATGAGTGTTGAGGACTACACCGACATGGCTGAATCAATCAAGGAGAGCATTACCTGGAACCCAATTCTTGACACCATTGATGCCTTCCGTCAAGACTCTCACGATCCTGACAAAGTCCTTGCCGATGTCAAACAAGCTCTTAAAGATGGCCACCGCGTCACCTTTGGCGTACTGCTTGACGTATACCAAGGCATGAATGGTGCCACTGGGATGCACAATGGTTTATTTGATACTTGGATGCTAAATGATGCCATCATCAAAGATGCAGAAGAAGGCAAGATTGATGCAGGCCATGAAATGATTATCACAGGCTTTGATGATAATGCCACAGCCTTTTCTTTTGATGGTAACTTCGCACAAGGCTTGTTAACCCTACGTAACTCCTGGGGTACTTGGGCTGGTGATAAAGGAAACTACTACATGAGCTATGATCACTTTAAATTGCTGACCATGGAAGCTCAAGAAATTGTGGCTAAATAGTATTACCCACACTAAAAGCCCACCCTGCGTGGGCTTTTTTTTGTCTTGCATGTCATAGACCATCTTGCTACAGTTGCTTTTTTTTAGACCATCCGCAGCAATTAATGGCTATATTTGACAATAATCACCCACTGTATGGAAAGACAAGAGAAGCACAACTCGACACATTAATTAATTGGAAAGAAAACCAACTAACGCCAGACGTGCTCTTCTCATTTAGAAGTAACATGTCAGAAAAAGACATTAATAAACGCTACAAACTCCTTAGCTTACTCTTTCACCCAGATAAAAACCCTGAACTGACTGATAAAGCACAAAAGGCGTTTGTCTTGTTAAACAATGCTAAAGACTATCTAGTTGCTCGACAAAATGGGACGCTTTGGTTTTTGCCTCAAAATGTTTTTGTACAAGGCATGAGCATTAAAGGACTTTTTAATGAACTGCTCTATGCCCTAAAAAGAACACTAACCACCCCTTTTGATTTCAATCTGTTACTAATTGATTTTGGTTCTTTAATTCTTTTACCGATTATCACAAGCTTAGTCATTCCAGCACTTACAACCATCAGTGCCGTCTCTCTAATTGTGTTGATTTATAAAACGGTTGAAGCCCTCTTTACCATAGAAGAGAGCCAAAAACAGAAAGAGTTTGGCCGCTTTTTCGAAGCGACCAAAGTTGCTAAAACCACCGGCTCACTCTTTGCCTTGACCGTAGGGCTTAGCCTGCTTGCTGTTTGCTTAGAAACAGTAGCAGCTCTTAGCATACTCTGCAATTTGGCATCAAGCTTTATCAACCTTCGCGATGGCATTCCGTCTGCCCCATTAACCAAAAGCGTTAATCCCTGTTAAGTAGCGACCAATTGCTAAAGTATGAATGTTATCGGTTCCCTCATAGGTAAAGACGCTTTCTAAATTCGTCATATGACGAATGATATGATACTCAAGGCTAATACCGTTGCCACCTAGTAAATTTCGGCAGGTCCTGGCAACGTTTAGCGCTACCTCACAAGCATTTTTCTTCGCCATAGAGACCATCACATGGGTGGCTCTTCCTTCCTCTTTGAGTCTTGCCAACTGTAAATTAAAGCACTGTGTCTTAGTGATTTCTGTAAACATGTCCGCTAGCGACTTTTGGATCAGCTGAAAACTTGCTATTGGTTTATCAAATTGTTTTCGCTCCATACAATATTGATGGGCTGTGTCAAAACAAGCCATCGCAGCACCAATTGCACCAAAGGCAATACCAAAACGCGCTTCCGTCAGACAAGATAACGGCGCACTTAAGCCTTTTACGCTCCCTGGCAAAAAGTGACTCTCTGGCACAAAGACATTTTCAAACACTAACTCACCAGTTCGAGAAGCCCTCAAGGACATTTTCTGGTGAATCTCAGGGGTTGAGAAACCGTCAAAATCACGCTCGACTATAAACCCGCGAATGCCTTCTTCTGTCTGGGCCCAAACAACCGCCAAATCAGCAATGGGGGCATTGGTGATCCACATTTTAGATCCATTTAATAAGTAGCCCCCACTCACTTTCTTGGCAAACGTGCGCATGCTGGCAGGATCACTGCCTGAATCAGGCTCTGTTAAACCAAAAGAGGCTATTAACTTCCCTTCTGCCATTTCATTCAAAAAGGTTTGACGCTGCTCCTCGCTGCCATATTTATAAATTGGGAACATACACAAACTATTTTGCACAGAGACAAAGCTTCTAAGGCCACTGTCTCCCCGCTCCAACTCCTGGCAAACTAAACCATAACTAGTATAAGAAGCAGAACTTCCACCATACTCTTCAGGAAGGGTTAACCCCAAGAGTCCAAGATTTGCAGATTCATCGATAAACTCAGTTGGAAAGCTTGCCTTCTCATAAGCCTCTCCAATGACTGGCATCACACTCTCTTCAACAAAGCGCTTCACAGATTCCTGCACTAAACGCTCTTCATCACTTAAACTTTCTCCTAAAGATAAAAAATCTTCCACGGCTTGCCTCCCTATACGTTCATCTTCATTGGTTCAAACTCCATCACAGCTTCCACAATTTTGGAAACACTTGGTAACAAACATTGCCAAGAATTACCCAAAGAGATAAAAGAATCTTCCCCCGTTATTCTCTTAATTGGTGGTAAAGCCTCTTTTAAATTTTCCATAAGCAGGGTCATCAACTCTTCACTAACCGAGCCGCTTTTTCGACCTTCATCAACAATTAATACGCGTTTTGACGACTTGACTTCTTCTGCCAGAGACTCAATCGGAAGAGGTTTTAACCAGTTCAAATCAACAACTCTGACCTTAATGCCCTCTTTTTGTAGCCGTTTCTGTGCTTGCAAAGAGAGATAAACGCCATTAGCGTAACTAATAATTAAACACTCACCCTGCCCATAGGCACTTATCTCAGACAGTGAAATCTTTTTCTTGGTCGACGGGTATTGTTTCAACCAGCCTTCATCACCCTTTTGGTGCAGATCTTTTGTCATGTAGAGCGCTATTGGCTCTAGAAAGACCACGACCCGTCCTTCTTGATGCGCCAATCTAAAACACTCTCGTAATAAGTGCACTGCGGATTCACCATTGGAAGGACAAGCAACGATTAATCCCGGAATGTCTCGTAGCACTGAAATAGAGTTATCATTATGAAAGTGACCTCCAAACCCTTTTTGATATGCAAGTGAGGCAATCCGAATCACCATTGGATTTTTATAATCGCCCGATGAAAAAAAGGACAGTGTTGCAGCCTCGCCTCTTAACTGATCTTCGGCATTATGAAGGTAGGCTAAGAATTGAATCTCAGGCACTGGCAGAAAACCATTGTGAGCAAACCCAATCGCCGTGCCTAATATGGTGGTCTCATCCAAAATGGTGTCAAAGACTCGATGAGGTCCAAATTGCTTTGCAAGATCGGCCGTCACTCGATACACCCCACCTTTTTTTGCCACATCCTCACCAAAAACAATCGTATTCGGATAAGTCAAAAGTAAATCGGTTAACGCTAAATTAATCAGCTGTTGCATGGTGCGTTTCATAGCAAGATGTGAAAATTTTTCTTTAAAAACGTCTTGTCTTTTTTCTTTGCTTGGCACTTTATATGGCTGACTCTTAAAAGGCTTGGGGATAATAGATTGCATTATCTCGCGAGAAGTTGTTAGTTTCGGCTTCTTTATCACCTCTTCAGCTTTTAGCCAAATATCCTGTTCAATGCCTTGATAAAGCTCTAAGATCTCATGCTTACTAAGGACTTCTTGTTCAATTAAAAAAGCAGCACTATAGAGTAGTGGGCAATGCGCTTCATTTCTTTCAATTTGTTTTAAACTTAGATATTGCTGCTCAATATCAGAACCTGCATGTCCTAAAATTCGATGACACTTCATGTGTAAAAAGACGCATTTTTTTTGCTTCTTTGCCAGAAATTCAGCCTGTTGACTGGCATTAATCAGGCTTACTAAACTTAAACCATTTGCTGATAGATATTCAATCCCGACTCGGTTTTGGATTGATTCTTTGACCCACTCTTTGGGTGTTGGTACAGAAATTCCTATCCCGTTGTCTTCGCAAATAAAAACTAAAGGGAGTGGGTGCTTAAGGTAGGCAAGTCTTGAAGCTGCATTAATCGTTGTTTGAGCACTGGCGTGATTTAAAGAGGCATCACCAAAACTAACCAGCACGGCCCCATCTCGCTTTAAGAGTTTATTTTTATCACCATCGTCTCGCTTGTGACAAAGTGACAGAGCCGCCCCCAGTGCTTTCGGTAAGTGAGAAGCAATGGTGCTGGTCTGCGGGGGGATGTTTAATGGCAGGCTACCAAAGACTTTATGCCGCCCCCCTGAAATATTATTGTCACTTGCCGCAACCAATGACAACAACACATCATATACGCCATCTATGTTTAATTGCTTGGCACGCTCAATGAAAAAAGCGCCGCTACGATAATGTAAAAAAGCCATGTCCTGATAAGAAAAACACTGACCCATGACCGCATTTCCTTCATGGCCACTGCTGCCGATGGTGTAAAAAACTTCTCCCTTTTCTTTAAGCTTTCTTGCCACAATATCAAGCAAGCGACTCTTAATTTGAGAGTCAAATAAACTAATTAACTGATCCTTTGTCAAACTGCAGGTATTGCTCTCTTTAGGATCTGGTAAACAATCTTGTTCAACCGCCTCAATAAACTGCTTCTCTACTACCTCTAACCTATCTAGTGTCACTTCTTTGTCCATAAAACCACACAAGAGGCATAAGAGTAACGCTTCTTCTTAAGAATTAATAGGATCTGCCGACAGATAAAGAGTAAGAGAAATCAAGGCATTAAAAGGAATAAGATGTTAATTGTTCTACCAAAAACCAGTAAAAGACAAAAGGTTCCTCCAAAACTGGCGAGTACCTATTTAGGGCGGTTTATTAAAGCGGTGGTGGTATCCGAGCCAAGCGACTTAGAGCTCATCTTAGATTTAGAGGGCCATCGAGTCTATTTGGAAAAAAAACATGCCCTTAACAGAGGCGAAGTATTGTTGTTGCAAATCATCAAAACACAGCCATCCCTGGTTTTAGAAGTTCAAGAAAGAATCAGCATTCAGCAATTCAGAACAGATGTATTAAAGTTAGTTCTGCCATTTGAGCGCCCAGCAGGAAATAACTTAAGTCTAATTAACTGGCAACTATTAGAAAATGGGAACACACTGCCTGAAAAAACTCTAGAACAATTAAAATCTCTCATGGCTCATTTACCAAATGAAGAGACCTTAAAAAGCAAAGATGGGTTATTAAAATCTCTAAAACAAAGTGGTATTTTCTTAGAGCAGCACTTAAAGACGGGGCAAGAAGACTTTATTCAGCATGATTTAAAAGCAAAATGCTTGAATCTTATCCGTGATCTTACCACGTCAGAGCAAGACAGAACATCGCCCATCTACTGGTTAAATACCACTGCTTTTTACGAGTATTTGCAATCTTGTGCATTTTCTACAAGTTTGCAAAACACGCTGCAATCCCCTATTAAAGGCAGCCTCCCCTACCCTATTAAAAATCACGAACCAAGGCTAGAAGCAAAACCCTCTCTAATCAAATTAGTACAAGAACTTGCCACTCAAATGCTCTCAAGAATTACCTCGCAACAATTAAACTCCTTGACCACCAATTTTAGCTCTGATACCTGTTTGATGCTCGATTTAACTACAAAGCTTGGTCAAAGCATCCATTCCATCCCAGTCTTAATTGAAAAAAATAACTCTAATAAAGCAAACCTTGATAGCATCATGATGGCCCTTGATCTTGAAAACCTCGGAGCCATTCAAATAAAAGTCAGCAAAGTAAAAGGAAAAATATCTTTGCAGATCTGGTCAAATAATTCTCTTACTAATGATCTGTTAAGTCTCAATGATGCCTTGTTGAAAAAGAGACTTAAAAATCTACACGTTAAATTAATTACGTTCTACCACCTAGGGCTAAACCTAGAAACCAACAGCACACTCTCTCAACCCTCTTTATTGGATCTTAAAGTATGACTAAACCCCAAAAACACAATCTGACTAATATTGCCAAAGCTCATGGGATCTCACTAAAGCAAAGTCACGAGCTGAACAAACTTCTCTCTGAAATCGAGTTAATGGAAATTCCAGAGGAGCTTTTAGTAACCCTTGCAACCAGTCTGGAGCTGATATTCCAGTTGAATAATGAAAAAGAACGTGCTATCAAAAAATAAACGCCACTAAGGTTTTAAAAATGACCATAAAAAAAACAATTGCGGTCTCAGTTTTTTCTTTGATTAGCACGTATGCCACAGCCAAAGGGCTAACCCCCAGCGACCAACCCTTGAATGATAGTTACTACGTTTGTTTTCAGACCAGGCTTCCCGTCCACTCATCCCGCTTTGGCTACCCGCCTTTCAAACAAATTCATTACAAAGGCTGTGTGATAACCCTCGATGAATGCCTAAACCACGGTAAGCAAAAAGAAAAACTGCACCAGTTTGGTTGGTTTAATAATTATAATGATGCGCTCAGTGCTTTCTACCGCTGTGCCTACTCCTAGCTTCACCTTTTTTCCATGCTCGGCGTTATATACTCAAAATACTTGAAAATGCCCATTTTTATGATACCCATTCTCACCCTGTAAAACGTTTAAAAACGCGCCATAGATCATCTATGACTTGCTTTTAAACGTTTTACAGAGAGAAAATAGCCAGACCTAAAAAAGGGCATTTTCAAGTATTTTGAGTATAACTAATTTTTTATTCAGTCATTTAGTAGTCTAAACTCGGTCATAAACCTTTTTTTCGGTAATGATGCAGTCTAGTGAAACATCCCAAGGATCAAGGTTTAATTCTGGACTGTATTGGCATTGATGAGCAACGCCTACTAAACGAGGTCTTTGCTGTGGGCTGAAGTCTACCAAGGTTCGGTCATAGAAGCCGCCTCCCATGCCCAGCCGGTTGCAATGCTCATCAAAGCCAAGCAAAGGCATGATAAGCAGATCTAGGCTTTGTAGTGGTCTTTGCACACAGTCAGACAAGTTTGGTTCAAGCATACCCAGTTGGTTCTTAAATAAGGGCGTGCTTTTGTCTACTTCCACAAAGTGAAGGAGGTTTTTTTGCATATTAACAATCGGTAGGCAAACCCCCTTGCCTTTCAGCAATGCTTCTTCATAAAGCATGCTCAAATCAACTTCATTGCCAAAAGCGTGGTAGAGCGCAAGACTCTTTGCTTTCTGGTAGTAAGGGCTACTCAGAATGGATTGGCAAATAATCTTTGAATGTTCTAAAACCTGCGCCTGTGGCAGCTCATTCCTTGCCTTCTTTAGTCTTGCCCGTAATTCCTTCTTGGCAAGTTTATTCACGCACTCTCCCGTACTTCCTGATTGAGAGTGGAATAATCAATCTTGCCGCTCACTAAAACTGGCATCTCCTTCAAGGCAATGATTCTCTTAGGCAACATAATTTCAGCAATGCCCTCCTCTTTCGCGACTCGAATCAACTGTTCACGACTGGCCTCAGGCACATCGGTCATCAAAATAACTTTTTCACCTTTTTTTTCATCCGGCATACTAACTGCCGCATGCACACCTGCGGGCCAAATTCGATTCGCAAACTCTTCAACAAAGGCAAGACTAACCATTTCACCACCTACCTTGGCAAAACGCTTTAAACGGCCAACAATTCTGACATAACCTTCTGCATCAATGTCAACAACATCCCCCGTATCATACCAACCATCACACAGTGGCTGCAGCACTCCTGGCTTCCTCGCCTGAATGTAACCCATCATGATATTGGGGCCCTTTATCCAAAGCTTCCCGCCGTGCTGAATGCCAGAAACAGGCTCAAGTCGACTCTCAATCTCAGGTAACAAACAACCAACCGAGCCATGCTTCTGCTTCATGGTTGTATTGGTCGAAATAACTGGTGACGCTTCTGTTGCACCATAGCCTTGTGAAATACAAACGCCTAAATGAGTCGCCCAATACTCCCTGGTGGTCTCTTTTAACTTTTCAGCCCCAGCAAACAGGTAACGAACGTGTCTAAACTGACCAGGCTTGGCATACTTTGCATAACCATTTAGGAACGTGTCCGTTCCCAGCATAATGGTACTTTTCGTTTCTTCTAACAAATTTGGAATGATTCGATAGTGCAAAGGTGATGGGTAGAAAAAACAAGGAACTGCATGTACTGCGGGTAGAATGGCCCCAACCGTTAAACCAAAGCAATGAAATATAGGTAAGGCGCTAAATATTTTATCCTGCATGGTAAAGTCCACGCTCTCTGTTAGTTGCGCACAGTTAGCAAGTAAATTCTTATGACTTAACACCACGCCCTTTGGTGTGCCTTCTGAGCCAGAGGTAAACAAAACAGCTGCTGGCTGATAATATTTAGCATTGTCACTGGTTTGCTTGTACATTAAGCGCGCCACTTTACTCTTTAATAAAGCTTGCAATTTTTCTTTAAGGTGAACGTCTTTTTTGAAGGATTCAAGATAATGAACAATCACGCCTTGTTCTTTCAAGTACATCACAAGAGGCTCAAGCTTAGCTGTTTCAATAAATTGCTGGGAGGTATAGACAACCTTTATGTCAGCGGTTTGACAGGCTTTAAAGACCCCTTTTGCGCCTTGTGAAAAATTCAGCATGGCCGGCACTCGCCCAAACGCTTGCAGGGCCATGAAGCTTACTAAGGACGTTGTTGTGGTGGGTAACATTAACCCAACATAGGCTTTCTTAGCCGTTTGCTTTGCAATGAGTTCACCTAAGAGAAAACTCCGCACAACCAGATCGTTGTAGTTAAGAGGGGTTCGTTGGACATCTTCACATAAGACAAACTTTCCACCCGCATAATCTCTTGCATCCAATAAGGCTTCAAATACGGTGCGCTCTAATTTGGCACTGGCTAAATGAATGATTTGTAGAACTTCATATATTTTTTGGGCATAAAATTGGCGGCGTTGACGGGCAGAATACTCAAGGGGTACTGTAAACAATTGAGGCTTTTTAATCTCAATGACAACTTTTGGAAGTAGGTTCTTTTTAACATGAGAACCTTTTCGAGCAAATGGTAATGCGCTGGTGCCACTTATATGAATTGGTAGAATGTGAGCATCGGTTTTATCAATGATTAAGCCAACGCCTTCAAAGGCACTCAAAGAGCTTCGGTGTTCAGCAAAAGTTTTTTCTGGAAAGACGATACACCGCTTACCTTCTTGCAATGCTTTGATTAAGACACGAGGCGTGTTGGTGCTTAATGGGTTTATCGGGATGACATCAACAAACATCAGCATTAATTTAGCCCAAAAGCCTTTTCCTTGCTGAGTTGCGACCACCATTTTGCCTGGTAAAAAGAGAGAGAGTAGTAAGAGATCTAAGCGAGTACTGTAGTTGGCCATAATAACCGTGTTCTCACCAGCTAATTCATAATTTTCAAGTCCCTTAATCTCTACGCGAAACAGACATTTTAAGGCTTTTTGGCATAACCATTGACTAACTTTCTTTGACAATACCAGCGTGCCAGTAAAAATTAGAAGTACCGATAGACCATAAGGACCAAGACTTTCAATCCCCACTTTCACCATCAGGGCGATTACGGCTAAAAAAACTAGGTATTTGAGTGTGGTACGCCCAAAACGTTCCAAGAGTCTCTCTTGCGCGCTCATAGATAGTTCCTCAAAACTGCAAAAATCCCCCTTATAACACTATTCAGACCCTATACTCAAGAAACTTCAAGTTGACTTACTAAAGATTCATCTCTACGTATTTAATTCATTTTGTTTGATGAAATGTCAAAAATTAACGACCGTATTTTTAATGATTTGAGTAATATATTAAGTGAGGCTATTGAGTCGCTGCCAAATTTTTTTTAAACTGCAACAACTGTATAAGAATTAACTAGGGCTTATGTACACTCTCAGCCATATAAGAACATTTGTACAAGTTGTTGAGTTAAACAACTTTTCTCGCGCGGCACAAAAGCTCAATTTAACGGTTGCTGCTGTTAGTAAGCATGTCTCCCAGTTGGAAAATGCGCTAAAAGTCCAATTACTAGAGCGAACAACGCGTAAATTACTGCTTACAGAGGTTGGTCATCAATATTACTTACAATGTAAGAATATTATTCGCGCCATTGAAGCAGCGGATGCCATCATTAGCCAAACCCAAGATGAGCCAACTGGACTTTTAAGAGTTCACAGTGAGCAATATTTTGCTGAACACTATTTGGTACCAAAGCTTGCAAGCTTCCAAGCACGTTACCCTAAAGTACGGGTAAACCTACACATTGCAGAAGGCGCACCAAACTTAATGGATGACAACATTGATTTAGTTTTTGGTAAGACCATTCAGCAAACCAACTCTGTCATTGAAAAAACCATTGCACAGACTCGTTTCACTTTGTGCGCTTCTCCGAATTATCTAAAAGAACACGGGGAACCAAAGTCTCCGAAAGAGTTGGTTAAGCACCAGTACCTAAGTCATTCCATGCGTTTGCCAACAGACTTATTAGAATTTGAAACCGGCGAGCAAATCTTCATAGAGCCTAAACTCTTAATCAATGATTCCTACTCTCTGCTAGATTGTGCAAAAAATGACATGGGGTTTGTCAAGCTTCAACACTACGTAGTAGCAGAAGCCATCAGAAAAGGTGAGCTGGTTAAGATATTAACCAATTACACCCACCCACCGATTACTCTGAAAGTGTTCTACCAACCAGAGAAATTCTTACAAAACAAAGTGCGTGCTTTCGTAGAGCACGTTTGTGAAGATCTCCCTGAAACCATATAAAGATAACCTAACCCCGTTCATTGTCCGCGTCAAAACGCAGAATGAACGGGTTTGAATCACCGTTCCCTTTCGGAAAGACTTAAATCGCCTCTTCTCCTAGCTCGCCTGTGCGAATGCGAATGCACTGTGAAATGTCTGTAATGAAAATTTTGCCGTCACCAATTTTGCCAGTATGAGCGGCTTTGATAATGGCCTCTGTTACAATATCTGCCTGCTCATCCGACACCGCAACTTCTAATTTCATTTTCGGTAAGAAGTCGACAACGTATTCTGCCCCCCGGTATACTTCCGTATGCCCCTTCTGTCGGCCGTAGCCTCTAACCTCTGTTAAGGTAATACCCCCAACATCCAACTCTAATAAAGCATCATAAATGTCATCCATCTTAAAAGGTTTTACAATGGCGGTAATCATTTTCATATGCGACAATACCCAGGTTTAATTCAAAGCATAATCTTAAATCAAATAACGTTATGAAACAAAACCACTTTATGTTTGAGCTGTTTGAAAGCCTCGAGCCAATTTTAGAAACACTCTCTCCCAGTGTTAGCCAAGAAATAAAAGACGCCATCAAAAGTACCTTCAAGATAGGCCTTAGAAACTTTGAGTTTGTTGATTTTGAAGAGTTGCGTGTACAAAAAAAGGTCTTACAAAAGACGAGACTGAAGGTTGAAGCACTTGAAAAACAACTTGATGAATTATTAAAAGAGTCTTAATCTAGAGTAAGTGCTTTTTGGGATTAAGGGCACAACAGGGCCATTGGCCTATCCAACCAACTCTCAAGGAAACAAGCATGGAGCCCAATATCGCAACAACCTTTACAAGAAGTACTTTAGGCTTAGATAGCCAGCTGATTCGTGTCGAAGTCCACATCTCAAATGGACTGCCCTGTTTTTCCATTGTAGGGTTGGCACAAACCGCCGTTAAAGAAAGCAAAGACCGCGTCAGAAGCGCTATTATCAACAGTAACTTTATTTTTCCAAGCAAGCGAATCACCGTAAATTTGGCGCCTGCCAACACTCCAAAGATTGGCTCTGGGTTTGATTTAGCAATTGCCATTGGCATTTTGGTCGCCTCTCGCCAACTCCCATTATCCTCATCAGAAGAGTTTGAGTTTATTGGAGAGCTCGGCTTAAGTGGCGAAATCTACCCAGTCTACCCCATTCTTCCTGCCATCATTAGCAATAAAAAAACCAGCCGCTTGTTAGTAGTTGCTGAAAAAAATGCCAACGAGGGCACG
Source organism: Legionellaceae bacterium (assembly GCA_030148065.1). Taxonomy (GTDB): domain Bacteria; phylum Pseudomonadota; class Gammaproteobacteria; order Legionellales; family Legionellaceae; genus JASBUC01. Next base: position 41,146 of record JASBUC010000024.1, on the reverse strand, counting down.
CTTGCAGAAAGTCCTAATCTATATTTTTCTCACTCCATTTTAACGCTCTGTCTTGCCCTAAAGCATGGCAAGCTTGAGCGTTTTTCTTCTCTCTCAATAGATGGAAATCTACCACCTCCGCTTTGTCTTTCTGAGGTAAAAGGTCAAGAACAAGCTAAAAAGGCCTTATTCATTGCCGCATGTGGTGGCCACAATCTCTTAATGAGTGGCCCACCGGGGGCTGGTAAGACCATGCTTGCTAGCCGTCTTAATGGCCTCTTACCGAAATTGACCCTAAATGAAGCCTTAGAGAGTGCGTCCCTTGAGAGCTTTCATAAACAAGGCGCAAGAAAAAATTTATTTAGTCCACCTTTTAGAGCGCCTCATCACAGTGCTTCTAGTGTTGCCATTGCAGGCGGAGGCAATCCACCACAACCAGGTGAAATATCTCTTGCTCATAATGGTGTGTTATTTTTAGATGAGCTGCCTGAATTTGACAGACGGGTGATTGAGTCACTACGAGAGCCCTTAGAGTCTGGAAAAATCATTGTTGCAAGACAAGGACACCGCATTGAATATCCTGCAAAGTTTCAACTGGTGCTTGCGATGAACCCTTGTCCCTGCGGTTACTTTGGATCACAAGTACGTTTGTGTTCCTGCTCAAATCAAGCAATCCATAATTATCAAAAAAAACTCTCGGGCCCTTTCTTAGATAGAATCGATCTGCAAGTAGAGCTAAATCCGATTAGCACAGGAGAGCTTCTTTCTGTTAAAAAAAACGCACAGGGGCTCTCAAGTCAAGAACTCCAATCTCAAGCAGAAACCGTACGCCGCAAACAGTATAAGCGACAAGGAAAATTAAACCATCAACTCAACAATAAAGAGATTGAAACGATCTGCGCCTTAAAGGCACAGAATAAAGCCTTTCTAATCCAGTGTATTGAGTCGCTAGGGCTGTCAAACCGAGGCGTACATCGTATTTTAAAAGTAGCTCGTACGCTTGCAGACATCGAAGAAAAAGAAAAAATCAGCAAAGCTGAGCTCGCTCTAGCACTCAGTTTTCGTCTTAGGCAAGAACCGCTCTTGTAAGTATGAAAAAGTTGCGTGCAGACCGAGGGCCTCACCACCTTCGGGTTTTCCAGGCTTACTGCTTTGATTCCAGGCCATAATGTCAAAATGCGCCCAAGGAATGTCACCAACAAACTGCTCTAAAAACAGAGCCGCCGTGATGGCTCCGCCAAACCCAGTTTTAGCAGAATTTGCCAAGTCAGCAATTGCTGGCTGAATTTGACTCAAATAAGGCTTAAACAGTGGTAGGCGCCACAACCAGTCTCGAGTTCTGTTTGACGCACAAAGAAGGGTTTCAGCAAGTTGATCTGAGTTAGTAAACAGAGCCCCTATCTCAGTGCCCAAAGCCACACGAGCAGCCCCGGTTAAAGTTGCAAAATCAATCATCAACTCAGGATTTGCCTCTTTTGCAAGGCTTAGCGCATCAGCAAGCACCACTCGTCCCTCAGCATCTGTGTTGTCAATTTCAACGCTCAAACCTTCTCGAGTCTTAACAATGTCCCCCGGACGGTAAGCATTTGATGAAATCGCATTTTCAACTGCAGGAATTAGAATCTTTAAGCGAATGGGTAGCTTATGAGCCATAATAAGTTCTGCCAACCCTAACGCGTGTGCAGCCCCCCCCATGTCTTTTTTCATTAAACGCATGTTGCTCGAGGGTTTTAAATCAAGGCCACCAGTGTCAAAGCAGACGCCCTTGCCAATCAAAGCAACTAAAGGGTGAGTCTCCTCCCCCCAATTTAATTCGATTAAACAAGGTGGCTTACATCCTGCTCGGCCCACGGCATGGATGGCTGGAAAGTCTGTTTCTAGTGTTTTACCCTCAGTAAAGTGGACGCTCGCTCCAAAGCGCTCTGCTAGTTGTGCAGCTTCTCCTTTTAATTCTGTAGGCCCCATGTCCTCTGCTGGTCGGTTAATCAAATCTCGAACCAAACAATGAGCGCTTAGAGCTTTTTGAAAACGGCTGCTGTCGGCTCTTGAGAGCACAAGCCTTCTGGGCAGAAGTGCGTCTTTGTCCTTCGCTGCTTTATAGGCATCAAAAGAGTACTGGGCAAGTCCCCAGCTTAACAATGCTCGAAAATGTAGTTGTGATTTTAAGCGGTAACTGCCTGGTCTAAGCCCAAGTGCTGCTTTAGCAAGCGCATCTTCATCATATTCATCCTTAATTCCTAAATAAATCTCTTCAAGTTCAAGTGTCTTATTTGGTAGCAAACAAAGCTCACCTGACGTTGCTCTAAACCCCGTATTCTCTAACCACTGTCTCTTTTCACTCGGCAGAGCCTCTAAGAACTGTGGCAAATGTTTTGTTTGCACAGGAATAATTAAGGTTGAGCCTGTCTCTTCACTGGTATAACACATCATCTACTCCTGTTTGATTCTAAAATGAGCTACTCGAAATCCTTGAACATATAAAAGAATAAAGTATAAAACAATGGCAAAGGTCACATCAGCCATTAAAAAGGACACTTGTTTGAGGGTTGAAAGTTCAAACCAATTACCCGCGATGCGTTTAAATACAACTAATGCGGCGGCTAGAATTAAGTTTGCGGTGAATAGCTTTGCTAAAAATGCCAGCCAGCCACTTTGAAATTGAAACTCATTGCGCTTGTAGAGCACAAAGAGTAATAGTGATGCGTTGCAAAGCCCGGAAATGGATGAGGCCATTGCCAACCCCACATGGGCCAATGGGCCAATTAAAATAAGGCAAAGCAAGGTATTAACAATCACTGAAAAAATCGCTATTTTAACTGGCGTTTTAATGTCTTGTTTGGCATAAAAGGCAGAGCCAAATACCTTAACTAACATAAAAGCTGGTAAACCAATGGAAAAAGCCTGCATGGCTGCAACCGTACTTAAACTGTCCTGATAATCAAACTTCCCATGTGCGAATAAGGTCATCACAATTGGGCTTGCAAAGACGGTTAGGCTAACCATTGAAGGAAGTGCGATGATTAATACTAGACGCATCCCCCAATCAACCGATCTTGAAAAATTCGCAAAGTCATCTTCGGCGTGTTTTCTCGATAAATGCGGCAAAATAACCGTCGCAATCGCAACCCCAAAGACCCCTAGGGGAAAGTTAATTAGCCTATCCGCATAATAGAGCCATGAGACACTGCCTGCTTCTAAAAACGAGGCAAAAAAGGTATCGAGAAGTAAATTTATTTGTGCAACAGACACGCCAATTAAGGCCGGCGCCATCAGCTTAAGAACTTTTTTAACCCCAGCGTCTTGCCAATTAACTTCCGGCGCCACTAATAAGCCATTTTGCTTTAGAAATGGAAATTGGAATAAAAACTGAATAATCCCTGCAATTAACACCCCAAAGGCAAGTGCTGTGATAGGAATTGAGAAATAAGGCGTTAACACTAACGCTGCAAAAATTAAGGCGAGATTTAACAACACAGGTGTAAAAGCGGGTACAGCAAATCGACCGTAAGTATTTAAAATGGCCCCGCAAAAAGCGGTTAATGAAATCAGCATCAAATAAGGAAAAGTGAGCTTTAACATCCAGCTTGCTAACTGAAAACGGGGTCCCCCACCTTCGAAACCTGGTGCAAAAATCATAATCACCGTTTCTGAAAAAAGACAAACCACGATGGTCAATGGCAGCAAAATGCTTAATAAATTTCCAAAAATATGAGCAATAAAACGACAAACGTCTCTTTGAGATTTTTTCTTTTGAAATTCTGCCAACACTGGTACGAATGCTTGAGAAAAAGCACCTTCTGCAAAGAGGCGTCGCATAAAGTTTGGGATTTTAAAAGCAACTAAGAAGGCATCCACCTCACCACTTGCTCCAAACATTTGAGCGATCACCATGTCACGAATAAAACCTACCGCTCTGGAGAGAAAAGTCATTAACGAGACAACAGAGGTAGAGCGAAGTAAGGAAGTCGGTAAAACCCCAGAATGACTTTTCATGAGAGATCAGTGTAGTATTAAGTTCAAAGTTCCTAAGCTTATGCAAGAATGCAGTCTGACGCAAAGCCTATGTGTCTTTTTAAGGAAATAAATATGAAAAAATGCTTTCTTTTACTGGCTCTTTTTGTAACTCAACAATCGTTTGCCTTAACGGTGACGGTTTTGCAAACAACTGGCCTCAAAACTGCTATTGGTACCATTCGCTTTAAAGACAGCGCCAAAGGATTAGAAATTACCCCCAATTTGCATGGTTTAAGCCCCGGCGCTCATGGCTTTCACATTCACCAAAAAGCAAACTGTGGCGATAAAGGCTTGGCAGCTCTTGGTCACTTTGATCCAGAGAAAACCGATGAGCATTTAGGCCCCTATCAGGATGGTCATTTAGGTGATTTACCAAAACTAATGGTCGATGCAAAAGGCTTGGCCAAACAAATTAGCTATGCACCAAACTTAAGTCTCGCTGATTTAAAAGGACACTCTGTGATGATTCATGAAGGGGGTGATAATTATTCTGATAAGCCCCTACCACTCGGTGGTGGCGGGGCTCGCATTGCCTGTGCCGTCATTAATTAGCGGCCTGCTGGACCTCTGTTCATTCCAAGGCTCTCTGTCGTAGACTTGAGGATTTCTTTGCCGGTGTCAGTTCTAGAGCCGGCATAAGCTGCTCCCCCCATAAGAGTGAGCCCTAGTCCCCATTTAATGGCTGTGGAATTATTTTTGTAAAAATCCAAAAGGCCTTCTTGGGCACGCCGGCCCCAAGTATTGACTGAGCTCACCCAATCATTTTCTTGCGCTTTTTGCAGACTAAAGGTTTGCAGAGCTTGGGCCACTAATGAAATTTTCTCTGCTAAATGAAATTCTCTTTGAGTTGAGTCAATTTCTAAGATCTTTCCAACATTATTCTCTTTTAGCAACAATGCTTGGGTCTTGTCTTCATTAGAGCTTGGCTGGTTGGGTATGATAAGATGATCGGCGTTTTGAGCAGACGTCCTAACCGATTCATTGAACTCATTGCAGACAGCAGCAATGTTTAAGTTTGCAGCACCTTTTTTTAATTCGGCTGAATACTGAAGGCCATGCGCACCAAAAACCACCAGCAAGTCCTGATCCTCGGCACGAAAGTCCGTCTCATTCTGTACACTCACCTCATTTGATTCTGTTTCAGACAGTTTTTTTGCCAGGGCTTGGATGTAAGCTGAGACGCCTTCTTTTTGTTCTGTTTTATCCCTTTGTAACAGTACAATCTTCATTTTTACTCTCCTTTGATAACAATTCCTTTATTTGTTCTATACCAATGATGATAAATGAGCTTGCGAAGCTTTGGTCATCTTATTCGAATCTGTTAAGACTGCAAGTAGTTTTACAGTCCCAAACCCTGTACCTTGGACATCAACTCAAACGATAAAGACTCAGTCCCAAGACAAGAAAGCGCTGAAATCCTATAGATTTCACCCTGATAAGAAAGTGCTTTGGCTAGTTGTACGATTAACTCCTCAGCCTTGTCTTTATCATCAACTAAATCCCATTTATTGATAACCAAGACTCGTGGTTTGTCCAACAGCGTTTCATCATACGCCTTAAGCTCATTTAACAAAATTTGAGCCGCTTCAATCGGACAACTGCCATCGAGCGGTTGTAAATCCACTAAGTGAACAAGCAACTTTGTTCGCTGCAAATGCTTTAAAAACCGATGCCCAAGTCCAGCGCCTTGATGAGCCCCCTCAATCAGACCAGGGATGTCGGCAATAACAAAGCTTTGCTGGTGGGAGCAGCGAACCACACCGAGCTTTGGATAAAGGGTGGTGAAAGGATAATCGGCCACCTTTGGCTTCGCCGCAGACAGCGCTCGAATGAGCGTTGATTTTCCAGCGTTTGGAAAGCCAAGTAGGCCCACATCGGCTAAGACTTTTAACTCAAGCTTGAGCTCTTTATGATCACCTAGTGTTCCTTTGGTTGTTTGTCTCGGCGCCTGATTAACACTACTTTTAAAACGGGTATTGCCTAGCCCATGAAAACCACCTTGTGCAATTTTATAGCGCTTAGCAGGCTCCGTAACATCCGCAACTAACTCGCCACTTTCTTGCAAGGTCACCGCCGTACCCAAGGGCACCTCTATGATTAAATCATCACCACTTTTACCGGTGCAATTTTTTCCACGCCCCGGTTGGCCATTTTCAGCCTTGTAAGAACGTTTGTATCTGAAGTCAATTAGGGTGTTAATGGCCTCATTTGCCTGAAAAAAAACGGAGCCCCCATCGCCACCATCGCCACCATCTGGACCGCCTCTTTCAACATACTTTTCGCGTCGAAAGCTTAAACAGCCATCACCACCTTTGCCAGCTGCTACCGTAATTAGCGCTTCATCAACAAACTTCATTTTTTACCTTCCACATACAAAAAACCCCGACAATGCGGGGTTTTTTAAACCTCAGTTGTGCTATGCAGCATCTTCTGAGATTTTCTCAATTTCAACGTATCGGCGACTTTGAGCGCCTTTTTTAACAAATTTCACCGTACCTGTTACCAAAGCGAACAAGGTATGATCTTTTCCAATTCCAACATTCATGCCGGCATGGAACTTAGTACCTCTTTGGCGAACAATGATCGTGCCTGCATTAACACGTTGACCGCCGTAGCGCTTAACACCGAGATACTTTGGATTCGAATCGCGACCGTTACGGGTACTACCACCTGCTTTCTTATGAGCCATTACTTAATTACTCCTAAACCATTTAACCTAATTACTACTTGCTGATTTTAGTAATCTTAACTGTAGTGCAATATTGTCTGTGTCCTTGTCGCTTCATGTGATGCTTACGACGACGAAACTTCAATATCTTAACCTTTGCTTGACGACCATGGCTAACAATTTCAGCCTTAACAACCGCACCTTCTACTTCTGGAGTACCAATTGTTAAGTCATCGCCATTTGCAACCATCATAACTTTATCAAATTGAATCTCGCCACCAACGTCTGCATCGAGTTTTTCAACTTTTAGTTGTTGACCTTCTTCAACTTTGTACTGCTTACCACCGCTTTGTATCACCGCATACATCTTATTTAAACTCCAAACTATGACTGTCAAGCCTTGAAACGTTTGCTTAAACCCTATGTTTCAACTTATTGAATTTATTTGTCTTTTTTAAACAAACAACCCCGAATACGCGCTTACTGAACCGTGGGTTATACTTTTTTGGTTCGACTTTAGTCCTAAACAAAGTAGGGTATTTTATGAAATCTTTCATATTCCTTCAAGTTTTTATTTAACCATCTTGGCAAAACATGTATAATTTGCCCCCGATTTGGAGGTTTGGTCGCAAAACTTTCCAAACACATTTTAAAATTATCTCAAACAATTGGAGATCCAAGCATGAGCGAAGTATTCACTCTGGAAGCCACAAAACGTGAAGACATGGGGAAAGGTGCGAGCCGCCGCCTACGTCACAACAATGGTGTTCCTGCCATCATCTATGGTGGAAAAGCAGAACCACAGGCAGTGACCTGTGCCCACAACAAAGTCATCAAAGCCTTAGAGAGTGAAAGCTTCCACTCCTCAGTGTTCAATCTGATGGTCGGTAAGAAAAAAGAAACCGTGATTCTTAAGTCATTACAAAGACACCCTTTCCGTCCAATTATCATACATATGGATTTTCTACGTGTCAGCGCTAGTGAAACCATTACTAAGACCGTCCCTCTGACCTTCCTAAATGAAGAAAGTTCAAAAGGGGTTAAATTAGGTGGTCTTCTTTCTCACTCTCTTACTGAGGTTGAAGTTAGCTGTAAAGTAAAAGACCTTCCAGCTCACATTGACGTTGATGTGGCAGAGTTGGATCTAGAGCAAACTTGGCATTTATCTGACCTTAAGTTGCCTAAAGGCGTTTCTTTAACCGCAGATGCTTCAGACAAAGATCGTGATCTTCCAGTTGTTGCCATTCATGCCAGCAAGAAGAAAGACGATGCAGAAGAAGACGTCGCAGCACCAGTGGTAGAAGACAAGAAAGAAGAAGAGTAGACAATACTCAGAAATATGGATGCGTTTGATGGGAGATAAGGTAAAGCTAATCGTTGGTCTCGGAAACCCCGGGAGCGCCTATCAAACAACCAGACATAATGCTGGGGCCTGGTTTGTTCAGACCCTAGCAGCCTCCTTTGGCCAAAATCTTAAAGAAGATAAAAAGTTTTTTGGCAAAACCTGTAAATTACCAAATGGCGTCTGGCTATTAGAGCCGACCACCTTCATGAATCTAAGCGGTCAAGCCCTACAAAGCTTGGCAAAATTCTATAAGCTCCCCCCAGAGACCATTTTAGTCTGCCACGATGAACTAGACTTAGAGCCTGGTGTGGTCAAACTAAAAAATGGCGGTGGTCATGGTGGCCACAATGGCTTGAGAGATATTATTAACCGCTTGAGCAGCAACCACTTTTTGAGACTGCGCTTAGGCATTGGTCATCCTGGTCATCGAGATAAGGTGCATGACTTTGTGCTACATGCCCCCTCCAAAGAGGAGCACATTGCCATTCTCAATGCCATTGATCGTGCACTAACGATTACTGACGAACTCTTTGCTGGTGAATTACAAAAAGCCATGCAAACCCTACACAGCTAAGTAAGCAAGAGAGTATACCTATGGGATTTAAATGCGGAATTGTCGGTTTACCAAATGTTGGTAAATCAACCCTTTTTAACGTGCTCACCAAAGCAGGCATCGAAGCCGCCAACTATCCATTTTGTACCATTGAACCTAATGTCGGCGTGGTTGCCTTACCTGACAGCCGACTGGATAAATTGGCAAGCCTGGTCCTGCCAGAGAAAGTCATTCCTACTTCGATGCAATTTGTAGACATTGCAGGCCTAGTAAAGGGCGCGTCAACTGGCGAAGGCTTAGGTAATAAATTTTTAGCCAACATTCGAGAGACTGAAGCCATAGCACACGTGGTACGCTGCTTTGAAGACGATGATGTGGTGCACGTTGATGGTAAAATTAACCCTCAATCGGACATTGAAACGATTAATACAGAGCTTGCTCTTGCTGATCTCGACACCGTTGAAAAATCACTGCTACGAGTGGCAAAACTAACCAAATCTGGCAATAAAGATGCCCTAAAAGAGCAAGATGTCTTAGAAAAATTAAAAGCGCATCTCGACACTGGCGAGCCCATTCGCACCCTCGAGTTAAGCGATGATGAAAAACAAGCCATCAAACGCTTGCAACTACTAACCAACAAACCAACCCTTTACATAGCTAACGTTGACGAATCTGGTTTTGAAAACAACCCTCATCTTGAGGTCGTACAAGCCATTGCCGACAAAGAAGGCGCAAAACTGGTTGCTATTTGTGCCTCACTCGAAGCCGAAATTGTTGAACTCGATGAAGACGAGCGACAAAGCTTCTTAGAAGATTTAAATCTCACTGAAAGTGGCCTTGATCGAGTCATTAAAGCAGGCTATGAACTTCTTGGCCTACAAACGTATTTTACAGCCGGCAAAAAGGAAGTTCGTGCTTGGACCATACGAGCCGGCATGAGCGCACCACAGGCTGCCAGCGTCATTCACACTGATTTTGAAAAAGGCTTTATTCGAGCTGAGGTCATTGCCTACCAAGATTACATTGAACATGGAGGTGAACAAGGGTGTAAGGATGCTGGGAAGATGCGGCTTGAAGGGAAAGAGTACATCGTAGTGGATGGGGATGTGATGCATTTTCGTTTTAATGTATAAGGAATAAATTGGCAGGTGGTGCGGGTTTGATAAAAGACAGGCTTCCTGCCTTTGACGCTACTTGCCATCCCTGGCCGCGACACTTTTATCAAGCCCGCACCACCCACCAAGTTATCGCTGTTTATTTTAAAGACATCACCTTTGAAAGTGTCAGTAAAGCATCTGATTTGGTTCATTTTTTTGCTGTTAAGGTTGCCTTAAGGACTTGGAAAGAGATGACTGATATAGTCGCCGGGTCTACTATTTGGAGAACCAATTATGCCAAGTTTTGCAGCAAATTTTAGCCAACCTGAGTATACGGATATTATTGAGCAGATCCCTAAAAAAATTACCGATTATTTTTCTCATCAATGGCAAGATCGCCAAAACCTGGCCTTTCCGATTGAGACCTTAAACATCCTGATTGAAGCCTGCCATAGGAATTTGCTAGATCTTAATGACAACCCACGAGCCGGGTTAGAGAGACTAAACTCTGCTGCTTCAAACTTAATGGGCCAAGCATTGGTTCCCGCCCCCCCTTTTCAAATAGACGATCAAAGAATTCTGCTTGCCGCTATCGAAGTCCATCTAGAAGCAATGCGAGAAGGATACCGTATTGGATTGATGCACGGTGAGAGCCCAAGCTTTCGACGAAATAATTTTTCGCTGCCTAGCGAGAACCGCCAGCCACGAACCGTACATCACGTGCATTACGTCTACGAACGAGATACATTTTGGCGTGACATGTTTATCTGGAATGCCATTTTAGACTCTCATCGCTCGTTCGGTTACAGGCCTCTTCCCCCCTATCACCGAGCTCACGTTGAGCCTTGGTACCCAAGTTTTCCAGAGCAGCACGCAAGCAAGAAATCAAAAGACGATGATGGTGCCTCTGCTCTTTTCTACTTAATGGTCGCCGCGGTCGCCGCAGCTGCAGCCGTCTATGGTACGGTTCATACACTAAGAACCTTAGATGAAGTTGTGCATGGTGAGCACTTAGGCACAAATTTATTAAAACTTGGGCTGGTCACCAGCAGCGCAGGACTTGGTAGCATTGCAGGCCTTAGCCTTGCTGCTGCCGCCGTTGCCAACCCCGTCTTTTGTGCCATTGCTGGCGCCATCATCTTGGGAAGCCTTGCCTACATTCCTTTAAATGCACTGCAAAAATCGACTCTTGAGAGCCAAATAGAAGGTGATGGCCGATTCCAATTAAGCGAGAGTGAGAGCAGTCACCTAAAAGTGAAAGGGTTTAGTCCTGAGAAAGTCAACGAAGCCATACGAGCGCTGGCAATTGAGATGAAAAACACCACCGCCTATGCCATGAATTTTTGGTCTGATGGAAACAAACGCCGAGGCCAGATTATTGACACATTGCGCATGCTAAAAAGTGGTCAGATTAAAGTCGCAACCCTGGTGGTGGGCAAACAAGCCTTTAAGCTGGTCGATGACTATACTCAAGAACTGCAAAAACCCCAAGCCGCTGGCTTTGATGAAATACCCTTTGCGGAAATGGTGCAAGTGGTCGATGAGTCTCACCCCAGTTTTGATAAAAATGCCCCTGTCACCACAGCAACAGAAGTTAGTTACACAAACAGCTCTTTTCAAACCCCCAGTGCGCCCCCACTGACAAAAATGAGCCCATAAACATGAGCCACCAACAAGGGCTGGATACTCTGAATAATCGACTCATAATACGAACCCCGCTCAAGGGAGGATTTTGAGTCGATCACTCAGGTTGCAGCCCACCTCTTTTTATTTCAATGATTGTGCCACCCGATATCGTAATAGCGCATATAAAAGAGTGGTTATCACCAAACCTAAGGCTGATAACGCAATGGGCGTATCGGCCCCCACTCGAGCAACATAACCTGTAAAAAAGTCCGTAACGCCAAAACAAAGCGCCATAATAGAGCCTGTCACCCCCATCACCCAGCCTTGTTCTTTCTCACTCACTAAGTTTGAAAAAATAACTAGTAATATGGAATAGGCGGTACAAACCCCAGCACCAATGAAGAAGGTTGCAACCCAAGAAATCCAAACAGGTTGAGTGCCTAGCGTTATTAAAACCGCCGCGGAGCAAAGTGAGAGGGATGCGATGATGACTTTATCCAAACGATAGTACATGGCAAAATAATTAACCCCAATGAAACTCCCAGCCATAAAACCAAGCCCCATCACGCCAAGAAACAGAGAGTTATCCAACGTTGTGTATTGATAAACCTGGAATAAATACATGGAGATGAAGGAGAAATAAGTACTCCAACCAAAAATGAACATTAAGAAGACGACAGAATAGCTGCTAATTGCCTTATGGCGAAAGGCGCTAATAAAAAGCTTAAGGGCATGAGAAAACTTAATGCTTATTTTCTTCTCAGGAGCGGCCAATGTTTCATGAAAGAAGCTCTGCAATAAGAAGATGTTAATCAGTGATAACATCGCTGCAAAATAAAAAGGGGTTGCGAAATTAAGTCGGAAATACAACTCATGATCAGATAAAATCCCCCCGATGATTGGCCCAGCAATAAACCCCAAAGAAACGGCCAAGAGAATAAAGCCTAGATTTTTAACACTGTTATCCCCTTTGCTGACATCAATGATTGCAGCCTGTGCAATCGGTTGACTGCCTGCAGTGAAGCCTGCGATGACCCGCCCAATCACTAGTAGCGGAAACTGTCCCAAAATAATTGACAACGCTGAGAGCACATAGCCCAGGAAGGTGCCTGTTAAACAAATCAAAAGTGACTTTTTTCGACCAATGTTATCTGAGAGATCTCCTAAAATTGTGGCGCCAAAGAACCAACAAATCATGAACACTCCGATGGTTGCACCATAGAGGAGCTCTCTGTCTGCCAAGCTGTAGCGAGCTGGTAAAAAACTCTCATGAGCATCCACAATCAAACTGTTTAAGACTGGAAACAACAACCCCAAGCCCATTCCATCAATAAAAAGGATTAGAAAAAGGGGGATGAGAGAGGTTGATTTATTCTGCTCGGCCATAGTAACTCTATCATTCTAAAAGGATCATATTTAAGAGCATAGCCATCTTAGAATCAATAGTCCATGGTAAGTCGCTTGACAGGGGTATGCTGAGCACATAGGATAGCCAAATTTCACAAGAGCAAATGAATGCAACTGGCCCCTATTAAAGCGCTCGTTGAGCCGGATCTTGAGTTGGTTAACCAGCTCATGCTTGAGAACATCCATTCTGAAGTTCCGTTAGTCTATGAGATTATAAAAAACTTAACTTTGCGAAAAGGCAAGCAATTACGTCCGCTGATTCTTCTTTTAATTGCAAAAGCTTGTGGGCAAACAGATGTTACTGATAGAGCCTCGTTTGCCGTTGCCATCGAGTTTATGCACACGGCGACTCTGTTGCATGATGATGTTATTGATGAATCAACGAAAAGACGAGGTGTTGAAACTGCAAACGCACGATTTGGTAACAAAGCTGCGATTTTATCAGGTGATTACTTGTATACCCGAACCATGTTCATCATCACCTCATCATCAGATCTTGAGCTCATCACCCTTTTTGTGAAAACCATAGAGCAAATTGTTGAAGGAGAAATTCGACAATTGACGCTTGCTCGAACCCTATTATCTGAAGCGGATTATTTTCGCATCATTAAAGACAAAACCTCTCTTTTGTTTTCACTCTCGGCAGAAACCGGCTCAAAACTTGCCAAAAGCTCTGAAGAGATCCAGAAAAAGATGGCGGCTTTCGGACTTCACCTTGGCAATGCCTTTCAAATTATTGATGATGTTTTAGACTACACTGCCAATCCAACAAAATTAGGTAAAAACATTGGCGACGATCTCGCCGAAGGAAAGTCCACTCTGCCTCTTATCCATGCCTGCAAGCATGCAAGTGCAGCAGATGCTGAATTTCTTAATAGCTGCCTACGCCAAGAAAATGCGATTGAGTTTGATAAGGTACTTGCTATTTTAAAAGAAACAAACTCGATTAATTATGCTTTTGAGGTTGCCAAGAAAGAGTCCGAGCTTGCAAAGGCCGCGCTAGAGACGTTAGACGACAGCCCTTATAAGAGTGCTCTTAAATCTTTGTGTGATTTTTCTTTGACTCGAAACCATTAGTCGTGGAGCAATGATGCCACAAACACCAGCGGCCGCAACGCAACAAGACTCAAAGGCTAATTCATCAAAAGCCTTTGGCGCCATGCTGCAACACATGATGTTTAACAAAGAGGCGGCTACTACCCCTATAAATGATTTAAGTGAGTCCCCTTTTACACTTAACTGTCGCAGTGCCTATCAAGGCCCGACGGAAACTAAGACCCACAAGGCGCCTATTTTTTCACTCTTTCCTTTGTCAGTTAAGCTATTCTTTGCCAGAGCCCCCACTCATGACAAACTCCTACATAGAAAACAGGTTAGCAAACAGCCACTTAAGACTCAAAACACCAATGACGCAGAAAGTAGGCAACAGTATGAAACTTATCAGCCCCAGAACCATGTTCTAGATCCTAACTTCTAGCATTTTAAAGAGGACTCTCTCTTGCTTTTAACAAGCAATTTAGGGTATAAGAGGCAAACTTACTGTCTTTAAAGTCCGCATATGCAAAAATTTTTCGACTCCTTTGCACCTTTTCTCGCTCTGGGCTTTGCCATTGCTATCTTTTTTGCTTTGTTGTTTGTGTTATTCCAAATCCTTGTCTGGGGCACTTTAATTGGTGTCATTGCTTGGGGAGCCTTTTTCATTAAGAGCAAGCTCTTTCCTGAAAAGCGGCCTAAAAAAATGAAGAAAAAATATGGCCGGATCATTGAACATGACGACGTCTTTTAGCCATGCCTGAACTACCAGAGGTTGAGACCATATTTCGAGGCCTCTCACCCATTCTTAGTCAACAAACCATAAAAAAAGTGGTGGTCCGAGAACACAGGCTTCGAAAACCAGTGCAGACCGATCTACAAGACAACCTAATTGGTAAAAAAATTGTCTCTATGAGACGACGAGCAAAATATCTTCTCTTTGAACTCGATCAAGGCCTTATTATTAGCCACCTTGGTATGACTGGCACCTTTTTCGTTCATCAAGGCACAAAGAAACCGCTTCCTCAAAAGCACGATCACATTCTGATAACCCTAAGCAGCAACACCCAGTTACATTACAATGACACCCGTCGCTTTGGCCTTTTTCTCTACCATGATACCCCACAACAACTACCCTCCTTCTTACTAAATTTAGGCCCCGAACCACTCTCTCGTGCCTTCAATGACGCCTACCTTAAAAAGAGACTACAAAATCGCTCTACCCCGATTAAATCGCTGCTAATGGACAATAGCATTGTGGTCGGTGTTGGGAACATCTACGCACAAGAGTCCCTTTTTTCATGCCAAATATCCCCGCTGAGGGAAGCGAAAAGCTTATCAGATCAAGAGATAAAAAAACTTATCAATGCGATTAAACAAACATTAAGAGAGGCGATAGCGCAAGGTGGAACTACCATCAAAGACTTTAGTAATCAAAATGGCCAACCTGGCTATTTTGCCCAGAAACTAAACGTTTACGGTCGCGCGAAACAACCGTGCCTCATCTGTAAAGCCCCCATACAAAATCTCACACAAGCTGGTAGAACAACTAATTTTTGCTCTTTTTGTCAAAAATAACACCAAGCAAACCACTGAACATTTGCAATTTCACCCTAGCTTTGATATAAACACCCCCTGATTTTAAAAGCTGACAATATTGGTGGAGTAAAACATGTCACGTGTCTGTCAAGTAACTGGCAAAAAACCAACAACGGGTAACAATGTTTCCCATGCGCACAATAAAACGAAGAGACGTTTTCTTCCGAATGTTCATGAGCGACGGTTTTGGTCTGAAAAAGAACAAAAATTCATTAAATTAAAAGTTAGTGCCAAGGGCATGAGAATTATTGATAAACGTGGATTAGATGTTGTTCTAGAAGACATCCGTAAGCGCACAGAAGAGCAACACTAGGAGAATACTGATGGCTGCTGTAAGAATAAAAATTCGAATGGTGTCAAGTGCCGGAACCGGTCATTTTTACACCAGAACTAAGAACCCTAAAGAGCATTCTGAAAAACAAGAGTACATTATGTTCGATCCTGTGATCAGAAAGCATGTAAAATATAAAGAAGAAAAGATTAAGTAATTATCTGACTAAAGGCTGAATACCCTATTTGTATTTGGCCTTCCCCCCCTTCTACTCTCTCTTTAATCCAAAGCAACATTGATAACTGGATAAACCTTCAGTTTGGTTTACACTTAAATTAAGCCTTTTATTTGAACTAAGGAGTAGAGACCGACTATGAAAGCTTCTCTACAGTTGAACCTATCTCAGCAGTTAACGCTTACGCCACAGCTGCAACAAGCCATTCGCTTGCTTCAACTATCAACCTTGGATTTAAATCAGGAAATACAACAAGCGCTTGAGTCCAATCCAATGCTGGAATTACAAGATTCAGAGCATAACATTACTGTTGTCAAAAAAAATGATATCAGTCGAGAGTCCTACCGAGAACAAAATAAGTTTACTGAAGAGACGACTCACTATGCGAGTACCCCAGCAAAAGGGAAAAAACCAAGCTCTGATGACTTTAACTTCGAACATTTTTACGGCACAACAACTAGCCTATCTGATCATCTCTACTGGCAACTTAATCTCACGCCGATGACTGAACTCGATAAAGCCATTGCTGTAACCATCATAGATGCAATTTCCCTTGATGGCATGCTGAATATGCCATTGAACGAGCTACATGAAAGTGTTTTGTTAGATCTTTCTGTCAGCATTGAGGAGATAGAAAGTGTTCGCAACCTCATTCTACGTCTCGATCCTGTTGGTTGTGGGGCAAGCAGTCTTGCTGAAAGCTTAAGTGTTCAATTAGGCCAGCTTGAAGAGCCGCACCCAAGCCAAGCTCTTGCACTAAAACTCGTTCATAATCATTTATCTGACTTAGGTCATAAAAACTATCGTTTGTTAATGAAAGAACTTGGAATTGATGAGCAAACCTTGTCTGAAGCCATACAGCTGATACAAACTCTAAACCCCAAGCCAGGCCACACCATTGAAAGTGAACGACCTGAGTACATTATCCCTGACATTGTGGTCAAAAAGATAAATGATCAATGGGTGGTCTCGCTTAATCAGGAAAGCTTGCCCAAGCTATCGATAAATGACACTTATGCCTCAATGATTCGCCGGGCCGATAATTCAAATGATAACCAATACTTAAAAAATAACTTGCAGGAAGCACGTTGGCTATTAAAGAGCATTGAAAGCCGGCAAGATACCTTGTTTAGAGTTGCCAAAAGCATTGTGATGCATCAAGTTGGTTTTTTTGAAGCCGGTCATGAAGCAATGAAACCACTTATCTTAAATGACATTGCCGAATTACTGGGTATGCATGAGTCAA
This sequence comes from Legionellaceae bacterium, assembly GCA_030148065.1. Classification (GTDB taxonomy): domain Bacteria; phylum Pseudomonadota; class Gammaproteobacteria; order Legionellales; family Legionellaceae; genus JASBUC01. The sequence goes on along the minus strand of JASBUC010000024.1, from coordinate 24,074 downwards.
CCATCTCTCGTGTCACAACTCAAAAGTACATGCACACCCCAAAAGGGATCTATGAGTTAAAATATTTTTTCTCTAGTCATGTTACCACCAATAATGGTGGTGAGTGCTCATCAACCGCCATTCGAGCCGTGATAAAGAAGTTGATTGCTGAAGAAAACCCAAGGAAACCGCTCAGTGATAATAAAATTTCAGTAATTTTAAACGAACAAGGAGTTAGCATTGCCAGAAGAACTGTCGCAAAATACCGAGAATCTTTAGGAATTGCCTCATCGAATGAAAGAAAATCGATTATCAGTTGAACATGCGGTACAGAATGTCCATAATGATTTCAGTAGTCTGCAATAGGCATAATACCCATACCATAAGGAGCTTTTTATGCAAATCAATGTAACGGGTCACCGGTTAGAAGTCACACCAGCACTTCGTGAATTTACCCTTAATAAATTTGATAAACTACAAAAACACTTTGATAAGATAACGAGCATTAATGTTGTGTTTGATGTTGAAAAAATGAGACAAATTGCAGAAGCAACCATCTTTGTTGCGAAAGGAGAGTTACATGCCAGTGCCGAGTCTCAGGACATGTATAGCACCATCGACAGCTTGGTTGACAAATTAGATAGACAATTAATCAAACACAAAGAGAAACTAAAAAATCATCGTGATCATACCAACATTGGCTCTATAGACCAAGATGACGCTGAATAAATAAAGCCCTTATTGAGGGCTTTTTCTAAGCTTAAAGCCTCTCTTTGTCAACCGTATAATGAGATCTAGGGGCTTTCTTGCAAAGCTTTTAAAAACCTTTCATTTTCGAAGCTCTTATGTTTAAAATACCCCTTGCCTGAAACCTAGCTTGAGTTAAAAATGAGCTACTTACATACCCTTTTAACTAAAGAACGCATCTTTTGTAATTATTGGGTCGAAAATAAAAAAGCCCTGCTTCATAACATTTCAGTGGCCTTTGCTAAAGACATCGATTCAATGCTTCAACTAGATGAGCTTACGCTACTTGATGACTTTATAAAGCGCGAGAAACTGGGTACAACTGCGATCGGTGAAGGCATTGCCATCCCCCACATTCGTGTTGATGGCCTAAGCAAACCAATTGGCGCATTTTTTAAGCTCACACACGCGATTCCCTTTGATGCAGCCGATCAAGCACCTGTTGATCTAGTCTTTGCTCTGATTGTACCAACCACTGAAACAAACCAGCATTTAAAAATTCTCTCCGAAATTACCAAAGTTTTAAGTTCACCTTTGACTCGAAGTGAACTACGAGAGCTGAAAACCCCACACGAGCTGTATTCAAAACTTCTTAACGCAAGCCATGCAATCCCTGCCTAGTCATACAACAAAACATGGCGTCTTCGTCGATGTTTTTAATCAAGGGATCTTGCTCAGTGGCGCAAGTGGCATTGGTAAGAGTGAAATAGCCTTAGGGCTAATTGACCGAGGCCACCGACTGGTTGCCGATGATTCTGTGATGTTTGAACAAGTAGGGAATGAATTAATTGGGCGCTCACCTGAAGTTCTTAAAAACTTTCTGGAAGTGCGAGGGCTTGGGATCCTAAACATTGAAAAATTAATTGGCAATCATGCCATCACAGACTCGATTGCCCTGACGCTGATTATCAATATAATCTTTGTCAAACCCAGTGAACTCTACAAAATTGACCGTCTGCATGGCTTAAACGATCAGAAAATTATTTTAGAGCACACCATCCCTTCTGTGAGTATTCCTGTTGCCCCTGGGCGAAACCTTGCCATCTTAGTGGAGGCTGCCGTGAAAAATCACATGTTAAAACAAGATGGTTACAGTGCCAGTGACGTCTTTGAACAACAGCAATTACACTATATGAATACCAAAAGGACTCCGCAATGAGCGTTGGCTTAATACTCATTACTCACCCGGAGATTGGACAGGCCATGTACAATGCCATCAGCCATACTTTTGCAGGAGAGTTGCCTATTAAAACAAGCATTGTTTCTGTAACGAGCCATACCGCACCAGAGACACTTGGCAGTGAGTTAAAGCTAAAGATGTCGCAAGATAAGAACCCTAATGGTACTTTAGTCATAACAGATTTAGTTGGCTCAACGCCCAGTAACATTGCAAGCTGTTTGTGTGCAGAAAACACTATTGTTCTCTCAGGCCTTAATCTTCCAATGCTAATTAGAATTATGAATTACCCGACACTACCACTAAAAGAACTCAGTGAAAAAGCGCTTTGTGGTGGACAAAAAGGAATTTGCAATTTAAATCAGCTCTCTCTTCTCTCATCAGTAGGTAAATAACATGTTAAATGCAAACGTCACCATTATTAATAAATTAGGACTTCATGCCCGAGCCTCTTCTAAGTTTGTTTCATGCGCTTCTCGTTTTTTAAGCAATATAACCGTTTCAAAAGGGTCTCAAGAGGTCAATGGTAAGAGCATTATGGGCATTATGATGCTCGCTGCAAGCCAAGGAACAGAGCTCGTTTTAGAAGTTGATGGCGATGATGAAGAAGCCTGTCTTGAAGCTTTAATCGAGCTCATAAATAATCGTTTTGGTGAGGATGAGTAGCTTTCTAATTTTTCTTACGCTTTAACATGTGTTTTCGATACTTCCATAGTTTGAAGCAGGTCTGAATTGGCCCTGAGATAACATAACCGCCAAAGCAGAAAAATAGGACATAAAAGGGGTATGCAGTGATGCCAACAAACAGTAACACAACGATCAATGTGTACAAAAATGGCACGCTTCTTTTAAAGTCAATTTCTTTAAAACTGTAGTAACGGATATTGCTGACCATTAAAAGTGCTGTCAAAAAGATTACGATGGCTGATGGCACCGCAATGAAATAACCATCAATATCATTTGAGATGCAAATCCATATAAAGCTCGCAATAAAAGCACCGGCAGACGTGCATGAGAGTCCTTGAAAGTAGCGCTTATCACTTATAGCCAATTGAGTGTTAAAGCGAGCCAACCTAAGGGCAACTGCTGCGGCAAATGTGAAGGAAATGAGCCAACCAATCTTTCCTAAAAAGACTAAGGACCAAGAAAAGGCCAGTAAAGCTGGTGCAATCCCGAAGGTCACCATGTCTGATAAGCTGTCATACTGAGCACCAAACTCCGTTTGTGTATTGGTCATCCTTGCAACTCGTCCATCAAGGCCATCAGCAACCATGCCTGCAAAAATTGCAATGATCGCTGATTCAAACTGGTGTTGCATGGATGCAACAATCGAATAGAAGGCTGCAAACAAGCTTGCAGTAGTCAATAAATTAGGTAATAAATAGATCCCTTTATTTGAGTTTGTTGATGAATTCAAATTCATTCCCCCCTTAGAGAAGCAAAATACAATTTAACTAAAAAAAAGTCTTGTTGTTTAATGTTTCTATAAATTCTATCACAGCAAGCATTCGACGAAAACCATGCATTTCCTTTGAGTTAGGCCATCTTGACTAAAAAATTGGTTTTGGTACCAGAAATAGTCGCAAAATCAGCGATAACCCTTTAAAATTCAACTATGAAAGAAGATGATCCTAACAAGAGCCCCTCACAACACACGATTGTGATAGAAGGCGTGACCAAAGAAGGCGAAAAATTTCGCCCTAGTGATTGGGCAGAACGAATGAGTGGCACGCTTGCGACCTTTAAACATCGCCGAATCGCCTACTCCCCAATGCTGCAACCGAGCGTCACCCAGACTGGCAATAAGTGTGTTTTACTCGATAAATCACTCAAGCAATCAAACCCAGAGCTGTACAACTCCATTCTGCAGTTTGCAAAACTCAATAATCTGACCATTTGTGATGATCAAGAAACAGATGATGATCGCCAAGCGTAAAACTCTTGTAGAAGGCCACTTAATAGCTCTTGAGACTCTTGAAAGTTCATCATCAGAATCCCACCGAACAAAAAAGCCAAGCCTTTCAAACCATGCTGAGAGCCTGGTAGAGAGGCTTCCATCATTAGTACCGTGCCTCGAATAAAAAAGAATAAACCACCTACTTCAATCATTTGAATGACATAATAAGTAACAGATTCCTCCCAAGAGACTGTATCAGTGTAATAAGACAGCGGATTGGTCTCTTGGCCAAAAAAGGAGTAACTCAGGACATCAATGTAAGTTGGTAGGTATAGCAGACCTGCTCCACCAAGAAAAAAGCACATTGGGACAAAGGGATCTGCTTGCCGACCACTTCTCATCGATAAATCTCGCAACTTATCCAATGAACCAAAAATAAAGAGTATTCCCATAAGATAGGAAAGACCGGCAACCAGATTTGAAATTGCTTCCAGAGATTGACCGAAATTAATAATGACTTGAGTCAAATCAACCATCTAAGCAAGCCCGCTCTATTTTTTGCGAAGATCCTTCGCATACCGACCTAAAAATTAGTAACATGCGCTCTATTGTCATACTTACCTTTGATACATTATGCCATTACAGTTTTTTAACATACAGCTTGCCAGTAGTTATAAGCTTAGCAAGTCTGTTAGACACTTCCTATTTAACTTAAGTAATGAAGAGAGTTTTTCTTTTATTCCAGGCCAGTTCATCCGCCTACATTTTAGAAATGAACAAGGAGTTGAAATAAGACGTAGTTATAGCCTAGCCAATAGTCAGTCACCATGCAACACCATTGAGTTTGCTGCAAGCTACATTGACGGAGGTTTTGCATCCAATATATTGTTTAATTTAAAGACAGGTGATGCGTTATCCATGAGTGGTCCAGTTGGCAAACTAATTTTAAACCAAGACACCCACCTCTATAAACGACATATCTTTGTGGCAACGGGTACCGGTATTACCCCTTTTTTGTCAATGTTACCTCAATTAAGTGCACGACTTGAGAGCAAAGAAATTAATGAAGTCCTCATCTTACAAGGCGTTCAAACACGACAAGACTTACTCTATGGTGAATCATTTAAAGAATTCTGCAACAACCACCAAGGTGCTTCCTTTTTACCATGCTTTAGCCGTGAGCCTGTTGCCAACTTAAACGAGCAAGAATACTCAGGTTACGTGCAATCTCAGTTTGATTCACTTTCTTTAAATCCTCAATCTGATAAGCTTTACCTCTGTGGAAATCCGGCGATGATTGATGAAGCCTATCAAACATTGAAAGAACGAGATTTTGAAAACAAACAGATTATTCGTGAGAAGTACATTTCTTCTAAATAATGTCGCTTATTTTAGCCTATGCGAAACACTTAAAAACTGACAAGGAGACATCATGATTGTTGATGAATTAACCACAACAATAGAGAGCATACTCGTCCCTGGTAAGGGGATCTTAGCCGCTGATGAGAGCACCAACACCATTGGTAAGCGTCTAAAAAGCATTGACCAAGAAAACACCGAAGAAAATCGCCAAGCCTACCGTGACATGCTGTTTGCCACAGAAGGGCTTGAGAACTATGTTAATGGCGTTATTTTGTTTGAAGAAACCCTCACTCAACTAAGCAGTGATAACACCCCTTTTGCCACTGTGCTTGCCAATAAAGGGATCTTACCAGGAATTAAAGTCGATAAAGGGCTAACAACCTTACCCTTCTGTAATCAAGAAAAAGTAACAGAAGGCTTAGATGGGCTTGCAGCTCGTCTTAGAACTTACAAAGAACAAGGCGCGGTCTTTGCCAAATGGCGTAACGTTTATAATATTTCTCAATCCACCCCTTCTCAAACAGCAGTTCGAGCTGGCGCAGAAGCATTGGCTCGCTATGCAGCCATCTGCCAATCTGAGGGCATTGTGCCTATTATTGAGCCAGAAGTTTTAATCGATGGGGATCACTCCATTGAGCAATGTGCAGAAGTAACTGATGTGGTTTTGCATGAATTGTTTAAATCATTGTTTTTACATCAAGTAATTTTAGAAGCAAGCATTTTAAAACCCAGCATGGTCATTGCAGGCATGGATTCGAGTGAGAAAAACTCCAGTGAAGAGATTGCCGAATACACTGTAAGTGTGCTCAAAAATCAAGTCCCAGCAGCAGTGCCAACCATCAACTTTTTATCTGGTGGCCAAACCCCAGAACAAGCCACTGAAAACTTAAATGCAATGAATGCAGGCTTTGATAACCCCTGGATCTTGAGCTTCTCATACGGCAGAGCATTGCAAGAGCCTAGCTTAAACGCTTGGGCTGGTGACAGAAACAATAATGCCAAAGCACAAGCTGAGCTGTTAAAGCGGGCTCGCTTAAACAGTGCTGCAAGTCTTGGTGAATACAATCAAGACATGGAAAAAGACGCTTAAAGTAATTTAAACCTAGCATAGAGGGGCAAGTGATCTGATAGAGTCCGCCAAGGCTTGTCATTTAGACAGCTTGCCCTAACTACTTCTAAACCACGATAGTAGATCCTATCGACTGGAAACAATGGCTTAACTGCCGGAAAAGACTTGGCATAATCACCAGTTAACTGCTTTAGTGCCTCCTGACAACCAATGTCCTGCTCAATTAAATGCGCCCCCCCTTGTTCAAAACGCCAGTCATTGAAATCCCCTGCAATTAATAAGGGAGCATCTGGCGGAACGGCATCGACCACTCTTTTAATCAGGGTTGCAATCTGAGTGGCTCTTTCAAGTTTAAAGAGGCCCAAATGTACGCAGAGTAAATGAACCGTTTTATCTTGTATGGAGACCCTCGCATGCAAAATACTACGACTAGCTCTTAGCATTTTAGAGACGTTTATATTTTGATGTCCTAGAAAAGGGTATTTACTTAAAATTGCATTTCCATGATCACCAGATTGATAGACTGCATTTTTTTCATAGATGGCATGAGGCCAGAGTTTTTCTGCTAAGAAGCGAGATTGATCTGATGCGTGACTCCCCAACACATTTTTCTCTAACCAATTTGAATATTTACCACGAACCTCTTGTAAAAAAATAAGATCGGGTTCACTAAAGTGCAAGGCATCTCTAATTTCAGGCAGGACTGACTTCAGCCCCCCAAGTTTTAAGCCCTTATGAATGTTATAAGTTATGATTGAAAATTCATCACTTGCCATTATCTTTTTTGCTTGCTATATACCGACTCTTACCTATAGTAGATTTTATGATATGGAATGTGAAATTAATTTTGATAATCAGGGACAAAGCATCGCAATTCAACGCTTTGGTTCCCCAAACAATCCCGCGATTTTAGCCATTCACGGCTGGTTGGATAATGGCAACAGTTTTCTGCCATTAACACGGCAATTAACTGAGTACTGTCTCTATGCCATTGACTTACCAGGCCATGGACTATCAAGTCATTTACCCGCCTTTGCAAACTATCATTTTATTGATGGTGTCACCTTAGTCCACCAGCTGGTCGAAAAACTGTTTAAAAGCCCTCCTCACCTACTAGGACATTCTTTAGGAGGTTGCATTGCCTCACTGGCCGCCCCCGTCTTAAAAGATAAGATTCAATCCCTTATTCTTCTTGATGCGCTCGGGCCCCTCACCTCTATTGATTCTGAGGCTTATAATCAATACAGCTCATTTATTACTAAGCGCACGAAAATAAGAGAGTCTGATAAAACCAGAGGGATCTATAAAAGCCGAACACATGCTGCAGCAATGAGAGCAAAGTCTGGTTACCTTTCAGAAGAGCTTGCTGAAATACTCTGTGACCGAGCCCTACAAAAAAACGATGATGGTTACTTTTTTCGCCACGACCGAAAGCTCTTACTCCCCTCGGCGATGAAAATGACAGAAAAAATGGTCATGAGCTTTTTGCAAGAGCTAACAACCCCTTGTCTCTTTCTTGAAGCAAGCGATGGGTTTTCTTATGATCGAGCAAAAATGAAAGAAAGGCTTAAAGCGCCAGCTCAATTAACTCACAAAGTGATTGAAGGCGGGCATCACTTTCACATGGAAAGCCCCCAAAAAACGTCAGAAGAGATTAGAGCCTTTCTACAAAGAAACACCCCCTCGGAGAATTAAAATCAACTCCCCGAGGAGAAAAAGGAATTAGCACTGATTGGTAGTTAATGCAACTTGGTTTAGCGCATCATTAAGAGTGCCCACATCATACCCAAAATCACGGGTTGCACTTAACACGCCACAAGCGCCTTTTTGAAAGCTAGACCATGGGGTCCAATAATCTTGGTTGGCCTTAACCATGACATCAAATGCTTTTCTCACATTCCAACCTGGCTCATTGGCAAGAAGGTAGAATAGGTGATTGTAGACTCCTGAAGAATAGTGCACATCAAGGCCGTTATAATACTCATCAGCCGTATCAATGGATGCACCATCTCGACTTGGTTTGTCCATGTAACGAAGCGCCTCATAGCCACTGGATTCTTTCATGATTCGCTCACCAATTTTCCAGCTGTTCTTTCCTTCAGAATAAAATTGAGCCGCTTGAGCTGCCATGTCTGAGAACGATTCGTTCATACCGCCAGATTGTCCATAATACTGCAAGCCAGAATTTTGCTCAGTGAATCCATGACTCACTTCATGTGCGCCAACCCCTAAAGACACTAATGGATACATCCAGCTTCCACCATCGCCATAAGTCATCTGCTCACCGTCCCAGAAAGCATTCTCATAGTCATCCCCATAGTGAACTCTCATAACCAGCTGCATTAAAGAACCGTTATCGTTCACCAATACCGGTAAGTCATACCACTCTCTATACAGATGCTTGATAACATAACCGATATAAAGGGCGTCATTGCTAGGGGAGTAGGCACCATTCACCTCATCATACCCATCGCTATTGTGCCCAGTGAGATACTGATTATCGACGTGTGCTTCAGCACAAGGAAATGACATGGCACGATTATCTGACCAATAACGACCGTCCATATCAACAACTTTAACATCCGTGTTTTCCATGTAACATTCACGTAAGTATTTATCTCGTGAAATCTCTAACGCCGGGAAGTCATCACCAAAAGTGTATTTACCAACCCGTTCATTACCACCAAAGCCAACCCCTTCTGCACTTTGCTTTAGGGTTTTTATGTCATTCCAAGTCACAAATGGTTTTAATGTTTTAGCATCCACGATTTCAGTTGGGATCTTAGGAATGCCTTTGCCGGTGTTGACCATAAAGCTTATCTTAAAAGCCCAATGAGCAACATCATTGTCATCAACATAGACCATTACCTCAGATTGCTCCCGGCTAATCTGCTCTTTTTTGAAGTTCGCAGTTCGGCTGGCTAGTAGTTTTTTTGCCGCCGTTTCTAAACCTTGTGGTCGCATGCCTAAATCACTTTTTAAATTTTTATACAAGGCACCATTGGCGGTAAAAGATTGATTTTTCCCATTCAACGCCTGTGTCGACTGATGACTAATTACATACCCACCAAACACTGGCGACCCTTGATAATATTGCTGCATTCGTTTGTGAGTAACGCCTTTGAAGTCTTTACGAGTCGATAAAACTTTCAGCTCATTTTGCTTAGACTCTGTGGTAAGTCCTGTCACTAAATATGAATTAACAAGGGCTTCTTGGTGACCTTTTAGGTCAACTCTCTCAGCAGCAATTGCGGTTGTCGAACAAGCTAAAGCAAGGCATGAGAAAGCAAATACAGGTGATGAAAAAAGCTTCATTTATATAACTCCTAAATATATCCTTTTATTAAAGAGCTACATTGCAAGACGACTAAAAGCACATTTGACATCATTAAGAGAAATTGGCCAGCACTCTGACAAAAAAACTCCTAAAAAATGATAGAAACATCCCTAAATGTAGTGTTAGCAACCTAACACATCCATTTAGCAGATGATAGAAAAAATTAGCCGAGAACAATCGTAACTCTTTAATAATTGATTTAACTTTTCTCCCTAAGAGTTAAACCATTGCTCTAACATTAGTTTGGCTGCAAAGCTGTCTACATTGGATTTTTTCAAGGCTTTATACCCCCCCTCATCAAAGAGCTGCTGCCTTGCATCAACACTGGTGTAGCGCTCATCCACTAAATGCACTGGGCGCTTAAATCGTTCGCGAAGCTGATTTGAAAACCGCTTAACGGACTTTGTAACCGTTTGCTCACTGTTATCGGTTTTAAGAGGTAGGCCAACAATCAATTCATCGGGTTGCCATTGCTGAATGACTTTTTCAATGTCTGACCAATTGGGTTTGCCATTCTGACTACGAATCAAATCAAGAGGCGTTGCGCTGGACGTTACTTTTTGTCCAACAGCCACACCTATTTTTTTCGTGCCAAAATCAAATGATAAAAAAACACCACTAACCATGGCCAACATCCTGGGACATTAAGCTCAAATCGACTCCTAATAACTTACCAGCCTGCAACCACCGGCTTACAAAGGGCTCATTATAAACAATTTCACTCGAGGCTTCTAAGGGCAACCACAAATTTGCTTTGATTTCCTCATCAAGCTGGTTGGGCTCCCAGCCACAAAACCCCAGCACCACCAGCGCGTCGTGAGGCCCTTTACCGGTAGCCAAGCTTTGCAAGGTTGAGGCTTTGGTCGAAATTAAAATATCATCGTTCAACGACAAGGACTCACTCATATTTTTGTAAGGCTTATGAATAACAAACCCCCGCTCTTGTTGTAGAGGTCCACCAAACAGCACGTCTTGCTCACCAATTTCAGGTTTTAAGGGGGTAAAACCTAGCTCATCAAAGACGAACGAAAGAGGAAAGTCAAAGGGTCGATTAATAATTAGACCAATCGCGCCATTTTCATTATGCTCACAAACAAGCACAACGGACTTTGCAAAAAAAGTCTCATCCAACTCCGGCATTGCTACTAAAATATAATTTTGGAACACTCACGCCTCACTCGATAAAAAGCCACACAGTCGTTATAAACTTTCTTGACTCATTCTACCTTGCTTAATCCTTTGTTTGTTAATTATAGCACCACTCTGAGTTTTTATTATTCTTTGTTTTGCATTGCTGGGGCCAGTTTACTTCAAAATTTCTGCCTACTATTAGCTAAGCTCCTGTATTTAAAAAAAGTTATTGTGAGTCACGAGCAGATAAGGTATGTTCATAGTTACTCATGATGAGTGGAAATACCCTGTTTTGGTAAACTTTAAGTCAACTGACTGATTCAATACCGAACTCTGTGTTTCCATGAGTTATCAGTACTCGCATTCTTTCTTGTAGGGATGAATCACTAAAGAATGCTTTAAGAGCTGTTGTATAAAAATGGATTTTTAAAACTTTTAGGAGGATTCAAGGATGGCAACAGGCGAAGTCAAATGGTTTAATAATGCCAAAGGATGGGGCTTTATTATTCCAGAAGGCGGCGGTGAAGACATTTTTGTTCACTTTTCTTCAATCGATGGGACCGGCTATAAGACACTGACCGCAGGTCAGAACGTTAATTTTCAAGTTGAAAAAGGCAACCGAGGACTGCATGCATCAAATGTAACTGCAATTAATGAGCAAGCATCTGGCACTTAGCTAGCGCAGAACGCAGCGTTCGCAAGTAAGTGCATTCTTAATAATGATGGGTATAATTGACCTAGATCAATTAGCCCATACTTATTAAGCATGAGTCCTTCTATTGGTGTTTTACTTATAAACTTAGGCACTCCTGAAACACTAAGCGTTTCTAGTGTTCGCTGTTACCTACGTCGTTTTTTGTCTGATAAGCGAGTCATTGAACTCCCCTTTCTTGCCAGAATGCTGTTAGTGAATGGTATCATTGCACCCTTTCGTGCAAAAAAATCATTTCAAGCCTACCAAAAAATTTGGCAAGAAGAAGGCTCCCCACTGCGTTTTCATAGCCAGACATTGGCTAAAAAACTACAAGCAACGCTTGGCAAGGAGTTTCGTGTTGAACTTGGCATGCGATATGGCACGCCAAGCTTATCAGCTGCAATCGAGAAACTAGTACACTGCCAAAAACTAATTGTGCTGCCACTCTACCCTCAATATGCCAGTTCAACCAGTGGCTCCTCAATTGAGTATGTGCTAAAGCAGGTAGCAAGACAGAAGGTTTATCCATCCATTGCCATTATTCGTGAATTCTATCAACACCCCTCCTACATAAGTGCCGTCTGCAAGCCAATAAAAGAAGCGATGGCCAAAAGCCCTAACGCTCAGCTGGTTTTGAGTTATCACGGCTTACCGGAGAAACAAGTTAAAGCCGATGGCTGCAAAGCCATTTGTCAATCCTCTTGTTCTCAGAGTGCCCTCAATAAAGTGCCTCACTGTTACCGAGGTCAATGCTTTCAAACCAGTGAGTTAATCCGGCAGCACTTACAATTAGCGCCTAAAGCCGTCACAACCTGTTTTCAATCAAGACTAGGGCGTCTTCCTTGGATAAAACCTTACACAGATGACACTCTTGGTGACTTAAGACAGAAAGGGGTTAAAAATGTGGTGGTTGCCTGCCCTGCCTTCACCGCAGACTGCTTAGAGACGCTTGAAGAGATCGCATTGGTTGCCAAAGGAGACTGGTTGGATAAAGGAGGAGAGAACTTTCATTTTGTCCCCTCCTTGAATGCGAGCGATGACTGGGTTCAAGCACTAACACACCTAATTTAAGAACGTCGATCTATTCTAGTACCGTTTCCATTTAGTTTTGACGATTAACGCCACTCTCTAAGGTTCTCCCGAGCGGCATCGGCTTGCAGTCCTAGCACCGCTAAGTCAAAAGCAGATAACAAAGCAGGAGGGCCTTAGAGGATGGCCCTTTGGGAAAGTCAAAACTAAATGGAAACGGTACTAGCTAAAGGGGGTTTTGTCTAAAGCAACCACTCTTGCAGATGCTTGGGTAATTTGTTTTGTATTCACCAACTCTAATAAGTGTTGATCTAATGTTTGCATGCCATACTGCTGGCCTGTTTGAATGGCAGAGTACATTTGCGCAACCTTGTCTTCACGAATCAAATTTCGTATGGCCGAGTTACAGCGCATAATTTCAAGAGCAGCCACTCGTCCCCCACCTATTTTTTTAAGTAAGGTTTGGGCAATGACTGCTTGCAAAGACTCTGAAAGCATTGAGCGAACCATAGACTTTTCAGCGGCAGGAAAGACATCAACAATTCGGTTTATCGTTTTGGCAGCCGAGCTAGTATGGAGCGTCCCAAACACAAGGTGCCCCGTTTCTGCGGCCGTCAAAGCCAAACGAATCGTCTCTAAGTCTCGAAGCTCACCAACTAAGATCACATCAGGATCTTCACGCAAGGCACTTTTTAAAGCCTCATTGAACCCAAGCGTATCTCGAAAAACCTCACGCTGGTTAAGCAAACTTTTCTTGCTGGGATGAACAAATTCAATCGGATCTTCAACCGTTAAAATGTGCTCATATTTCGTGTTGTTAATGTAGTCAATCATGGCAGCCAGCGTAGTTGACTTACCCGAGCCGGTTGGTCCTGTGACCAACACAACACCACGATGTAGATTAGCAATGTCTTTAAAAACAGCGGGAAGATTTAACTGCTCCATACTGAGAATTTCAGTAGGAATGGTACGAAAAACCGCCCCAGCCCCTCTTGATTGATTAAAGGCATTTACCCTAAAGCGAGCAAGTCCCTCTATTTCGATGGAAAAATCCGCTTCTAGACATTCTTCGTATTGTTTTCTTTGTTTATCATTCATAATATCGTAAATAATTGTCAGCACCGCTTTGTGATCCAGTGCGGGCACATTTATCTTACGGAGATCCCCATCGACTCGAATCATTGGTGGCAATCCTGCGGATAAGTGCATATCGGAAGAGTTGTTTTTTACCGCGAAAGCTAAAAGCTCTGCTATGTCCATATGATGAAAATCCTTTAAAAATGATGATGAAAGAAAAAATAACTAATCTATTAAATGAAATAATAGACGCAAAAACAAGTTTTGGTCGAGCTAGTGAACCCGTTACCCTTTTAGCGGTGAGTAAAACTTTTTCAGCAGAGAAAGTGCGACAAGCCTATGAGGCAGGACTGTCCTCTTTTGGCGAAAACTATCTGCAAGAGGCACTCAGCAAACAAGAGAAGCTGACTGATTTGGACATTGAGTGGCATTTTATTGGCCCCATTCAGAGTAATAAGACCGCCTTGATTGCAGAGCATTTTAGCTGGGTACACACCTTAAGCCGCGAAAAAGAAGCCAAGCGTTTAAATGATGCAAGGCCTAAAAATGTCCCCCCTTTGAACGTGTGTCTACAAGTAAACATCAACCAAGAGCCTCAAAAAAATGGCTTGTCCCCAAAAGACTTAGAGTCATTCTGTCAAAAAATGCAAGACTACCCTAATTTAAGGTTAAGGGGCTTAATGACCATCCCCGAAGCTTGTGATGATTTTAAAGCGCAGTGTGACAATTTTAGGCGATTAAGAGTGCTTTTTGAGACTTTAGGTAAGGAGTATGCACTCGATACACTCTCAATGGGCATGAGCAATGATTATGTCGCCGCAATAAAAGAGGGCTCAAACCTCATTCGAATTGGTCGTGCTATTTTTGGAGAAAGAGAAACATGAACAAAAACCTCGACAAATCTTTAAAAATTGGATTTATTGGGTCCGGTAATATGGCAAGCGCCTTACTGCACGGCTTTTATCAAGAAGGTTATCAAGCACTCTATGCAACCAGCCCTAATGCATTAGAGAAAAAAAAGCAGTTGCCCTTTGTTACCATATCATCAGGAATTAAAGAGCTTTGCCAGTCCGTTGATTTAATCATTCTGGCGGTTAAACCAAAGCAAATTAAGAGCGTTTGCCAAGAAATACCCCCTCTTTCATCTCAACAATTTATTGTCTCTGTTGCAGCAGGCGTTGCCATTCGAAGCCTTGAAGAGACACTGGCAACAGAGACAAGTATCACTCGTGCCATGCCAAACATTGCCTGTCAATTTAAAGAAAGCATGACACCTCTTTGTAAAAATAAGGCGGTGAACGATGAACAAGCTCTGGTGATTGAGGCACTCTTTAACAGCGTCGGAAAAAGTATTTGGCTAAATAACGAGCAAGATCTTCATGCGGCCACTGTGCTTGCAGGAAGTGGCCCAGCTGTTTTTTTATTCCTGACGAATGCTCTATTAGAAGCAGGATTGGCCGCTGGACTCTCACCAAATACCAGCAAGAGCATTCTGCCTCAAGTTTTAAAAGGCACAGCAAGCCTGCTTGAAAAGAGCCCTCTAGACAGCTCCGAGCTAATCAAAAATATTACCAGCCCAGGAGGAACCACTGAGGCGGCTTTAACTATTTTAACCAACAGCAAAATTGCAACTGAAATTAAACTAGCTATTATTAAAGGGACAGAGCGATCTAAATTGATTGAGTCAGAATTTAACTAAGAACTTTAACTATGAGACAAATCGAATGAGTGCAATTATAAATTATTTAGTGATGTTAGCTTTTAGTGTTATCACCCTCTTATTAGTCGTGCGACTACTAATGTATGGATTTAGAGTTGACCGAGAAGCAGAATCGACACAACTAGTTGCAAAGTTAACCAACCCATTCGTCGCACCACTGGCGCGCCTTCTGCCAAAATTTCCACAATTAGATCTAGCGGCTCTTTTAATCCTCTTGGCCGTTGAGTTTATAAAATACATCGTCATTGGCATTCTATACACCGGTAGCTCACTTGACATACTGAGACTGGTTATTTTGGTGCCGGCCGACATCATTATGCAAATTTGCTGGCTTTTATTTTATATTATCTTATTTGACGTCATTCTAAGCTGGGTTGCGCCGCAGCTTGAATCGCCTGCTGTCACCTTTATCCGCATGATGTCAGTGCCGCCGGTGAGAGCAGCAAGAAACATTATTTCTGCCCAATCCGGGTTTGACTTTGGGCCTTGGGTTGCCTTAATTGTGCTAAAAGTTGTGCAATTAGCCATCACTGCTTACATCCCAGCGGGATATTTCTTCTAAAAACATAAGGACTGGATATGAACAAACTAATTCTGAGTGTTTTACTAGGCCCCCTTCTTTCAAGCCATGCCTTTGCGCTGCAGAATTATTACTGTCCAACCAATGCTGGCACCATTCGCTTAGGGATGAGCCAGGCAGAAGTTGTAAGCTTTTGTGGAAAACCCACCCGCAAAAGCTCTCAAAAAGTCTTTGTGCGAAAGTCTGTACCTGCCCTACAACTTTATTATCGAATTGGGGGCAATAATGTAAACCCTTTAAATTTAGCAACCGCCAACCCTCAATCCGGACGGAAAACCTCTACCATCATGGTAACGTTCGTGAATAATAAAGCCGCCAGCATTTCCCTTAATGGCTCGAGTATCCCCTCTGCGTCCGTTTGTCAAAAGCCTATAAAGACAGGAGATACAGTCTCTCAAATTAACCGAGCTTGTGGTGCCCCCTATCTAACGAATCAAACCACGACAGGGGTGGGAGAACCCAAGCAAGAGAAGGTTAGTTCTTGGTTTTATCAATTCAACCCTTATCAATCCATATCCTTGACATTTCAAGCGGGGATCTTAAAATCGATTTCCAAATAACAACCATATTGGGCCTATCATGAGTGAAGTTATAGACGATATTACAATTAACTTTGAAGAAGATGACAAACTCGTCGTCAAAGAACTGGATAAGGTCGTGCTAAGCAAAGGTGCTTGGACCACCATTCTCTTTAAATACCAAGAGCTTAATCGCCAAGATGACAGCTACGGCGATGATAAATACAGCATACGCCGCTATCAAAAGCGCAGTGGCTATTATCAACAAAAGTCAAAGTTTAACATTTCAAGCAAAGCCCAAGCTCAAAAGATTGTTGAAACCCTACAAGGCTGGATAGCAGACTAAAATTAGGCCATTTTTTGACGCTTAAAAGCTTGCATTATGAAGGATCGCGGGTATTTCCGAGTAAAGGGCTATTTTCTTTTGACATGCGAAACAACGCCCTTTATTATTGTCTTTTTTATATACATTTTGTCTCGTTATGCGAACACTTTCCGTCGCACTAGGTCTTGGCCTGCTCCTTATTTGTGGTGCTGTTTTTTGGTCTCATGCAGAGCCTAAACCGACTCGCCCACAGACACAGGCTGTGATGGTTGAAGTTGCACCAACCAAAGAGACAAAAACAGAGAAGAGCCTAAAAGCACTTGGGAATACTGAGAGCATTGACAAAGTTGAAA
Source organism: Legionellaceae bacterium (assembly GCA_030148065.1). GTDB lineage: Bacteria > Pseudomonadota > Gammaproteobacteria > Legionellales > Legionellaceae > JASBUC01. Next base: position 7,079 of record JASBUC010000024.1, on the reverse strand, counting down.
TAAGCCCCGAAGTGTCAGGTCAAATTGCGAAAATCCTCTTCACACCAGGCAGCTTTGTACAAAAAGGCACCCCTTTAATTGAATTAAATAATGCTCTCTATAAAAGCGAACTTAAGGCCGCTTTATCAAACTGCCAACTAAGCCAAATGGACTTACAGCGCATCGAAACACTAAACAGACAAAGCCTTAGCTCCAACCAAATGCTAGACAATGCTAGGGCCTTACTTGAAGAGAAAAAATCAATTTTAAAAGCAAAGCAAGATGCCTTGGACAAAACCACCTTAAAAGCGCCATTTTCAGGCGTTCTTGGCGAGAAGAAAATCAGCCTAGGCCAATACGTTACCCCAGGTGAGTCCTTAGTATCATTAAATGCCATCAATAAAATTAAGGTAAAGTACCATCTGCCGGAACAAGCTCTTACAAAAATTCATTTAGGGCAAACCGTGCTAATAAAAAGCAGTGCCTACCCAGATCGCTCATTTAAAGGAACGGTCACCTTCATCTCACCGGTCTCGAACCAAACAACCCACATGATTGCGATAGAAGCAGAGGTTAAAAACAGCGAAAGGACTCTGCTTGCTGGCCTATTTGTGGAAGTCTCTCAAATTTTAGATGAAACCCCCGTCTCTCTTATCATTCCAGAAGAGGCGCTCATTCCTTCCATTGAAGGGCAAACGGTTTTTACCATTAAAAAGGATCATGCCATCTTAAAGCCTGTTGAAATTGGCGAGCATCAAAATGGACAAATCATCATCACCAAAGGGCTCTCCCCACACGAAGAAGTCATCATTCGGGGGCAACACAAACTAAAAGATGGCGCTTTAATACAGGTTAAAGCTTAATGTCCTTTTCAAGTATTTGCATTAAACGCCCAGTTTTTACCATCGTACTTAGTCTACTCATGGTGCTAATTGGACTCTTTTACTTCCAGAAATTACAAGTCTCACGCCTACCTAATATTGAACAAGGCAAAATTACCATCAACACCTACTACGGTGGTGCCAGCCCAAGTCTCATCGAGCATGAAATTACCACCCCAATCGAGAACGCAGTCTCTGCCATTTCTGGCATTGACTCGGTAAAGTCCTCCTCTGAATTAGGCCAAAGCACAATTAGTATCAAATTTAAGCTCGATACTAATATGATTGATGCAACCTCCGAAGTACGAAATAAAGTTGAAGCCATTAGCGGCTTTCTGCCAACTGAGGCCAAGCGCCCGATCGTTAGAAAAGTCGATGACAGTGCCAATCCTGCTCTAATTTTAGGGCTTACCTCAACAAGCCGTAGTCCTTTGCAAATAACAGACTATGCAAACCGCTATTTAAAACCGCAACTTGAGCAGTTAAGTGATGTTGGGCAGGTTTTGTTTTATGGTGGCCGAGAATATGCCTTAAAAATTTGGCTAAATCCTGAGCGACTCTCAGCAAGAAATGTGAGTGTGTCTGAGGTATATAACCTTCTAAAAGAACAAAACATTGACATTCCCTCTGGGCAAATCAAAAGCACGATGCGTTACTACAATCTGATTGCGCATTCAAAACTTGATGATGTCAATGCGATTAAAAGGCTGATTATCAAAAGCAACAAAGATGGCGTGGTCCGCCTAGAAGATGTCGCGGAGCTTGAGCTCACCGCCGATCAAGATGAGAGCCTATTTAGAATTAATGGTCAAAGTGCCATCGGCATGGCAATTATTCCACAAGCAGAAGCAAACCCCATCAATGTCTCTAGAAGAGTAACGAAGTTTTTTAACTCAAGCAAAGCCAATCTACCAGAAGACTTTAAGTTTACCATCGTCTTTGACTCCTCACTTTTCATTAAAACCTCTATTTCTGAGGTTTATAAAACCTTTATCGAAGCAACCCTCTTTGTCGGCTTAATCATCTTCCTTTTTCTAGGCTCTCTAAAGAGCAGTTTTATTCCCTTAGTCACGGTACCAATTTGTCTTATTGCCAGCTTTTTCCCCATGTATCTACTTGGCTTTAGTTTGAATACTATTAGCCTCTTGGCATTGGTGCTTGCCATTGGCTTGGTGGTTGATGATGCCATTGTCATTTTGGAAAACTGTTATCGTCACCTCCAACAGGGTGCGACGAAAATAAACGCAGCCATCAATGGCACGAAAGAGGTCCAATTTGCGATCATTGCCATGACCTTAACCCTTGCGGCCGTCTACGCCCCTCTTGCCTTTATTAAAGGATTTAGTGGTAAACTCTACCTTGAATTTGGCATTACGCTCGCCATTGCCGTCTTGTTTTCTGGCATCATTGCCCTAACGCTTTCCCCAATGATGTCTGCACGCCTACTTTCAACCAAACAAAGCCGTTACTCAAAGTGGCTCGATCTTGCCTTCTCAAGATTGCAATCACGTTATAAAAATGCGCTGGGCCGATCGCTTGCTTATAAAAAACTTAGCTTGTTAATTATTACCCTATTACTGATCCTTAGCGCCCTCTGTTACCAATCATTGCCCAAAGCGCTAGCCCCAAATGAAGATCAAGGCTACATCTTAGGCATTATGTCCCCACCACAAAGTGCCAGCTTAAATTATACCTACCCCTATACAAAGTCGCTTGAAGCCATCTACGATGGCATTGCTGAGAAAAAGGGTTACCTAACCGTCACCACCCCCAATAATATTTTCTCAGTGCTAAGATTAGCCCCATGGGAATCGAGAACCCGCTCTCAAAAAGACATCTCACAAGAAATCAATCATGGCATGCAGCAGTTAACCGGCGTCTCTGGCTTTGCTGTTAGCCCATCACCATTAGGGCGACGTGGTGAAAATAATGGCTTCCAAATGAAAGTTATGAGTTATGCCAGTCTTGATAAGCTTGAAGAAGCCGTTAAAGGCATTGAAAGTGAGCTAAAAAAATACCCAGGCTTAAATAATGTGGATGATGATCTCTCAGTTGGTGAGTTGCAATTTGAAATCAACTTCAACCGAGCGCTGATGGCAGAATTAAACATTCCAATGAGTGAGAGTTCAAACTTAATTTCAACCATGCTAAGTGGGAGAAACCCTGGTGAATTCAGTTTTAATGGGCAAGGATACCCCATGTATTTACAGCTCAATAAATCGCTTCGCACTGATCCCAGCGTTATCAAGAAACTCTATTTGCAAACAGAGAGTCACGGCAACATTCCTCTCTCTCAAGTCGCTAAGATTCAATCAAACAATGGCCCAATGAGCTTAAATCATTACAACAAAATGAAAAGTGCCGACATTGTTGCTGAGCTTGCCCCCAATATGAGCTATGGCAAAGTCATTAAGGACGTCAATGAAATTTTAAAACGGACTTTGCCCGATACTGTCAAAGTCACTTTCACAGGCTCTGCTAAGGATTACCTAGACTCAAAAAGCTCCACCCTATCCGCTTTCTTATTGGCACTTTTATTTATTTTCTTAATTCTAGCCGCCCAATTTGAAAGCTTCATGACCCCTTTTATTATTCTACTAACCGTGCCTGGCTCCATGCTAGGTGGGCTTGGTGCATTAACCCTTGCCTCAGCAAACATCAACATCTACAGCAGTATGGGGCTCGTCACCTTAATTGGTTTAATCTCCAAACACGGGATTTTAATCATCGAGTTTTGTGAGCAAAACCTTAGAAAAGGATTCGATTTGAAAGAGGCCATTATCGAGGGAGCGGCTCTTCGCTTACGCCCAATTTTAATGACCACGCTGGCGATGGTTCTAGGAGCAGCGCCATTACTGTTAGCGCATGGCGCCGGCGCAGAAGCAAGACGCCAGCTTGGAATGGTGATCGTCGGCGGCATGAGCCTTGGCACCCTTTTTTCTTTGTTTATCGTACCAATGTCGTACTTTACCATTTATTCCGCAAAGCCTTTTCTGAAAAAAAGACTAGGGGTGGAGCCACGTCAATCGTTGCATTAGCACTAAAAAGTTAATTCCTGCTGAGTTTTTTATAGCGTTTAACACTTTTCTTTAAATTTTTACGATAACTAAACTTCGGCATCTCAAAATGATAGCGAATAGCTAGTACCCGCGTGAAAAACACAAATAATACAATTAAAGTATTCACCAGATTTTCATGCACACCTAATACCATCAACAACCAATAGAAGAACGAGCCAGCCAGTGCAATCACCGCATAAAATTCTCGTCGTAACACCAAAGGGATATCATTACAGAAAATATCACGAAGCATGCCCCCACTAATCCCCGTAAGGGTGCCGCTTATCACGATAATGGCGGGAGATAAGCCATGCACATACGCTTTTTGAGCGCCTAACACCACAAATGTTGCAAGTCCAAGAGCATCTAAGATTAAGAATACTTTCATCATGCGAAGAAGCGCTGGTGCAAAAATAATGGTTGCCCCAGCAGCCAAGGTAGTCACGGCCAAGAAGGCTGGTTGCCCTACCCAGATTAAAGGGTGAAAATTGAATAAAATATCTCGGACAGTACCACCACCCAGTCCAGTGATGCAGCCAATTAAAATAACGCCAAAAAAGTCCATGTCTTTTCGGCCAGCCGCGATTGCACCAGTAATGGCCTCAACCGAAATCCCTAAAATAAACAATAGTGTTAGTAACATGGTAGCCCGATTCAGAAATAATAAGACATTGTAGCATTCCCTTATCTCTCAGCAAATGATGCTTGCCGCCATGTGGTTCGTTTAAAGAGTACAACTTTAATACTGAGATTAATCGGTTAAAATCTAGCCTCTCTATTACGTAATGAGTAAGAATAAGCAATTAGAGCAGATGTGCACAAACAATATTCTCCGATCTAGAAAGCCAAGTAGTGTGTTCAATTTGCACAGTGAGCCCATCGAAAGTCACCAAATATACCGCTAAGCTAGAACCTAAGACAGTAGAACTCCAATAGGGCTCGTTTATTACAACTTCATCTAACCGACTTGCATTTCTTGTAATAGCAGCAAGCTGATCCCTTGCTGGTAAGAAATATCGATAAGACACACCATTGACCTGATTCAGGGCAAGATTCTCGTCGCAAAAATAGGCAGCTTCTGCATCAAGCGCAATAGGAACAACATCTAATATAGTACTTGTATTGGACTGCCCATTTTCATTGCTATCTGCATCTTCAAGGGCTTGAGGAATAAGCTCACCCCTAAACCAACTATCACGATCTAATGTGATTCCTATCACAAGGTTTAAGAATGCGTTTGAACTACTAAGCGCAGCAATTCGCCCATTTGTACCATAAAGGTCGCCAACCGAATACTGCGTTACCGTAACTGGTACCACCTCACTATTGCCATCTGCCGATTGAAGCGTTGCTGTGACCGTTGTTGGGCTTGTGACTGTAGCGTGTAAGGCATCACTTTCCACAAAGGAACAAGTCCCTTGCGGAGCAACACTAGAGCAGCTATTACTCACTTCCGTTACGAAGGGCTCTAAAACTGTTCCCGCAAAACTGAAGGTTAAATTGGTAGCAGTTAAATCAAGTGAGGTATTTTTAACTGTAATGGTTTGATTCATGCCCCCATTAAATAAATCAACGGCTGTGTTTAGCACTTGTAAGGTCGCAACACTTGATGAGGCAATAGGCGTCACATTTAGACTATCCGCGGCACTTGGTTGATAGCACATTAAATCACTGCCTAAGACACACACCACTGGGCCTGAAGTAAGGTTAGTGGTTAATTGGCTGCCATTTACTTCTAGCGTTAATATACAGGAGCTACCAGCCGTTAGCGTAAAGGGGTTTGCACAATTGCCTGACGTTGTTGTTTGGGTCACTCCAGTGATTGGCTTCATTGCTAAAGTGTGCGTCTTAGTCGATTGATTAGTGATGCTGTACTTCACCGTCACAATGCTATTTTCTGGCAATGACACGGTGGTCGGTGTTAAGGCTTGAAACGTCCACACAGGGCTCCCCGCCCAAACGTTTGCTGCAAATAACAAACCAAGTACCGCAAGAAATTGTTGACGCATCATTGAGTGTCCTTATTGTAAATACGTGAGGCTTGCTAAAACGCTGCTGCTGTATAGATGATTAAGCTTAAGGCCACTGTTTAACGTCTGGCCGCTTGATGGCCCTAACTCGCTTCTACCCCAGTCAGAAAATTCATAGCCCAGGCCTAATTGGCAGTGCGTAGATAAGGACTTTTGTACTCCTGCGCCTAGGCTGTAGGTAAAAGAGGTTTTGGTATTATCACTAAAATTCGGTGGAGAGAGCGCTTGAAAAATTAAAGAGCTTGAAGAAAAGTTTTTCGCTCGGTTTAACGCAAGGCCAAGCCCCCCTTCTGCATAAACTTTGATTGCGGCTTTTTTTGTATTCTTAAGCAAACGCCCTTTAATGCCAAGATGCGTATGAGAAACGGCGTAGTCATAGCGATGATTGTTAAATGCAGGCAAGGCATCGTCCCAAATCTCACCGGATAAATTGGCGTGCCCTTTCCAACAAGCTCAACGCCAAGCTGACCATCAACATTGTCACGCACCAGTTTTTGGTAGCCGAAAAAAAGCCCAAACGCAGGAAAGGGAGTGATTGAAGAGTCGTCAGTAAAATGCTTTTCAATGCCAGGGGTAAGAAAAAAAGTTTGGCTCTGGCCACCATGCGTCCAGGCAGGCCCACTACTAACCATAGTAACCCAGGAGGGTGTGGCTTTTACCGGCTCAGCCTGAAGAACACTAGATAATGCCAATAGTGCGCAGGGGGGGCTAAACTAACCAACTTTTGACCATCAATGAACATGCTCTACCAAAGACTGTTTTGTTAATTCCCTATAATGAAAACCGAACATCAAAAGTCAAAAAGTTACGTTGTTAATCAGGTGAGCACCCTAATAATCTGTCTACATTGCGTCTACATGAGATTTTAGGAGCTTGGGTGAAATGACCTAAGTCATTGATTTTAATGGTGGCCAACTAGGGTTTATCCGTTAAAAAAAAGCAACGCTTTTTTAGGATAAACGACTGACAGGAAGTCAGGCAGGGGGGATGCCCCATGGAGGGGTTAATGTGCAAAACTTGATGAATCTCGGGACTGGTGGGCCAACTAGGGTTCACTCGTTAAGAAAAAGCAACGCTTTTTTAGGGTGAACGGGCTACATGGATGTAGGCCAGAGGGATGCCCCACGGAG
>JASBUC010000014.1 GCA_030148065.1 Legionellaceae bacterium | reverse complement strand
ACCAGACTGTCTTAAGCACCCTAGCACAGTATACAGGCTGTCGCGATGATCATTTAGCATTAGGACATCATCATACATTTACTTTACTTCCAGAAAATCAGTGGAATTGTGCACAAAAACCATGTCTTTTAGCTCTTTCTTCGACCCCTTTGTGTAATGACTCTGAAGGTGAAGAACCTCAGAAGAGACCTAGGTTAAAATAAGAAATAAATTATGGCGATCACTTCCTGTTTCCTAGGCTTCTTGTTAACTCATCATCCTTTGTATCCTTTTGAACAAGCATAACATTTCCTTCCTTTTTAACTTCTCTCGTTTGAGTGGTAGTCTCTCCTTGTGAAGAATGATAGAAAGAATGTCTGTTATCACTTGAGGAAAGAGTTTTTACATTAGCAACCAGCTTTGCTCCATTAACTGATCTTTCTAGTATTTCAGCAAGGGTTGGACCTGGCGTACCATCGGCTTTAAGGAGTTGCTTATTAAAAACATTAACATCGATTTTAGATGAAAAAAATCTCCAGTTATCATTGATTAATCTTACGCTAATCTCCCTACGACACAGCATAGTTATGGCTGTTTCATGCGACGAATGATCAGATGAGGTAAACGTGTCGTTTAAAAGGTCATAATCCATCATCTGGCTAAAAAAACCCCAATGTTCACTAATAAGCATAATGCCTTCTTGTTGTGTGCATAGACACTGAAATATGCTTTTCCTAAAAGGCTCCGTTTCCTTTAAAACGTTTCTACCTATCTCCTCTCGATCTAATATATGTTTAAAGAAATCCCACTGTGCTCTTACAACATTTATTCCTCCTGATGTTTCAAACAGATATAAGATGAGATCATTGTTTTTGGAGCGATAGCGATTATCTGGCAACTCGTTGAAGAAAGCAGAACAAAACACATCCTTAAAAAAATCACTCCAGTGAGAATTTATGAAACAAACCCCCTCATCTGTTTTTAAGAGATAGGCAGTTGGAAAAAAAAGAGAATCATCGCTTAAATAGCTTCCGATAAAAAACGTCATTAGTATTTTTTCCGATAAGGATAATCTTATTCTTTCCCAACTTTTAACAACAAACGGAATCCCATCTTCAATGAGAGACGATATAAAAAAATTATTCTTTTCTACTGCCATTAGTATTTCATTAAACGAATCCTGATCTATAACATCATTAAAAAAGTCCCATCGTCTCTTTACCAGCGCTATTCCTTTATCACTGTTAACTAGTATTGAAAGCGCTGTGGTTTTAGAGGGATCATTTTCAATTGGACAGCAAAGAACCTTGTTTGTTATTTTCTTTGATAAAAGATCCCACCCTTGGTCAATTATCTTTATTCCATCTGGCGATGAACATAAAGAGATAAGAACGGTCAAGTATTTATCCTCTATTTTTTTAAAATTAGGGTTAGTAAATAACCCATCTAATGATTCACTCAATGCGTTAAGAATTTTATCAGATTCTATGTGCCTTAGAATAAAATCAAATCGTTGATAAGTTATTACATCTTGCATGAAGCCATAGCTAATAAGTCCATCAGGCAAAGAAGGTGATTTAATTAAGGTTTGTGTTGAAAGATATTTTTCTAAATGCACCCATTGCGCAATGATTAGGTTAGTGATGTATCTATGGTTTTCTTCCGATATTCTATATAGCCTACACAAGCCACACTCAGGCGCTTTTCCTGTTACCATGTTTTTTGCCAAATATGCGGACAAAACCTTTTCTAATTTTTCTATACAATCTTCGCTCTTTTTGTTTCTTTTCTCATAATCTATAGAAAAGCACAGTAACGCTAGCTTTAGCTCATATGATTTACCACTTGACTCCCTTTCCCTCATTGAGCTAACCAACTCCATAAAGTTTTGAACAAGTGAATGCTCATTGCTTTCGATTTCATTTGAAAGTTTAACAAGGTTATTTATAAATGAGTTATACTTCTCTTCACTAGCACAGATATTAGAAAACAAGCAAAAACCATTTTCCATCTCATGAAAAAACATGACTTGCTTTAATTTAGGACTCCTTAAAAGAGCTCTTAAGTTTTCTTCGTTATTTATGCTATTTAGAACTTTTTTAACATAGTTTCGCCATTGCTGTGACAGCGGCTTAAAGTTCTCATTTTGTGTATCAGTTAACACAAGCGCAGCTTGATTTTGAGTTAGTTGGGTCTCTTTGGAAGTTTTATTGCTTTGTTTTTCTTTTTCGTGAGAAAGAACACCTATCTTTTGGTCTCGTTGTTTGGTCGATTCTTTCTTAGTGACAGTAGACTCATTCGATTTTTGTTCTTTTAGCAGCTGAATGTTTGTTAAGAATTCTTTTGTTCCTTTTATATTTCTATTTTCTTCATAGTAATCTAGATAAACTTTTGCTTGTTCTTTTGTTAATTTGAACCTCGACTGGAGATTGCTTTCTGCGAGATCTCTGTTTCTATTTATATAGAATTTATGGATTGTTTCAAGCCACTCCTCATCACTACTAATTTGCTCTATTACTTCAGATTTTCCGTGAATTTTGGCTCTAAACCAAGAAAGGAAACTCTTTAAATTATGTTTTAACTGTTTATCAATGGATGGATCTAAGTACACCCATACCTCTCCTGTTGAGCGAGATAGGGCAACAAACAAATCCGATATAACTTCAGAACTCTTTTCTTTGCTTCTCCCTTTTTTAGAAGAGGCATGCTTTGATTCGGAAAGCTCTGTCATAGGCTCTATCCCTTTTTCTTTCATTTTTTCACTCAAGGGTATAAGTCTTTTTAAGGCATCCTTCGATAAATATATGAAGACTTTCGTAAACTCTATGCCTTGTGCAGAGCGAACATATAAAGCATTACCATCTCCAATTAATTTTTTAGCTTCCGCTATTTCTTCTTTGGTATCATTTAAGACAAGTGCCGCAGCTTTTGCATTGTTACCCAAACGATGAAAGCGCTCATCATGAATTTCCACATAACTTAAGGATTCATCACTCTCATTAGTCAGGAATGTTGAAAAAGATGAGTAAGCGGTATCATCTGGCAACCCTCCTCGAATAGTTGTGTCTAACAAAATCAATTGTTCACAAAGCGCTGCAACACTAGGGTTAAGCCTGTGGGTTCTTACAAGTGTTCGTTGCACCAATGGAATTCCCATTTCATGTAAGCATGGTTCTAATATAGGGAGTGAGGAGACTTTTTTCTCTGCACGCTGAAAGCTATCCCCACTAAAAATAACTCGATTTCCCTTTGCCATCTTTTGCGCATTTAGTAGAGAGTTTAAGGGAGAATTTTGCACTTCATCGACCCAAATGAAGTCATACTCATAACCTGGAGGGGAATTAGGGATCAATAAAAATTCAGTAAAGACCTTCCCCTTACTGTTAAGGCTTCGTTGTAACTTTTGATAGAGTTCATAGACCATTTGTTGGTGCTCTTTCTCAACACTAATTTGGTTTGTGCCTGCTTTCTTGTAGCGAGAGTCTTCAAAGGAAACGCCTTTTGCAAAATCATCACCTAGTAGGTGAGATGAGTGTAGGCACTCATTAAAAATTTCCTCGCTTGTTAGCCCTACTCCTTTGGGACGTAAGGCTTCAATTTTGTCCATGCATTCATCGTGAGTAATTGGCTCTAATCTCTCAAATTCCTCTTCTTGCTCACGATGCTCTAGGTACCAGCGATAGAATTCATCAAACGTTAAAAAGACTGCAAAAACAGGCGCTTTATCTAAAGAGAGGTTCTTTTTAGCCCATGTATTCCAATCGCCTTTTTGTTCATTTGTCAGTCTTTCATGATGAGAAATAAATAATAGTTTTAACACGCCTTGACTATTTTCTTGGTGAAATAGGGCTTGCTCTTGGAAAAAAGCTGCAGATAATAAGGTTTTTCCAGCGCCAGGAGGGCCTATAACTAACTGAGGAAAGGTCCTATTTTTTAGGACACTCGATTGAACTTCCGTTAATTCTAACCAGTCCTCTTTATACTGGATAAAGGGAGGTTTTTCTTCTACCTGATAACTTATGTCTTTGGCTTGAACTTGGTAGCCTTCTTTTTTTAGTTTGGCTACAGTACTTTCTTTAAATGGTACCCAACGCAAAGCTTTGTCATAAGCATGATGAAATGCAATCTTTCTTAAAACAAAGACTTGCCCTTTGGGAACTTCTACTAAATCAAAGATTAAGCGGTGAGCACCCATGATATTGACATCAACGGTGTAGACCATTTTGGTATTAAACCGCTTCTTTTTAAAGATTGCCTCACCTTCTGTAAGCGCTGCTATTTTTGTGCGAATGGCGTTAAGAACGTTCTCATGCATGCGACTAGAGGTTAAAATGTCCTCTAGATCGGCAGGGGTCATTAAGATGGTTGGCATGGAAATCCCTTTCAAAGCAAGACAAGTGCGCATATTGTACATGTTTAACCCAATAATATCAATAGGTTTTATCGTAGTGTAAGCGCAAAGTAGAAATATCCCCTCTAAAGTTAAAAGAGTTCTCTAAAGAAAAGATGAGATTGATTTGTTTGACGATCTTGAACGGTTACTATTTGGGATCCAAACTGCTTATGAAGTGACAGCAGCTCGTCTTGGGAAGAGTGTCGAGGAACTGACGTATGCAGACTTAAGAGATGGGCCCAAAATCATTTATAACGGTACTAAAGAGCAAAACAAGGCACTATTGAATACGCTCTTTCAAAGAGTGCCAAGGCATGAAAATAACTTACTATCACCCCCTGAAGACATACAAGAGCAATATTCAGCGCTTTTTAAGGTAACGAAACCATTAATCTACCCGTTTCCAAAATTTATCATTAATAATTTAGGTGAAGGAAACGTTCATACCAAAGGGCAATTAGGAAATAGACCATTTTATACTCGTCCTACCTCATAATAATAGTATGGCCCCAGAACTAAAATTATAGATGGGAACGCTTAACTAAGGCTTAAAGCACTACCAATCGTTAAGAAAAGGAGCTACACCATTTTCGATTTCTACTAACTCCTCTGTTGCAGGAGGATTCTGACTCTTATTGCGAAAATTATTCCAAAAAGGGAATGAGCTCTTTTGATACTCGTCCTCTTCACTCATTTCATGATAGGTGTCATTATCGCCTACCAAGGCTTGATTAGATAATTTTATTGATTCATTTAATTCATTATAAAAAATCACTCCAGGATCATTTTCTTCTGTAAAATCAGTATCAATTATCAACTTTTTTTCACTGATATACTCATCAATTCTATCAGCATTATTTGTTATCTCTCTATAAGTACATTTATATCTAGTTAAAAACAAATCCAAGCTTTTCACATCATGATAATGACCAAGACTTGCTAGAGCATCTGCTTTGGAGTTTGAAAGGGCTATAACCCTAAAAACCATTTCAGGGGAGAGATCTAAAAGTGACACTGCATTATGCTTCCAAATTTTATTATAGTCTTCTCCATAGTGAGCTTGCATCTCTTCTGGTTTAATTTCTTTAAGTCTTGCATAAGATAACGGCATTTCTTTATAAAGAAATGCCCCAAGATAGCGTTGTAGTTTATAGTTACCAAATATGCCAAGACTAAATTCAGCATGCTTCTTACTACCTGCCTCAAGGATCACACGATGAATTTCATCAAACGGTTTCTTAAAACATTCATTCTGATTAAATCTTACGTACATTCATTATTTCATAAAAGATAAAAGATGTGGAAGACTATCATTAAAAGCTTAAAATAATATTAAATCACCCAGTGATGAATGTTACGAACCTCTGTAGCCTCCTGGGGTGAGCACACTAATTATTTCGCAAAAAACTAATTGAAGTAGTTAACTTGATGATTCCTAGTGAAATTAGCACTGATGTGGATACACTTTTCCAGACAGTAAGACTACAATATTGACCGGAAAAGTGTATCCACATCACATTGCAGGGCAAAAGGGCTTTTATCATACAAGCATAAAAAAGGACAATGAGCTTTTTTCAGTTAGCCAGGAGAATCGTTACGTCCGTTAAATACTCGTCCTACCTCATAATGCCCCGTCTGAACTTTGATAAAACGACTAGGCTCTAAACACGGTTATTCATTGAGTTTTCGTACATTTTTGACAACAGCAGTTAGTCAAAGTTTGTTTTTCTTGATTGAATAATAGTTATTCCATTGAGATTGAAAGAAAAGCAAACCTTGGCAGACTGATTAAGTCAAAGCGGGGCATTATGAGGCAAGACGAGTATAGTTGGTTTTAGTGTTGATTATTTAGGTGAGTCGCGAGTGGGGTTTCTTGATAGTCTTCTGGGTGAACCAGCTCTTTTGCTTTCATTAATTTAATTTCACTTAACGGTTTTTCAAGCCTAGCAACTTCTTCATAGAAGTTTTGAACTTCCGTTCTTCTACTGTTCCATAGCCAAAATCGTTTATTTGCAGCAGCCTCTCTCGCAATTTTTTTAATAGACTCTAGATCATCACTTCTTGCAAAAGCCTCTCGCATTTTTCGTATATTGGCTGGCACATAGTCATTTGAAAAAATACCTGCTAACGGCATTTTAATCGCTTTATTATTCCAAGAGTCCTCAAAAAGCTGATCACGAACCATCTTTTTTTGACATACAGGGATTTGACTCGCAACTTTTCGTGCTTGCTCATTTTCAGGGGAACGTAAAAAACTTTGCATGGACTCTGAAATCAAGAGCATTTGAAGGGACGCATCGCGCTCAAAGCTTGCCAAGTGTTCAATGGTCAAAACCCTTTTGTTCATCGCAAAAATTAAAGCCTCGCACCCCATGGCTTCAACAATTTGAGTGTTGAAAAACATGGCAGAAAGAACATCTTGTCGATGATTGGCAATTAATTCGGTAATTAAGAGCTTCCAATCTAGGGGACTAATTGGCTTTCTTTGACTAAATTTTAGTATTAAAGCAATGGACTCATTTTTACTAACAGAATGTATGTACAAAACAGCCTGACTAAAAGCACTAAAGAAATCTTTAGAAAAACTATTAAGCCTTAATAATCGTTCAACTAGAAAGTGACTTTCTTCATCTTGATTTCCTTTTGTATGCTCAATAATTAAAGGGATTAACTTTGGGTTAAAATTTTCTATGTGTTGGCACTTTGATATAATCAGGGTTGGGACTTCATCTATTTCTGATAGTAAGAGCTTGGCAAGCAGTGAGGCACTTGTTTCTCGTAGTAATTCTTTCAAATCAACTTTACTGGTAATATTTTTAACTTCTTGAGTCTTTAATACAATATCTGCCAATAGATAGAGCGCTAACTCTGCTTGATTTTCATGATTATCATAATAGGCCAGTAAATATTCAAACCATTTATCCAAGGAGCACTTTTCTATAAAATGAGGGGCATTTTTGAAAATTGCGATAATTCCATCTTCATTTAATTTTGAATTTAAAATAAAGTTTCGGATCTGCAAGACTGCAGGTGCTTCTGGATCATCGCAAATCACTCGTCTGCAGTGAGAAGATGACATTGCCTTCTTGTAAAACTCATCATGATTAAAGCGTTCTGACAGCTCAAAGACAATTTGATTATAGAATTCTACGCTCAATTTCTCTTCTACAAACATCGGAACTGACAAAATATCCGTTGCTAAATGAGGAAAGGCCATGAAGAATATTTTTAGGACTTCTGGTGAAAAGACATCATAATAAAGGTGATCATACTCGCCTGTTTTTACAAATAAATAAATTTGTTCATAACTAAACTTTCTGGATATAAGCTCTGCAAGGTTTAGAGGCAACTCATCACTCTCATCCAATCTGCTTAAAATCAAGTCATGAGATAGGTAATTCATCATTGGTAAGTAGTCGTTATGAAAATACTCCAAAATCGAAAATATTTCCGTTAAAAACAGCCTATCTGATAACTCTTTTTGAAATAGTAGGCTCAATATAATTTCATCAATTTCTCGACTATAGTCCCCATAATGATGAAGTAGTGTAATCAAAGAACCGTTGCGAAGTAGCGCGAGCTTATGTTCCATGGACAATGAGTTTATAAAGACTCTTAGACAGTCTGATGGCATGGCCGACATAAAATCAGTACATGAAAGCAAAGCTACTTTTGTCTCATTACTAAACGCACAAATCCTTTCCATTAAAGGCGAATCTGAAAAATTAAATTCAGGTAAAAAAGAAAAAAACTCCTCAAAGTTAGCAATGCCATTAATGAAGCATGACTCTGGTAATTTCAGAAGTAATTTAATTCGCTCTGGCTCTTTTAATCTTTGTGCTATCTCTCTTTTGCATATTAAAGGCAGCAATCTTTCTCTAGGCAGGTTCTCCAAACATTGATAAAAATCAACTGAGCTAAAGCATTGCGTCATCATTGAGCTTTGTAAAATTAACTCTTTAGCATCTAAATCAACCTCTTGAAATATTTGTTTAGTAAGATTAGAGGACTGTTCAAAGTAAAATGAAAACCCCTCATGTTTGAAAAGGTGTGTGTTAAAGTCAGCCTGGACAAAAAGCGTCTTTACCTCAGTAAAGCCAAACAGGCAGTTTGTGGTCGACTCTCTGTCATAAAGTAAATAAGGCGCTAACTCACCATTACAAAGATTGAAAGCCTCCTCAAGATCCACTCGCATTAGTTGATTAATGTGAGCGGAATCACTCTCTGTTGCTAATAGATGGCGGGTTTTATCATAATTGAGAAGCTGAAAAAGCAAGGACTTTTCGCCCCTTACACAGGTCTGTGTATGATGGAAAGTAATCGTGTTTTCAATAATGTTATAGAGTTCAAGAATGTCTAAGTTGTTACGGTTGGCTGGGCTGGATAAAAATCGCTCAATCTCCCTAAGGCGTTCAGAGTACTCTATGCTTGGTAATTTATTTAACAATTCTTTCAGAAACATCAGGAAACAGCTCCTTGTTTTCCTTTAGCCCAAAAAAGTCTGATCTCAATTAAACCAACTAACTGAATACTATCAGAATGGAATAACTTGAAAGTATCGCATTAAACCGAAAAGGTCAAAAATCACTGTCTAAGCCATCTTCACGCGTAATCGATAAGTCACTATCATCATCAAAGCTCTTCTTCTGCCCCATTCTTATTTTCAAACCTAAATTATTTTTAGAATCTGCATATCTGAGCGCATTCTCTTCGGAAATGTCTCCTGCCAAATAAAGCTCATATAGGGCCTGGTCAAAGGTCTGCATACCAGCATCCTTGCTTCGTTCCATCACTTCTTTGATTTCGTCAACTTTGCCCTTCTCTATCAAATCTGAGATATAAGGAGAATTAAGCATAATTTCAACGGCTGGCACCCTTTTTTGCTTTAGTCCTGGAATTAGGCGTTGAGAAATAACAGCCTTTAAATTAAGTGATAAATCTAACAACAGTTGAGGTTTAGCGACATCTGGAAAAAAATTGATTATTCTATCTAGCGCCTGGTTCGCAGTATTGGCATGCAGAGTTGATAAACACAAATGCCCTGTTTCTGAATAGGCAATCGCGTGTTTCATAGTCGAGCGCTCTCTGATTTCTCCTATTAATATCACATCGGGAGCTTCACGCATGGCATTAACCAAGGCATTCTCATAACAATGGGTATCCATGCCTATTTCACGTTGATCAACGATGGATTGTTTATGGCGATGTAAGTATTCAATTGGATCTTCTATGGTTAATATATGGCCACTGGCTGTGCTATTGCGATGATCAATCATAGACGCCAAGGTGGTTGACTTCCCTGAGCTTGTTGCACCAACGACTAGGATCAACCCTCTCATTTCCATCACAATTTGTTTCAACGAAAGCGGTAGGTTCAAGTCCTCAATTTTAGGGATAACCCCCTTAATATAACGAATTACCATCGCCACTTCACCACGTTGACGAAAAACATTGACTCTAAATCGTCCAAGCTCCTCCATAGAGATGGCCAGATTTAACTCTAAATTTTCCTCAAACTCTTTCATTTGAGAGTCGCTCATCAAAGAATAAGCCATTTCACGAAGCTGTTGGGCACTTAGTGGCTTTTTATTAACTGCACTGGTTAATCCTTCAATTTTAATATTAACCGGTGCACCAACGCTAAAAAACATGTCAGAGGCACCTTTATCAACCATCAATGTCAATAGCGGTGAAATATCCATAACAAAACTCATCCTTTTTATATACTCGAGATCATTAAGTATAGTTTAGCTCAAACTAATGCCGCTTCAACTAAATTTTGACTGCTGTTGACTGTAAAAATTAGTAGGAAGTAGCGTGAGTGAACTATCTTTTTTCTCATTTTCTGTCTGATCTGGCTGAAAGAAATTTATTTTACCTCGAACAAAAGAGATGGCTGAAGACCTATTCTTCACAGGCCTCATTGGTAAGAGTTTTGGTAAACTCTCAGCTGAAATTAGTTCAAAGCTCTCAAGCATCATTTGTTCAATTCTAAGCTTTGCTGAACTTAATATTCCATCTTCTTCTGCTCCCCTTTCAAGGACTTCATACACAAGTTTTAATTTTTCAGCACTTGGGTTCTGATCCTCATATAAAATATTTAAAACAGTACTAGTAACTTTTCGATACTCACTAGAACACAACCATAGCCACCAACTTGTGTTTTGTATGTAATCTTTTAAAAACTTTGAAACTTCTTTTCGTTGCAATTGTTCTTTTAATCTGTGACTAATAAGCTCAATTTTTGTTAATTCTTTAAGGCGTTTATTATGATAATTTAAAATAAATTCTGTTTTGTTATCCCCATAATTCTCCCCTGGCGCTAGTGAGGTGTATTCATCTATGATCTGCGCGAGTTTGTTATCAAGGGTTTGATTGAGACTTGTCACTGAAATTGATTCTGAGAATAATTGTTTGAGGGCCACGTTTTTAGTAATTGAGATGCTCCAGCTAAGGTATGAAAAAAAACCATCAACGGTTTGCACAACCCTCCATAAAACATCATCTTCCCAAGAAGACTGACGTTTTTTGTTAAACCAATGTACGTCTTTTTGATAATAAAAGGCTCTAAGCCACGCGGGGTGTTGGTCTTTTGTTACAAACCCATCAAGAAAGGCTTTCATCACATTCTCTTCTTGATAATTTTCCCAAAACCACTGAACTCCTGATTGAGTAAGGCCTTTCTTAATTCTTATAATTTCTTCAATTAACATGGCACTGCTTTGTTTCAATGAAGAATATTCATCAATTACCTCTTTTTTTTCTGCAAGTAGAGATTTAGACAATTCATCCAATTGAATTTTTAAGTTTGACAGCGCCTCTGTATCAATCACCTCAAGTTCTTTTACACGGTGGCGCAACAGAAAAGCTTGCTTATCAAATTTGGGTCTTGTAGCAGGTTTTAGAGACTTTCTCTCTAAATGACCAATAAATTCTTTTACTTTATCTAAGTTATTCTTTCTTTGTTCAACGTCCAGCAAGGTAATGCCTACTTTTACAAATGGTTTGTTAATATCTTTATCTAAATCGTACTCAATTGATTTCAATAAAAAAGCAATGGCGAACACGGCCTTTTTAATGATCTCTGGTTCACTTGCGCTACAATCACCAAACTCTATCCAGCGCTCACCCCATTCAATAATTGCCAACTGCTTGTGGTTAAAATCCCCTATGCTTCGTAATGCTTTAATCACCCCACCAATTTTACTAAAGTCTTTAATGTCTTCTGGATTAATATCAGGAATGCCAAGTAACGCGTTATGTAAGTTACCAAGTAACTGACTTTCCTTAATAGAAGTATACTGTCTTAACTCTTTAACTGTTTTTTTTGCATGCCTGAAGGCTGCCGTGGTCTGACCATAGGTACTTCGAGTGCCTTCTTGTAAGCCTGCAACAGTAATCCTTTCATCATGAACATTTATCTCTCTCCAGTCTCCAAGTCTACTAAGATACTTAATAACATCCTCTTCCTTAACGCTCATTGTTTTCTTCCTTTTTTAAAAAATTGACAGGCTTATCGCCTCATAATTACTTCCAAACTCTTTTATTTTTTCCTCTGGTAGTGAATATGAAAAATACCCAGTACTTTCAAAAATCGACTTTAGACGAGATCTTAAAAAGAAAAAATGCGTCGGGATTGTTTCTAGGCCTTCTTGAATGGCTCGGTTTATTTTAACCAGTTGCTCCACTGTTCTTAAAGACTCAGACTTGAGAACCTGCTCTATTTGATCACAGCAAGCCCTATAAGCAGGGCAAATAAATTTAAATAACCACTCAGCCCAAGCATGCCTTTTTTTTATAAATGATTTTATTGTGTAAGTCATGTGAAGAAAATTCTTATCCCCTACTTGTTCAATATTATCTATCAGATCGGTCAAATGTTGGATTTCAGTTAAGTACATAATACTTAAACTCGAATAATAATACTCAATTAACCCTAACTCATCAGAGAACTGTAAGTTGTCTTCATTAGGTCTTTCTAAGATAAACTGCTCTTCCAGTAATAACAGATAACTTTTAAACACCTGCTCTTTTAATGCCAACAATTCCTCTTTTAGTGGAGAGTCTTCTTCACTCAAGCGTTTCAATTTTTTTAATGCTGTAAGATTTCTATCAATAAATATTTTTTGACGATTCACTTCCTCATACTGCTCTTCTAAAATATCTCTCATTTGATAAACATTGTGCCTTAATAAACTCAGCTGATAGAGATCGTGCTCTTTCCCCTCAATTAAGTGGTGATTGACCTCAAATTTTTTAGATTTAATGGTGTAGCTACCGGTTAACTCGACATCAACCTCTTTCAAAAAAAAGTCATACAAGCCTCTTAATTGATTTTCCAGTGATTGAAATGGCTTTCTTTGCAGTAGACTATTAAATATCTCTGTGATTTCATTATCGCCACCCCAGCCTCTCATGCCCAATATTTCCTTGTTTTTTTCTGAAACAACGGAATAAAATGCTGATTCAATTAACGCAAGGTTTAAATTTTGTTTAACTCGAAATAACTTACGCTTAGAGCTTTTCTGATTTAACTCATTTTCTCGAGCTTGTTTCCAAGTTTTAATCTCCTCTTTGCTCAAAGAAAGAGCAAGCAACAATCGCTGAAAATTCTCTTCAATGATGTAATGCTTCCAAAATGCTTTTAAAAAAGCCTCCTCTGATTCAATTTTCCACATTTCACTCAAACGCATCCATTCACTAATTAACTCTTGTGAGTCAGCTTGAAAAGATTTTGCCCGTTTTTCTATTTGTCTCAGCTTTCGAATTTGATTTTTTAGGGTGGTGGCGATCTGTCTTCGCTCTTGATTAATCTTATCAATTAATTTATGACTTGTTTCAGAATTATCCATAAAGAACAAAATCAATTGGTACTTTGACTCTATTTTTCCAGCCATCTGCTTAATGCTTTCTTGCCAATTATTAGGCAGAAGCCACTTCGCAGCACCTGGTAGATTATTCAAGGAATGAGGAAGGACTCTTGCCATAAACGCTAGAGCCTTAATTAAAGCGCTCAATTCCTTTATGGTCTTAGTCTTTAACTCGCATTGCTCTAAGCTTTCATCAATGACTTGAATTAATTGATTTACTTTACTTGCACTCTTCCAGGGGCTTTTGAGAAAAAGCTCTATCAGCTTACTTAATTCACCTAAGGCCTGCGTGTCACTCTCTGTGAGCACTTGCATATATTGCGTGAGAGTGCTCTTTAGATGGCGAAGAGCAGGCCAAACGCGGTCGCCCTGATCACTTGCCTGCAATATATTCTCAGCTGCAAAGACATCAATGTCAGATAATTGATTTATGCCATCTAAGTATTGTTTCAACATCCCTGTTACATCCCTCTCTTGTGACTTTTTATCTCAAGTCTCAATCACGCTACCAAAAATTTAGGTCCATTGGCAATCATTTGACGTTCACTTCATGAAAAGTGTTAGAATCAACTAATCATTTCCCCTCTTTTAAGAAAGCAGAACCATGAAACAAACTAGCCTGTGCCCTTCCATATTGAGTGCTGATTTTGCAAGACTTGCCGAAGATGTTAGCAATGTTCTAGAAGCTGGTGCCGATTGTCTACATGTTGACATTATGGATAATCACTTCGTTCCCAATTTAAGCTTTGGCCCTATGATCTGCAAAGCCTTACGTCGAGCTGGTATAAGCGCCCCGTTGGATGTGCACATTATGGCAAAGCCAGTTGATAGATTAATAGAGATGAGCATAGAAGCAGGTGCCTCTCAAATAAGCATTCACCCTGAAGGCAGTGAGGATCTCGCTCACTCATTAAGTTTAATCAAAAATGCCAAGCTTAAAGCAGGTCTTGCCCTAAATCCTGGCACCAGCATTGATTGCCTTTCTGAGGTGTCTCATTTTCTTGACTTTATTCTAGTGATGTTAGTAAACCCAGGCTTTGGCGGACAAACAGCCGATCTAAAACAAATTGAGAAGATTAAAGAGCTAAGGAAGTGCCATCCTGACAAAGAAATTCAAGTCGATGGCGGGGTTAATCTAGAGAACATTAAGAGCCTATTTCAAGCTGGCGCCACAAGTTTTGTCGCAGGCAGCGCCATTTTCAATCAGGAAAATTATCAAGCAACCATCGAGCAATTTAAATCACAACTGGTTTAACTGTTTAAGGGCGGCTTTTGCAGCATTTTGCTCTGCTTTTCGGCGGGTATCACCCTTACCCTTTGCTTCAATCTCCAAAGCAACTAACTTGCAAGTCACATAAAAAACTTGCTGATGCTGCTCGCCTTTTGTTTCATTCAACGCATACTCTGGAAGTGCTATTTTTTTTGCTTGCAGCAATTCTTGTAGATAAGTTTTTGGATCTTTTATCTTAGAAAAAAGCTCAGGATCGGTTAAAAGCGGCATGAAAGCACTTAGGACAAACTCACTTGCCGCCTCAAGCCCACCGTCTAAAAAGAGGGCTGCAATGATTGCTTCAAGCGCATCGGCAAGAATGGACTCTCGACGAAAGCCACCGCTGGAGAGCTCACCTGGACCAAGGTTTAAGTAATCGCCGAGTTGATATTGCTTAGCAATGTCAGCAAGTGTTTCACCTTTGACCATATAGGCACGAAGCTTGGTTAAATTGCCTTCACTTGCCTGTGGAAAGCGTTTATAGAGCTCTAAAGAAATAATGCATTCCAAAACAGCATCGCCTAAAAACTCAAGTCGCTCATTATTTTTTGCCCCCACACTCCGGTGAGACAATGCACTGTGAATCAAAGACCGATCAGAAAACTGATGACCCAACTTATCGGATAATCGCTGAATGTTATTTGCCACGAATTGGCACCTCTACTGTTGAATCAAAATAAAACTTCAGATGGATGTTATAAAATAGTGGTCTCTCCACCTGATATTTAATAATAATCAAATACTTCTTCCGTTTATAATGGATCTTAATGTTTTTTGTATTAACATCCTCGATCATATTGACATAGAGCTGATTTAAAAGCTTGCTGTAGAGTAACTGTCTTACTTGTACAGGCGGCGCATTTAAATCTGCCTCGGGTAAATCCTTAAGAGCTTTCGCTGCGTGCATGACTTGGTAATGCTGAATATAAACAGGCGTCACTCGCATCAAAAAGACCCCTACTAAGCAGGTCACTAAGGCAAAAACAATGAAACCTGTTAACGTAATCCCTCTACTGCTTCGTAATCGCATCTCCATGACAGCTCCCTCTTTGCAAGCATTATTGAATGCTCTTTCCTAGCCGAGACCAACGAACGGTATCCAAAAGACTGTTCCAACTCATCCAAATAAAAAAAGCTCGACCCCGTAAGTTTTCTTCTGGTACAAATCCCCATGCTCGACTGTCACTGCTATTGTCCCGGTTATCTCCCATCATCAGGTAATAGCCTTTGGGAACCGTTACTTCAAAGTCATAGGGCGAAACATCCGGCCTAACGTATATATCGTGTCGGACACCAAGTAAATTTTCTTTAATTTTTTTTACGTGCCACTCGGCATTCGGTCCTTCTCTATCAGTGGTGTATTCAATAAAGGTTTGATTTGCCTTCTCACCATTAATGGTTAATACTTTATCTTTATAAGACACCTTATCACCCGGCACACCAATCACTCGCTTAATGTAGTCAAACTGTCTATCAGGCGGCCAACTAAAAACCACAACATCACCGTGCTTAGGTTCACCAATTGAGAAAACTTTCTTATCCAGCACCGGCAATCTCAGTCCATAAGCAAACTTATTCACCGCCACAAAGTCCCCAATTAACAGACTCGGTTGCAACGAACCTGAAGGGATCCGAAATGGCTCTATCAAAAACGATCGCAACAAGAGCACAATTAAAAAAATGGGGAAAAAAGATGCCATTTGCTCAACAAGCCAAGGTCTTTTCTCACCTCTAGCCTCCCGTGCTTTGGCAAAAAAGACTCGATCAGCTAACGCAAACCCACCTGAGATCACTGTCAATAAAACTAAAATTAATGCAAAACTCATCGCTGTTAGTTCCCTTTATCTGACTTAAACACTGCTAAGAACGCATCCTGTGGAATGTGTACCTTACCAACTTGTTTCATCCGTTTTTTACCGGCTTTCTGTTTCTCTAATAATTTTCGTTTTCGACTGACGTCCCCACCGTAACACTTGGCCGTCACATTTTTACGCAAAGCCTTCACGGTTTTTCTGGCTATGATTGAGCCGCCAATGGCTGCTTGAATTGCAACATCAAACATCTGTCTTGGAATAATGTCTTTCATGCGCTCAACCAAAGCACGCCCACGGCTCTCCGCATTGTCTCGATGCACAATCACGGACAAAGCATCAACCCGTTCTGAATTAATTAATATGTCCATTTTAATCAGTTTGGCAGACTGAAATCGTAGAAAGGAATAATCCAGTGAGGCAAAACCACGACTGACGGATTTTAAGCGATCAAAGAAATCACTGACCACTTCACTCATCGGAATGTCATAAGTTAGGGAGACTTGCTGGCCGGTATAGCTCATGTTTGCTTGTACCCCACGCCGCTCAACACACAATGAAATCACATTGCCCAAATAATCACTCGGCACCAAAATATTGGCCCGCACGATGGGCTCTCGTGTTTCAGAAATTTTATTAGGAGGCGGTAGCGCTGAAGGGTTATCGATGTAGAGCGTCTCACCGCTGCTGTCAATAATCTCATAGACCACTGTTGGTGCCGTGGTAATCAAGTCGAGGTTGTATTCACGCTCCAAACGCTCTTGAATGATTTCCATGTGCAACATGCCAAGAAAACCACAGCGAAAACCAAATCCTAAAGCTTCGGATGATTCTGGCTCATAGAAAAGTGAGGCATCATTGAGACTTAACTTCATCAAGGCCTCACGAAAGGCTTCAAAATCATCTGAGCTAATTGGGTAGAGTCCCGCATAAACTTGTGGTTTCACCTTGTGAAAACCAGGCAGCGCAGAGATTGCTCCCTCTTTTGCATGAGTAATGGTATCTCCAACCGGCGCACCATGAATGTCTTTAATACCGGCGACCACAAACCCAACTTCCCCAGTCTTCAACGATTGTTTCATTTCGCGCTTAGGTGTGAACACACCCACACCGTCTACTTGATGCTCGCCACCAGTAGACATAACCAGCATCTTATCTTTGACCTTCAGCTCGCCATTGACAATACGAACCAAAGAGACAACCCCCAAATAACTGTCAAACCAAGAGTCAATGATTAAGGCTTCTAATGGTTTGTTCGCATCACCTGTTGGTGGCGGAATGTCTTTGATGATCGCTTCAAGGACGGCATCAACTCCTATTCCTGTCTTCGCACTTACTTCCAGGGCATCGGTGGCATCTACCCCAATGATGTCTTCAATTTCTGTTTTAACTCGCTCTGGCTCGACTTGCGGGAGGTCTATTTTATTGAGCACGGGTAGAACTTCTAAGTCTTGCTCGATGGCGGTATAACAAACAGCCACCGTCTGTGCTTCCACGCCTTGGGCTGCATCCACTACTAAAAGAGCACCTTCGCACGCTGCAAGCGAACGAGACACTTCGTAGCTAAAGTCAACGTGACCTGGTGTATCAATGAAGTTTAATTGATAGGTTTGACCGTCCGCTGCGGTGTAACTCAAAGAGACGCTTTGTGCTTTAATGGTAATCCCACGTTCGCGTTCAATTTCCATAGAATCAAGCACTTGAGCATCCATTTCGCGCTCAGTTAAACCACCACAACGCTGAATAAAACGATCAGCCAGAGTCGACTTGCCATGATCAATGTGGGCAATAATTGAAAAATTTCGAATAAGGTTAAGGTCTGTCACGTTTCTTTTTATACTTACAAAATGTGCTCATTTTAAACCAATTTTGCTAGAAAACCGATTGTTTTTATTCTTTTTACCTCGCCATATTATAAACAGAAACAAATGAACACTATTTAGGCAAAAAAGTCACCATTTGATGTATACCCATCCTAGTTTATTCTGCGAAGTCTGAACTTCGATAAAGCTGCCTAGTTAGAACTTTACTCCTTGACAGGTAATAAACATGCCTGCGTCCTAAAGCACTAACTAGACAGCTTTATCGAAGTTCAGACAGGGTCTTAAATACTGTTATTTGACTTACTCTCAGCACAACTTTGACAACAGCAGAGCTTTGAGGTTTGTTTTTCTCGATTGATTAATAGTTTACTCTATTGAGATTGAGAGAGAGACAAACCTCAAAGCTCTGATTAAGTCAAAGCTTCGCATAATGAACTAGGATGGGTATAATTAATAGATAGTCGACAAACCTCCTAACCTCATGCTGAACTTTAAGGTAAAACAAGATAAAAAAACCAAAGAGCACTACCTAGAAACCGATCTAGCTGGCAAGCCTTTATTAACCACCCCCCAACTAAACAAAGGAACGGCCTTTACTCACACTGAGCGAGTGGCCTTTAATTTACTTGGTAAACTACCCAATCGTGTTGAAACCTTAGATGAGCAAGTACGACGCGCCTACCAGCAATACCTTGCCTACACCTCAAAATTACAAAAAAACATCTACTTAAATAATCTGCACGATAAAAACCAAATTCTCTTTTATAAACTGCTAAGCCGACACTTAGATGAAATGATCTCAACCATCTACACCCCTATCGTTGGCACGGCCGTTAAGCATTACTCCCTAGAATACCGGCAACCGCGAGGGATCTATATTAGCTACCCTGATAGGCACCTCTTAAAGGACATATTGGCAAATCGCACCAACCCTGATGTGGACTTAATTGTGGTCACTGATGGCGAAGGAGTCTTAGGCATTGGCGATCAAGGCGTTGGCGGCATGGACATCCCTATTGCTAAATTGATGGTGTATTGCCTCTGTGGCGGCATCGAGCCCTGGCGGACTCTGCCGGTCTTTTTAGACGTTGGTACCAACAATCAGGAACTATTAGATTGTCCCTATTATTTGGGTTGGCGCCATCCTCGTATTAATCAAGAAGATTATGATCAGTTCATTCAAGACTTTGTGAACACTGTTGAAAAAACATTTAACTATACGTTTTTGCACTGGGAAGACTTTGGACGGCACAACGCTCGAAACATTCTTGATACCTATCAAGGAAAGCTCTGTACCTTTAACGATGACATTCAAGGCACGGGAGCTGTCACCCTTGCGGCCTTATTAGCAGCAACCAAAGCAAACAAAACCAAATTAACTGAGCAAAAAATCGTAGTATTTGGTGGCGGCTCTGCCGGTACAGGAATCAGTGATTTAATCGTCTTTGCCATGCAAAAAATGGGTCTGAGCGCCCGGGAAGCTTACAGTCGTTTCTACCTCATTGACCGACATGGATTAATTGTCGATGGCATCCCAGAAATTACCCAAGCCCAAGCACCTTATGCTCGCAAAAAAGACGACGTTAAAAACTGGGAGGTTAGCGACCCTTCTCGAATTTCACTCTATGAGGTAATAAAAGCCGTCAAACCGGGCATTTTAATTGGCTGCTCGGCTCAACCCAACGCCTTTTCAGAGTCCGCCATTCGCTTAATGAGTGAGCACAGCAAGCGCCCTATCATATTTCCTCTCTCTAACCCAACAGAGAACTGTGAAGCCACCCCTGAAAACCTGCTAAACTGGAGCAAGGGACAAGCCTTAATCGCCACCGGAACGGCTTTTCCTGCCATTGAATATGAGAATCGCTCGATGGTGATCGCACAATGCAATAATGCCTTAGTCTTTCCAGGCATAGGTCTTGGCATTTTAAGTGTCAAAGCAAATAAGCTCACCGATGAGATGATTTTACAAGCAGCAATGGCTTTAAGTGAGCGTGCCCCCATTTTAGACGAACCCTACGCCCCATTACTCCCATTGTTAAAAGACGCCAAAAAAGTGGCTAAAGCCATCGCCTTAGCCGTTGGCCGAGAAGCAATTAAAGCCAAGTTAACCAAAATAGATAAAGAAACGGATCTGGAAGAAATCATTAACAAAAACTTTTGGGAACCAAAGTATCTCCCCTTTCGTAGAAAGGAGTAAAAATAAGGCAATAATGTACAAGTCCAATCAGGCGCTACAACCCCTTTGAGCCAAAAATTTTTTTTGAACTATACTAAATATAATGATTATGCATTAAAAACATTTTATGAAAGTTAATGAAGACATCTTAAGGCTAGATATTGAGTCAGATGACCCAGACCCTACTGCCATAATCCTTGAGGGAGAAGAGGTAAAAAACAATCGCGCCTTTTTGGAGTCATTTTCACAAAACACTCGTGCTCATCTTAATGCCCTAAAAAAAGAGTTGTTTCAAGCCATAAGAGGTAGTGGGTATACAGTCGCAGACTTAGGGTTATCAGAGGAAGATTTAAAAAAACCAGATAAAGGTGAAGATGACAATTTTTTTTCTAAAGCAACTCCAGAGACTAGTTTAGAATCTTTTTTTAACAAAGCCTACACTGTCCAAGAATTTGATAAAGAGACTCATAAAGGGATTGAAAACCGTTATCAGCATTACATTTATGCAGGAGAACAATTTACAGAAAAATGCGAGCAATCAGAAGAACTAAGTGGCAAACAAAAATTTATTAACGATGCCGGCAAAATGTTGGGGGCTATCAATACCTCAATTAGTCAACTTAACCACATAGAAAATGACCTTAGAACTGAAAATTACGATCAAGCTGGTGGGAAAGTAGGCGTTCTTCTTGGTTGCTTTAAAACAGTAACCGCTACCGCAAATGAGACAGAGTTTGCGAAAGTAACGACTAATCCCAGCAGGGTTGAAAGAATACTCGCAGCCATATCTGAGTCATATCAAAGCTTTAAAAATTTTTTTAAATCGAGCTCTGAAATAGATCAACAAAAATTTTCTGATCTTGGTAAAGAGTATAATCTAGCAAAAGAAAAAGAGTCTTTTCGTGATAGAGCTAACTCTCAAGACGGCTTCAACAAGGCACTAGAACAAGCAACACGGGATTCTGAAAATGCACGAATTATTTGTGAAGCCTTAGGAGCAGGTGCTGCTGATGATAAGATAGCAGAAAAACCATCAATTAGTAACATTTTTAACCCATAAGAGAATATTATGAGTAAACTTATCTGTAATAGCATTGAAATGAACACCGTTGGAGAGCTACCAAACATTGGGGAACGTGCGCCAAATTTTGAGCTTGTGGACATTAACTTACAACACCGCTTTCTTGATTCAGACTATAAAGGCAAAACGGTACTGATTAATATTTATCCAAGTTTAGATACTGATGTTTGCTTTCGTTCAGTCGAAAGATTTATAGAGGATTTGAAAAATGAAGACGTTTACATCTTAGGCGTCTCTACTGACACCCCATTTGCCTTATATAGAATTTCGAAAAAGCTAAACTCTAACAAATTACATCTATTATCTGATGCTCAGAAAAACAACTTTGGTACCCACTATGGTGTAACCATTGCTGATGGACCTCTAATCGGCTTTTTGGCAAGGGCAACACTGTTACTTGATGCTGATCACACGATAATCCACCAAGAGTTAGTAACAGATATTACAAAAGCACCAAACTATAAAGCTATCCTAGATAAACTGTAGTAGTGTCATCATATACCACATAGAACTTGTTTAGGTACATCACTGTGTTTAATCTCAAAACTTGGGCAATAACTCTTGCATCGAGACTGATGCCTTACTCTGTCATGGCCGAGGACTCTGGTACAAACCGAACACAAACCTGAAGGTTTATACCGTTACTTATTCATCTAATAAATCTGAATGGGAAGACAGACAAACGCACTATGGAATGATTAAATTGTATTGTTTCTGGGCGCCTATGTGCAGATGAAAATTTAACTACTAGCTCAATATGAAAGCATTGATGCTTGTTCTTTATGAGTGCTTCATGATATTATTTTGAGCTATTTAGTCCAACCAAAACCAGATAATGCTAACTTTTAATCCGTTTAAACGTTTGAAATCCCTCCTTTGTTTTGTGTTCTTTTGTTTTTCAAAGCAAGCACTTGCTTTAGAAGTACCCATTTACGACTTTCCGATCACTCATTATTCTCAAAACATTAATGAGTACTTCCAGAGTCAACAAAGCGATTATAAAACGCCATTACTTAGTCACGACTACCAGCAAAGACAATTAAAAGCCTACTATCGACATACTTATCAAAGCGATAGAGAGGCGCGCTCACCTTGGGGAGAACAATACGTAACTGAGATTTTAAGCAGCATAAAAGAGAAGCAGTTAATGCTACTAAAGGACTTTGATAACGAGGGCAAAGAGCCGCTAAGCCGTCATTATGGTGAAAACTTTAAAGAACATGGCAAGGCTTGGCTCAGTCAGATAAGTAAGAACATGCACCTCTCAGCACTAACTGCCACCTTTTACCTCAAGCAACGCGCCATTATCACAAACAATACCTTAGCGCGCGCCTTGCCAGATAACTCCCCTGATTTCCAACATTTTAGCAAACCAGGAGAGGGCTTCCCATTTGATAATCTCCAAGAATCCTCTCTTTGGCTCGGAACCCCAGTCTATGTGGTTCATACAACTCTTGATAAACGCTGGTCTTTAGTCATTACACCAGACGACTACTATGCTTGGGTAAAAAATGAAGATCTAGCTTGGGCTTCAAGCCGATTTATAAGAGAGTGGCAAAAGGCTGCTCAACATGGAATGCTAGCCATAACCAAAACAGAGGCCGTGATTTTAAATCAAGATAACTCGTTCTACTCAACTAGCTATGTAGGTTCTGTCTTCCCTTTAAAAAAGAAAAGCAAACATAACTATCACATCTTAACCCCAATGAAAGAACATCAACATGCTGTGATTAAGACTCGCTTAGTTGCTAGAAGTAACGCACGTGTTATGCCTCTAACCTTCAATAAAGAAAACGTCAGCAAACTATTAGCAGAACTCATCGGACGGCCCTACGGCTGGGGTGGTGCTTTCTTTTTTAATGACTGCTCTCAGGAGCTTAAAAGCTTATTTGCCCCATTTGGTGTATGGTTACCAAGAAACTCGTCCAAGCAAGCAGCCATGGGTAAAAAACTTGATTTATCTAACCAAGGTCTTGAGCTTCGACTTAAGCGCTTAAAAGAACAGGGTAAACCACTGTTGACTCTCATTCACCTCAATGGTCATGTTATGTTATATTTGGGCATTAAAGAACAGGGCACCTTTCACGGTGAGCCGATGACGTATCAAAACATCTGGGGCCTTGCACCAATTAGTCGTGACAAGCGCTATGTCATTGGTCAATCGCTTTTTTTACCACTCTTAAAATCCTATCAGGAAGCGCCCGATGCTACCTCCCTGGCAGATAAGAGCTTATTTGAATTAATTTTTCTTGATGAATTAACTGACTAAGGACAACAAATGACTCACCCATTCAAAACCTGCGCTCTAAGCCTTATCTTGCTTTTTGTTAACAGCGCCTTCGCTGCCAATGTGAATCATTGTCAAGCAACGCTTGCAAAACTTAAAGACATCCCCGCTAACACCAAACAAGTGTTATTAGTGATGCCCCAAAGAGATTTCTATGCCCGCATGCTTCTTTGCCAAAAACACAGCGAAACCTGGCAGAGCGCACTCTACCAAAAGCCGTTTGCCGCTGTCATTGGTAAAAATGGCGTCACAATACCGGGAGAGAAAAGAGAGGGAGATCTTAAAACACCTACTGGTTTCTACCCAATTGGAGAAGCCTTTGGCAACAAGCCGCTGGCTTTAAAAATGGACTATCGATTTCTAACCACTGAGGATAAATTTGTCGATGATACGAAAAGCCCTCAGTATAATTCCTGGGTCGTTGGCAAAACCGATGCAAAAAGCTATGAGCCAATGCTGATTGAGCCCTACGAATTAGGAGCAGTGCTTAATTACAACATGAATCCCGCCATTCCAGGAAAAGGCAGTGCCATCTTTTTGCACTTATGGCGCAACAAACATAGACCAACAGCAGGCTGTGTGGCCACCGATAGAAACCATTTATTGGCAACACTTAAGTGGCTTGATAAAAAAGCCCAACCTTGTATCTATATAATGCCCCCGTCTGAAATTTTCTAGCACTTTTATCCTTTAAGTGTTTTAATAACAGGCAGAAATTTTATCTTGGATTATTAATTTAACACATGGAGATCTTCTAATGAGATTGAGTGCTGTATTACTCGCTGCCCCTTTATTCATCCTCTCTAGTGCCTCTATGGCTGCCAATTACAAGTTAGCAAATGTTGGTCAATACTTTGAAGGTCAAGTAGGTTGGGTTGATTACAACGTGGACACTGATAATTCTGGCATAAACTCAAATTCTGGTGACTTCATGCTGGGGGCTCTCTGGGGCGCTTATTATAAGCCAAAAGGGCTACAAAAAGTTCGAGTTGGCAGTGAGTTGGGTGTGCAATACTTCGATCAAGCCGCCATTGGCAACTTAAGCATCACCCAAACAGTGGTTGATTTACTAGGGGTGGTTAGCTTTCAGTTAAAGCCTACTTTCTCAGTTTTTGGAAAAGCCGGGGTTGCGGCAGTCACTCAAAACTATGAGCTTTTAAGAAACACGAGCCACGAAGATGCCTCTGCTAAGTTTATGGGCGCTATAGGCCTTGAAACAAAACTTGATAGAAGTTTATCTGCTACTTTGACTGCAAACTACATTGATGGTGAAAACCTAAATGCTTATACCACCCTCTTTGAAGGCCACATCGCCAGCACTAAGAGCCTGGTTTTTGGGCTTCGCTACTACCCTTCTCACCTTTAAATACCAAGCGTCATGGAACAAGGGCCTCTTATCAAGCGCCCAAATGCAGTTGTTTAATTTTCTCTTAAGCTCTGCCAATTACCATTATTGGTTTATTATCAACCATTGTTAGGAATTACCGTGAAAAAAATAGCCAACCTTGTTCTAGCCTTTTCATTATTATTTACTTGCTTTGCAAGTTATGCCGATGATCCAATTAATGAGCCTCTCTACATTAAGGAGCATTGGTTTAGCCTAACCACCAGCTATGACATTGAAACTAAAAGCCGAAAAGTAGGAAGCCTCTACCGAAACCCCTATACCTACACCTTAAGCTATGACTTCTACGATCCCTATAACTATTTGCAAGCCACGGCGTA
This sequence comes from Legionellaceae bacterium, assembly GCA_030148065.1. GTDB lineage: Bacteria > Pseudomonadota > Gammaproteobacteria > Legionellales > Legionellaceae > JASBUC01. Next base: position 12,662 of record JASBUC010000014.1, on the reverse strand, counting down.
TTCACGCTTTTTCTCATTTAATGTCCACTTTGATATTTTTGACCCAATGGACCGCTTTTTAGGAGCTGCAGACGAGCAACTCTTTGTCTTTTTCCCAACCTTTGACATCTTTGGCTTAGACGGGGTAAGTAAGCTTGCCACAGCCAAGATGAATTTCTGGGGCACGACTTTCTACGTCTACGATCCAGTAACTAATAAGGAAATGGCACAACTCTACCGTTCCTTTTTTAGACTAAAAAACGACTGGACCTTTAAAGTAACCAATAAAAAGTTGTTTGCTTCTAAAGGCATTAACCCCAAAGTGTTAATGACCGTCATTGCCTTCCAAGGAGACCGAGAATATTGGGAAAGTCATGATGATGAGTATCGACTAAAAGCACTTAAAAGCAGTGCCAATCAAACGAAGCCATTGCTAAATAAAGTCAATGCCGCCGTGGGTGAATTGAATATGGACCATAAAAGCAAACCATCTGATAAAGAGCTAGAAGAAGCCGCCGCGATGCTTGATAAAAATTATCAAGAAACTCTGCAAGAAGGCAGTGATAATGATACAAGCAACCAACAACAAGTTGAAGATTATGTGAATGCGGCTCTGGACTTAATCAATTCCAACTCTTTAGATGACAGAAGCAAAAAGGCTGCCATTTATCTATTAAAAACACGCCTACAAAGTGCCAGTAAAGAATAGTAAACTATGCCTATGAGACTCCAAAAAGACAGTTTTTATGATTTTAATTCCACCCCAGCGTCTTATCGAAGATGCGCCAGATCTATGGATATGACTCATTTTAGAAAAGCCGCGGGGATGAAATTAACCACACCTAAAAAAGAGCATTTCGAAGTCTCATGGGTATCGTCGTGTTAAGGAGCCAATAAGCTTTGGCAAAAAACCTTATCATTAATAATCTTGAAACGACTCTTATTCGACAAAAGCGGCTAAAAACGATTAGGCTACAGGTTGAAGCTAACAGCATTTGTATTAAGGCTCCCTTTTCAGTCAGCGAAAAATACATTAAACGCTTTGTTGAAGAGCATTGGGCTTGGGTTGAAAAACGCTTACAAGAGCGATCTCAAGCCTTTAACTTTAAACACAAAGATAAGTTTTTGTTCTTAGGGCAAGAACGAGAGCTTATTATCCATCAAGGTACTTCTTTTCATTTGCTAGAAAAACAGACTTTTAGAGTACATCACCCAACGCCTTGCAAAGAAGCGATCAGAAGAGTCCTGCAACGATACTTTCAAAAAGAAGCAGCTTTACTTTTTCCGAGTCTTGTCAATAAGCTAGCCACCAAGACAACGCTAACCCCCAGCCAACTCAAAATTCGTTCGTTTAAAGCGCGCTGGGGAAGTTGTTCTGCTAGTGCTGAAATCAGTCTCAACTGGAAATTATTGATTGCGCCCATAGAAACCATTGAATACGTGATTATCCATGAGCTCTGCCATTTGCAAGAGTTTAATCATTCAAAATCATTTTGGCGCTTAGTTGAGTCACATTGTCCCAACATAAAAAAACATAAGGATTGGCTCAATAAAAACGCTCATTTTCTTCGAGTGCTCTAAGCTTACATCAGGCTAAAGGTTTTTGGATGCTTTTCATTTTGTTGATAAATGACTTCATTGACAAATTCTTTTAAAGTTCTCTCTGCTAACACAATCTGTACTCGCTTAAAATCATTAAGTTGTAAAAAAAACATCAACTCAACCACAGAGTTTGTTTCCGAACTATAATAAGACGTTGCCAGCGCATTTCGAGTCAAAGAAAAAGCAAGCACGACGTCTCTTAAAGCTCTTTCTAGTTCATCCTTTTTACTACTATCATCCGATAAAAGGCGGTTAAACATCTCAAGCTTATCCTTCATCAGTGCTTGCTTTCGCTTAAGACTTGCCCAGTCAACCAACAAGGAATAAGCACTGGTTAAACCAATCATATTGTTTCTACTAGCTCTTTGCCGTGATAATAGTCTCAGATCATAAGACTTCAATTTCGCAAGTTTTACATCCTTCATTAACTCAACTTTACTGTCTTCAATCGACTCTAAGATGACTTCAAAAGACCCTCCTTGTTCTTCAAGAGCCTTTTGGTACCTATCCATCATAGCAAGATAGTGTATTTTTTTTGCAAAGGACAAGATTGAACTATGTATTAGCATTCTAAGCTTCTCTATCAAAGCCATCCCATCCATTCGCGCCCGATGCGATCGGTAGCTCCCTTGAATTTTTTTTGCCATCAATTCAGCTTTGCTTCTTGGCACAAAATTATCTCGATTAAGTCCTTGCTCTAATGCTTGTGGGTTCTCATCTTCCGTATCATCAACCTCCAACCCAAACTCTTTGGCAATTTCTCTTAAATATATAATCGTCTCGTGTCTTGTGCAGGCATTAGAGTCTATGCCATAAAAATCACGCTCAAGCTTAAGAACGTAATAAGTACTGCTCTCTGATCCCAAAAATAAATGCTTTAAACTCTCAAAACGTCTCACCATCATATTATGTGAAATCGCCGCTTGATCATGGTTTGCAATAAGCAGCCCAAGTTTCATATTCTCAATAATGTATTCACGCTCTTTGTCACTCAAACCCTCATCATAAAAAAGATCTATGTAGCCTTTTGAGGCAGGGTCGAGCTCTAAAAACTCTCTTTTTATCTCATTAAATCGACGACACTGGTTAGTCAATTTGCTTACCGTTTCAACCCTTACTAAAAATTGTCCAACATCTGGAATGGTATTTTGATTGTTACCAAGCAGCGTGTCCAAATTATCATTGACTGCTCGTCCCTCACGCCAGACTGGCATCATTCCCTCACCGACATGCCCATGAACAATGGTTATTGGCTTTCCTCTACTGGTCTCAAAGACATCGCTTGCGATTATTTCTCGTGACCATAGAAGCTTACTAATTGGGTTGTACGAACTGGACTTGTAATAGACATCATCAATTTTTCGATTATGAACTAGCGAATAAATCATCTCATTCACTTCATCAATTGTTTTTGCAATCTTAAGCGGTGAGCTGTCATCAAAATCCAGATGACACCCTTCAACTCGGTTGTTGAGTAAGTCAACAGTGGATTTCACTACATTGAATCCAGTCAAGCCGTGAAAGAACACACTGATTTCACCATAGTCATTAAAGCTATAGTCAATGAGCTTTAAGGAGGGATAGTAAGAATACTTAATACTTTTAAGAAATGTGTCTTTGTCCATTAAAGGAAGAAGCTCTGCCCTTTTATTGGTCTCACAACATCTTGGATCATCTATTAACTCACTTTCAACCGAGGTTTTCTGAGCCATTGAACCCACCACCGGAGGAGCCGTCGTTGTTTTAGGTTTTACTCTTCCCACATACCTTGTTTTTACTCCAATAGAGGCTAGTGCTGAAATGAGAGAGTTCTCTTGCATGCTTGCCATTTTCAATGAGTAATAAAAGCCATCAACCAATAGATTCATAAAGGCCTGAATGGCTTGGATCCCATGATTTGAATATTGAATGCTATAGGGAAGATTATTTCTTTTAAGCGTATCGAAGACCACCATGGTCAACAAATCACTGTTACCGCGATCGCACAACTCATCCCCTATTAGCCTAAGTAGGCCTATAGTCTTAAACCTTGCTCTTGAAAGAATGTCTGTAAACTCATCAAGCGCTTGCTTATCAAGCTCTACACGATCTCGGTTTATTCTTTGGTAATATTGCAAACTGTTTTTATATTCAACTGCCTTAAAGTATCGCTTCTGACTTGTGTAGATCTGATAAATTCTTTCATAATCGTCTCGACCTTTGTCAAGCGTCATGATGCCGCACTTAATTAAGCAAAAGATAAGTTTAAGGGTGTTGCCATGTAAATCCCCCAAAGTAAATTCTTCTTGTTCTGTGGGTTGATAAACGTCTACATCGCCAGGGTAGCTCGCTAAATCAACCATACTGGATTCATGATGAACCAAATCAGGGGGATGACTTGCTAGAGAATTATACTCTAAGTTTTCACTATTCAAACTCAGGGAACTCAGGGAACTCAGGGAACTCGGGGAACTCGGGGAACTCGGGGAGCCTTCATCATCGTCTTGGTTTTCAATTACATTTGACTCGGGCGGGTTGGGTTCAGACATTGCTTCGGTGTCAGGGTGAGGTCTTGCTTCAATTTCAGCGAAAATCATCTCACATGATCCTTAAGGGAGGCTTAAGAGACTTGTGATTGTGCATAAAAGCCTATCGAAACACAGCCACTTAAGCTTAACCGATTCAAAATAACCACGCCTGTCACTAATGGACATACAAAAAGAACTCCGGTTTCCTCTAAATTTATGCCAACAATCCTATCATGGTGTTCCATATAACGCCAATCTATGGTACTTTTCAAGCCACTGTTAATGATATCTTTTCTTAACTCCATGAATTTATTGAATAAAATTGAAGAGCTGGAGAATGAGGCCGCGGGCTTTGGCTTTGCTTGGGAAACAGCAGAGCAAATTATTGAACAAGTTAAAAGTGAATGTGAAGAAATCACAGCCCATCTTGAGGAAAATAAACCAAATCGAACGCTTTTAGAGGAAGAAATCGGCGATCTACTGCATGCCGCCTTTTCTTTGTGTATTTTCAGCAAGTTTGATCCCCAACAAACCCTACAAAATGCCACAGATAAATTTGAAACACGTCTCAAGGCCGTCAAAGCCCTTGCCACTCAGCAAGGACTAACAACACTCAAAGGTCACTCCTTTGAAGAGTTAATGGCGCTTTGGGAAAAAGCAAAACAACAAGTCGGTTAAATAGTAGGTAAAATATCTAATACTTTCTCAGGTGGTCTGCCAATTGCTGCCTTTGTGTCAGTCTCAACAATCGGACGCTGCATCAATTTAGGGAAGTCTGCAAGCACCATAGACCATTCATTTTCATTCACAGACCCTAGTTTTTTATACTCTGCCTCATTTTTTCGAACCAAGGCTTCTGGGCTAAGCTCTAACTTCTTACACAATGATTCAATCTCAGAAGCACTCAAAGGATCCTCCAAATACAAAATTGTTTCAAATGAAACACCCCTATCGGTCAATAACTTTAGAGTTTCTCGACTCTTACTGCAGCGAGGGTTGTGATATAATTTTAACATTTCCATCCTCATTGAAAACTGCAAGGATATCATGATTAACGAGAGAATAAACTTCTGGTTCAACAAGTGCACCCCTGCCAACTGGTGGCAATAGGATCAGCCTTTTACCAACTAATAGAGCTACGCTTTTTAAAAGAACCAGGCCGTCGCTTCTAGGGATCGATTAACTCGCCAAGACTTTTAACTTTTCTTTGACTGTTCTACACTCTGCTTAAGAATGATTAAAAAAGGACTTGCCATGCCTAACTGGTTAACAACAGGACTTCAGACACTAGGCTTAGAGCCCCTTTACCGACTATTACCCAGTGCCAAGCCCTCAGAATCAACTGAAGAGTCGACCGCATCGATAGATGAGACATTGCTCCAAACCACCTTTGAGAGCATTCAAAACACCTTAGAAGACTTCTTAGAAAGCGCCAACAATAAGTTAAAAAGCAGCGAAGTCCCTCGAGAGATCTTACAGTATAACAAACAAGTTGAAATTGCCCATCGTTTCTTAGACACACTGAGTGAGGAGGTTTGCGGCGGTGCAACGCAACAATTATTGGCACTTAAAGACTGCATCAATGCACTAAGTGGCATGGATCGTTCCTTGTTTACTCAGCCTGAGTCAAGCTGGGTCTTTTTTGAAAGCCGCCCTGGTGAAAACCTCTTACAGACACTCAGTCAGAAATTAGAACCAATACAAGTGCTCGAGCAGTATACTAAGGCCAGAGCAAACGCGTGAACGATAGTACTTCACAAAAACTCGTGCTATGGTAAGGACAAGACGTTTTTGATAGGGAAATCAAGGTGTCAATCAAATTAACCTTTAAGCCTACAGTGGAATTAAAAGATAGCAGCATCAGTCAGTTATGCAATCTAATTGTTAGCCTGCCATTTGTTCCCAAATTAGAAACAGCAACGACCATTTACCATGATAAAAACGATCAACTCCAATCCCTTGACATTGAATTAAAGGGGATTTGTCTCACAGGGAAAAATGCCACCAATCTCTTTAAAAATTTGATTAAAGAGGCCATCCGTAACGCCAAGCTTCCCTTTAGTCTCGATAATTACCGACTCTCTTCAGAAGAAAGCGGAGACTTTATTTTTCGTGCTGAACGTTTGCAACCCGAGCTCTCTCGAAATGCGCGAATACTTGCAAGTGAGGGGGTCAATGATTCAGACATTCCGAGCGAATACCTTTGTGGCCTGACCTGCACCATTATGGACGTACCTGTTTTTCAAAAACGATCACCAGATGCCAAGTACGAAGAGGCGCAGCTCATGTTTTGGGTTAATCAGCAAAGCCCTCGTGTGATGCCCGCAAGCCGTCGTCCATTTCAAGAGTGTGCTCTTGAGATTGACTATGATCTCAGAGCAAGAATTAACACATTTGTACAAGAAGCCGTTAGCAAGGCACGAGAAGAAGCCCTTAGAAAGCTCACTGAAAAATTTTGTATGGGTGATGAGCTAAGTGGCAAAGCACTGCTACAAAGAGCCTACCGGCGAGCAGCACGCACGGGCACGGTCTCTGATTTAGAGACGCTAGCCAAGCATGACTTCAACATTGACGCTCAAGATGACAACCCTGAGATGAAAAACACAGCACTTCAATGGGCCATCATTACAAACAATGTGTTAAATGCGGTCCATATAATCAAACAAGGTGCTCGCCTAAACATCCAAAATGCGCAAGGTAGAACGGCTCATGATTTAATTCAACAAAGCGATCCTCTTAGTAAAAAAGTGCTACTTACAACTCTAGAGCAATACGGCATCACCCCACCAACCCAAACCTTTTTTATACCAGGCAGTACCAGTACTAATAGAGTCAATCAAAGCCCACCAACACCAGCCAACACCGCAGGATCTACCCGCACAACCAATCCACAAGTACCCCACCTAACTGGAGACTCTCCTGTGGTTACCATTTAATGTCGAATACATGGTTTTTTTAATGACGTTCTGATTAACGTCAAAGCCTCGATTATACCCATGGAGTGCAAATTGAACTAGAGTGTGTATAGTTGAATTCATCTTTTGTCGATAGGAGGATGAACGCGATGCAGGAATACGACCACAAAGCCCCATTTAAAGGGCTTAAACGCTTATTAGCAGAAGGCTCAAGAGAAGAAAGAACTGCGTTTTTTACGCTCTTAGCCACAGACAAAATATCCGTTACTGAAACACTCTCTCTTATAGCCGCAAGCCAGTCTTATGTTTCTCACCTGGCTGGAAAAAACCTTAAGAGTCTTAGCAAACTACTCGCGATTGTTAAAAAAAATGTAACCGTTTACCAAGAACGTGTCGAGCAAACGGTACAACTAGCAAAAAAACAAATCAACCTGTCGGAGAAAAAAATAATAGATGCCTTTTTGGCCTTACCAGCAAGCGAGCAAGCAAAAAGTGACGTCTTTGCTACTTACAACAATCAACTAAAGGCAACTGACTCATCTCATGGAGGCTTTATAAGATTTTACCTCAAAACTCTGCACCAAAAAGCTCTGAATATCTGCTTAATCCCTTATTTGTTTGTGGCCACTCACGTACAAATGATTATGGATTTTGGCCCAGTCAAAACATCTGAGCAGCTTAAAAAAATACGTCAAATGGGTGACAGGGCTAACTCACATTCTTCAAGTTTCATTAATGAGTTTGACGCACTTTTATCACTTATAAATCCTGCCAATCAAATCGAGTTCAAATTGCTCTGTGAAACGTTTTTAAGTGAGGAGCATGAGAAATCAGCGGTCAATAAACAACGGCACTTTCTTACAAAACTTAATCAACAAGTACAAGAAAGCCACTGGCAGAGAAAAGGAGTAACTCTTTTTTTCTGTCAGACCTCCAAAGTACCAACCGGCGTTCGACAATTACAAACCTTACTAAGAGAGTTTAATTTCTTTGAAGAAAACGAACACCAAAATAACGTCTTTACACCACTGGAAATTAAAAGACTGTTTGCAAAAGCTCGTGAGGTCATTTCACATCGAACCGCAACGCTTTGCTTAACACGAAAGAATGAAACAGTGCATTTCTACCGACAAATGACCTCAGATGCCACCATGGTTGAATCCTTAGAAATCACTCATAAGCCCCTACCTCCATGCGTCATGAAGTTGTAGTTTAGAACCAAGGTGAGTATAATTTGCGCTACTATTTAAAGATATACTCAAAATACTTGATAATGCCCTTTTTTAGGTATTTTGAGTATAGTAGCACCCACAGTGTCAAAGTATGCCAAGATCTTGCCCTTTTCCAACGCTAAAAGCTCTAATTCAAAAGAACTATGGATTAAAACTTGATGAACTTATTGAACAAGCACAACAGTGCTCGATGGACGCCTTAAATGATGACCAACTCTTTGCTGCATTCATCTTAGATAAAGTCAATAAATTGGACGTACAAGTTGCTGACTTACCACCAGAACACCTCAATAGGCAAGAAAAGGACATCCTTAACGCACTAGTAGGCGCCAATCAAAGAGTGAGAGAAAAGGCCTTTCAACAAGATTTGATGGGTAATAGAGAATGCCCTTTAAAAAACTTACTTGCTTTTGCTAATGTGATTCATCGCCATCCCTATGGTAACTGTTTAGAATTAGCCATCCTTGGCTTTGGTCTTGCCTTTAGTGAAATGCTAAGGCCTGGAGCAAGGCCGCGCTCGCTTGCTATTATCTTCTTTGGTGGCAAAGAGCAATCACACTTTGCTTTTACCATTGGAGACAGCCCAAACCAAGTTATTTGCGATCCCTGGGCGGGCATTCTGGTACGTGAATCAGACCTAAATGACTTACAGAAATATTTAGAAGAAGAGTACCTAAGCGACCATTTAACTCTCCTCTATGCGTATGATAGAAAACATAAAGCAACTCATAACTATTACTTTAAGCTTGCACTACACGCAAATGAACACAATCTCTATCTGGCAACCTGTCAAGCCATTAAAGAGCAGTTGGTTCCACCGTCTCCCAACAAACTGGCAGAAACCATTGAGGTTGCTGGCTTTTGGCTGGTAGAAGATCTAATCTCACCCAGACAATTTAATTACTATCAGCAATTTCGAGACACGATAAGAGCCATTGGCGAGGACAGACCCATCATTGATAGAACAACCTACAAGGTTGTCCTACCTCAGAAACGCCTTAGCATGGAAGAAGTAGAACTCGCCGCCTCACGACCAATGAAAAAAAGCAAGAAAAACTATGCACTACTTGCCTCCTCAATTGGCCACTTTAGTCTGGATGTACAATTAAGCTCTCTTAGCGAGGAAGAGGAGGAGGAACTAGATAGCAGTCCTCGCAGCAATTGAAATACAGGCGTCTTCTCGCATGGTACAATACTCAAACGGGAGTAAGTCAAAGCTTCGTTTCGGCCCAGAGGATGCATAATGAACTAAGATGGGTATAGAATAATGAGCATTATCAAAGAAATTAACCATTTAGGTTTGCTTACGGATAAATACGAGCTAACCATGGCAGCTGCCTACTTTGAGCAAACCTGCAAAAAAAACCAGACAATCGATGCCTCAAATAGTAAGAGCACGCAACAACAAGAACCTGTTAGCTGCTGCGAGCTCTATTTTCGAAAAAACCCTTTTGCTGGCAGCTATGCTGTGTGTGCAGGACTTAAAGACGTCGTTGACTACCTATCGAAGTTTGGCTTTAGCAGCAGTGACATCAATTATCTTCGTGAGCAGACCCAGCTCGATGGGCACACCCCACTCTATAGTCAGGCTTTTCTAAACTACTTAGAAACTCTACGTTTTAGCGGTGACATTGATGCCATAGAAGAAGGCACTGTCGTCTTTGCCAATCAGCCCTTAATTCGGGTAACTGGCCCAAGAACCGAGGTGCAACTGTTGGAGAGCGCCCTACTTAACATCCTTAACTTTCAGAGTTTAATTGCCAGCAAAGCCGCTCGTATTAAAAATCAATGCGGCTCGCAAACACTCTTAGAGTTTGGGCTAAGACGCGCACAAGACCAGGGAGGCTTAGCCGCTAGTCGTGCAGCCTTCATTGGCGGCTCTGATGCAAGCTCAAATGAGCTTGCCGGTAAAGAATATGGCATTCCAACGACAGGCACCCATGCACACGCCTTTGTCATGTCCTTTGAAAATGAGCTAAGCGCCTTTAGAGCTTACGCCAAAGCCTTGCCTGGGAACTGCGTCTTTCTAGTCGATACCTATGATGTCATGCAAGGCATTGAAAACGCCATCATTGTAGGCAAAGAACTTCGAGCAAAAGGCCATGAAATGATTGGCATTCGACTCGACTCTGGCGATTTAGCAACATTAAGCAAGCACGCCCGCGCCCGCTTGGACATTGAAGGGTTTAAAAACGCAATCATCATTGCCAGCAATGATTTGGATGAACACACCATTGCAAGTTTGCGAGAACAGGGTGCTCCCATTGATGCTTGGGGTGTGGGCACTCAATTAACGACTGGTGGCTCGCAAGCAGCACTAGGCGGGATCTTTAAGGTGGTGGCAATACAAAACGCTGATTTTAGCTTCGAGCCAAAAATAAAGATTTCAGACAATGCTGACAAAACCACCAACCCAGGTCGCCACCAAGTGCGCCGCTACTACCAAGAAAAGCCTTTAGCGAACGGGCGCATGCAACGCGCATTTCTTTGCGATGTGATGTTTGATATTGACTTAGGGATTAGCCCTGACAGTGATGGCAATGTCATCATGGTGAACCCAGAAGACTCAAACAGCCTACATGCCATTAATCACAAGCAAAGCTATGAAGATTTGCTTGTTCCCATTTTTCGAGGTGGCACCTTGGTGTATCAATGCCCAAGTTTGGACCGCATTAAAGAACGCGCCACTTGGCAATTGAAGGCGCTTAAGTCTGAGAGCCAGCGCTTAATGAATCCTGAACCCTACTTAGCATGCTTTGAACAACGTTTTCATCAACAAAAAATGAGCATGATTCGAAGCCTTAGAGGGATCCGATCTTTACATGGAAAGCAGGTTGAGCCCGTTTCTTGAGACTTCACGGATTGTTCATGGGATAATTGCTACAACTGTGGTTGATAGCGTGGTGAGCCTTTATCAGTCACTCTGTAAAGATCTGTTTTTTTGGGGTGACAAAGTCAAAGTCAAGCAAATATTGTAACGCTCTTCATAATACTGGCTTAATAATAATCTCTTACTATTAAATTATTTGCTGTTATCGGACACTTTAATAGTCTATACCCAAACCATGTATTTAACAGAACGTTGTCAGTACCCGTCAGATAAAAAAAGGCCAGCTAACCTACTGGGCTATGATGATTCACATAAATTTTATTTAGTCGATGAATGCTGGATTTATTTTCGAAATAAGCGCTAGTCTAAAACCAAACAAGTCGATGGTTGGAAGTTTTGTCTAAATATTAATATCAATGACTTAGATCTGGCTTGGCATTTGATAGAGCCTATTATTTTAGATCCAACCAATGGAATACTAGCCTGCAAAGCCATTGATTTGCACAACTTTAATTTTGATCGTTGGAAACATCCAACTGGCAGACAAATTGTTATTTACACTTTCAAAGATGAACTGGGTTGTCCTTTACAACAACCAGAAGACCTATTTAGTCTTTTGGTGAAAATAGAAAGCATTCTACGACAACATAAAATTAGAGCCGATAAAAGTTCAAATGGAAGTATAAAAATAAAAGGGTCTCGCTATGTTTCATTAAGAAATGATCTCAACCCTGAAGCACAGACCTACCTTTCTAGAGAAGAAGCCATACAAAAAAGTGCGACAGAACCACACAACCCTTTTTCGCAGCAAAATCCTTACCATAATTTTACCATGCAAAGTAACGATCAGTACTTTTTCCACTGCGCCACCCATTATGCTAGTAGTAAAAGAGGGTATCGGGTCTTTGAAAAAAATGAAATCATTCCAATTCCAACCTCCTCTTACAATACAAGCCTTTCATAGGTGCCATACCCAAGCCTTCCTAAATAATCAATTAGCGAACAACGAACCATCAATTGTGATGAGTCAGCAATTCCCGCTCCTCCTTGAAACCTAGTAGTCATAAGGCTTTTAAGAGGCTTTAAAAAAACACTTCGTAGAGTGTTCTCCCTAAAAAATTAATAACGGTGTCGAGCCATTTTTGAATTCCTAAGTGATTATTATTAGATTATTTTTTTGTAACTACTCTCCCTGTTAACTAAAAAAATATTTAATATCTACTTGACAGGTTTTCTGAGGATTAAATCTCGTCTCCCACAACAACCCCTAAGATATCGTCTGTAGAGCCCACGTTTAATCAATACAGCGTTATCATGATCTTTTGTTATTTTTCGATGACTTGTACCAATATCTTTGAATGTGGGGCAACCTCAATCCTTGAAAATATCAATGGTATAATCTCTCCAATTTTTAAAGCTAACTCTTACTTATAATCAGACCAATTTTCAACTTTATATCGCTGATTTTTGAGCTCTATTCCTTTGTCATGCAACCATTTGTTGGGCATTTTAACGTCCAATTTGTCAAAAGAATCGATTTTAAAGGGATACTAAACTTTAGCAATTGTGATTTAATTTTGAGCGAAGCAACAAGGCC
>JASBUC010000012.1 GCA_030148065.1 Legionellaceae bacterium | reverse complement strand
ATGTTGCCAAAGCCCCTTTAGAGAAATAGTTGTCACTTAGGCTTAATGGTTTGCCTGAGATGTTTTCTACTTTAAATACTTCCACATTTAACTTGTCACCTTTTAGCTCTTTGAGAGGCACAAGGTTAATGCTTTTGCTAAAACGTATTCTTTTTTGAAAGTTTTTAGCTTCAATACCGTAACCTGAAGGCACATCACCTCTTATTGCAGTTGCCATCAATTTGGTTAAAGTGTCTTCATAAGGAGACTCAGACTCCCACTTGGACGCTGCTTTTTTTGAAGCGGTCTCTGGGATTATCTCGTAGGTTTTTCCAAGACCTTCTTTTGCTGAAATGGTTAATGAAAAGTGCCTTCCTAACTCACTACTTACAAACAGCGTAAAAGGTGTGTTAGTTACATTTGTCACATAAATACTGCCGTCCTCTTCTGCTATTGTTCTTGCCCTGCCCTCACGTTCTTCCTCTAGCCCTACAATTTGAAGAGCATCTTTAGGAAACTTAAAGTCTGAGATTCTATCTCCCTTAATAAAGATTCGATTGATGTTTGAAGAACTTAAAACAACGGACCTATCATTATTATCCTTGATTGAAAGAGCCGTTGATGAAAAGACACATGTCGAAATCACTAACATCATTAATGAAATATATTTACGCATCTCTTACTCCTCTGGTTTTTTTAAACTCCTTGATGCTTAACTGACCTAGTAAATAATCAAATCTTATAAAATAATTAACCTCTTCTGATGGCAACACTCTAGAATCAACCATCCTTAATAGTTCGCCATGCACTAATACACTGCGCTTTGCTTCATCTGTCCTGATGCTAGTAATATTGATTTGGCTTGAAATTTCTTTGTCTTTAATGATCTTCGCTTCTCGCGCCAATAGTTCTTTAAACCTACCGTACTCTTTGCTTGATACATATTTGAGTAACAATTGATGCTGGTGATCTACATTTTTAGGAGTGACATTTAGTTTTGCATACACAAAGTTCTCAGCCATTAAATTTAAATATCTTCTATCAACGCTTGTTCCCGAGATTTCAAAACCATTATTTGAATAAAAAGGTGTAATGTATGTTTTCTGATGAAGGGATGTGTACCAGCTAAGAGAGCCAGTGATAATATTAGAAAATCCCAGAAGAACTACTAGCAACGTCATCAAATTAAGCTTCTGGGTCATTTTAAATAATGTGTTTTTATATATCCGGTATTTCATTGTCTATCCTTACGATTTCCAAACACGCTTATGTGACGCTGGCAATTTAGTTAAAAAAAACTGTGTGATGCATGAAGGAAGGAGCCAATAGAGGTAAATAACCATTATCTTTGGCCCTCTCCCTTTTTTTATGCTTCGAGCAACATGAAACAATAATAAGGTTGCAATGATGCTAATGACCTGAATAATGAAGGATTTAGCAAAGGCGTATAAAATAATTCCTAAAACCACCACTGAAATTTCATCAATCGTTAAAGAAAAAATCTTTATTGGCCTACTTAAGTGCTTTCTTATTTTGTAGCGTTGCTCATCCATGGTTATACTCCGCCGAAAACCAACATTCTTAGTAAGATTGCAGGAATGAAACATACTCCAAAGACACCTGCAAACACCATGGGGTTTTTAGTTTTTACCGCAGCAGCGGTGGCTATTGTAATGTCTGCTAAGATGAACACCTTCCAAAACATAGCCCCACTGCCAAGTGTTTTTTTAACATCGCCATCTAATGCTCCAGCCAGTAAATCTGTGCCACTACCCTCTGCATATCCAAAGCTACACATTAAACAAAGCACTGCTCCAACGATTAAAACCATGGAATTTTCTTTTAAAAGCGTCATTCCCTTTTGAACTCCTAGCGCAACACTTTGCGTAAGTTTTGTTCTAATCATCTCCCTTTCTCCTTATTTTGGGCAAAAGTGTCCTAGTAGGCTTTTGCCCGGTTAAAAAAACTTGTTTAAATTAATTCTTTTAAAGAATTCCGCCGATGACTTTGGCTAACCCATCTTCTAAAGCTGGTTTGGCTTCTGCAAATTTTAGATTCATTTTATCAACATTGCTGACTACCCTCGTACGGTACTTTTGAAGATTTGTCGTATTGGAACTCGCTTGCACTGTACTGGTACTTGAACCATTTTTTAGAAGAGCATTTGTCTTTTCTTCTACGGCATGATTTAAGCGTTCGCCTAGTTGGACGTCGGTTATCATGCTGTAATTGACATCTTTGATTAAGGCACTTGCGGCATATCCCGCAGCTGCCCCAACAATTCCGGCACCTAATGCAGTGTTAGAACTATCAGTGATGGCACTAGCTAATCCAGCTGATGCGAGTCCAGTTAGTGCAGCACCATATCCTTTTGATAGCGCACTGTTGGCTTCATCACGATTCATTTTTCCAATCTTTAGAATATTGGCTTGTAAAATATAATGAGCTCTGTTTGGATTTGAGGTTATTTGATAACCATGACTTTTAATAACTCCTTTTAGCTTGTTATCAACCTCTAAGTCTTGATCGCTCGTGTTTTTGACTGAAACATAAACTACCTTTTGCGAATTTGGTACAGGATCTAAGAAAATGGTCTCACTTGCTTTTGTTGTGGCTGCCAACTTACTGTGATCCACTACTGTGTCCATGGTTTGGCAAGCTGATAACCACATTGTTAATATCCCTATGACAAATATTGATGATGCCTTATTCATGTTAAATTCCTTCTTCTTCTCTTTTGTGAGCTCTATTTAGTACGGAAATACACTCATATTTAACCAAGTGATCACGTAGCCGAATCTTTGCTTCCTGCTTTTTGGTTCGACCTGACCTTGATGCCGCAATTGTTAGGGCCTTGTTTGCCCGTGCATCTAAGTCAAATGAAATGGATACTGATGGGTATTCTTTTTCAGATAATTCCTGTTCCATAGTTCTACTCTCCTTTTTAAAAAAATTAGTGATATGACCCAAATAACTTTAATTCTTTGGGAACTTGGATTTTGCTTTGGGACAATATGCGAAGCGTGTACTCAAGCTCTGAGCATATTTTTTCGTATTCGAAGCAGTTGGTTTCTGCAGCTATCCTTTTTAGGACAGATGCGCTTTCTGCTACAGTTTCTAACAAATCGTACTTTTCCATTTTTTCTTCCTTTTATTGATGTACGGCTGCTGATTGGGTTCTTTGTTTTGGCTCTTCACTCCTATATATAAAGGGACTCTTAACTTGACTAACTCCCTCTCCAAGACTGTTTAATTCTTCGTTTAAGTCGTTAATCTTTTTTTCTACTGAGGCTACTAGTGACGCTTTTACCCAGGGTGCGCCCTGGCTAAAGGCTTGTTTTAGCTGCTCTAGGTACTTTGTCTCTGTTGAGAGCTTATTTCTTAGGGTGTTTGCTTCTTGTTTAGTATTAGAACCTTGAGCTAGCTGAATAACCGTTCCACAGTCTTTTTGCTGTTCTTTGGAGTTGATTTTTGCGCCTAACTTTTCTTTTTCTTGGTAGTATTGAGAAAGGCTTTGCGCCTTTGCTTCTTTGAGCTCTCTTCCTTTGGCTGAATGATTTGAGAATCCTCTTGGGGTAGACCACCTTTTGTTGCGAATGAGCATGGCAATGCTATTAACCTTGTGCGTGAAGGTTTTGCCTGCGAAGTGATGAGGATCCAGTACGCTAAACTCAATCTCAGCAAAAAGCTCTTTGGGATTCGAGATGTTTGAGCCTTGGTTTTGGAGGTTGTTGATGGTTGTTAAGAGAAAACGTTTTTGCGTTGGGGTTAAAGATTGGCCAATTGCATTAATCTCTGCTTTGTCGTTTTTTTCTTTTTTCGCGTTAAGCGAAGTAACAGTATTAACACTACCCTTACTCTCAGTATTCTCTGTGCTGTTAGTATTGTTATTTTTAATAATATTATTATTTATATTAATAGTAGGAACTACTGAGGACTCACTTACCGTTGGCGTGTTTTTCGTTGGCTGTATTTTTTCTTCTAATTCTAGGGAGAAGACTAATTCTTTAACAATTATAGAAGTACTACCGAATCTGCCATTCTCCCTCTTCTGCTTTTTTTCAATATAACCTAGCTGAATTAGCTCATTAATAGCTGACTTTATAGCCCCTATACTTTCTTTGGATCTGCTAGATAGTGTCTCTATACTTAATGATTCACCAGGTTTAGCAGATAAAACCAAAAGCATTAATCCTTTAGCTTTAAGTGATAAATTTTTGTCAAAGAATAGAGTATCTTCTACTGCTACAGCATTTTTCCCTTCTATGAGTAACTTCATCCCTAATATCCTTTCTATGGCAAACAAAAACCGTTTATAAAAAAGTAAACTTCAGTTAGAATCTTCTTTTGCTCTATCCTTAAAAGAACGTGAGCGTTACAATAGAATCTAATTAGTTACATATAGAACGTTACCGCGTTCGAAATGGGACGTCAATGGTTTGAGGGGGATTTTTGTCTATTTCGAATGATATTTCTTTTTTAATAAGAGAAAACATCAAAAAGCTTATGCGCTTAAAGTCATCTAAAGACGGTATTCAGTGCACACCTTACGCACTTGCTGCTGAAATTGGCTTACCTCA
>JASBUC010000004.1 GCA_030148065.1 Legionellaceae bacterium | reverse complement strand
TTGTTTTTAAATAACTGCTTGCCTCTGCAAGCGCTCTTTCGTGTTTGTTTGCGTTGTCTCCGAAAGAGATGCGTATTTTACATCCTGCTCCGAACATGTCAACGCTTCTTTTGCATTTTTTTTCTTTTTTTTGTTTCTCTGATCTATGAAAAACCATAATAAACAATAGGCGTTCTATATGGTCGATTTGAGTCCTTGTTTTTTGGCTTCTATTTCCCACTTTAACGGCTTTAGGTATATTAAGCCCCCGTTACTTTTTGAGAAAACTATGAATTCCGTTGTCTTAGCCAGCCAAAACGCTGGTAAATTAAAAGAATTTTCTGCCCTTTTACAGCCTTTCAATCTTAAAGTTCATACTCTAAATGAGTTTACCAACCAATCAATTGAAGAAACGGGCCTTACATTTATTGAAAATGCTCTGATTAAAGCACGCTTTGCCTGCAAAATATCAAATCTTCCAGCTCTTGCCGATGACTCAGGCCTTGTTGTTCCTGCTCTATCTGGTAAACCAGGGATCTATAGTGCCCGTTTTGCCGGTCCCAATGCCAACTCAGAAGACAATATTAATAAGTTATTAACAGATCTTGAATCATCTACTGATAGACGAGCCTATTTCTATTGTGTACTGGTCTATTTACCTCATGAGGATTGCCCTACCCCTTTAATTGCCACTGGACGTTGGCATGGTCGCATTCTTAGCAAACCTTCTGGAAATTTAGGCTTTGGTTATGATCCAATCTTCTATATAGATAAGTACCAAAAATCTGCTGCCCAATTGGAGCCTGCACTTAAAAACAGAATTAGTCACCGAGCTATTGCACTCCAGTTCCTAACCGCTATGCTAAAAGAAGAGCCACCATTGGCCTTTTAATATATGAACGAGTTAATTAACGAATTAGAACGTACGATTAATCTGTCCCCCAAGGATCAGGGCGCTATTTTTAAACTTGGGTGCCTCTATCTTAATGAGGGCAGGATCCCAGAAGCCTTGAGACAATTGCAAACAGCGATAAGTCTTTCACCTGATAACAGTCTCTATCATCAGGGGATGGCTAATGCTTATTTAAAGTCAGGTAATTTTGATAAATCTGAACAACACTTGGTTCTAGCCATTTCATTAGATCCTCATAACGTGGGAGCCATTAATGATTTAGCAAGCTTATATCATAAAAAAGGGGCGTTAGAGCGTGCACTACATTTCTACATCAAAGCCACTCATGCAGATCCGACGTTTCTAATTGCCCACCAAAACCTTGCAAAACTCTTTTTACAACTTGGCAAACTACCAGAAGCAGAAAAGCAGTGTCGAAACATCTTAGTGCTCCAAGAGAACTCGGTGTTTGCTCACTATCAATTAGCCAACATCCTCTTGCATCAAGACAAGCTTGCCAAAGCTAAAGCACACTATTTGATGGTTTTAGAGACAAACCCCTATCACTTAGAGAGCCTAAATAATTTAGGCTCAATTGCTCTGCGTGAAAAAGAAGGTCAAAAAGCCATCGATTACTTTACCAAGGCTCTTGCCATTGACAATCACTTTGAAGCCGCCAGAAGCAACATTGCCGCAACTTTTGTACAATATGATCGTCATGAAAATGCAATAAATCATTACTTAGAATTATTACAACACTCTCCCGAAGATGAAGAGTACTTATATAATATGGCCATTTGCCAAATGAATTTAGGTCATCTAGAGGAAGCAAACTACTATTTTAAAAAACTAACCCAACAAAATCCCTATCATGCCGAGAGCTTTGTTAACCTTGGCGCCATTGCCATTAAACAAAAACAAAAGTCCGTCGCCATTGAGTATCTGCAAAGCGCTCTAAAAATTAATCCTCATGATGAGTCCGCCCACCACATGTTAAGTGCCCTAACTCAGCGCCCTGCCCACAGCACACCAACAAGCTATGTTAGAAATCTTTTTAATAACTATGCCATTAACTACGACAGCCACTTAACTAAGACCCTAAACTATAAAGTTCCTGATGAGATAGAAGCCTTGCTCTTAGAGTCTTCTATACCAAAAGAGGCAACTTTTCGATGCTTAGACTTAGGATGTGGCACCGGCTTGCTTGGCTATGTGATAAAACCTTATGCAAAGACATTAATTGGTGTTGATCTTTCTGAAAAAATGCTAGCCGAAGCGCGTAAAAAAGACCTTTTTGATCAATTAATCGAAACCGACCTTCTTAACTTTCTAGAGCATGAATCACAATGCTTTGATCTAATCTTTGCCGCTGATGTTCTAAATTACTTAGGCGATTTAACTGATTTTTTTCAACAAATCAAACATAGACTCTCTGAGAATGGAAAAGTCATTTTCACGATAGAAATTAATCAACGAGACTCATACCAACTTGAAGAAACTGGGCGCTTTAGTCACAGTCGCGACTATGTTCGCAAACTTACCCGACCTCTAGGGCTTAAGATAAGCCAGGCAAAGACCATCACCGCTCGCAAGCAAGATGGAAAAGACGTTAAAGCAGATTTAATTGAACTTACCACACTAGGGAAAGCCATATGAAACAAGCAAACTATCAATGGAGCGTCATTGGTTCTGGTCCTGCAGGCATTGCAGCAGTTAGTAAACTACTAGAGAATGGTGTTTTGCAAGAAGACATTGCCTGGATTGACCCCTACTTCTGCGTCGGTGATTTAGGACGACTTTGGCCTTCTGTCTCAGGAAATACTAAAGTCTCTCTTTTTAGACAATTTCTAGAAGAGCTGCCGCTGTACCAAGAAGACCCAAACTCAACGCTTTCTCAGTGCCCTGCTGATGAGACTTGCGATCTCGAACATGTGGCCACCCCGCTGCTTGACGTTAGTTTGAAGCTACAAGCGAAGGTTGACGCCATAAAAGCATCTGTCACAGAGCTAAACAAAAAAGACGGCCATTGGCAAATAACAACTCTTGATAAGTCACTTATAAAAAGCAAGCGCGTGATCCTTGCGACAGGTGGTACCCCTTTGAATTTCGAGACACCACTTCCCAGCATTCCTTTAAGTCATGCTCTAAATAAATCCCTACTCTCTAAAGAAGTCTCAAAAGACAGTACAATCATCGTCTTTGGCGCCTCACACTCTGCCATCATCATTTTAAAATACTTATCTGAATTAAACGTGCGAAAGATCATTAATTTCTATAAAAAGCCTTGCCTATACGCTCAAGAATTAGATGGTCATATCCTGTTTGATAATACAGGGCTCAAAGGCCAATCTGCGGAATGGGCTTTAGAACACATTGAACGACAGCTCCCTCAAAACCTCGAACGCTACCATTTTAACGAGACACGGGTTGCTGAAAAACTGCAAGAAGCAGACAAAACCATTGCCGCCATTGGCTTTAGAGCTAAAGCAAACATTCATTCCGAACAATATGATTTATCCCACTATGACCGACACACCGGAATCATCGCCTCAGGCTTATTTGGTTTTGGACTGGCTTACCCTGAAGAAATTACCACTCACTTTGGGCATAAGGAGCAGCAAGTTGGCTTGTGGAAATTTATGACTTATTTGGAGAGGGTGTTACCCATCTGGCTAAACTACCCCACCTAGAACGGCTGCTTTTGGTGTCTCTTGAATTAAAGACATTCGAAAAAGTACTCGAGTACTGGTGTACACTCCGTTTTTTTCTCATGTATTTAATCCAATAAACACTCAAAATCAGCCGTTCTAGAAACTTTTGGCACCTTTTGAATTAAAAATACTCGAAAAAGTACTCACGTACTGATGTACGCTCCGTTTTTTTCTCATTTTTTTAATCCAACGTGTACTCAAAATCAGCCTCCCTCAGGGCTTTTGGCACTTATTTTACGATGGTTAAGGTTGGGCGGCCCTTCGTTTGTTTATTGCTGGAGCCTTGTGTGCTTGGGCCACTGGTATTAGGCGGGTCTCCATCACCATTGTCCTCTTCGCTAAACACCATTCCGCGTCCATTTTCTTTGGCATAAATAGCTTGGACAGCAATTGGTGGCACAAAGATTTGGTGAACAATTCCTGTAAAACGAGCACTAAAGACAATTCGGTCATTTTCCAAATGCAGCCCCCGACAAGCTTTTGGAGAGATGTTTAGAATAATGCGACCATCCTCGACGTACTCCATAGGCACTTGGATGTCTTGGTGATCGACGTCAACCACTAAATAAGGGGTTAATTCATTGTCAACCAACCAATCATAAATAGCTCTAATTAAATAAGGCTTACTAGGAGTCATAACCATCCTTATGCTACGTCACGTAACTCTCTTTCCAACTCTGTTAGACTGCTTTGAAATGATTCTCTTGAAAAAACACGCTCTTGATACTGTTTAATTGCGGTTGCTGAGTCAGGCAGGATAATACCGAGTGCCGGCAAACGCCATAATAGTGGCGCAACAACACAATCTAAAATGGAAAAATCATCACTTAAGAAATACGGCTTATCAGCAAAAATAGGACCCAATGCCAACAAACTGTCCTTTAATAAACCTTGATTCTTTTGCACGTCTTCACCTTTCTCAATGGCTTTCATTAAAGCATACCAGTCTCGCTCTATTCTTAGCATCATCTTACGGCTTTCAGCTCGTGCGACTGGGTAGACAGGTAACAGTGGTGGATGTGGGAAGCGCTCATCTAAGTATTCCATGATGATACGAGCTTCAAACAATACCAATTCTCTGTCAACCAAGGTTGGCACGGTATTATATGGATTTTGAGCAGTTAATTCCTTTGGCAACATTCCAGGTTCCACCGGGTGGATTTCAACATTTACCCCTTTTTCTGCTAAGACAATTCGAACTTGGTGACTGTAAACGTCGTTTAAATCTGTATAAAGTGACATCACCGTGCGCTTAGCAACTATTGCCATGGGAAATTCCTCCAAAGTACATATTATCGATTTGCCTGGTAATGTTTCTGCAGGCGTTCTCTCAAGAACGGGCAATTGTAACACAAAATTCGTTATTTTTTCACCGACTGAAGAATTTTTCTCACTTTTTTACCAGCTTGAGACAAAAATAGGGTCCGGTCCCCTATTTTTTAAGCGCTCGCCAATACTCTTTTTTCAATAAATAACTAAAAAATAGCAAGATGACTAAAAAGCCTAGTACCCAAAACCCGAGCCCTGCACGCTCTAGTTGTAAAGGCTCGCCCACAAACGCTAAAAAGGTTACTAAATCTATCACCGACCGCTCAAACTCTGGTGCGCTCATTTCGCCAGGCTCAATCACTTGCAAATTGCGCAACACTCGAGTGGTGCGGCTCTCACCATGGGCTTGCTCGGTTTGTTCTTTAAAAACGGCAATCTGCCGACCTTGCAAATTATACAAGACATTGGGCATGGCAACGTCTGGAAAGATTAAGTTATTGGTCCCAAAGGGTTTGCTGGTGTCTTCATAGAAACCTTTTAGATAGGTATAGAGCCAATCACTGCCTCTAACGCGTGCAACCAAACTTAAATCAGGCGGCACCACGCCAAACCATTGACGCGAATCAACCTCTGGCATGGCGATTGTCACCGGATCATGCACCGTGGCACTGGTAAAAATGAGATTGTTATGCAACAAATCACCACCAGGTTTACCGTCATTTGCAAAAAGTCCTAAACCTTTTGCCATCTGGCTATAACGAAGGTACTTAAGAGAGTGACAACCTGAGCAATAGTTCATATAGAGTCGTGCTCCCCGTTGCAAGACTGCTTTATCACTAACGTCAATGTCCACCCGTTGCATGTGTGCACTCATCCCACCAGCAGAAAAGGCACTGCTTTGTAAAATGAACATTAGGCCAAATGCTAGAAGTCTCATCCCTTGCCCCCCACTCGTGCAGGCACGTCCTTACACTTTTCAAAATAAGTGTAAAACGGCATTAATAGAAAGAACGCAAAATACATAATCGAACAAATTTGAGCCAAGACTTGATTCAAAGGGGTAACAACCACCGTGCCCAAGTAACCAAGAATAACAAAACTTACCACAAACAGTGCTAAGGCAATTTTAGAAAACGGCCCTCGATAGCGCATCGATTTCACTGGGCTTTTATCCAACCATGGCAAGACAAAAATAAGCGCAATACTCGCCCCCATGGCAATCACCCCTAGTAATTTATTGGGAATGGCACGCAAGATTGAATAAAATGGCGTCATATACCAAACAGGCGCAATGTGCTCTGGGGTAATCATCGGATCGGCTGCTTGAAAGTTCGCATGCTCTAAGAAATAGCCACCAACTTCAGGCATGAAAAAGACCACCGAGCAAAAAACTATTAAAAAGACCACCAAACCATAAAAATCTTTGACGGTATAGAACGGGTGAAACGGAATGCCGTCTTTAGGGATCCCGCGCTCATCAAGCTGTTCTTTGATTTCAATGCCCTCAGGGTTGTTTGACCCCACTTTGTGCAAAGCCACAATGTGCAAAAAAACCATTAAGGCCATAATGAGTGGAAGGCCTGCAACGTGCCAGGCAAAAAAACGATGCAAGGTTGCATCGGCAACGTTATAGTCCCCTCTTAAAAAGGTGACCAACCAATCACCCACATAAGGAATGGCACCAAACAAGGAGGTAATCACCTGCGCACCCCAGAAAGACATTTGTCCCCAGGGAAGGAGATAGCCAAAAAATGCTTCCGCCAACATTAGTAAAAAGAGAACCGAGCCAAATAACCATAAAAGCTCACGAGGCGTTTTATAAGATCCATATAAAAGCCCTCTAAAAATGTGTAAGTACACTACAATAAAAAAGAACGACGCACCGGTTGAGTGCAAGTAACGGATTAACCAACCATAGTGTACATCCCTCATAATGTATTCCACCGAAGCAAACGCATCGGCCGCACTTGGTGTGTAAAACATGGTTAGCCATAGACCTGTGACAATTTGATTTAAAAACAAAAACAGGGCCAGTGAACCAAAAAAATACCAAATATTTAAGTTCTTGGGCGCATAATATTCGCTCATGTGCTCTTTCCAAAAAGACATCAATGGAAAACGCTTATCAACCCACGAAAGTAATCCACTTCTCATACTTATTCCTTGTTAAATTTCATGCTGTTTTTGTTTCATGCTCACCAATAATTAGCACATTGTCTTTTACATAACGGTGAGGAGGCACTTCCAAGTTTACGGGGGCTGGCACACCCTTGTAGACGCGTCCGGCTAAATCAAAGGTCGAGCCATGACAAGGACAATAAAACCCTCC
The DNA here is from genome assembly GCA_030148065.1 of Legionellaceae bacterium. Taxonomy (GTDB): domain Bacteria; phylum Pseudomonadota; class Gammaproteobacteria; order Legionellales; family Legionellaceae; genus JASBUC01. The sequence continues at coordinate 62,338 of JASBUC010000004.1, read as the reverse complement.
TGGCCAATTTGGACCCAGCTCACCAAGGGCCGGCTTGTATTTTGGAGAACAACCTAGATGGGTGCACACGCCGATTAACACGAGAAATTCTTTCTTTAACGCCCGATATAAATTTTTAGAATACTCTGGCTGTTGCTCGATGAGAGAATCAGGATCTCGTAACTCGTCTCGGTTCTTAGATAAACTGCCCAACATGGCTTGCGTGCGCCGAATGATCCAAACAGGTTTGCCCCGCCATTCAACCACCACTAACTGGCCAGGCTCCATCTTAGACAAGTCCACTTCCACTGGTGCCCCAAGCGCTTCTGCTTTGGCACTGGGTTGCCAAGAGCGAATAAAAGGATAAAGCGCAAATCCAGCACCAACCGCACTTAATAAACTGGTGGCGGTGACTAGAAATTTGCGTCGCCCTGTATCTATATTGTCCATAATAACGTGTCACTCCCTAACTCACTGGCGTTTCTGAGTAATCAATTACTCAGAGAGTATACTTAAGATTTTACGACTTCTCTAACATCGATTTCAACAAGGAAAGATGAGCCGCCGCACTTGCTTTTTTCTCCTCCCCATCGTTCTTTTTTAAACCGCTTTGAACAATACATCTCTCTGGCAGCTCCTCTAAAAAACGACTGGGAACACATTCACACACTTCCCCATAGCGACTTCGACGAAGCGCCAGGGTCATGGTTAAGGTCTTCTGAGCTCTTGTAATCCCCACATAGGCAAGCCGCCGCTCTTCTTCAATAGAACCTTCTTGTAAACTGTTTTTATGAGGTAAAAGCTCTTCTTCAAGACCCACTAAGAAAACGTGTGGAAACTCTAAGCCTTTTGAGGCATGTAGGGTCATCAACTGAACTTTTGCACTCTGCTCTTCTTGGTCTCTGTCCAAACTGTCAATTAATAACACCTTTTGCAGCACATCCTGAAAGGATAACGGCTCATCTTCTCGACTGGATAAATCACCAAGCCAACGCATTAACTCTCGCACATTCTTCATTTTCTTCATAGCAAGATCCGCAGAATCAATGCTCTCAAACAAATGATGTTCGTAATTAATTTCAGTGAGAACTTTCATAAGACTGTCCTCTAGTGGTTCCTTACTCTCCACGGTTGCTTTTGCTTGTTCAATCATGCAACAGAAGGCTTGCAAACTCTGTTGAATCTTCTCTGAAATAAGGGTTTGAAAGGCCAATGTTTGGCAGGCAGAAAAACAATCTAACGCGTTTTCAGCAGCAAAACTTGTGAGCTTTTCAACCGTGGTCAGACCAATGCCGCGTTTGGGAATGTTCACCACCCGTAAAAAGGCATTGTCGTCGCTGTGATTTGAGATTAAACGAAGAAAAGCTAAGGCATCTTTAATTTCACTCTTAGAAAAAAAGGACTGTCCCCCAGTAATCTGATATGGAATGGTTTTGTCTCTTAGCGCTTTCTCAAACAACCGTGACTGATGGTTGCCTCGGTATAAAATGGCATAATCTGAAAAGTTAGTTTTTTGTCGCAGTTTATGAGTAATGATTTCTGCGGCCACTTGCCGGGCTTCACTAAACTCATCTAAGACTCGAACCACGCGGACCAACTCACCAAAGCCCAAGCCAGACCAAAGCTTTTTCTCAAATAAATGAGGATTATGGGAAATTAAATGGTTAGCGCACTCCAAGATGCAGCCACTCGAGCGATAGTTTTGTTCAAGCTTTATGACCTTTAGCGTTGGGAAGTCCGTGTTTAATTGTTTTAAATTCTCAGGAACCGCCCCTCGCCAGGCGTAGATGGATTGATCATCGTCCCCAACCACCGTAAATGTTTGTCGCTCCCCCATTAAAAGCTTAATTAAAAGATATTGAGAAGCATTGGTGTCTTGGTACTCATCGACTAATAAATAATGAACCTTCTGCTGCCATTTTGACAAAAGCTCTTTATTACTTTGCAATAATTGCACTGGAAGCCGAATTAAATCATCAAAGTCACAAGCATTGTATGCTTGCAAAATCTGGCTGTATTTTTCATAGACTTTTATTGCCAGCAGTTCTTCTTCACATGTGGCTGATTGATTGGCAATGTCCCGTGGTAAAAGCAGTGCACTCTTCCAATTTGAAATGATCGATTGCACTTTGAGTAGGGTCGCCTTATCTTCTGTTTCTCTTTTTGAAAGCAGAGATTTGATGATGCTTAAACAGTCCTCACTGTCTAGAATTGAAAAGCCTTTACGAAGACCGCTTAGCTCACTTTCTTTTTTTAAAAATTTTAAGCCAAAGGTATGAAAGGTTGATATGCTCAAACCTCTACGTTCATGGCTCTCTAACTTCGCCCCCACTCTGGAGGCCATCTCTTTAGCCGCTTTATTTGTAAAGGTGAGCGCCACAATGTTGGATGCTCGTCGACCGCAGTGTTGAATTAAGTAAGCAATTTTTTGGGTGATCACCCGGGTTTTACCGCTGCCTGCACCTGCTAACACCAGCAAGGGGGCATCAATGCAACAAATCGCACTCTTTTGTGCGGCGTTGAGCTCCATGATGAAGCACTAATCTTTTCGAGTGCGGCAATAGGCAAACGCCCATGGCAACACCACAAAAACAACCATGCCGCCCCATAAGAACCCTTCATAGAAAAACAAGTTGCTCACTTTAATATTACTTGGTGGCACAAACCCTAAGACAATGACAAAGAGTGAGGTACAAAGCCCCATTAAACACAAACCATAGAACACCCAGTTAGGACCAGGCACCCGATAAGGTCTGGTGACCTCACTTTTTTTATACCGTAAGCAAATGGCGGCTGAAAACATCAGCACATAGGCAAGAAGGGCTAGTTGTGCCGTTAAATCACTAAGCAACCAATAAGATTCTGTTAAATCGTCTGCAAAGACAAACAGCAAACTCAAAAGGGTGACAATAATCGCCTGTGTTAAGAGTAAATTATATGGGGCGCCGAATCGGTTTCTGCGACTCATAAAATCGGGCAAAACGCCATCTTCTGCTGCAACCATTAAGCCTTTGGCTGGCCCAATCACCCAAGTTGACACCATGCACACGCCTCCTAGGATGATTAAAAGCGCGGTAATGGGAGTCAACCAAGCCATGTGATAGGCCTTAAAAAAGGCATTGAACGCTTCCATTAAGCCAGTCATGTAATTTAGTTCAGCACTTGGCACCACCATTGCAATGGCAAGACTGCCTAAAACCAAGGTTGAAAAAATAATAATCGTCGAATAAAAAACGGCTACTGGGTAGTCTCTTTTAGGCTTTTTGACTTCGCCTGCGTGCACTGCTGACATTTCCATTCCCACTAAGCCAAATAAAATTGCTGAGAAAAAAACCAAATTTTGCAAGCTGTTTATCTTTGGCCAAAAGGCGTTCCAGGAAATATCTAAGTGAGAGGTCCCGCCACTGTAGAGCCAATAAACAGCCAAAGCAATGATAAAGAAGATAGGAAGTAAAGTGCCAACGACCGCCCCTAAGGCACTGACCAGACTCGAGACCTTCATGCCGAAACAATTAACCAGCGTTGTCAACCAAAAGGTGCTGGTAATGATGAAAAATAAGGCGTATTTAGACTTAGTGACCTCTGGTGAAATCACATATATCAAGGTAGAGACTAAAAAGGCTAAGATGGTTGGGTACCAGACAATATTGTAAATCCACTGCAGCCAAATGGTTAAAAACCCGAGCCGCCGACCAAACGCTTCTTTCACCCAAATATAAATTCCCCCAGTTTTTGGCCAAGCCGTGGCAAGCTCTGCTGCCACAAAAGAAACAGGAAGAAAAAACAACACACCTGCGACTAAATAGAAAAAGAGTAAGGAAAACCCGTAATGAGCACTAAAAGGCAAGGTTCGTAAGCTGTCTACTGCAATCACATTAATTGCAACCAAAGCAAGTACGCTAAGAGGCTTTCCATTTCTATTTTTGGCTTCTGAAATCATTTTCTTCCTAATTCAGGTTTGGGGTTAATGCCTTGAGAGCAGAGGGCAATGCTTGATGTTATGCCAATAAGCCCTTGCAATGCCAGGAAGAGCTGCCTTTTTCGCATAACCCACAAATTAGTTGAGCACAGAGCCCAGTCTGTCCACGAGATTATCAGCTTGGCTAATGGAGATCAATTTCTCTGTGCGCAAAAGTTTGCAAGTTAACAGCCTAGAGGTATAAAATAGGGAAATTCTTTTTCATTTGTCCAGCTAATGAGCAATATCTTCAATATGTTTGGCCCATCGCCAATCAAGCCTATTGAGCAACACATGCATTTTGCTCACCTTTGTGCAAAACAACTGCTGCCTTTTTTTGAAGCAGCCTTTGCAGAGGATTGGGAAAAAGCCGAAGCCCTACGAGGGCAAATCATCGCCTATGAAAAAGAAGCCGATAACATTAAAAAGAACATCCGCCAGCACTTGCCATCAGGCCTTTTCCTGCCTGTGGCCCGCAGTGATTTATTAGAACTGTTAACCTGGCAAGACAGCCTTGCTGACAAGGCAAAAGACATCGCCGGCCTTATCATTGGTCGAAAAATGACCTTGCCTTCGCATTTACAAACACTGTTTATGCCTTTTTTGCAACGCTGTATTGATGCCTCAAAAAAAGCCTGCAAAGCAATCAATGAACTGGATGCACTGCTTGAAAGTGGCTTTCATGGAAACGAAGTCTACATTGTTGAAGAAATGTTGGATGAGCTTGAAATTATCGAACGCGATACCGACAAGCAACTAACAGACATTCGACAAACCATCTTTGTTGAAGAAGAGAACTTTCCCCCTATTCACATTGTTTTTCTATACCAGCTTGTTTCATGGGTTGGCGACATTGCCAATCATGCAAAGAGTATTGGTGGACGACTTCAAATCCTAATTGCCCGGTGAGTTTGCAATGGACATCCATTTTACCTATTTAAGTATCGCCTTACTTCTAACACTCCTAATGACTTGGGGGGTTGGAGCCAACGATCTTGCCAATGTAATGAGCACCAGCATGGGCTCAAAATCGATCACAGTCAGACAAGCCATCTTAATTGCCATCGTTTTTGAGTTAGCTGGCGCCTTTTTAGGCGGTGGAGAAGTAACAGAAACCATGCGTGATGGGATCATTAACATCTCTGTGCTCGGCGATAAACCACTCATTTTAGTCGAAGGCATGCTTGCCATCTTAATTGCCGGCACTATTTGGATGAACTTAGCCAGTTTTTTAGGCCTGCCTGTATCCATTACCAATGCCATTGTTGGCTCGGTGGTTGGTTTTGGCTGCGTGGAATTAGGGATGAAGGCCATTCATTGGCAACAAGTCTCTTATATTGCCATTAGCTGGGTGACCTCGCCATTGATTGCTGGGATCTGTGGCTTCATTCTCATTTCAACAATTCAGCGTCTTATTTTTGGACGTCGAAACCCCATCGAAATGGCGGAAAAACTCCTACCTATCTACTTATTCTTGGTTGGACTGGTACTCTCCTTTATCACCGTTTTTAAGGGCCTGCACCATTTTGGCGTCAACCTTTCTGCCTTTCATGCGGTGTTAGTTGTCTTAGGATCTGGACTGTTTATTGCCTACCTTGGTGCCGTTTGGATCAAAAAACTACCGACACCTGTGCTAAAAAAACGCAGAGATCGCTTTAATTTCATTGAATCTCAATTTTCCGTCCTTATGGCTCTTACCACCTGTGCCATGGTCTTTGCCCACGGCTCCAATGACATCTCAATTGCCGTAGGCCCCTTATCAGTAATACACACCATACTCAAATCCAAATCATCCATGGCACTTGATACTACAGGGTTTCCAGCATGGATTGTGTTACTCGGCTGCTTTGGGGTAATTTCAGGGCTAATTTTTTACGGTCGAAAAGTGATTGAAACTGTCGGGAGCTCAATTACCGCACTAACGCCTAGCCGAGCTTTTGCCGCAACCATTGCCGCTGCAACAACCGTGGTTATCTCAACTTCTACCGGAATTCCGGTCTCTGCCACACAAACCTTGGTCGGGGCGGTTCTGGGTGTGGGCCTGGCTCGCGGGATTGCTGCTTTAAATTTAAGAGTGATCCGAAACATCTTTATGTCTTGGATCATTACCCTGCCCGCAAGCTCTTTGTTGACAATTTTGTTCTACAACCTAATTAAACGATTGATTGGCTAGCTTTCAGACTCTGCAGGGGATTCAACTTCAACATCACCATCACGCAAGGTTGCAATGCGAGCATGCTTCTTTTTCTCTTGGCGTTGTGATTCAGAGAGAGCATGCGTTTGATCAAATTCGTATAAAAATTTGTCATAGTCGCTGATGTAAGATTTATCAATGTCTTTTAAATTTGCCATGACGGTCCTCTTGTGATGTGTCGTTAAATTGTGCTTGATCATAGCACATCCAATTATACCCATCCTAGTTCATTATGCTCCCTCAGGGCATAATGAACTAGGATGGGTATATAAAGCCGCTAATTTCCTATACTAAGTAAAACCCCTATTGCTTAGCATACGATGACTAACTGTAAAAAAATAGAACTTCATTGCCACTTAGAAGGAAGCCTATCTCCCACATTAATGGAAAAAATAGCCCGTCGTAATCGACGTATTTTTCCAAGCAAACGCTTACAACCTGGTCAAACGCACTATCAGTGGCGAGGTTTACAAGATTTCTTTCTAGCCTATGACGAAATTTCAAGCATGCTCACAACTGAAAGAGACTACTTTGAGCTAACATTTGACTATCTCAAACAATGTGCCTCTTACAACACGCTTTATGTTGAGCTGTTTTTTTCACCCGCCCACGTTGAAAAAAACTGTAAATTCTCAGCTAAGCATGCTCTCACTGTCATTGAAGAAGCAATGAAAAAGGCAGAAGATCGTTTTAAAATAAAAAGCTCTCTCGTTGCCATTGCGGTACGAAACTATGGCGTAGAACATGTTGAGAACGTCGCACGATTTGCAGCTAGACGCGAACATGACTCATTGCGTGGCTTTGGCCTTGCTGGTGATGAGAAAGCCTTTCCTCCTGCTCCTTTTAAAAGGGCCTTTGACATTGCTCACCAAGCCCAGTTAGGCTGCACGGCTCATGCTGGCGAGTTTAGAGGTCCTGATGGGATCATCGAAGCACTTGATGCGTTACCTGTGACCCGTATTGGTCATGGGGTTCGCGCCATTGAAAGCCCTAATCTCATGCAACGTTTAAAAGAAGAAGGCATTCATTTAGAGATCTGCCCTAGCAGTAACGTTGCACTAAAGGTCTACCCCAATTTAAAAGAGCACCCCTTCGGTAAACTCTATGCGTATGGTCTCAATCTCAGCATTAATTCTGATGATCCGCCTTTTTTTAACACTTCCATAGAACAAGAGTACCAGCTTGCCAAAGAACACTTCTTTCTTAGTGAGCAAGCAATTAATGAGATTAATTACATGGCAATTAAGAGTTCTTTTGCCAGTCAAGAGACCAAAAGAGCGCTTATACAGGCTCTTTCTCAAGAAGACTAACACTCTCCAAGGAAAGGCGGTGCTGCCTTTTTTGAGTGTAAGAAAGAAGGTGGCGAATAAAGTCGAAAAGTAGCTCAATCAGCCTTAGAGCTCAGCGACTTCAGCAAGACTCTCTCTCAACTTTTTCATGGCATTTTTTTCAAGCTGGCGAATGCGCTCAGCAGACACGCCTAAGCTCTCACTAAGCTCATGAAGAGTCGCTTTGTCCTCATTTAACCAACGCTGTTGTAGAATGTTTTGAGAACGCTCATCAAGCTTGGCAAAGGCTGCCATCAAGGCTTCTCGATTGCTGTCGCTGCTGTTTTGATTCTCAATCAAGTTAGCTGGATCGCTGTTTTCAGCAGCAAGAGTATGACTGGGAGCCAAAAAGGCTTTGTCGTTATCAGAGTCAAGTTCTGGGCCGTCGTAAGGGACTTCCATCGCATTTAGGCGAGCCTCCATCCTAAGCACTTCCGCTCTTGGCACGTTTAAATCTTTGGCAACTGCATCAACTTCTTCGTTGCTAAACCACCCCAAACGTTGAAACTTGCTCTTCATGCCCCGTAGGTTAAAAAAGAGTTTTCGCTGTGCTTTGGTGGTTGCGACTTTTACAATACGCCAATTCTTTATGACGAATTCATGTATTTCAGCCTTGATCCAATGAACTGCAAAAGAGACGAGTCTCACTCCCAATTTAGGATCAAAACGTTTAACCGCTTTCATCAGTCCCAAATTGCCCTCTTGAATAAGATCCCCTAATGGCAAGCCGTACCCAACATAACCACGAGCCACTCGTACCACGTAACGAAGGTGAGCAAGAACCATTTGCCTTGCTTTTTGCAGATCGCCACTTTGCTGAAAATCTTCCGCTAACGCTTTTTCCTCTTCAGCCGTCAGCATTGGAATTTGATTTACTCGAAAGATATAAGCATCTAGGCTCCCAGCTGGAAGACTCATTGCGCTAACTAGTTGCTTATCCATACACCCTCCTAAAGCACTGCATTACAACGTTAAGACAATTAAAACGACTTATATTGTATCAAAAAAACATCCATCTTTTCAAATATGGCGCTGACCGCTTAACAAATGGTCAGGTCGATGGCTTTAACTTGCTGATTTACTGCAACTTTTGCCCCAATAAACCCTAACATCATGCCGATCATTGCAATAATCATACCATATTTTAAGTTTAGACCAAAAAAGTGAAAATTACTGTAGTAGAGTTTAGCGATTGCTTGAGTCATGTCACCCACCCAAGCGCCAATTCCCCAAACAATCAGACTAGCAAGCATCGCCCCGAACAAACCAAATAGCATTCCATAATATAGAAAGGGCCGTTCGATGAACTGATTGGTTGCCCCAATAAGCTTTAACACCTCAATTTCTTTTTTATAGCTCTCAATCAGCAAACGAATGGTATTACTAATGGTTAACAACACAGCCATGGCCAACAACCCAGCAATGAGATACAAGCTATTTTTTAATAAAGCAAACATCGCATTTAAACGTTTCACCCACTGCATATCAAGCTTAACCAAGGCAACTTCTGGTAATTCCTGTAAGGATTGATTAAGGCGCTCTATGGCATCGGGCCTGTCAAATTCACTCTTTGGGAACAACTCCACCACGGCAGGCAAGGGGTTGCTCTCAAGCTTTTTAAGCAAATCAATCGAGCCACTTTGTTCTTCTAATAGCTGCAAACCTTGCTCTTTTGAGATGTAATTTAAATAGGCAACTTGTGGATAGCTCTCTAGCTTTTTGATTAATTGCTGGGTCTTTTCTTGATCCACATCATTTTTTAAAAACAGTGACACCTGCGTACTTTCTTGCCAGGTTCCTCGAATGTTCTCAGCATTTTTAACGGTCAACCAGAGAAAACTTGGCAGTGTTAATGAAACAGCAATGCCTAATAGGGTAAAAAAGTTGGCAAAACGATGCGCATTAAATCGTTGCATCGCAAGCTTAAGAGCCATCTGATGTTGCACCAACTCCCCAAATAATTTCTTCACATTAACACTCCTTGATTGAGGGTAATGATGCGAAAACGCATGCTTGCGACCAAGGCTAAATCATGGGTGGCGACCACCACCGACACGCCAAAATGATTAAGCTTTGCAAAAATATTCATGATTTCAGTAGATAGCTCTGGATCTAAATTGCCTGTTGGCTCATCAGCTAGCAGCAACTTTGGGCGGTGTACAACCGCTCTGGCAATACCTATTCTTTGCTGCTCACCGCCAGATAAGGCATTTGGGTAGAGCTTCTCTTTACTTTGTAAGCCAACAAGCTCCAGTGCTGCGCGCGTACGGCGGCCAATTTCTTGATAAGGCACCCCCTGAATCACCAAAGGCAAAGAGACGTTATCAAAAACACTTCGATCATCAAGTAAATTTGGTGATTGAAAAATAAGACCTAGCTGACGACGAAAAAAAGGAATGTCTTTGGCTCTGAGTTGATTTAAGACTTGTCCTCCGACTGAAATATCACCACTACTGCAGGGTTCAATAAATGCAATCAACTTTAAAAGCGTACTTTTTCCGGCCCCAGAGTGTCCCGTTAGAAAAACCATTTCGCCCTTATCTAAATGAAAATTAACATTTTCTAAGGCTGCGCGCTCTTCCTGATAGCGCTTATAAACGTTTTTTAATTCAATCATGCATCCTCTCAATCCTTTTCAAACAACGCATCCACAAATAATTTTGAATCCAAGGGTTTTAGATCATCAATTCCCTCACCAAGTCCAATAAACCGAATGGGGAGCTTTAAGGTCCTGGCAAGAGCAAATAACATCCCCCCCTTAGCCGTACCATCAAGCTTGGTCATTACAAGACCACTAACCTCAACGGCTTGCAGAAATTCTCGAGCCTGATTTAAGGCATTTTGACCAGTGCCGGCATCAAGAACCAGCATGACTTCATCGGGTGCCTCTTGTTCAATCTTCTGAATGACTTTTTTCACCTTTTTAAGCTCATCCATCAGGTTCGATTGCGTATGCAAACGCCCAGCCGTATCCGCAATGAGCACATCCACCTTTTTTGCTTTGGCTGACTGAAAAGCATCAAACACCACCGAGGCACTGTCAGCGCCTGTGTGCTGAGCAACCACCGGAACTTGGTTTCGCTCACCCCATGCTTGCAATTGTTCAACTGCTGCCGCTCGAAAGGTGTCTCCTGCAGCCAACATTACGCTTTTTCCTTCCTTTTGAAAGCGTGCTGCAAGTTTGCCAATGGTGGTTGTTTTACCGGCCCCATTAATACCAACCATTAAAATAACATAAGGACGGCCAAGGTTTTCTGGGACTTTTAAGGGTTTCTCAACCGACTCTAAGAGCTCACACAAGTTCATTCTTAGAGCAGACAGTAAGGCATCAGGATCATTTAACTCACTGCGTTTTACTTTCTCGGACAAACTTGAAATGATCTCAGTGGTCGCATCAATGCCTAAATCAGCCTGCAACAAGGCTGTTTCAAGCTCTTCGAGCACGTCCTCATCAATCTGTTTTTTTCCAAGGAAAAGGTTTGCAAGCCCCTCACCAAAGCTTGTGCGAGTCTTTTTCAGGCTTGATTTTAGCCGTGAGAATAAGGATTGCTTAGGGGGCACTGTGCTTTGACTATTAGGGATGTCTTCAGAAGACTTAGCAAGCTCTGTCTCTTGTTCAGTGACCGGCATTGCCACCGAATTTTTAGCCTCATCTTTTTTCTTTTGTCTGAATAATTTCAGCATGCTCTTAAATCTCGACTCTGTAATCTATTTTACAAACTTATTAAACTGTGAAATTCTACTCTTTTTTTTTGTCAGAGCCCATAGGGTAGAACCATGCCTGCTTTTTTTAAACAACTATTTGTTCTTTTTGTAATATTATTGACCGGCGAGCTTCATGCCATGCCGCAAACCTTTCAACATAAACTCGACAATGGCATGACCATTTTAGTGCGCCCCATCCACAAAGCACCTGTCGTGGTCAGCATGGTTTGGTACCGAGTAGGCGGCAGTGACGAACATTTAGGGATTACTGGGGTTTCCCATGTGCTCGAGCACATGATGTTTAAGGGCACCAAGACACTAAAGCCTGGAGAATTTTCTGAAATCATTGCCAAAAATGGTGGGCAAGAGAATGCCTTTACCAATCGAGACAGCACGGCCTACTTTCAAACCATCAAAAATGACAAATTGGGACTTTGCTTGAAACTAGAAGCTGACAGAATGAATAACTTACAGATCAAAGCGGAAGAATTTAAAAAAGAACTCCAGGTGGTTAAAGAAGAGCGACGCATGAGAACCGATGACAACCCTCAGGCTCTAACCCGAGAACGGCTCTTTGCCACCATGCACCAAGCAACCCCCTACCATAATCCGGTTATTGGCTGGCCATCGGATCTTGACAACTTAACTTCTCACGATGCCAAAGACTGGTATCAGCGCTGGTATACTCCAAGTAATGCCGTTTTAGTGGTGGTCGGTGATGTTAATGAGCAAGCCGTTTTTAAACTCGCAGCAGAAACCTTTGGAAAAATCAAAGCTCGCCCCCTAGTTAAGAGCAAACCATCTCGCTCATTAACAGCACTGGGTGAGCAGCACCTTAGCGTTCACACTAGAGCCGCTCTACCTATGCTTGTCTTGGGCTTTCAGGTACCAAGCCTTAACACCATCAAAGATAAAAAAGAAGCCTACGCCCTTGATTTACTTAGCGGGATTTTGTCTGCTGGTAATAGTACTCGTCTTAATAAAGAGCTGGTACGACAACAAAAAATTGCTTCAACGGCTGAGAGTTATTACGATCTTTACGCTCGCCTTGACAGCGAATTTTTAATCTATGCCATTCCAAGCAAGCAAAAGGATTTAGCGTTACTCACTGAGAAAATTCAGCAAGAAATAGAACGACTGAAAACCACAGAAGTTAGCCAAGCTGAATTGGCCAGAGTGAAAAATCAAATTGTTGCAGCTAAGGTCTTTGAACGCGATTCCTTGTTTGGCCAGGCCATGATGCTCGGCTTATTAGAAACAACAGGCATCGGCTGGCAAGAAGGTGAGCACTACCCAAAGAAGATTGAAGAAGTTGATGCCAAAATGCTGCAAGCCGTTGCCAAAAAATATTTAACCAAGAAGCGATTAACCATTGCCACCTTACTCCCACTTTCTAAGGACTGATCTCATGAAACTGCAATACCGAGTTTTGCTTTTTTTGATGCTGTTTGGCCTGAGTAATCTATTGTCTGCCAAAACCCCAACCATTGAACGTTGGCAAACAAATGAAGGCATGACCGTCTTATTCATGCAAGAGAAAAGTGTGCCAATGGTTGATGTGGCCATTAGCTTTTGGGCTGGCAGTGCCTTTGACGATTTGCACCCAGGCGTTGCGGCACTTAGCAATGAATTGATAACGAAAGGTGCTGGTCCCTACTCAGAACAAGTGTTTTCAGAAGCACTGGAATCATTGGGCGCTCAACTAAGCAATGATGTTAGCAAAGATTTAGCCAGTTTTCAGATAAGAACGCTGAGTCAGGCTAGCACCCTTAAACAATCCTTGAAACTATTTTCTCTTATGCTCACCAAACCTCGCTTAACAGAGGAGGCATTTGAACTTCTAAAAGTACAGCAAAAGCATGCTGTTAAGTTAGCACAGCAATCCCCTGCCAAAGTCGCAGACTTAGAAATTTTTAAGTTACTCTATGGTGTGCATCCCTACGCACACCCCCTTTTAGGCAGTGAGGAAAGCCTTGATAAACTAAGCTTGCAAGACTGCAAAACCTTCTTTAACACCTATTATGTTGCGCCGAACACAACGTTAGCTATTGTAGGCGATTTAACGCTTAAGGAGGCCAAGTTCTATGCCGAGACACTCTCTAAAGCGCTTCCGAATAGAAAACCCAACACCACCATTCCGACTGCCAGCCTGCCTGAAAAGGCACAAACACATCACCTACCATTTCAATCCAGTCAAACAGCGATTCGTATTGGACAAATTGCCATCGACTACAAATCACAACATTACTTTCCTCTCTTAGTCGGCAACTACACCTTAGGTGGCAGTGGTCTTACCTCTCAGCTTGCCTATGAAGTTCGTGAAAAAAGAGGGCTCAGTTATGGCGTCTACAGTTATTTTCAAAGACTGCAACAAAATGGTCCCTTCATGATAAGTCTTGCGACTAAAAATCAAAGTGCTAATGCTGCTCTTAACATAACAGAGGAAACCTTTAGCCGTTTTCTTAACAGTGGCCCAACCGAAGCAGAAATGACCATGGCCAAACAATATTTATCTGGCAGCTTTCCAATACAATTGAGCTCAAACCGAAAAATAGTCGCCATTTTACAACGCATGGGCGCCTATCAACTTCCTAATGACTATCTAGAAACTTATTTAACCAACATTGAAAAAGTTCGTCGTACAGAAATCAAAAAAGCCTTTAACCAAGTGCTAAACCCAGAAAAAATGGTGACACTAACGGTTGGCTCTCGTTCATGAAAACTCATAGCATTCGCCTCATTGCCGGCCGCTATAAAGGACGTAAGTTAAGCGTTATTAATTCAGAAGGCTTACGTCCCACCACCGATCGAGTACGGGAGACCTTGTTTAACTGGTTAACCCCCTATATTCGCGAGAGCCTTTGCCTGGACTTATTTGCCGGCAGTGGCGCCCTTGGCATTGAGGCCATATCAAGAGGTGCTAAACACTCGACCTTTGTCGAAAATAATTCACAGGTCTACAAAACACTGACTCAAAATTTACACTTTGTAGACAAGAGCCTTTACCAAACCCACAGACAAGACGCCCAAGAGTTTCTAAAAAGCTCAGGCCATCGATTTGATCTGATTTTTTTTGATCCGCCCTACCAAATGAGCCGAGTGGCCTCACTGCTAAAAGAGGCCTGTCAATGCATAACACCAAATGGCTTACTCTACATCGAATCTAACGATGAGACCCTCACCTCAAACCCACACCTGCAGCCTGAGAAAACGCTACGGACAAAAAACATCTGCTGCGGACTCTATCGCTTTAGGCCCGACGCTTCCACAGATAAAAAATAGCCGGTAGGGCAAATAAGGTTAAAACCGCAGCACTTATCATGCCTCCAACCATGGGGGCCGCAATGCGACGCATGACTTCACTGCCCGTACCCGTGCCAACCATCACTGGCACAAGCCCAATAACTGTTGAGGCAACGGTCATGAGAATGGGCCGAATTCGCAACAGCGCCCCCTCCAGGACCGCCTCCTTAACCTCATATTCACTAAGAGGGCAATGGTTTTTATTTCGTTTCTCTAGTGCGAGATTTAAATACATCAACATGACCACTCCTATTTCCACTGCAATACCAGCAAGCCCTATCATGCCAACGGCCACCGCAACCGAGACGTTGTACCCTAGCCAATATAGAAACCATACGCTGCCAATCAAAGCAAAAGGTAAGGTGCCCATTACTAAAAACGTTTCACCGATATTTCGAAAATTGATGTATAGAAGTAAAAATATGATAGCAAGAGTCAGAGGTACCACCATAGAAAGCTGTGCTTTAGCACGCTCAATGTATTCATATTGCCCAGACCAAGACAGCGTATAGCCAGTTGGCAAACGAATTGATTGATCAATTATGCTTTGTGCTTTTTTTACGTAAGTTTCAATGTCCTTAACCTCTAAATCAATTAACACCCACCCTGTTAATTGCCCATTTTCACTTTTTATAACCGGCGGCCCCTCTTCAATGCTGACATTTGCAACGTCACTTAAGGTTATTTGTGCACCACTATTGGTAATAATGGGTAAACGATTGAGTCGCTTTTCAGAATCTCGCCACCGTTGGGGGTAACGTAGATTAATGGGGTAGCGTTCTCTTCCTTCTATGGTTTCTGAGATGGTCATGCCACCAACGGCAGCACTGATGATCATTTGAATGTCTTTGATGTTTAAACCAAAACGAGCAGCTTTAAGTCTATCGATGTCAATGATTACGTAACGCCCACCAACCACCCGATCGGCATAAGCAGACAAAGTTCCCGGCACCTTTTTTAAAAGCGATTCTAATTGAGTACCAAGCGCTTGAATGCTCTTAAGATCGCGGCCACTGATTTTCAAACCAAGCGCGGTCTTAGTTCCAGTAGCCAGCATATCGATGCGCCCTTTAATCGGCATCACCCAAGCATTGGTTAGTCCTGGTAATCGGGTTAACTCATTTAACGTCTCTTTTAGCTTTTCACGAGTCATTCCTGGCCGCCACTGACTCTCAGGCTTAAACTGTATGATGGTTTCAATCATGCTAAGAGGGGCGGGATCGGTTGCACTTTTTGCTCGCCCAACCTTTCCAAAAACACGCGCCACCTCAGGAAGGCTTGCAATTAATTCATCGGTTTGCTGCAATAATTGACGCGCTTTCCCCGTTGAAATACCTGGCAAGGTTGAAGGCATGTACATCCAGTCCCCTTCATCGAGCTCCGGCATAAACTCACTGCCTAACTGCTTAAATGGATAAATGGTTAAAATGAACAGTGAAAACAATAATGCTAAGGTTTTTTTCGGATGGTTTAATACTATTTTCAATAACGGTTTATATATAAAGACCAGAACTCGATTGATTGGGTTTTTTGTCTCACTGAGTAAGCGTCCTCGAATAAAATACCCCATTAACACAGGCACCAGGGTAATTGAAACCAAACAAGACGCCGCCATGGCATAGGTCTTGGTAAAAGCAAGCGGGGCAAATAAGCGCCCTTCTTGAGCCTGAAGACTAAATACAGGCATAAAGCTAAGAGTAATAACTAGTAATGAGAAAAAAAGTGACGGCCCAACTTTTATGGCAGATTGTTTGATGAGCTCCCACCTCTTTTCCCCAAAAACATTTTTATTCTCTAAGGATTTATGGGCATTTTCAATCATCACGATGGCAGCATCCACCATTACCCCAACCGCAATGGCTATGCCCCCTAGAGACATAATGTTTGCATTGATCCCTTGCACCCTCATCACAATAAATGCAAGTAAAATACTAAGTGGCAAGGTAAAAACAATAATTAAAGCCGAGCGAAGGTGATACAGAAATAAAAAGCACACTAAAATAACAATGATAATTTCTTCGATTAGACGAGACTTTAAGGTTTCAATGGCCCGCTCTATTAGTGAGGAGCGATCATAGGTGGTCACAATCTCCACGCCTTTGGGCAAACCTTTTTTTAGTTGATGCAATTTTTCTTTTACTCTATGAATGACTGCTTCTGCATTGGCATTCATACTCATGACAATGACACCACCAACCACTTCTCCTTGACCATCTAATTCAGCAATGCCTCGCCTTAGTTGTGGTCCTATACGTATGTCTGCAATGTTTTTTAAAATAATAGGCACCCCATGATTATTTTTGCCCAGAGGAATCGACTCAAACTCCTTTATAGTATTGAGATAACCTTTGACACGCACCATGTATTCAGCTTCTCCCATTTCAATCACAGACCCTCCAACTTCCTGGTTGGCAGACAAAATGGCGTCTCTAACCTTTTGCAAGGTGAGTCCATACGCTCTTAATTTTCTCGGCTCTATGATGACTTGATATCGTTTGACCATCCCCCCAATGGTGGCAACTTCTGACACCCCTGGAATCGTTTGCAACTCATACTTCATAAACCAATTTTGCAAACTGGTTAATTCACTTAAATCATGCCCGCCCGTTTTATCAACCAAGGCGTACTCAAAAACCCAGCCAACACCTGTCGCATCAGGACCAAGGGTTGGTTTGACATCAGAAGGTAGTTTGCCACTGACTTGATCTAAGTATTCTAAAACACGCGATCTCGCCCAATATAAATCTGTGCCATCTTTAAAGAGTACATAGACATAAGAGTCTCCAAAAAAAGAAAATCCTCTCACTGTTTCTGCACCAGGCACAGAGAGCATGGCCGTTGAGAGTGGGTAGGTGATTTGCTGCTCTACCACTTGTGGTGCTCTGCCGGGGTAAGGGGTTTTTATAATGACTTGCACATCCGATAAATCAGGAATGGCATCAACAGGAGTTTTTGAAAGCACTATCAACCCAATCACAAACAACAGTAGGCTAACCATTAAGACAATGAGTCGATTATCAATCGACCAACTGATTACTTTTTTTATCATCTGCGTCGTTCCTTCTTTGAGGGTTCGACGGGTTTTGCCGACTCGATTTGATATTGGCTATTGTCTTTTTTCACTAAAATCACCAGCACCTCTTCATCCTTTTTGAAAAGATTGAAAGAGACTTCTGGATTAACTGAGGCTTGCAAAATAACATTGGGCTTATTAAGCATTGGAGAAATTTTCTCTTTTAATAAGACAGTTACTCGCTGTCTTTTAGCATCTATTGATAGCACTTTGCCTCTTAAGTACTTTAGATCCTGCTCTTTTACCTTCTTTGTCATCATGTGATGATGGTGGTGATGGTGGTGATGGTGGTGATGCCCTTTATGGGCAGAGGGTGCGCTCATGCGCTTAAAGGAAGCATTCAAATTTGATTCAGAGTCAATTAAAAATTGCCCAGAGACCACAACATTATCTGTTTGCTTTAAACCAGATAAAACTTCAACAAAGGCTTCCTCCTCTCGGCCGAGTGTCACCTCTTGTGGCTTAAATTTACCACCACCGAGCGATAGAATCACCCGTGGGCCATGGCCTGTTGGGATCACCGAGCTTCGTGGAATGAGCAAACTCTTTTGTTCACTGTTGACTAAAATGCGGATGTTTGCGTACATGTTAGGTTTTAAGGTCAATCCTGGGTTGGGAAATTTAAGTCGAATAGAGAGCGTGTGGGTCATTTTATCAAGTATTGGGTAAATGTAGGCAACCTGCCCCAACCACTCAACCCCAGGGAGCCCTGTAAAGGTTGCCACCGCCCGTTGGTGTCGTTTAATGAGACTTGCATCTTTCTCATAAATGGATCCTCGTACCCAGACAAAGCTCAGATCTTCTATCATCATTAAATTGGCATTTGGTTTGACAAACATCCCATCTCGAATGTTAAGTGCTAACACAACGCCACTACTTGCAGCAAAAATCGGTATGTTCTCTGCCACTTGTCTACTTTTTCGAAGCGATTTTATTTGATGCAAACTAAGCCCTAGGGTGCGAAGCTTCTGCTCGCCTGCTTTTATTAAGTTTGCTTTCTGACTCTCTAGAGCCAGCAAGTATTCTTGCTGTGCTTGCACCAGCGTCGGTGAATATAAATCAAAAAGGACTTGCCCTTTTTTTACGCTTTCCCCTTCAGCATTCACTTTTAAGTGACGGATCCAGCCATCCACAAAGACATTAACGCTCTCAATCTTTTCTTCATCAGCACGCACCAAGCCAACGGTATGAATGACTTGCTTTAAGCGTCTTGATTCAACACGCTTTGTTTTAACACCAAGTTTATTAATCACCTCTGATGAAATGTTAACGATTGATGCGTCATCCGTGCTCTTAGTGTTTTTTTCATAAACGGGTACTAAGTCCATGCCCATTGGAGATTTTCCAGGTTTATCACGCCGATAGTTTGCATCCATAGGCGCCACCCAATATAAGATTTTTTTTTCTGCTTTCTTAGCCAGCAGAGGAGGCCCTTTTTTTATGAGCGTCGGCGACAAAAAAAGGCCTACCATAAAGGAACCTAGCATTAAAACCATTAACAACAGAGCTTTTTTCATCTTACTTTCCCTGTAAATACAGCAAGTTTATCTCAGCAACCACCCGCTCTAGTTTTGCCCTCTCAGCCTCAATCTCAACATTAAATTGTCGAACGTAGGCTCGTGCTAAATTTGGAAAATCTGCTTTAGCATTCTGGTAGGCCGCAAGCGTTGCCTGCACATAGAGCTGGCTCTCAGGCAAAAAGTCCTTTTCATACAATCTTAGCCTCTCTTTGCTTTCATGATAGTCCACTAAGGCTTTTTGGTACTGTTCATAGAGCGCCCGATAATCTTCTAGTTTTTTCGCCTCCTGCGAACATTTCGCTTTTTCTGCAAAGTTTAATACCTTTGACTGGCGCATCTCTGGAAATAGGGGCGCATTTATCCCTAACCTTAAGGTGACAAAATCAGAGCGTTTCTTACCATTTGCCGCAGAGCCTTGTCGAATACCAAAAGCCGCCCCTGCCATAAAGCCTGGCTTAAATTGCTCCTTTGCCAATAAAACAGCGGCCTTTTTTTCCGCAATGAGAGAGGCATCGGCCTGCAATCTTGGGTGAGTCATCAGTCTCTGTGAGAGTCCAGTTTGCTTGGTTTCAACTAGCCAAGAGGGAAATGACTGCACCGAAATGCGGTTAGCCGTCTTATGTCCAAGTAATCGAGCAAGCTTTATTTTGACTGCGTCAATGTTCTCCCTATCCTTAATTAACTTATTTTGAGCGCCAATTTCACCCAGCCTTGCCCGAAAAACATCTTGCTGTTGACTCTTATTATTTGAAAGCATGGCTTCTGCTACATCAACTAAGTGTTTGAATGCTTCTTGTTCTTTTTGGTGAATGCGTTGAGCGTTTTGCCAAAAGACCAAAGCACTCCAATTAAGACGAAGGGCTTCTTTAATCTTGAGATTGAGATCGGCCTGCTGCTGAGCGGTTGCCATCGACAAAGCATCTGTTTTTGAATATTGATAACGCAGGCTCTGTCCTTTAGGGAAAGCCTGCTCAATACCAACTTGAATTTGCGTCATGTTTTCTTGGTCAAAATCAAAGGTGTCGGCAGGCACATTCATCAAGCCCAAAAAGAGCTTAGGATCGGCAAGCTGGCCCTGAGACAGAGCCTTTTCCTTCTCGGCCTCACTTTTTTCTTTTAAGGCTAGGCTCATGGCAGAGTGCCTTAGTGCCAATCGCTCAGCCTCTTTAAGACTTAGGTTATAAGAAAAAGCAGAAAGTGCCCAAGACAGCCCTCCTACTAACAGAAAAGTCCTTTTAAACATTCAAATAACCGCTAGCGTCTGATCAAAGCACCATTATGGCGAGTTTCCTACCAATGTGAAAGTAAGCTGTCTTAAGGTTTAGAGGGTGAACTAGCGATGAAAGCAAGCCTTGTTGAGTAATATTTACACTATTTTTTCGGTTTTTGTTTTTTTTGACGCCTTGTTGTGTTAATATAAGGCAGTTTTGCATTCATGGACACCTCGTGATCAATTTGAATTTTTTCAAAGACTTGGCCGTCTCGAAGATCATCAGAGACAGTAGTAACTCCCTCTGGGAGCGACTTGCGCGCGCCTATCCAGACGACGTATTGGCCTATTTTGGCAACTTTGAAGGCCTGTTGCCCCCACCAACAACCGCTGAACAAAAAACGCGTCCTCCCTTTGTCAATGAAAAAAATAAGCCAAATTATCAACAAGATCCTAATCAAGTTCAGCAAATAAAGGATTTATTTAATGGTTTGTACCATTTGGAGCAAGTGTTTATAAGCTTAGAAGGGCTGGGGGAACAAACCTTCAGAAGCATCATGAATGCCCCAGGCTTGCCCGATCACGCTTATAAGGCCTGTTATTTCTTAAATCAACTTAGTGTCGGCTTTCTTGCGGACTTTCAGGAAGAAATTGGTGATGCCTCTCAATACTTTAACCTCGCCTACGAGTTTAGTAAGACCTGCGTTGCGCAAGGCTCTCAGCACAGCAAGCTGCAAGAGGCTGCTTACAATCTCGGCAAACTCACAGGACATGCCGTCGATCAGATGGGCCCTCATCAAGGCGGTTCAACCTCGGCCTTAATCAGTGAACTGTCCATAAGATTGCCTGAACAGATTGAGTCTCTGCGCATAGAACTTGAGAGTTTACAGCCAACCATGACGCAAAAAGCGCCAAATGCAAACTACGATGAGTTGGAAAAGCTTCGTCACGAAGGAGAACAGCTTGCCCGCACTATAAGAAATGCCAGCAACCCGCTCTCTCTTCTGTTTAACAGCTTACGTCTCATACATCAAATTAGCAAAAGCCTCTCACGAATTAGTCAACAATGCGGCAATCTCGATGACAGTGCAGAGCGCCTGATAATCAGTATTTTAGCCAGAATTAAATACGATCTATTAGCCAAGATCTTCTCCTTTGTCGATAAGAGCGAACTGCAATTAATGCACAAACCACGGACACTCTCCTCTCTCTTAATGACTCACCTCACCAGCTATTACGATTTATTAATTGGCCTAAGTCAAAGCCTGGTTAATTTCGATGAGAAAGCAAAAAACCTACTACACCTAGAAGACGAGTCTTTTCTACGAGCACGACTTGCACCTCTGGTTGACGATCTTGATGACTTAGAGAGAATAAAGCACCAAACAAGGCTGGTGCAAGCACAAATACAAGAGCTTCTTTCTGGCATTGAAACATATGAATTGAACGAAGATCTGATCGCAGACGTAAATGATGCTCTAGTTGAAGTGAAAAAGAACGCCTCCTTTCTCAGTGAGGCACAACTAGTCTCACTCAGGCCTCTTAGTGATAATGTTCCGTTTAATACACCAGTCTGGGGCTGTGTTGCTCAACTTCAGACACTTAAACAAACGCTCAATGAATTGACGCTTACTCTAAAACAGCGTCACACCAATCTGGATTTTAAAATTCAGCAACGACAAAGACACAAGCAAGAAGTAGAAGGTAATGCTCGCTTGATGATGCTCCCAAGAGCAAAGGCTCTAGTGTCTCAGGAAATTAATGACCAAGAAGTACTGTTGCGAACACATCTCACTCGTCCCATTTTAAAATTTAATGCACAAAAAAAACTTATCAATGAAGTTGCTGACTTAACAGAGCTTGAGCAGTGGGAGCTCTACCGAGAATATCTAAAGCAAGAGAAGCAGCTCGATGCTCTGATAACCGCTGCGAACGAGCTTCTCACTCACTACCAAGAGAAGCCGCCATTTGAGCTCATTAGTCTCACCGAAACACCTATCACGCTGCATTTGAATAAGGAAGATCCACCGTTTGATGTCAATATTTTTGAAATAGAAACCGCTGAGGGAGACCGCCTTCGGTATAATCTCGAGCATGAACTACCTGCTCTGCACAGCAACCTCCACTTAATGAGCCTTGCAAAAGCAAGAAGAGAGTCTCTTCTAGATGCCTATGTCTACAGCCCATCCACAAAGAAACTCTATTATTTTGATCAACGCGGACAAGAATCGGAACAAGAAGGCTTTAAGCTTATAACCGGGGAGAGAGAACAGCCGCAAAATGATGCTCAAATTGCTTTTAAACGTAATGATATTTTCTTAAAAATCATTGATGGAAAATTACTCTATAATGCCAGAATCGCAAAGGAAGATGGTTGCTATTTCTATACCTTATCCTTGTATGAAGCTCGAAAAAAAGAGCTAAGAGACTGCTATGTCTTAGACAAGCAGCGACTAAACTACATTACTCCCGATGGTCGAATTGAGCTGCTCCATCAAAATTTTCATATTTCAGCAACAAACTTAGAACCAACAAAGCAGACTGAGGCCAATACCTATTATTTCAATGAGTCACAACGCTGTGCTTACATCGTAAGAAACGGTGTCCCACATCAACCTTTGAGGGTTGCAGAAGGGGAAATTCTATTGACCTCACTCGACTGCCCATTAACCAGCCTTAGAAGCTTGGATGAACTAACGCCTTATAGAGCAAAGATCCTAACAGAGATTTATAGACGAGGAGAAATAGAGGACGTAGCCCGACAAGGCCTTCTAAATAATTACTCAAAGCTACAAGCCTTCTCTTTAAACCTACCAAAGAATGCCTACCCGAGCTCCTTTCAAGTACGACTCTGTGCCTCTTTAATGGGAGAAAAGCCTAAGAGTAAATCCCAGCCTAACGTGCGCGTCATTGAAGCTAAAAATTGGTTAGATTATATAAAAAATCGAGCAAGAATAGAAAAAGAACAAGTGAGTGCCCAAAAAGAAAAGTATGCTGAAGGACTCAGTGAGCTCTCTCTTTCTGCCCCGCTTGTGAAAAACCCTTTATCTCAAGCAAACGTACTCTCACACGATCTGGCTGAACTCTTAAACAGTGAAAAGCTGTTCTGCGAAAAACTGAACGAGTCTCGAAAAGTCCTCTTTAAATTAGTTGTAATCTATAGAACAAGAACGTTAAGTTCTGACGAAAGGAAAAAACTTAAAACGCTCGAGATTACTCATCGCTATCTAGAGTCACACTACAAACAGCTACTTTTGAATATTAAGAGAAACCAACTTGCTTATAACTACCATCGGGAAAACATACAAGAAAAGGTGGCAATCTTATCGCACCTGCCTTCCATGAAAACCGAGCTTATCAATGATAAAGCACTAAAAGCTGGCACCTTGCAACTTCAAAAAGACGATGAAACCTTATCATACCGATTTCTTTACTATGGAGAAGAGCTTTTCGGTAGCATTCCCCTAGTTAACATAAAACCTGCGCTTAAAAAGCTCGATGCCAGCACAATTATTCACTATAAAACCAAAGCAAGCATCATTGAGAACATTGTCAAACAACGAGTAAATCAGCTAAACCTGCCTGACACCACATGTTACGTGGATGAACTCATTGATTTGTACTTTTGGTACAGAGAAAGAGCCCATGAGGTCTCTGAAAATATCCGCTCCTTAGACGTCTTTCAAAATAGTTTACTGCCGCTTGGCAAAGCAAGCGAGGCAAGCGAGCAACAGATCGAGCATTTTGAGGCGCTAAAGCCCTTTCTGAAATCCTTTGTGCCCTCTCACCACCTACAAAGCTTCGAGCAAGCCTTTGCCGTCTTAAGAAGCGCTCGAGAGCCCTTAAGGGTACAATTGCAAACTCATTTAGAGGAACTAAAGGAGAAAAAAAACGCTTATCAAGACAAGGCACGAGCATTGGTTGGTGAAAAAAATACAAGTTGCCTGCTAGCAGAAGAGAAAAAAAAGCCGGAAGCATCTAAAAGTAATCGAGAAGATCACTTACTAAAAACGACCGCACTCTCCCGTCAGATTTCTAAGCTTCGAGCCCAGCTTGCAAGTTTAGAAAGCTATTTAAGCCCCACCTTACAAGAGGCTTGCCGACCTAAAAAGAATGAGGCAAATGACCATTTGGATGATGACCTCACTCGTTATTATGTCACCTCAGATGGGGATGTGGTCCTGTGGGAGGACTATCAAATAGATGAAAAGCAAGAGTCACAACCTTTTCCTGAAGTAATGGATGAAACGACCACCCTGGAAGTGCCCTATCAACTATTGGCTTATAAGCGATTAGCAAACTTACTCTTTGGTCTTGAACAAGCCGCAATAAAGCTTGAGTCCATGAATAATAAGCAGAGCAGTTATGCTTATGTCTCTGATTTGGCCAATGGCTATCTTGAATTTCAGCAGGCCCTAAACCTGTATTACCAGTTAAAAGATGACCCCTACTTAAATGCCTTTTGCAAAAATATTCTTGAAAGCATTAATGATGTAAGTCGAAAAATCACACTTAAAATAAAATACTATGAACCCAATGATTATGAACATCACTCTCAAACACCCTATCTGACCACTGCCTTAAATGCACTCTATGAGTTACCAACTCACATCAGAAAGAAAGCGAATCAAACAGAAGAAGCCAGAGTCAAACTCACCGCGTCAAGAGTTGATAGCGCGAGAACTCGAGCAAGTCAGGTTGCTAATAAAATTGAGCGTTTAAGTAAACGCGTTGTATTTTATTTGGGCTTAAGCCATTGCATTCACCGCTTTTTTGATTTTTTCTCCAGCAACCACTCGGACCCTGTTTCTTCAATATACAATGGCCTTATTTCCGTCGTTGACTTAGTCATTAGCACGATTACTCAGCTGCCCATGTTGGCTGAGTCTGCTGAAGTTATCAATCTATTATTAGAATTGAAAGCTCGCGTTAGCTTGCTTGCTAATTCTACCAATGAGCGGGTGCTTGAAGAATTGCCCGAGCTTCGTAAGAACTATCTAAATGAAATTTCTGTAAAAATTGACCAATTGGAAACTCGTTATGCCCTTTCCCCTGGAATGTTGTCGACGCCGCTTAACAAGGCGCTTGATCAATTTTACCTAGGGTTGCTAACCCCTCTTTGCAATGTAAAAAAACGCATACGACTTATTAAAGATCATCAAGGTTTAATGGGCACAAGGATCCGAAATTCATACATTCGACTCACGATTCAAGAAACCAAACGAAAAGTTTATCAAAGACATCTAACAGACATCGAAACCTTGAGGTCACTTCTTGCTAAAAAAACGCCTGGACAGTACAACGTTTTAAAATATTTTAAGGTGCCTCAAGTTGACTCCGAACTAAAGAGTGCCATTATAAACGTGGTGCCTCTACTAGAGAATGCTTTAATTACGAATGACCAAGCCAACCAGTTCCCATTTGTTCGGCACAGTTTAACAGGTTGCCAAGTGCATTTTATAAGTGAAGAGGACGCAGCAGAATTAGAGACGCCTCTTAAGGACACCATCTTATGTTTTTCTGATCCTGACAGTGACTCGAACTCGATGAAGTTTGTCTATATTGGCCGTGATGGAGTTCACCGAGAGCACCTTGAATTAACGGATAGTCATGCTTTTGGACTTTTGATGAGCCAAAAGCTCACACCAGATGTTAAGAAGATTCATCTATCCAGCCAAGAATTACAAAGCGCCATTGTTGATAAGCTTGTAAGCCCACCTCCGTCTTTGTTGCCCTTGCAAATTAATCAAGAAGAGCTCCATTCTTTTCTTGAGCTAAAGAAAAATGTTAAAACCAATCATTTCCCCAGTGAAACCTTCACCATACTGGAAACACTTAAACCTTTGATTGAAAAGAGTGAAGCTCACACTAAAGGGTTAATTAACAGTAGCAAGCTCTCCTATGAAATCAATCAACGCCAACGAAATTACTTAAAAGCCGACCGGCGTAATCAACAAAAAAATGACTACAGCTTGATTCAACAGATTTTCGAAGAACATTTTGATGAAACCGTCAATACTGTTTGTTTTAGCCAAGAGACGGCTGAGCTTTTTCAAGTTGGTTATCGCACCGATCTACAAGCAGCTCTACAAAAAAGGAAAGAGCAGTTTTTTAATCAGACTGAGATTAAAAGACGTCTTGTTTCGATTCAATTCAATGATAAGTTTGAAGCCGATGCTGATGCACTCAAAACGCAAATTGAAAAGGTTATAAAAGACAACAAAGAGACGTTTGATAAAACCAATCTCGCCGCCTATAAGACACTTAAAAAGATTCGAAAGTCTGTTAACAAGTTTAGGAAATATTTAAATGAGGCTGAGAGCAAATGCTATCAACATCGTTCCCTCTTTGAAAATGAGTACACCTTAACTGGTAAACGAGAGGTTATTAACACGCTTGAAGACCTACTAAGTGAGGACCTAAACCCGAAAGAGAAAGTTCGCAGCATTAATAACTATTTCAGAGAAAATAAAAATGACATTCTTTTTAAACTCACCAACCACCACCAGGCAGATCCCTGGAGTTTACAAAGAGTTCGCCAGGGGATTTCAGAACTCTATCACGCCATTTTTAACCAACCGCCAGCCTATTTACAGCACTATCTTGCACTGCAAACTAAAAATAGTGAACTTTGCCCCCCACCGCCTGCCAAAAGCGTGTGGTGTACACTCT
This sequence comes from Legionellaceae bacterium, assembly GCA_030148065.1. Taxonomy (GTDB): domain Bacteria; phylum Pseudomonadota; class Gammaproteobacteria; order Legionellales; family Legionellaceae; genus JASBUC01. The sequence goes on along the minus strand of JASBUC010000004.1, from coordinate 35,396 downwards.
TTCAGAGTTCTCAACAAAGCAATGGGTTACTGCAAGAACAAATGGATGAGGCGCCCCCTTCTCCAACGCGCTTTCCTGAAGCACATGGAGTGGATGACGGCATAGAACTTGGTGAGCTACCCACGCGCAGAGCCCCCATCCCTTAACTTTTTTACTCTTAACCTTGTTTCTGCACATTAATATCCATTTGTGGAAACGGTATTTCGATGCCTTCTTCATCAAATTTGAGCTTAATCTTCTCCTGCAACTCACACAACACCGGCCAATAGTCTGGTGTTTTCACCCAGGGCCGCACACACAAAACCACCGCACTGTCTGCTAAATCCTTAACACCAATAAAGGGTTTGGGATCTTTTAATATTCGCTTTTCGCCTTCAAACAGGTTCTGTAAAATTACTTTTGCCCGACTTAAATCCGAGCCGTAGGAAATGCCAATGGATAAATCAACCCGTCTTGTTTTTCGCTCTGAATAATTATCAATGCGCCCATTCATAATGTTTTTATTCGGCACATAACAAACTTGGTTATTGGCTGTTTTAATTTGCGTGGTAAAAAGGTTGATTTGCTCAACCGTTCCAAACACACTGCCTGCTTCTACCGTATTGCCAATGCGAAAAGGTCTTAAAAAAATGAGTAATATGCCGCTAGAAATGTTGGTTAAAGAGTCTTTTAGAGCAAGACCTATGGCTAAGGAACCTGCACCCAACACGGTTAACAGTGAGGCTGAAGGAACCCCTAGTTTGGTCAGCACAATAATCGCCAGTACCAGCAACATGCCGCCGTAGGCAATATTTACAACAAACAGCAGTGCGGTGGGATCTTTTACTTTTTTCTTTAAAACGTCTCGAAGACGACCACGAATAATTCGGATTACAAAAAGCCCAATGAGTAGACTCATTAAAGAATAAGCAACATCAAGCCCTCTATTTACTAAAAATCCATACCAATCAAACTCAATCATTCGTAGTCCTCATAAAAAGATGTTAGTTTTAATGGTAGTTAAGTCAGATAGCGAGTGCAAAAAATTTATAGTGCCTATTTATTGGGCAGTCCCAGTTTTTCACGCATGCGGGCAATTCTATCAGGGCTTACTTTGCGTTTGACCACTACTTGTGGACTTTTAGTAACTTGAGGTTCAGCCTTAATGGGCGCTCGATAAGGGTAGGTGGTCGCTACTCGACCTTCTTTAGGTTTCTTATCTTTCAGCTTCTTTTCTTCATTTAAGGTATCACGAGTCATTTGCTCAACTCGTTTTCTTAGAGTATTTGCTGCAACCATGCCTTCTCGATCGGTCACCGGCGCAACAACTTTTCCCATAAGATCGATGCGGTCATCTTTTTGCAACTTCAAGCAAGCCAAATATTCTAATCGGTTGGTAAACATGGCCATCACTTGTCGAAACTTGGAGTTGGAGTATGGCACCTTATGCTTCTTCGCCTCTGAAAAAATATCTTGCATAATGCCTACTTTTAAAGGTCTAACTCTGTGCTGGGTATCGAAGGCTTCTGGAAAGGTTTTGCTTAACCAAGCTAAAACTTCTCGACGAGCTTGGTTGGCCTGCTCTTTTTGATGTCGTTTTAGTTTATTACTTTCACCAGAATACTTTCTAGCGCACATACAATAATCCTTGTTTCTGCAAATGAATTTAGCCCAACAAAAAAATGTTAAAGCTGATCGACCGGGGGACTCTATAAGACTTACGCCACATTTTCAAGCCCATTGTTTAACTTTTTGAATCAATTTGTCACTCTCATACGTTTTGGTCTATGATCAGCACTATGCTCATCTAGGAAACGAATAATGATTAAAAAAGCACTCATGTTCCTATTAATTGTGGCTTTCCCGTTCTTTGCGCTCTTCCTCAAAGACGAGCCAGGCAAAGCATTTGTTGCCATCATCATGCAAGCAACCATCATCGGTTGGCCCTTTGCAGTCGTTTGGGCTTTTAGGGTAATTTCAAATGAGGACAAGCTCACTGAAGGCGAGGATGACGACGAGTAGTTTGCTCCACCCTCTCTAACTAAGATGTACAAATATACCCATGAGACTCCAAAATGCCCTTTTTTAGATGTGGTTAATTCCACGTATTTTGAGTCTATTTCTCTACAGGATAAAATTTCTATGAAAAAAGTGATCGTTAACGGCGCCAATGGCCGTCTTGGTCGTGTTGCGGTGGCCGCACTCGAGCAGCATTCAGAATTTGAGCTTGTTGCCAAAAACACTCGAGCCGATGATTTAGCCACTACCATCGAGCAAACCGGTGCCGACATTGTGGTTGAATTAACCAATGCCACCGCAGTCTTTGACAACTCAAGAACCATTATTGAACAAGGGGTCCATCCGGTGATTGGCGCCAGCGGTTTAAGCCTTCAACAAATTGATGCTCTACAAACGCTCTCGGAGAACAAAGGTCTAGGAGGCCTAATTGCCCCAAATTTTTCCATTGGCGCCATTTTAATGATGCGTTTTGCAAGCTTAGCTGCAAACTACTTCCCACATGTTGAAATTATTGAGACGCATCACGAAAAGAAACTTGATGCCCCATCTGCCACGGCTCTTAAAACGGCGGAAATGATTGCAGAGAATCGCCTTGTACCACCCATGGAGCATCAAGATCCTAATAACCCCGCTCATGGCCTCTCTCATCAGTCTGTTAATATTCATTCACTGAGACTGCCTGGCTTCATTGCCAAACAGCAAGTAATCTTTGGTAGCCAGGGAGAGAGCCTAACCATTGAGAGCAACTGCATTGGTCGTGAGGCTTTCTCGCAAGGGATCCTATTAGCATGCTCTCGGGTCAGTGAGCTCTCAAAGCTTGTTTATGGGCTAGATGGAATTGTCTGATAGACTCAAAGACGCACAAGCCTTGGCGAGAGACTCTTCATCTTCCTCCTCTGTCTCAGAGTCACCAGTGAAATCACTTGAACCACCACTTTGACTGGAGTAAGTGAGCTCTGCTTGATCTGTCTGTTCACCTTTGCTTGCGCGCTGACGTTCAATGGTCATCACCTCTTGATGAAAGTCCTCTAGTCTCTGCAGAGCCTTCTTAGCAAGCACTGGAACGCCAACATGATAGAATAACTCCTCGACAATTTTATAGAATATTTCCGTTTTTTCGTGTCGCCAGGAGCTTTCTGGTCGGTAGGTGAGCGCTTGTGCAAGGCTTGCCATCGACTGCAATGAAAAGGCCTCCCGGCTAGTGGTAATTCTTAAGAAGACTTCTTTTAACTTGGTTACCCCACTCGGCTCACGAGGGCTGTCTTTCTTATTCTTCTTAAAAAAGACCATCGGAAGCGCTAGAGGAAGCGTTAAAGGGTAGGAGAGATCGCTTAGTTGCCAATCTGTGAGCTTTTTCCAAAACCTGCGTGCATTTAAAATGTCTTGCAACTTTTCTTTTATGTTTAATAAATCTTCTGCGCTGTAGGTGGCTTTCTCTGATACTCCGAGACCTCCTCCCCCTTGAGTCACATAACGCCCAACAAGATTAGGTAAAAAACCTACTTGTGTCTGAACTTCTGATTGACAAACAGTTTTTCGGTTCTTGCTTACGCTACTTAAAACGGCTTTTAATTCATTATTATCAGCCAGTTGATTATCACAAGAGAGCGTTGCCATTGGCCCATAGAGTTCGAGGTAGAGTTCTTTGATTCTCGTTTGCATGTCCGTTGGCAAATAGTAGTTTGGCGTTTTAATGCCATTGGCCCCAGGAGCGTTTTGTCCCGCACTCTCATGATGGTGACGGGTGACGTAAATGCTTGCAAAAATTTCGACAAAATTATCGCGCTCTTTGCCATCATCACCATGTTCTGGCCAACGTCGATAAGCCTTAAAATAAAGCGCCATGGCATCGGTGTGAATAAACTCTAAGCCTTTTCGGTCCTTCGCGCTCACACAAGAGCCATAAGGAACCGCCCCCATGCGCTCAAAGATTAACTGCTCGATTGAACAAAGAAACAACTGTCGGCCTTTGCGATCAAAAAAGGTCTCGGTGGCTGTTTTTACGTATTTTATTGCCTGAAAATAGCCAATATCAACACCTAGCACCTCTTGATATAAGTCTAACAGCCTTCGAATGTCGGCTCGTTGTGGGTACTCTCTCAAAAACTGCTCAACATGCGCAATAATGTTCTGACAATCAGGCTCTGTTGGCATGGTTGGCTCAACAATTTTTGAGAGGTTTAGTGGGTGGTTACTGGAATATAAAACAGGCATGATGTTCACCACGACTTCCCGCCCGGCAGCCGTTTTAACCCTAAGAGGCTTAGGGTATTTGCTCTTTATCCAGTGACTCTCTTGCCCACTCAGTACTCGATTAAATTCTTCAATACCCTGAAGCTTATCGACCATTAGTTCTCGGTCTTTGGGGAGTGCCGGAGAAATAAGGGTTTGCACGAGTACAGGCAGTGCAATTTCTTGGCCATTGACTAACCCCTCTTCCAAATTTAGTGCATCTATCCGCTTTGCTGCATATTGTTCGATGGCATGATTGACAATGCTTTCTAGGTTACGAGCTGCGTGCAAGACTCTAACATCGGTCAGCGTATGAGGGACCTCCCTCGAGGCAATAATGCTTGAGGTTAATCGTCTGCCCTCATCCTTTGTTTGAAAGGGTTCTGTTTGCACTGTGGGTATAGAGACCCACTTATAGTGATGTTCCCGGTAGTTTGCCGGCCCCAAAATACCTCGGAGCCTCGATGAGTAATTGGCAAAGGTCTCCTCTAACTCTTGCTGCGAACGAACCGTTTGTAAAACCGCTTCTAAATAACGCTGCTCTGAGGGCTCTAAGCTCACATACCAAGCGGGCAACTCAAGTTCTTCTATGTCCTCGTCAGCTCGCCTTAAAAGGCACTCTCGAATGCTCCAAAACTCTTGTCGTAAACGCGGTGTTAGGGGTGAGATTTTTGTCTCTCGCTGAACCAAAAAACCGGACTCTCCAGCAATGTTGAGTGTTGAAATGGTGACTAAGTCAGGCCTGCCACCTAGCAACACCACATACTCTTCAGCCTTTGATAACATTCGTTCCAATTGCTTAAAGTCATAGGGAGTTAGTGTTTCAAACACTGCCGTGAGACGAACACATGAGCGACTAAAGAGCTGTTGAAAGGTTGATATGGTTGTTTCTTCTGATAAGTCCTCAATGCCTCTTTCATATTCCTGTTGCAGGCCCGTGATGTAGAGTTTTAATGACTCTACATTATCAATGCCTGAGAAAGCATCGTTTAATAAATGCTCGGCACAGTAGAGACTTCCTTTAACGAACATTTGAAATCTTGTTAAATAGCTTTGCTTTAAATTAGGGCCTAAGGAGGGCGCCTCATCGATGAGGAGTAATTCTTCCCTAACCTCAAGAAGTTCACTAAGACGTGCTTTACTAATACGAACGCCTGGCGCCATCCTAACCAACGTCTTACTTGAGAGAGGGTGCATACTTAAAATCCTTTTTCACGGTCGTCTCCATCCTTTAGTTGTATGCTATTGGATGGCGAAATGCGAATCAATGATCAATTTAAGAAAAAGTTCCCTAATTAGCTCAATAAAATTGTATAAAAAAAACACCATTGCCATTTTTTCTGATATAATGTGCGCACTTTTAAGTTTGCAAGATAAGAGGATTATGTTGTCTACTCTTTCCCCACAACACAGTCAACGATTGACATCCATTGGCAGTAGCAAGGCCTGGTTCGTCTGCTTTTCGGCCGCACTCTTCTTTTTTTACGAATTCATCCAAATGCACATGTTCAATGCTATTAACGACACCCTCCGGGTCGCCTTTGATGCAAGTGCCACCGAACTTGGCTTTTTATCAAGCACTTACCTACTAGCCGATCTAATTTTTTTACTGCCTGCGGGCATCCTCTTAGATCGTTATTCCACCCGAACAATCATTCTCTACGCCATTTTTGTCTGCATCATTGGAACCCTTGGCTTTGCGCTGTCACATTCCTTTGTTTGGGCAGGCATTTTTCACTTTCTCTCTGGCATTGGCAACGCTTTTTGTTTTCTCTCTTGCATTATGTTGGTGTCGCGCTGGTTTCCAGCCAACCGACAGGCCTTGGTTGTTGGTCTTGTGGTAACCATTGCCTTTCTTGGTGGTATGGCCGCACAAACGCCACTAGCCTGGTTGGCAGAGATCCTAGGATGGCGCCAGTCTCTAATTTTGGATGCGATGTTGGGCGTTGCCATCATGGGACTTATCTACTGGCAAGTACAAGATTCTCCCGGTGGCAAAAAAACAAGCCCCGATAAAGACAAGCAACAACTACTCACTGAACTCGCCTGTGTCGTGAAAAACAAACAAAACTGGCTAGCTGGTGTTTACACCTGCTTACTTAATTTACCGATTATGGTGCTCTGTGCGGTCTGGGGTAAGAACTATTTGGAAATTGTCTATCATCTAAACACAACCCAAGCCACTAACGTCACCTCCTTAATTTTTCTAGGCTCAATCATTGGCTGCCCTTTAGCAGGCTTTATTTCTGACTCCCTCCTGACACGAAAGCTGCCAATGTTATTGGGTGCAACCTTTAGTTTAATCACCATTTGCTTAATTACGGCTGGGTTTAACTTAGGCTACAGCACGCTTGCTTGCCTTTTCTTTTTACTCGGCCTTTTTACCAGCACACAAGTAATCAGCTACCCCTTTGTTGGTGAGAGCAATCCACCAGAGTTGACCGGCACCGGCACAGGCCTTGCCTCACTTATCATCATGGGAGGCGCAGGAGTAGCACAAGTCGTCTTTGGTGCACTTCTTGATTGGAACTGGGATGGCTTGATGGCCAACGGGGCTCGAGTCTACAGTGCCATTGATTTTCAATTTGCCATGAAAATGTTCCCCATTAGCATCATCATTGCCCTTGTTGCAATTGCCGCGGCAAATGAAACGTTTTGTCGAGCAAAGCAAGCGAGGTCTTAACCATGTCCACCATTACACCACTTATGACTAAAAAATATCTTATGAGAGCCTACATTGTTTGCTTTTCAGCCGCCCTGTTTTTCTTTTATGAATTCATTCAAGGCAACTTGTTTGGCAGCATTTCGCAAGACATGATGCAAGCCTTTGCCATTACTGCGGATAAAATGGTTTTATTGTCCAGTATTTATTTTGTGGCCAATGTCGTGTTTTTATTCCCCGCTGGCGTGCTGCTGGATCGCTATTCAACTAAGAAAATTATTTTAATTTCACTCTCCGTTTGTATTTTTGGCACCTTTCTACTGGCCAGCACCAGCAGTTTTGAAGTGGCGCTTCTCTGCCGATTTTTAACCGGCATCGGCAGTGCTTTTTGCTTTCTATCCAGTATTCGACTCGCCTCGCGCTGGTTTCCTACCCAAAAAATGGCCTTAATTACCGGTTTAATTGTCACCATGGCCATGACTGGAGGCATGGTTGCACAAGCACCAATGACCCTCTTAATCAACGCTTATGGTTGGCGAGAAGCCTTGTTGTTTGATGCAGGTCTGGGGCTAGTGATCTTACTCGTTATTAGTAAAACCATTCAAGACTGGCCGCACGGACGACCTTTAAGACGGGAAGATTCTCTGCATGGTATGAGCATTTGGCAGAGCATGAGACAGTCCTACTTCAAGGCTCAAAATCTACTTGCTGCACTCTACACAAGCTTAATGAACATGCCAATTGCCATTCTTGGTGCCATGATAGGCAGTCTCTATCTAGAACAAACCTTTGGTTTATCACGTCAAGACGCCTCGATGGTCACCAGCATGATCTTCATTGGTGCCATTTTAGGCGCTCCAGTGATTGGCAACCTCTCAGACAAGTTAGCGCTGCGAAAAAAGCCAATGATTGTATTTAATCTCTTATCACTGGTTAGCATCTGTTACTTAATCTACCAACCAAACCCTAGTTTCTCACTACTGGCATTGCTCTTTTTCTTAGTTGGCTTTTTCACCAGCGCGCAGGTCATCAGTTACCCGTTAATCGCTGAAAATAACCCGCCAGCTTTAACAGCCACCGCCGTTAGTGTTGCCTCTATCTTGACCCAAGGCGGGTATGTGCTCTATCAAAATATCTTTGGGCAGCTACTACAAAGTGGTTGGCAAGGTAAAACCCTTGCGGGCGTAGCTCAATACTCACCCAGCGCCTACCAATATGCACTCACCATTTTACCCATTGGCGCAGGGCTTGCCTTTATTGCTTGTTGTTTCTTAAAAGAAACTCACTGCAAACGCGTAGGACGAAACTAATCATGGCAAGAGTCTGTGTGTTATTGATGGATTCATTTGGGGTTGGTGAAAGCTTAGATGCCGAACGTTATGGCGATCGAGGGGCAGATACCTTTGGCAACATCTTTACTTATTGCCAAGAAGCTTTCGAAAAAAAAGAGCGCCAAACCCCCTTACAGATCCCAAATTTAATTAAATATGGGCTCATTCATTTACACACATCCAGTACTGCCAAACGCTTAATTCCAATCAAAGAGCTCGAAGCTCCACAAGCGATGTATGGCTATGCAGTTGAACAGAGCTTTGGTAAGGACACCCCCAGCGGGCATTTCGAATTAGCAGGCGTTCCCGTACTCTTTGACTGGGGCTATTTTAAAGAAGGGGCGGCTGGTTACTGTTTCCCCCCCCCTTTAATTGATGCCCTTATCCAACAAGCAAACCTTCCTGGGGTATTAGGCTTAAAAGCGGCAAGCGGCACTGACATCATCAAAGAGCTTGGCAAAGAGCACATAAAAAGCGGTAAACCAATTGTTTATACCTCCGCCGACAGTGTGCTACAGATTGCAGCTCACGAAGAGCACTTCGGGCTGGAAAGACTCTATGCCCTGTCAGAGCTTGCCAGAACCTTAGTCGATGATTACAACATAGGTAGAGTTATTGCTCGCCCATTTATTGGAGAGCAGGCCGATGACTTTAAACGGACCTACAACCGTCGTGACTATGCCATGCCTCCGCCGGAGAAAACCCTGCTTGATTACTTAAAAGAAGCAGGCCATCAGGTGATAAGCATTGGAAAAATCAATGACATTTATGCAGGCTGTGGCATTACAAAATGTGTTAAAGCAGGCCACAACCAAGAGCTGTTTGATAAAACCCTAGAAGAGTTAAAAACAGCTGCTGAAGGGTGTCTGATTTTCACTAATTTTGTTGATTTTGACTCACAATTTGGCCACCGACGAGACGTACTTGGGTATGCGGAAGCCTTAGAAGCCTTCGATAAGCGCTTAACTCAATTAGAACAAGCACTGCGAGCAGATGATCTGGTTATATTGGCTGCCGATCATGGTTGTGATCCAACGTTTCCTGGCTCAGATCATACCAGAGAGCACATTCCTGTTATCGCCTTTGGCCCCAAAATAAAGTCAAAATTTATTGGTCGTCGTGAAAGCTTTGCAGACATAGGCCAAAGTATTGCCAAGCATCTAGGGATCTCCCCCCTGCAAAATGGTTTAAGCTTCCTATAAAAAAAATGAGCGCTTAACCGATAAGGGTATTAATTGAATGAACAACCCTAAGGCTAATTATGATGGGCATGAGAGCAAAACTACTTACGCCTTTTTTTTTACTATTGATCGTGACCCCTCTTACTTTTGTCGCCCTATTCTCAGCCCAAAAAAATGTCTCTCTCTATCTGTTTCCATTTGCACTTTTTATCGTTGCCTATTACCTGATTATAGAACACATGTTAAAGGTTTTAACCCAAGCAAAAGCCCTGCATCACCATATTTACAGAAAATATCATGATGTGGAAAAATACATTCAAACTGATAAATTGACCAATGTCTATAACCGGCAATTCTTTGAATCAATTCTGCCCAAAGAAATTAAGCAAGCAGAAAAAGAGGGCCGAACTTTTTCGCTGTTATTAATCGACATCATTGAGTTTAAAAAAATAAATAGCTTTTATAATTACAAAACAGGCGACTTTGTTTTATCTTCCTTTTCAAAACGATTAAAAACCGTCGTTGGTAAAGACTCTTTGATTGCCAGATTAAGTTCAAATGAGTTTGTCATCATTTTACGTGAACACAATAACGTCCAGAGATTAAAGACGATAAGCAAACGAATCATCCACACCGCCAACAAACCCTATGTTATGAACGGTCATGCCTTTAAATGTTCTATCAAAGTTGGCCTTGCCTCCTATCCAAAAGCCGGACACACTAAAGAAGAACTATTGCGCCATGCCAATTTTGCTCTAAGTGAAGCTAAAGAAAGCCATCATGCCTGGATGTCCTTTGGCAAACATCTTAAAACAAAAATGAACAAAAAAATTACCATTGAGAAAGATCTAAAAGAGGCACTCCAGCATAATCAATTCTTTTGTTTATTTCAGCCACAGATTAATTTATCAAGCAAGACCCTTTTTGGCTTCGAGGTACTCATTCGTTGGCAGCACCCAAGTGCCGGTGTGATTATACCCAATGATTTTATACCCATTGCGGAAAAAATGGGGCTTGCAGAAAAAATCAATCAATACCTGCTTCATTATGTGCTCTCTCGGCTAGGTCGCTTTAAGCCCCATCAAAAGCGATTAACAATTTCTGTTAACATTTCACCTTGTGTCATTCATTTTGAACAACACATCAATGAGCTCATTAACATTGTCAATCACTACCAGCTTCCCAAAAATCTTTCACTCACTTTTGAAATAACTGAAAGTGAATTTCTAGGAAACATTAATGAAAAAGATCCTCTTTTGAAGAAAGTAAAGAGGCAGCTAAAACAGCACAATATTTCACTAGCCATCGATGATTTTGGCAAAGATCAGTCCTCTTTCAACCGACTGGTACAATGCCAATTTGACATTTTAAAAATTGACAAGGCCTTCATCGATCACCTTCATAAAAACAATACCTTAGCCACTGCCATTATTAAAGCCATCCTAACTATGAGTAAAGAGCTAAACATTAGTGTCATTGCAGAAGGCGTTGAAAATAAATCTCAACTTAACTGTCTTAAGAAGCTAGGCAGTACCATCATTCAAGGCTATTACTACTATCGACCGCTGCTAGAAAATGATGCATTGGAATTGCTTCATAAGCCCTCCCTGCATTAAAATCAGGAAACTATTTACTACTAAGACTCTCATCATGTCATCAATAAGTGCCGTCTTAATAACCTTTAATGCTGAGCAGCATCTTGAAAATTGTCTTGCCTCATTAAGAGATTTTGCAGATGAAATCATCATTGTCGACAACGGCAGCTCTGATAAAACGGCTAACATAGCAAGACAATACACCGAACATTTTTATCAAACAAACGACTGGCCAGGCTTTGGCATACAAAAGCAGCGCGCACTCGATAAAGCAACAGGAGACTGGGTACTGAGCATCGACAGTGATGAAGTGCTAACAGATCCCTTAAAGAAAGAAATGCTTGATAAAATTAACAGCTCAACGTTTGACGCTTATAAAGTCCCACGCCTGAACCATTTCTTAAATCACCCTGTGCGCTTTGGCGGCTGCCAAAAGGATGCCCCAGTTCGTTTGTTTAAAAGAGAGAATGGCCGCTTTTCTAAAGACTTAGTGCATGAGCGCTTACTAATTAATGGTAGAACAGGTGAACTTCACACAAAAATGCTTCACTTTACCGTAGACAAAATAGAAGATGCCCTACAAAAAATGGATAAATACAGCTCGCTTAGTGCAAAACAAGCTTATCAAAAAGGAAAAACCGCAAATGTCTTTGGGGCGACTTTTCGTAGCACTTGGGCTTTTTTTCGCCTCTATGTTCTAAAACTTGGCTTTTTGGATGGTGCCGCTGGCTTTGCCTATTGCCGGCTCAAATCCCAAGGATGCTACTACAAGTATCTGAAGCTTTGGTCCATGAATTAGAGCCCCTGCTGAGCGACGATTGCTTTTTTCTTAATCCGCTCTTCTAGAAGGTGTAAATTTCGAGCCTGGTTCTCTCGCGAGGCGTCAGTATGCCAGAGGTGAAATACAGGTACACTGTAGCGGCCTGATTTATGACCAACACCAGAATTTAGTAAGCGAATGATTAGCTCAGAGTCTTCATACCCCCAGCCTAAAAAGCTCTCATCAAAACCATTTACTTTCAGCAAGTCCTCTCGCCATACAGCCAAATTACAGGTTTTGGCTCCTTTCCAACGAAAACCCTTTTTATGACGAAACGATGAATTCGGCAGGCTAATTAAAGGCAATAGACGATTCATTTTCCCCTGCAGTCTTTTCAGAGCAAAGCCACTAATGCCAGATCGAGGCAGGTGCTCTTTCCCACTTAAGAGTGCATCACTCCACTCTTTGCTAAGAAGCACACGGTTGCCAGCGACAAAAAAGCCAGACTCTGCAAGCGCTAAGTGTCTTTTAATGAAGTGCTTGGACGGTACGCAGTCCCCATCTAAGAAAAGGCAGTAATCCCCCGTTGCTTGTTTAATGGCTAAATTTCGGGCTCTGGCTGCTCGAAAACCTAAATCTTCTTGCCAAAGGTGCTGAATAGGAAATCGTGTCTGCATCGACTCAATCAGTCTTCGAGTCTCCTTTGTTGAACCATCATCGGCAATTAATAGCTCACTCTCTGCTGGCAGTTGAGGAATCAATGCCTCCAAAACCATTTTTAGCGCCTGCGGCCAATTGTAGGTAGTAATAATGACAGACAGCATTGATTTTAGCCCATTCTAAAAGGGTACGATCATACTTTTTTTGAGTAAGTTCGTAAATTTAATTAGGTTCTGATAGGTATTTAGATGCAAACTTGCCTAAATTTTGGTAAAATCGCCCACCTTGACAGGGCTTAATACTGGTAATGGTTAATGGGTGCTTTGAAAGACTTTGGTCAAACAAGTGAAATAAGAGTTCAAAATGCGCTAAATGCACTAAGAGCAGGGCGTGGGATTTTGGTCGTGGATGACGAAGATCGCGAAAACGAAGGCGATCTCATCTTTGCTGCCGGCTCAATGAGCGAAGCACAAATGGCCCAAATGATCCAAGATTGCAGTGGCATCATCTGCCTTTGCCTGTCACAGGAGAAAGTCGATGCGCTGGAGCTGCCAATGATGGTTAGCAATAACTCTAGCCGCTACCAAACCGCTTTTACCGTCTCAATCGAAGCAAAACTTGGCGTTAGCACCGGTGTGTCCGCAACAGACCGACTAACCACCATTCGAGCGGCAATTAACCCTTCCGCCACCAAGTCTGATTTGGTGTATCCTGGACACGTCTTCCCAATTGTCGCTCGTGAAGGCGGCGTTCTCACCCGCCGCGGTCATACTGAGAGCAGCGTCGATTTAGTTGCCATGGCAGGACTGGGAGAAGGCGCCGTCCTTTGTGAACTCTGTAACCCAGATGGCAGCATGAAGAAGTTTGCAGAACTGGTTGAATACGCCAAAGCCCATCAACTACCCATGTTGTCTGTTGAAGATGTGGTCTGTGTTAAAAAAGCGATGATCAAAGAAGCCATCCCTGCTTAACCCTAGAAGGGTGGCATTATGAGGTCTGACGGGTATATAATCGCCCTTTTTTCAATCACAAGATAACTGTATGTCAGCAATTGCAAACCGCATCGCAAAAAAACTGAACGTCGCCCCAAAACAAGTTGAGGCCGCCATTGAACTATTAGAGGACGGCAATACTGTCCCCTTTATTGCCCGCTATCGAAAAGAGGCAACCAATGGCTTAACCGATGCGCATTTACGAAGCTTAGAAAAGAGTTACCGCTACCAAAAGGAATTAGATGAGCGAAAAGAAAGCATTCTTCGCTCGCTTAACGACTCAAAGCAGCTAAGCCCTGAGCTTAAACAACAAATTGAAGCAGTACTGACTAAAACAGAGCTTGAAGATCTATACCTCCCGTATCGAAGCAAGCGAAAGAGTAAGGCAGAGCTTGCCAAAAAAGCAGGCTTAAACCGCTTGGCACATAAACTCATAGAGGCCAAAGATTCTTTTACACGCGTGCTTCTTGCCTGCCCCTATCAAACCCCAGCCTTAGGCTTTGATAGCAGCAGCAAAACCATTGAAGGCGCCCGCCAAATTCTCATCGACTCTTTTTCACAGGATGCAAAGCTGATTGGCAGCCTTCGAAATCATTTACAAAATAAGGCACTTATCCACTCAAAGGTCCGCTCTGAAAAAAAAGATAAAGACAAGAAGTACAACGATTACTACGATTTTAAAGAGCCTTTAAAGCGCACACCCTCACACCGAGCCCTTGCCCTTTTTCGTGGCAGACGAGAAGGCATTTTAAGCGTTGGATTAGAGCTTAGTGAGCAAGACAATGCCTTGCAAACCATGCTTGCAGAGCACTTTTCCTTACAAAATGCTTCTCCTTTTGTGGCAGAAATCTTAAAAATAGCGGCTAAAAAACTCTATAAAAAGCTCGAGATTGAGTTATTGAGCTCATTAAAAGAACGAGCTGAAGAAGCCGCCATTAACGTCTTTGCTAAAAACCTTCACGATCTATTGCTAACACCACCTGCCGGCCCTCATACCATCATAGGACTCGACCCAGGCATTCGCACAGGTATTAAAGTCACCGTCATTGAAGAGACTGGCAAACTTTTAGACTTCACCACCTTATACCCCTTTCCGCCTCAAAACGACCATCATAATGCCGTCTTTGATTTGGCGAAGCTTGCAACAAAATACAATGCCGACTTCATTGCCATTGGCAACGGCACCGGCTCACGCGAGACCTGTAAACTAGTCGATGAAATGCTAAAGAACTACCCTGATCTAAACACTCGCCGGGTATTAGTCAGTGAGGCAGGAGCCTCTGTGTATTCCGCGACTGAATTAGCTGAAAAAGAGTTACCTGAATTAGACGTCTCGCTTAGAGGGGCTGCCTCCATTGCCAGGCGCCTACAAGATCCTCTCTCAGAATTGGTTAAAATTGAGCCCAAAGCCATTGGCGTCGGGCAATACCAACACGATGTTAATCAGACAAAACTGGGCTTAGAATTAGAAACAGTGGTTGAAGACTGCGTGAACCATGTCGGCGTTGATTTAAACACTGCATCCAGTGAACTCCTTAGCTTTGTTGCAGGCCTAAACAAGAAAACGGCTCATAACATCGTTCTACACCGCAACGAGCATGGTGCCTTTCACAAACGAGAGGAGCTCATGGCGGTTAACCAGCTCGGGGAAAAGAGCTTCCAACAATCAGCAGGATTTCTAAGAATTCGACATGGCGCCCAGCAGCTCGATAATACAAGCATTCACCCTGAAGCCTACCCTTTGGTTGAAGGCATTGCCAAAGCGCTCTCGGTTGATCTCGAAACCCTTCTTAAAGATCCAGGCCTATTAAACACCCTTAACCCTCAAGAGTTTGTTGACGAGCAATTTGGGGAAATGACGGTTAAAGACGTGTTTGCTGAACTTGCGGCCCCCGGTCGTGAAGTCAGAGGCAACTTTAAAACAGCCACCTTCAAAGAAGGTGTCGAGAGCATTGAGGATTTAAACCTTGAGATGATCTTAGAAGGTGCTGTTACCAATGTGGCAAGCTTCGGCGCCTTTGTAGACATTGGTGTACACATCGATGCATTGATTCATCGTACCCAGTTTTCTCGACAAGCTCCCCCGATAAAAGTCGGTCAAGTGGTCACCGTTCGCGTCATTGAAGTGGACAAAGAACGCAAGCGAATTGGTTTGAGCATGCACCTTGAAAAGCGCAAGCCTTCTGAAAAACGCCCACCACAACGAACGACTAAACACAAAAGCCACCCAAAACGGAAGAACCAAGCGCAAAAAACTCATACACCAGCCAAACCAAACGTTGAAAAAAATCCGCCTATTTTTAACACAGCAATGGCCGATGCGTTAGCAAAATTAAAAAAATAAAGAGAGGGATTGCACATCGCTCAAGAAAGGCGGTTAAGAATTGTAAATGTGTTTCAATTCTCCTAAGATTTAAAGAAAACTTCCGCCGTTGAAGAGAGATGAGGAGAAGGCTAATGGCAGATAAACCGCAAGGAAAAGTAACCATTCAAACCATCGCCATGCCAGCAGATACCAATGCCAATGGTGATATTTTTGGTGGCTGGCTGCTCTCTCAGATGGATTTAGCCTGTGGAGTGCTTGCCAAGCAACTATCCAATGGCCGAATTGCTACGGTTGCTGTGCAATCAATGACCTTTCTTAAGCCGGTCCATGTTGGTGATTTAGTGAGCTGTCATGCAAGCCTGATAAAAGAAGGCCACAGCTCGATGACCATCTTGGTTGAGGTCTGGACTAACTCACACCTCCCCCAACAAGAGCATAAAGTTACAGAAGGCACCTTTATCTCTGTTGCGATTGATGACTCTGGACGACCTAGACCAATTAAGAGTACAAATTAGTATGCATACTTTAAGTAATGATCTCACCGCCCTGTTAGATAAAATTACAGAGTGCACCAACAATCAAACCCCTATTCCAGAGGAGTTTTTTGACGCTCTGCAGAACCACCCTGAGTTTGGTCTAGCTGTCTTGAATTGGTTGAGTTTTGAACACAACCTAATAAATGTTGAGAATGATCGTTTGGTCAGCATGCTGCAATTTATGGAGTTTACCCTTTCACAATTAAAAGCCTCTCTTGCGTTAAATACCCGAGGCAGTGACGCACTGCTTGAAAAGTTTAACCAGGCGTTGTCACAAATTATTTTAAACAATCCAAATTTAAACTTAATCAGAGCCTTATTTAACATTTTCATTGATGCCGAGTTAGAAATTAATGAAGAAATTAAAGAAAACTATTTGCAACTTTTAAGTGATCGACTCAATGAAATAGAGTCTGATGATAACACTATTGACATTCGAGACATCGACGAAGACAGTGACATTTCAGCCTATGAAATAGCTCACGCTCTGTTTATTGAAAGCAGCGCCTTGCCACAAGACTACATTAATGCCTTTTTACAAGATTTAATTGACGTTGGCAGCACCAAAAGTCTCAATACGGCCGTTCTTTTTCTACTACACCCGCTTGCCAATGCAAGAAAAGAGGTGCTAGAAAATTTGGTCCCTCTCTTTGCCCAAAAAACGCTCTCTGAAACCGCACTGGGTCGACTGAAGAAAATTTCCCACTGGTTGAAAGGTGAAGACAAAGAAAAAGTTACTCACCTTATCAAACTCAATGAGCAACGAAATGTTAAAGCCAGCTATATTAAACCGGCTAAATCAGTTGAAATATATGCCACAGAAATAGATGGAGCGGGTAATCAGGCGATGTTTTTTGTAATTAAACGCTCTAAGAGCTATCAATCTGCTGGCCTTGTTTTACGGAAGGGACAAGGAATTAAGGATGCTTGGTTGTCGGTTAATTTAAGTAAAGAAGAGGCCTTTGCACCGATCAAACAAGGCAAGGAACAAGGCTTAATTCTTAGAAAAGTTGATAAGGCCTATGCCGATCTTGCGATTAACCACTCATTATCACAAGCCGTTGCACAAGACAGTCTGCCTGATATTTACGCCTTAGAGTTATCTGATGCACTCTCATCATCCTGGAAGCCAAAAGCCATTGATTTTAATAAAGCCCTTATTGATCTTGCTAAGAAAGCCCCAGAAATTAACCGCCTAGAATGGCAAGAAAAGTCCTTACAAAGAAGTAAAAAATGGCCCCATACCAAACCAAACTACACGTCCTGGTTTATAGAGAGCGGTGAAATTGACAAAGTAGTGAATCAAAACAGCAGCTTTAAAAATGGCATAAAATTCTGTGACATCGAAAAAGCCTCCCGCGACATTGTCTCTCAGTTTTTTGAACAACATCGAGACAATTGGTTAGCCCACTTTTACTGGTTGGCATTCTGGGCCAGTGTCAAAAGTCGAAAAAACGAACTCTTTTGGAAAGACTGCCTCTTCATTGCCAAAGCCCTTTCTGAAGGCAGCCCCATGAGCCGATTTCCCATCCTAGATAAAATTGCCAAAGAGAGCATCGTCCACAGTCTAGAGACCATGGAGATGCGAAAATCTCATTTAAACTAGTACCATTGTCAGGTGGTTTCAGGAAAGAGCATGTCAATGATTCTCTCAGAGACCGCTACGGGCTCTCCTTGATAGGGGATTTCATGCATGCGTATTCTGGGGCGATCGTTAATTTCTAAAATCACTCCCCCAGACTCTTGAAACGGACGACTTGGATCATTACAGAGCACATCAATTCCTGCCACATGCAAACCAATTTTGCCAGCAACAAACTCAACAAGCGCTAGATTATCAGGATGAATGTCCGATAAGGAAACATTGCTGCTAGCACCTCCCGTGTTTAAGTTGGCATTTGGACGCACATAAATTTTCTCACCCATCGCTGGCACAGCACTCAATAAAATATTTTCTTTTCTTAAATAATCTTCTGAAATCTTGTCCATCTTAATTTTTGACAAGGGGCCTTTTCGACCTTCTGCTCGCTCATTATTGACTTTTTCAATCAGTGACTCAATTGAGTGCACGCCATCACCAATGATAAAAGCTGGCTCTCTTTGGGCTATTGCAGAGACTTTGCCACCAATTACTAGGAACCGCGTGTCTTTGCCTGTACAAAATTGCTCTATTAAGACGTGATCACAAAACGATCGGGTATAAGAAAAGCACTCTGCAAATTCATCCCGTTCTCGAATGTTTACGCAGACCCCATCGCCGCCACCACCAAAGACTGGCTTGGTCACTTGAGGTTCTGTTTGCTTATCAAAGTACTCTAAGGCCTCATCGAGCTTGGAAAAAAGAGCATAAGGTAGGGCTGGAGCCTTTAGATTATCGAGCAGTCTATGAGTTAAATATTTATTATCCGCAATGCTATTTGCAATCGAGCTTGTTAAATCTGGGCTTGTTATGTCCATACGGTGCACATGCTCTTGATAAGTGAGCTCATATATCTCATGCATGACTTCATCGTTGTAGTAAATAAGCTCCTTGAAGGCAATACCACGTCGCTCGGCGGCTTCCTTTATTAGGCGGGTACTGGAGTCTAAATCATGATGTTCTCGCGTTTGTTCCATCGCTACTCATTCCTATTAAGTTTAAATATGGAAGGCTCACTATATACTCGCCAAAGCCCAAGCCCTCCAAGTGGCATAATTTAATTTCTGAACTAAAATTAGTGTATGCAAGAGCCATACCAAAAAGGATTTCAATGAGCTTTCAAGCATTATTAGAAGATGATGACATTCGTCGTACCATTACCACCCTCACCTTCAAAAAAGGCGAGGTGTTCTTAAAACAAGGCTATCCCGCAGAAGGCCTTTATTTAATTGAACAAGGTCGTTGTCAGCTCTACAGTCAAATTCCCGGCGAAAAAGAAAAAATCCCGGTTGCCATAAGAGGAAAAGGCGATTTTTTGGCAGAAGTCTCTTTCATAGATAAAAGCAAAATGATGGCCTCAACCAAGAGTTTAACGAACGTGACCGCCCACCTTATTCCCAACCAAATTTTAGATGGTTTAACCTTGATTAACCCAGGAAAAGCAAATCAACTCTTAGCGCCCATCACACAACTAATTACTAGTCGTATTGAGCGCTCCGTGCGCAACCTTTATAAAGAAAAATTACTCCTGCCTCATTTACGAAGTGCCGAGCATTTCTACAAAAAACCACTGCAAAAGGTCCCCTCTAAAAAAGCATTAGCTATTTTAGAAGAACAACGCATAGACTCTCTGCCAATTCTAAACCTCATCCCTGCACATCAGCGACAAGAGCTGATCAAACGCCTATCATTTTTTAAGGCTCAAAAAAATCAATACGTCTTTAACAAAGGTGATCAGGATGGGGCGGTGTATCATGTTCTAAGCGGCGCTCTGCAAACCTTTATTCAAGCACGAGGCAAAACAACCAAGTTAACCATTATTGGTCCTGGTGGCAGCTCAGGCCTTATTCATTTCATCAATCAATCTCAGTCGATGATAAATTGTGTAGTGAGAGAAGATGCCTTTCTTTTAAAAATCACTAGAGAAGAGCTGGATGCAATCACTAAAGAGTTTCCATTAGCCTCAGATAAAATTCGATTATTCTTACTAAAGAGCATTGCCACAACCTTTAATAAATTTTACATGCACTATCTACAGTCGAAATCCATTCATCACTTATTTTAAAGGAGTCCCCCCATGTGTCGCGCCGTCATTTATCTAGGAAAGAAAACAAGCATGGCAGACTTTACCCATCGTGCCTATAACTCACTGGTCAATCAATCCATTCACCCTCAGTACATGCAACATGGTTTTAACCTAACAGGAAATGGCTACATCTGTTGGCAGAGACAACAAGACAAGCACTTACGTCCCATTCTCTATAAATCAAAACTGTTGCCATTTTATGATTACATTTATGAAATGCAGTCTAAAATGCTCGAGACTGATTGTTTCATTTCTCACATTCGAGGGGGGGTACTCAGCAATGGGGTGGTGCTAACAGCACCTAATGCTCACCCTTTTCTCTTTGAAGGTACCGACATTGCCTTGGCTCATAATGGTGGCTTGCATAATGGTACTCTCGATCAGCAACAAGCCATTAACACCGAAATGACCAAGGAGATGGATCCAAAATGGTATGGGAAAATACGAGGGACCACTGACTCAGAACATATCTATGCACTACTGCTCACCGCTCTAGAAAGACACAAGCGAAAAAGCATTGAACGCGCTCTGCCCGAAGCGCTTTTTGAAACCTTTTCCATCATTAAAAACATTCGACGTCGTTTCAAAGTCTTCTACGCATCACCAGTGAACCTATTTATCTCAAACGGTGAATTCATAGCCGTCGTTCGCTTTACGTTTGACTTTGGCCGCTTTAATGATCAAATGACTAAAAAGCATTTAACCTTCTACAGTCTTTGGTATACCTACGGCCAATTGTTTGAGAAGCAAGGTGATGTGTATCAAATGACACCAGGAAAACGACATTCCATTTGCTTTGCCTCTGAACCCTTGAGCAAAAACACCAGCACTTGGCTCGAGGTTCCAGAGTACAGTTTAATCATTGTCAAACGAGGAAACCCTCTAAAGATGCACATAACAGACTTAGATCTCTAGAGGCGTTTTAAGAAATAGACATTAAGAGGTTTGACGCTGAGCTTCTTTATAGGCAACTTTGGCGTCGCGTCTTGTTTGAATCACCTCATGCACATCCTGCCCAATGTGTGTCTCACCGCGGGCCTTGGCAAGATCTGATTGTTTTTGACGCTCACTAAAACGCTCTCGTTGTTCATCACTCATTTTATCGATGCAACGCGGACAACTTATCCCTTTCACAAAATGCTCACTCTGCATGTCCTCACTAGTAATCGGGTAACGGCAAGCAAAACACTGTTCATACTGCCCTTTTTCAAGCTGGTGATTCACTGCCACTCGTTCATCAAAGACAAAACACTCACCCTGCCATAAGGACTCTTGCTCCGGCACCTCTTCTAAATATTTTAAAATGCCGCCCTCTAGGTGATACACCTCATCAAAGCCCTGTTCCAGCATGAAAGACGTTGATTTTTCACAACGAATGCCACCAGTGCAAAACATGGCAACTTTTTTGCTCTTATCTTGTAAATTCTTCGCAACGTACTCAGGGAACTCACGAAAGGTCTCCGTCTCTGGGTTAATCGCATCTTTGAAGGTCCCTATCTCATACTCATAATCATTGCGAGTATCAACCACCACCACATCGTCACGTGAAATCAAGGCATTCCAATCTGCAGGCTTAACATATTGCCCCACTTTTTTAGTAGGACTAATGCCCTCAACACCCAAGGTGACAATTTCTTTTTTGAGTTTCACCTTCGTACGATTGAATGGACGCATTTGATGAAACGACTCTTTTGCTTCAATACCTTCAAACTCTGGCTGGCTCTTTAACCAAGCATAAAGGGCATCAATTGCCTGTCGAGAACCAGAGACGGTGCCATTAATACCTTCTTCAGCCAACAATAAAGTCCCGGTAATTCCTGCCTTCTTCATCATCGCCAACAGGGGTGCTTGTAGGGTTTGAAATTCAGGAAGCTTGGTAAATTTATACATGGCTGATACAACAAACTGACTCATACTTGTTTCACCTTTTCATCACGTTCACAACACCGAGGCCATAGGTTCACACGTAGCCCAGGATGCTGTCGTCTAAAAATAGGGCAATTCTATCATTTTGCATACCATTCGCCAACTTTGCCCTGCCGCTTTGCGAAGAAAGTCCTCACGATTTTTTATTTGCCATTTTTTTTCATTTTTGGTTAACTGGTGGTGAACATAAAATTAGCAAGTAACCAATTCAATGATGAACCGGGGCCTTGCCGATAAATGCCTCACAAAAAGGCTTTTATCGACACAGTGAATTGATTTTAATAAATTTTCATAACTGTGAGCCAAGCTTTGTTCCTTAAGTGAACAAAGCTCTGATGACTCTACAACCAGGGAAAGTGTTTAAGAGTTACAAATTATGCCTATTCAAGATGAGCCTCTACCAGAAGCATTTATTCGCGCAATACTCTCTGACATTTTACGAGAGGAGGCCATCCGCCGCGCCTTTTTTCGTCTACAGACAAGCTCATCCCCTGATTCAGACACAGAAGAGGAAGAAGAGTGCTCTGCCGAGCACTATGATGATTCTGAGCTCTCAGATGACAGCGAAAGCCTAAGCTCTTGTGTTAGTAGTCCTAGAAGTGAGCAACCGTTACCAAAACAACAAAGCTCAAATGAGCATGCCTTCTGCCAGCTTTTCCAAGACGCCTTTTCTCAAAAACTCACTGAATTCCCCCGCTTAAAAAATAGCAACAGTGCAACCCTCTCGCGACTCTTTCAACAATTTTTACCCAAAGATCAAGCCATCCCTCAACAGGTCTCAATTTTATTCGACCGAATTTATTTACAGCTACAAGCCTCACAAATGAAAAATAACATTCCTGAGTGTGGCGTTTTATTAGAAGAATTGAGAAAGAGCAACTCTGGGGCGGTTGCCGACTCTTGGAATGGTGTAAAA
Organism: Legionellaceae bacterium; assembly: GCA_030148065.1. GTDB lineage: Bacteria > Pseudomonadota > Gammaproteobacteria > Legionellales > Legionellaceae > JASBUC01. The sequence continues at coordinate 12,556 of JASBUC010000004.1, read as the reverse complement.
AAGGCTACTCTCAATCTTAATGGTCAAAAACAATCTGTTTTTTTCAAACCTTGCACCGATGATTACCCGCCTCTGCTTGCCCAGTATGCCGTTGCTGCCAGCGTGTTATACCGCTCGGTTCTTGGCTCAAGAGCAGCAGAAGAACGCTTAGTTTTTAACGATCATGGCCAAATTGTTGGATCGGTTTCATTTGAAATCCCAGGCTTTACCCCTTTAACCCACGAAAGCACCTATCACCTCACCTCAGCACAACTCATTGAACTAAAGGCGACTGATGTTTTGGTAGCAATGTGGCGTCTAATGGAAGACGATGCACATCCTGGCAATCTTGGCTTGGCCGTGATTGACGGCGAATTGGTCATGGTAAAAATTGATGAGGACATGAGTTTTTACAACATTACCCATATTATAAAAGGTTCTCGGATCACTCGGGGCTTATTACAAGATGGTCCCTACGCAGAACACGAGCTTAAGGCAAAACACATACAAACCTTTCCTTGTGGTGGCGGACGAAGAGGACATTGGCCAACAGAAGATCCGATTACCAAACATCAAAAAAAATACTTTGCCTGCAAAGAGGCCTTTATCCTGCTCAATCAAGAACCTCAGTTTGCAGGGCAACTGCATTCTGCTTTGCTTGCCAACCTTTTATCATTTCAAGATGAGATGGTTCACAAAGAGCTTCGCCGATATCTTGGCAACACACCCTATGGCTTTAATGAGTTACAACCCTCCCAAAAAGCGGATTTAATCCAGTTATTTGGCGAGCACTATTTTTTCAAACCAGGCAGTAACCAGCCTCTCAATTTTGTAGAACATTTAGAAATCTATTTGGAGCAGGAGTATCAAAAATACTACCGTATTGTCACGCAAGACCATTCATTTTTAAACTATCTACTAACGGTACCTAAGGTGCTACTGCATCAAATAAATGAATTTCGAAAACAGAAAAACAGCTCCCCTTTTCTTACGTTAAATGTAAAAAAACTAGAGCGTCACTTTGAAAAAATATTCAATGACTCCCTCTATGCACATGCCTGTGATTTCATAAAAAAATTAGGAGGACAGCTTCCAAGCGTTCAACAAGAGTTAACGGGAAAAAAAGGGCTTAGCAACCCTCTACAAACCCCCATTATTCCATCATCGATAGGAAAAACACCCAACAGTGTCTACTCTGACAGCACAAGAACAGATTCACAAAGCTTCAGTCATCAAACCAACAAAGAGAGCTTTTATCGGAGTTTGTGCAGCCTTTTTAAAGAGTTAAAATCAGCAACCAAAGATCATTTTCTGGGCGGACCGCCCTATCCAGAGGCCAATCAACAGTCATTTTTCAGCGAGCTTCAAGCAAAAATTGAATCGTTTGAGATCGCCTTTATTCAACAAGAAGCACCTCTTTCTTTCAGTCAAATTAAAATCTGGCAAGAAAGAAGCATTGCCTTTTGCCAAAAGGTTCGCTTCTCCAGCGCCTATTTTAAAAATGAACTACCGGCTGCAACGGGATTGAAGCCAGCCCACCAAGAGTCACCAAAAAGAAAAATAGGCCTGCCAATTGGCGAGAGTAAAAAGCCTAAAAGCCGCTCAACGAAACCAGCACCTGAAGTCTCTGAGCTTGATAGAAAGTTACTAGATGCTTTAATCTTTTGGCTGAGTAAACAAAGCTTTACCTCTTTTAAACAGCTGGTCACCAACGATGCTTTGCGAGAGTATGCCCCCTTTCTTAGTGAGAGTGTTCTTGCAGCCTTTAACCCTCTTTATTATAAGAAAAATCGCAAACAAGAAATCACTCGTTACGCTCAAAGCACTTATCAAAAATATCAAGATGAAACACAAGAACCCTTAAACGCCACAAGATCGGCTTTGAATGAAAAAAAACTCAATAACTCTCAAGCCATTGCTTATCTTCTTCAACAAATATACAACCAAGACAATGAAGGGGGATGGGAGACAACGTCCTATAACTACATCCTTTTAAAGCTGATGGTTGAAAAGATGTTTGTAGACTTTGAGCGAGATCCAACCGTGATGAGAGTTGATGAAATCGGTCAAGAAGAAGAGGATGACGATGAAAAAAGTACTGACCATAAAACCTCATCAACACAAGCAAGAAATAACAGGGATCAAGAAGAAAGCGAGCAGGCGCCTCCATCCATCCTAGAGTTAGAAAATGCCTTAATAAAACGTAATAAAAATGATGAGTCCGCTTTAAACACCCGTAAATTAAGAAAAATGATGGTGAGTTCACGACATTGGTTAGAAAACATTGAAGTAAACTCGATTCCATCGAGACAACAGCGCCCCCCCCCTGAAGAGAGAACTTCTTCCAGACAAGAAGGAAAGAATAGAGAAGAGCGCGATAAAACGCCCTCTCTCAGTTTATGGTAGCTATTGAGATTTTTGAGCTTCCTCGTTGCTTGAGGAATGCTTCTTTTTCCCCTGGTTATTATCACCAACGTGACTGATGGCGTCCATTGAGGCGCTCACAGCTGGTACAGCAGAAACCATCTCACTCTCTTGTTTGGTCATGCCAGTTTCTGCTCTCATTAAGGAGAGAAAGAATAAAACCAAGGCAAAAGAAAGAAACAGCAACCACTCCTTACTAAGCTCTCTATATTCCCTTAAATAGGTCAAAATAATGATTGAGATCATCATGAAAGCAAGAATGAAAATGGGTTGAGGCCCAAAGGTGTAGGCAAATAGTATTGCTGTTGAGAAAGAAATACAGAAGGCAATGACAATTTGCGAGATGAGCACGCAACCAATTTTACACACCTTGCCCTTTAGCTTGTCAGCCTTCAAATTAAAAAGGTAAAGGGCGCCATAGGCTGCCAGCGCTATCACTATCAGCCAAACAAGCCCAGAAAAAAAGCCCAGAAAACTAAAAAGCCCAAAGGCTTGCAAGAGTAAAAAGAATAATATCTGACAAATAAAGAAGATGATCGTCTCCGCGAGGAACGGAGGCTTGGGCACAATGTCTTGCAATAAAGGTCTATTATGAGATTGCAGTAAGACTGGTAAAAATAAGCCCAATATGAGGGGTAGGACTAGTACCAAACCATTTATGAAGTAGGCAAGAAAGATAATGGGGTGGCCCACACCTAACAACAAGATGGCAAAAATGGTTGCCATCAACACTAACGGCCAGTTATTTGCTGTAATTTTACACATAGAGTAATCCCTTCTCAGTGACCAGGTACTTAAACTAAGTGTAGTTCAATATGAATATTTTGCATTAAAGGCATGATTGGATATAGCATGATGTTCTCTTTAGCCTTACCAGGAAAGGACTCCATGGTACTTCTACGATTCATTTCTGCAACCTTTCTACTTATTATCACCACTTACTCTTTTTCCGAGTCCTCCTACCGAGTTGGTGCAGGCATTGCTGATGTGACTGGTGCTGCACATGGCATAGGCATGATGGGTTATGCAAAACCGACACAGATGACAGAAGGCATACACACCAGACTCTTTGCACGAAGCTTTGTGATTGAAGACCCCTTAAGCCAAAAGCGCATCGTGCTGGTGTCTGCTGATCTTGGGATGATTTTCGAGTCTGTCAAACTAGGCGTCATTAATAAGTTACAAAAAACATTTGGTAAAAAATACTCAGAAGACAATGTACTAATTAGTGCCACCCATACTCATTCAGGTCCTGGCGGCTATGCCTTTCACACACTCTATAACATCACCATCGGAGGCTTTTATCAGCAAAATTATGACGCCGTGGTTAATGGCATCGTAGAGTCGATAGTAAAAGCCGATGCTCATCTAGAGCCTGCAAACATTTTCGTCAACCAAGGCGAGCTTATCAATGCCAGTCGTAATCGCTCCCTTATTGCCTATGGACAAAACCCTCCTGATGAACAGTCTCGCTATCAATACAACACCGATAAAAGCATGCTGCTTCTGAAATTTGAAAATGATCAAGGTGTGCCAATTGGCATGATTAATTGGTTTGCGGTACATGGCGTTTCAATGAGCAATGAAAACACACTCATTAGTGGTGATAACAAAGGGGTTGCCTCAATGCTCTTTGAACAAGACTTTGTACGTGATTATCGCTCAACAAAGCCCTTTGTTGCCGCCTTCATGCAAGCCAATGAAGGCGATGTGACTCCCAACATTTTTGGGCAGCTACCCGATGCCAAATGCTCACACTTTGACTGTGGTGATTTTAAGCGCACCCTTGAAATTGGCAAACGTCAATATGAAAAAGCACGTCTGCTCTTTGAGAGTGCTCACACACCCTTGTCAGGCAAGCTTGACTATCGTCATCAGTATTTGGACATGAAAAAAGAGAGCACAATGCTTGAAAATGGCGAAAAGGCAACGGGCTGTGCTTCAGCCCTTGGTTACTCATTTGCAGCAGGCACCACAGATGGCGTCGGCTCCGATTTTTTCTACCAAGGAGAATTGCAAGACTCACCTTTTTTTAACTTTATTCGAGATTTAATTGCCAAGCCCACAACAAACATGAAGCACTGCCATGCTCCCAAGCCAATTTTACTGGCGGTTGGTCGAAACAAACCCCATTCATGGGTGCCAGATTTCATGCCTGTGCAACTCTTTACTCTAGGGGAGCTTGCCATCATTGCAGGGCCTGGAGAGTTTACCACTATGGCAGGTCGTAGAATCAAAGACGCCGTCCTCAAAACGCTTAGCCCAAACGTTCAATGCATTGCCTTTGCGGGACTTAGTAACTCTTATGCAGGCTACATAACAACGTATGAAGAATACCAACAGCAAAACTATGAAGGCGGCTCCACCGTCTTTGGTCCTTATACTTCTGAACTTTATAAAGATGCCTTTGTACGACTTGCAAACGCACTTAAAAACCAACATGAGGTGACACCTGGGCCCAAGCCATCGCCTCTTTCCAATGAGCTGATAAGCTTCATTGCACCTGTCTTGTTTGATGATACACCACCCTTTACGAGCTTTGGGGACGTCCATCGAGCACCTCACAAAAACTATCATTCCGGTGAGGTTGTGCACGTCTCTTTCTGGGCAGGCAACCCAAGAAATAATTTAGAAAAAGACAAAAGCTTTCTAGAGGTACAAAGGCTCGAGGGGAAAAATTGGCAAACGATTTATCATGACTGGGATTTAAACACGATTTTTCGTTGGCATCGTGTTGGTCTTAGCTACGCGCATGCCGAGCTCTACTGGAAAGTCAGTGATCATGACAAACCTGGCATTTATCGAATCCTTCATCATGGGCATTATCTATATGGCTGGAATCGAAATATTTATGCTTATATTGGAGAATCCCCAAGTTTTCGAGTGACGTCGTGATCGCAGTCTTCATCACTGTCTGGAAAAATCGTTTTGACCGAGAAGAAATTAACCAAACTTTCCTCTAACGAGGGAGGGCTCTTATCACGCGGCGAACTATTAGGCCTTGATTTAAGGCCGCGCCTTCCTTTTGGGCTTTTTGTGATTGAATCTAGCTGATTAAGCATTAAGCCCGTACTACTTCCGACCTTTTTTTTCGGCAATGACTCTAAAACCAAGGACTCCTCAAAGACTCTCATCTCCCCTTTTTCGGGATCAACTTCTTCAAGCTCAAAAGGCGGCAAGACCCCTTGTTTCATTAGCTCAAAAATAGACTGATGCCTGTGTTCACCCGGAAAGGTAAAAAGAAGCACACGCCAAAAGGCTAAATGGGATAGAAGATTATCAACCTGTTTGTAGAATGGAAAAAGTAAGAGATCATTTAACTCATTTCTTAAATAAGGAGGCAACTTTCCATAGTTAAACAGTAACAAGGTTAACACCTGCACGCCTAGCATACCCACAAACACAACCCAGAATTTTGGGTTTCTTGCTTCTAGATAAATAATTAAATAGCGAAAAATGTGTGAGAGTTGTGAGGCAAGATTATAGAGTTGATCGAATTTGATAATGAGCAAGGCTTCTGGTTTTCGTCGCCAATCGGTCAATACAGGCAACAACGTAAGACGCAAAAAATAAAGAAACGGTGCCTCAGACCAGCTTCTTACTCGTTGTTGATATAAATTACCATTAGAGCCTAAGTAAGATTCTGGCACATTGGTTTTGAAGTGACAGTTCATGTCCACTCTTAGCTTTAAGCGCCCCTGCACATCGTAGAGACTTCGTAGACGCTCACCAATTTCTTTGTCTTCTCCTTTAAACATTCCGGTGTGACGGGCCAAGACTTTTAAGGCTGTCTCTACGTGCAGTAACACACAAGCCCCATGCGCTGCCTGCGCACTTTTGGTCGCATCGTGTGCTGCCAAAGCCAAGTCAGAGAGTTGGTATTCAATGTTTTGTAAATTAATCAATGAGCTTTGCACACCGCTTGCAGCTTTCGCAAGAATTGGATAGATAATGCCTCGTACTTTTTTATTTATAAAAAATTCATGCTCTATTTTAAAGTTTTCAGGAAGCTCGACATCATCATCGATGTAGAGTGCGTACTTTATCTTTTCTCCAAAGAAGCGTTTCGCAAGCAACGTTCCAACATAGGTTGCCACCGTTTTATTTGGGTAGGGGTAATATTTGTAATAAATTCTTTCATTCACTCCTTTGACGACTTCCTGCGTGTTATCAGGAGCCGTCTTCTCTCGACCATTATCAATGATAAGAATTTGCTCGGGGGGGAAGTGTCTAAGTGCCGCTTTTAAAACCACTCTCAGACTTTGTGCCTCAAGCTCACTCGACGCACTTAAATGACAAGGAATGATTAGCACGCAATCGTGGTTCTTTTTAGGAATAGCGTTTGTTTTTTTGGTGTTGGCAAGACTTAAGGTTGGCTCAAAGTAGGGGTATCTTGCCAGCACCATGTATAAACAAATCACCAGTGGCTCCAAGCCATAAGTTAGTAAGCTAACTGCCAAGATATTCTCATCCAAGGCGTGCTGAATCGCTTTTGATGCCCTAAAGTTAAGATCCAATTGAGTGTAGGCTGCTGCCAGAGATAAATACACAGCCCAGGTTGCAGCTCGCCGGTAGGTCATGGGGAAAAGTAGCCCCTGCCAATTAAAGATACTCTTTACAAAGGTCCAATCGATCTCCGTTAAGGGCTCTAAAATGCTCGAGTGTCTTTGTCCTTCCATACGCCTTAGCGTCTCAGTCTCATGTGCAGGATGGGATAGGGCCTTCCTTCCCCATCCAGAGCACTACGACGTATTTTTTTAAACCCCATTTTTTCATAGAACTTAATGGCACTTGGATTTTGCTCATTCACATCAACAAATCGCACCTTCTCGTGCATTAATGCCTCTTGGCAAAGGCTGGTACCAATCCCTTGCCCTTGTGCTCTCGGGTGCACAAAAAGCATTTCAATTTTTTTATCCTTTATGCCAATAAACGCAAGCAGCACACCATCTTGGTCTTTATACCCTTTCAAATGAACCGCTTTGAAATAATGATTCATGACCAGTGGTTTTAATCTTGCAATGTCAGTCTCTGACAAAAAGTCATGAGTTGCCCGTACCGATGCCTCCCAAATTTCAATCAAATGACTGAAGTCATCACTCACAACTCTACAAATTGCACCCATCATTGGCACCAAACATCCTGCTAATTACTGAGGGAAGAAAAGATTGCCTCCACAAATTTGGGGTGAGATTTTTCTTCTGGCAAGGCGCTCCCCCGAGTGAGCTGATGGCTTGTACTCCAGTACATAACTGAAGCGAAGAGGGGGAGTAACGCCATCCAGAAGGAAAAGATTGCCCCAAATTAGGGGTGAATCATTTCTTCTGGTTGAATGTATTCATCAAACTGCTCCTCCGTCAATAGGCCCAGCTCTAGCGCTGATTCTTTCAGACTCAAGCCTTTATGATGAGCGTTTTTTGCAATCTTAGACGCATTGTCATACCCAATGTGCTGATTAAGTGCGGTCACCAACATTAACGAGTGGTTTAAATAGTACTCACACTTGTCCTTATTGGCTTTTAAACCTTCGATGCAGAACTCTCGAAAACTATGGCAACTATCAGCAATTAGGTTTGCAGAGTGTAAGAGGTTATAGATCATTACAGGCTTAAAGACGTTTAGTTCAAAGTTACCCTGACTGCCTGCAAAACCAACGGCGGCATCATTGCCCATGACTTGGGCGGCCACCATGGTCATCGCCTCACATTGGGTTGGGTTAACTTTTCCTGGCATGATGGAAGAGCCTGGCTCATTTTCAGGAAGCTCTAATTCACCTAGACCACAACGAGGACCAGATCCTAGCCATCTAACATCATTAGCAATCTTCATTAAGCTTGCGGCTATGGTCTTTAGTGCACCGTGAGCAAAAACGATGGCGTCGTGGGCCGCTAGGGCTGAAAACTTATTCGGGGCGCTGACAAACTTAAGGCCTGTTAGGCTTGCAATGTTTTTAGCAGCAAGCTCTGCAAACTTTGGATGGGTGTTTAAGCCAGTGCCAACAGCCGTGCCGCCTAACGCAAGCTCTAGCAAATGAGGAAGCGATTGTTCAAGTCGCTCTATATTATCGTCTAGTTGCTGGACGTAGCCTGATAACTCTTGAGGCAGTGAAATCGGAACCGCATCTTGTAAATGAGTCCGTCCAATTTTAATGATGCCTGCAAAGTCTTTTTGCTTGCTTTCAAAGGCATCACGCAAGGCTTTTATGGCAGGAAAAAGTTTTTTGGTGATGGTTAAGCAGGCTGCAATGTGCATGGCCGTTGGAAAGGTGTCATTCGAAGACTGAGACATGTTCACATGATCATTTGGGTGCACGGGCGTTTTGGAGCCAAGGGTCCCACCAGCCATTTCAATCGCCCGGTTTGATATCACCTCGTTACAGTTCATGTTTGATTGCGTGCCACTTCCTGTTTGCCAAACGTGCAAAGGAAAGTGCTCATCGAGCTTTCCGGTGTGGACTTCTTCTGCGGCTTTGGTGATTAAGTCACATTTTTCTTTATCAAGCTTTCCTAGTTCTTGGTTGGTGAGAGCGGCTGCGTGCTTTAAAACACCAAAGGCATGAACCACTTCTATGGGCATTAAGTCTTTGCCAATGTTGAAATGATGCAAGGAGCGAGCGGTTTGCGCCCCGTAATATTTATCACTTGGGACCTCAATTTCACCCATGCTATCAGTTTCAATTCTTACGTTCATATGTCCTCGCTGTTATAATGTTCAATTATTTTCATATAGTCCCATTTTATTAAAAAGTCATGACAAAAGTAAGAGCCTATCACCCCTTTCCATTAAGCGCTCAAAGTGAGCAAGCATTAAGTAGTGATGCCTTTCATCATCTAATTAAGGTCCTGCGTCTAAAAGAAGGAGCAGACATTACCCTGTTTGATGGCAACAATCATGAAGCACACGCAGTCATTCAATCCATTACCAAAAAAAGCGCTCTTTGTCGGGTGGAGACTGTCACAGAGGTCAACCGGGAACACCCAAGAGAGCTAACCTTAGCTCAATGCCTTGGCAAAGGGGAAAAAATGGAGTGGATCATTCAAAAAGCGGTTGAATTGGGCGTTCATGCCTTTACCCCCATTGTCAGTGAGCGCACCGTGGTAAAGCTCTCACATGAGCGTTTAGCCAAGAAAATGGCCTCTTGGCAAAAGGTAATTATTGGCGCCAGTGAGCAGTGCGGACGAAATCAATTGATGCGTTTAAATCCAGCGCTGTCCTTAAATGCCTTTCTGGAAAAAGCTGAGAACCCCACCCTCTTTTTTCACCCAGCTGCTGACAAAACGCTAAAAAACCTAGCGCTTGCTAAATCCTCCAACTTAACTCTATTGATAGGCCCAGAAGGCGGTTTTAGTGAAGCAGAAGTAGCGCTTGCGCAAAGTCTTGCCACGCCAGTACAACTAGGGCCCCGCATACTGCGCATGGAAACAGCGGCCTTAGTTGGGGCAAGCTTACTACTTTTTACTTTCTAACAACTAGGCTCTCACTGCTAGCAAACTTTCTCTTATGCTCGTCTTCTGTGTAGCCTGTTATTCCCTCAACAAGCAAATAGTCGCCCGTAATGTCTTCTGACTCATCTTCGCTATTATCTTCGGCATTAGCTCCCCCCATTTCTACGAGTAATGCAACACTTGCTTCCCTTCTCACTCGTTCTTGCACGCTTGCTCTTCGCGCCATTAAGGCTTCATCATCGGCCGATTGCAGATCTGAAATGAGGCTAATGGTGTTGTTAACTGAAAGCCCTGCATCCAATGCGTTTATGACACGCTTATAAGTGCTCTCACTAAGTGTCCTCTGATAGTCTAAGCGAAAAGCGTCATAGAGCGCTCTTAACTCTGTAAGAGAAGCTGTATCAGTTATAATCTCTTGAGTGAAAAATCTGGTTATGTGTCTTAGTGCGTAGCACTGGAAGCGCCCAACATCTAGACTGCAAACGTATTGGGTGAGATTACAGAGCCCCCAAAACAGTTGATCACTGTTGCTTAAACTAGAAGACAGCGGGGCTTCCGGAGATGGCGTGTGCACACTCTCTAAAAAAGCCACTCGAAGTTTCATTAAGAAATTAATTTTCTTCTGCCTAAACTCTTCGATGTACATAACCGAGCTGCCTGGTTCTGCCATCTGGCTTTCGATTTTTTTAACGCATAGATCTAATCTTTCAACGATGGCGTTTACATAATCAGAATGACCACGCATAGAAATGATCTCATGTGAGAGTTTCACCGTCTCTTTCGCACTTTCTAATGAAACCAGGGAGCGCTCAACAGCCGCCTCTGCCCGCCCCTTTGGCATTAATTTAAATATGTCTGCCGAAATTGTTCGGTGTAGCGCATTTGCTAATTGAATTTGATGTTCAAACGGTAAGTTTCGTTTGATCCATTCTTGAAAATACTCCTGGCCGTCAACCCCGCTCATTCGATGATTAACCCGGCTTAAATACTTAAAAACCTCTTGGCAAAAGGCTTGGTTAACCAGACGAACTTGTGAAAGGCGCTGATTAAGCCGCAGGCTCTCTTGATAGGAGAGCGTCTCCTTGGCAATTTTTTCCATGCTGACGGCATACTCTAGAGAGTATAAAAATCTATCGACTAACTCAATAAAACTTGCTCGGTCTGTTGGACTAACCAAAGCCCTTTCCTCAACAGAAACACCGTAGTTTGTCAAAGGCCCCTCTCCGCTCTCAGCACTATGGCAACTCAGCTCCTCATCAAACTCTTCATCGAATTCTTCGCAAGCATCAGGCACATCTTGATTGTCATACAACTCAATCAGTTTTTTTTCTGCCCCATTTAGCACATAGGCAGATAAGGTCGCCTCTGCCGGTAAGCGATCATCAAAACCCAACAACTGGCTTGTCTCTTGCCAAGGGTTTTCACAGATGGCGGTTGCTGTACTGGCAACAGACGTAATGAAAGAGGCGCGTCTTTTTTGCTCGGCTTTTAATATCTCTTTTTGCTTATGGGTAGCAAGCATGCTGTTAAAGTGTGGCATGGTTCGTAAAAACATAAGGGCTGCGCGCACTTTTCCTTCCGGTAGCCCCGATAATAGCGTCTTTAGTTGACCGATGCTTGGGATCATGCCCTCTAACTTGCTTTTAGGCTGGGTAATGCCCGTAGCAGAGCCAACCGCATTGACAAAAGTACCAACCATATTGACAAACGTTGCCCCTGCTTGCGCAGCACTGCCCGCCGCTGAAAGATAGGCCCCACATCGACCAAAGCTGCCATAGGCAAAGGTTGCCCTAAAAACACCACGAGACGCCGTTCCCAACAACTCATCTTGGTAGCCTGAAAGTTCTGCAAGAAATTGCCCAGCACTAACCTGAGTCAAAGATAAACAGTTTAAGATGCTTAAGCCGTCATCGAGTGAGCAGTAACCCAACACAGCCTTTAAGTCATCGGCACTCACTATTAAGTCTAACAGCGTACCATGATTATCAAAGATTGGTTCAAACTCCATTTTAGCGAGCTCAATGACTGCTATCAAATCTGAATCTCCGCCCGCTCCGGTTTTAGCCTTTTGATAAGCCTCTAAGAGAACCTCTTTGCTGGCAATTAAGGGGGTAATTTTTAGTACTTCTAAGTAGCGGATTTGCATGGGGAATAACCAAAAGGTGTTTTTTTGATCATATCAGGTATTTATTGATCAGGCAATCTGATTTATTTAAACATCCTGTTTAGATATACTCACGCTCTTTAATCGGAGGTTAAAATCATGGCAAGACAACAACACAAACAACACTCTTCATCTTTTTTTAATCAAAAGGGGCAAGGACGAGGCGCTCCCCAGAAAATGGGCAAGGTAGAACAACACCGTCAGCGTAAACATCACGAAAAGGACGAGAAACTATTAAAAAACTCCTTAACGTCGCTTAACGAGATGATAAGCGCCTCTTTTGAAAACCCAGCCCTTTTTATGTTTCTTGCCCAGTACTTCACAGCGCCCCCCACCAACCATGCAAGTCGAGCGAATCCTCGCTAACAAGACGGCCTAATCCCTGAAGAATCGACTCATAATATGAACCCCGCTCAAGGGAGGATTTTGAGTTCATTTTGGATTTAAATTGTAAGGGAAAAGCGCAGTGTACTGCTGTCCATGAGCACTTTCCCGAGCAATTTTAATTCAAAAGGGACCAAAAGGATCCCGAACTAGATATGAG
>JASBUC010000003.1 GCA_030148065.1 Legionellaceae bacterium | reverse complement strand
TTGTTTTTAAATAACTGCTTGCCTCTGCAAGCGCTCTTTCGTGTTTGTTTGCGTTGTCTCCGAAAGAGATGCGTATTTTACATCCTGCTCCGAACATGTCAACGCTTCTTTTGCATTTTTTTTCTTTTTTTTGTTTCTCTGCAAAACCGCAAACCAACTCGAAAAACCAATGACCTATTTAGTCAATTTTAACTCGGGCAAATCGACGTCTACCGACTTGCACCACGCACTCTTCACCCTGTTTTAGGCTAAGTCCTTTGTCCTCAACCTTCTCTCCATCGAGTTTTACACCACCTTGTTTGATTAATCGCATGCCCTCTGAGGTACTTTTTACAAAGCCAAGTTCCTTCAATATAGTCAAAAGACCCAGATCGTTTGTTTCAAGGCTCTCAAAATGTACCGTTTCTATCTTATCTGGGATCCCTCGCTGACTAACACTCTTTATAAAATGCTCTTTGGCCCCACTAGCTAAGCTTGCAGTATGAAATCGCTCGACAATCTCTAAAGCAAAGTCCATCTTAACATCCCGTGGGTTTAGACCATCAGCAACGGATTGTTTTAAGTGTTCGATTTCAAGGCGGGATTGAAAGCTTAGTAATTCAATGTAGCGCCACATAAGATCATCTGACAAAGACATTAATTTGCCAAACATCGCTTCCGGTGCTTCGTTGATACCTATATAGTTATCCAGCGACTTAGACATCTTTTTCACACCATCTAAGCCTTCTATTAAAGGGGTGGTTAAAACCACCTGAGGCGGTTGACCATACTGCTTTTGCAATTCACGCCCCATTAATAGGTTAAATTTCTGATCCGTTCCGCCTAATTCTATGTCTGCTTTTAAAGCAACGGAGTCATATCCTTGAACTAAGGGATAGAGAAATTCATGAATGGCAATGGGTTGTCTTGCTGCATAGCGCTTAGAGAAATCATCTCGCTCTAACATTCTGGCAACCGTATGAGTTGCCGCAAGTCTTATCATATCGGCAGAGCTTAATTTATCCATCCACTTAGAATTAAAGGCAATCTGAGTCTTTTCTTCATCTAGAATTTTAAAGATCTGCTCACAATAGGTTTTGGCATTTTCCTCAACCTCTTCTCTTGAGAGCGGCGCCCTGGTCACATTCTTCCCGGTCGGATCACCAATGGTGCCAGTAAAGTCCCCTATTAAGAACACGACCTGATGGCCCAATTCTTGGAACTGCTTCATCTTATTTATAAGGACCGTGTGGCCTAAATGCAGATCGGGTGCGGTTGGATCAAAACCTGCTTTAACGATTAAGGGACGTTCTAAAGCTAATTTTTTTTCCAGCTCAGAGCTTACTAAAATCTCTTCAACCCCTCGACTTAGTTCTTCAATTATCTCTTTTTCTCTGTTCATAAAGCGTATTCCGATGTTGACCAATTATAATTTGCTCGGTATCTTAGTCCATTTTTCGCTCTAATCCTATGATCTAGTCTCAAGATCCTTGGCTCAGTTGCCAACAGCTTGGCCACTAGATGAGAAAGAGCCCCTACTGCCTCACAAAAAATAATGACTTCACTGCTTAGCATACTAAACTGCAACAAACGCCTAACTGTGGCAAGTTTTCTCCTCCTAGCCACCTTAACCGTCCTCTACGGCATTGCAGATAAAAAGGAAAAAGCGCTCTTAAACAGCGACCAACAAGTTACCGTAACCATTCCATTGGCAATTGATGACACCTCTGACAATGCAGCTCAGCAGAATGATGAGGCAGAGAACCCTCAATGGCAGCACCACACCATAAGCCACAAAGAAACCTTAAGTGACGTTTTTAAAAATGAACAACTCTCACTGACCTCCTTTTACAAAATCCTAAGAGAGGTGAAAGAAACTCAGCACTTGCATCAATTAAAGAATGGCCAAACCGTCTCTTTTGTGACAAACAAACAAGGCTTTGTGCAAAAATTAGCCTTAGAGCAAGCACACTCGACTTTATTAATAGAGCTCACAGACAATGGCTATGTTTCAAAAACGGTTCCTTTAAAGTCTGAATCCATCGATGCGCACGCAACAGTCCTTATCAAGACCAATATTACCAGTGATGCTAGGCAAAAAGGCCTCCCTTATAAATATGTATTGAGTCTTGAGAAGCTTTTTGAATCTGACATTAACTTTTCTAGGGACATCCGAGCAGGTGATCACTTCACCATTGTCTATAAGCGTTATCTAAAAGATGGGGCGCCTAATAAATACGGTCCCATTATGGCTGCTAGCTTCACAAATCGCGGCAAAACCTATTATGCTTTTCGCTTCAAGCAAGCCAATGATCCAGCAAGTTATTTTGATGCCGCCGGTAAAAACTTAAAACCAAGCTTTGATCGCTACCCCCTCCATCCTATAAAAATAAGCTCACGCTTTAGTACCAAACGCATGCACCCAGTCCTTGGCTATCGACGCCCCCACAAAGGCGTCGATCTGGTGGCGAAAGCCAATACCCCTATTCATGCCGTCAGCGATGGGATTATTTCAAAAATTGGCAAAAATGCCGGTTATGGCAACATGGTAAAAATTCAACACAATAAGAACATATCAACTTTATACGCTCACATGACCCGTACTGCCAAAGGATTAAAGCGCTATAGTAAAGTTAAGCGTGGTCAAGTCATTGGATATGTTGGACAAACAGGGTTGGCCAGTGGTCCTCATTGCCACTTTGAGTTTCACAAAAATGGTGTGGCCATTAACCCACAAACGGCGAAACTACCCTTCTATCAAGGTGTTAATAGCCGTTATGTCTATGCCTTTCAAAAACAGAAGGAAGACTACATGGGGCAATTAAAACTTCTGGCAGAAACTGACAAGGCGACGGCCTAAGCACCGTCCTTTTTCAGGTCATTCCCCGTTAGGCTCTCTAAGAAGGCCACGATAGCGGCCACGTCTTGTGGGGGGATGTCACGGTTCAATTGCACCTTACCCATAATCTTCACAGCCTTGCTCAAAGAGTCGACACTGCCATCATGAAAGTAGGGGGCTGTTAAGGCAATGTTTCGAAGCGTTGGCACTTTAAAGACATGCTTATCGGCTTCTTGTTTAGTGACATTGTAGCGACCAAGATCGGCTTCTGTCAGCTCACCCCCTCGTCCTTTAAAGTAGTCACTGGCTAACCCCATCTTCATAAAAAGGCCTCCTCCAACATTCGGCCCATTATGACAGGCCGTACAACCGTAGGATTTAAACAAGCGATACCCTCGCTTAGCGTCATTACTAATTGCATTCTCATCACCTAATAAATAGGCATCGAATGGCGATGGTGTCACCAGTGTTTCTTCAAAGACGGCAATGGCGTCTGTGACCGTTTCTTTTGAAATGTCTCCGTTGTAATGACGTTTAAAGGCGACCACGTACTCAGGCTTTGATTTTAAAAAAACGATGACGTCATTCCAGTCGGCCCCCATTTCTAATGGGTTGGTAACAGGGCCTGCTGCTTGTTCTTTTAAGTCTTTGGCTCGTCCATCCCAAAACTGCACAAAATTTAAACTGGAATTATATACTGTTGGCGAATTAATCGGACCTTTTTGGCTATTAATGCCGATGGATGTTATTAAACCGTCAACACCACCAGTGTTCAAGTCATGGCAACTCGCACAAGAGACACTGCCATCCTTAGACAAGCCCTTCTCATGGAAAAGGGTTTTACCCAAACGTTGTTTAGCCGTTAGCTCTTTAGAAGACGCTTTTATCGGTGTAATTGGCTCATTGGCAAACGTAACCCCCACGACAAAAGTAAAAAGCAATCCTAAGTAACGCATGTGTTTCCTTATTTGTGACTTTCAGTAATAGTAGCAAAAAAAGTCGCAGGGTTCCTTTGTGGTGTTTGTTAGATCTACGTGATAAAGTATTGTTCTTTGTGTGCTAACAAAAACTAAAGTTTAATCATGAAAAGCCTGCAACTATTAGAGCCAGCCTATGAAGACATTCGCCATGAAACAGGCGAACCCCTCTTTCGCAAAAGTGCAAGAAACACCTTTCGCATGCTGTGGCAAGACTGGGACTTTGATTTAAATCAATTTAGAGGCCTCAATTTACTAAAAGTACTCTTTACACACAGAAGCCCGCTAACGGTTTTTCTTAGCACCATTTTTATCAAACGAAACCCTCAGTTTCTCTATGTGGTACGAGATGAAATTAGGCTTATTCTCGAACGCTTTGCCGCCACTCTTGAACAATTAGACTGCCGAGAGCTGGACGAGGAAGAGTTACAGAAAATTGAGTTTAGCATCCATAACATCTTATCAATTTATGTGATGTTTGAGCCCCACCCAAGTGAAACGGTTATAATCCCACAATTAGTTGAAGACATCGAAGGTGGCAAACACTGGCTAAGCTCAGAGTTTCGTCTAAGCCCTATTGACTTATCACCGACCAGCCCTACCTGGAAACGAGTGCTAACCGATGGTTCACGGATCTTTTCTTACGGATTTAGTCCGCTCAACAACTTAGATAGAGCCTACTCCCTATTGGTCCATTCCGGCACCACCTGGCCAAGTGCACAAGGCAGCTTACTGCAAGTCATCGCCGACATGTGGCCCAATAAAACCCCAGGTGAAGTCTTCTTTGATTGGCGATATGATGAGTTAAAAAAATGGGTTGATGCTCAGAAAACAGACATTATCACCTGCGGACAAAGCCTTGGTGGCTCACTTTCTATCTTGAGTGCTCTCGCCTTCCCTAAGAAAATAAAAAAAGCCTTCCCCTTAAGCCCGACCGCCCTGGTGAAAGACTATAAAAAGCACCCAATGTTTGGAGCCTGGTTTAAGCAAACACCCGACGATCGCCCCACCCCAAAAATACAAGCACACCCCGGCGATTTTGTTTTTTATTTGGGGCAAGTGCCAGAAGAAGGCTTTGAAGTCTATGGCTTAAAACCAAGCGGTAAAAACCAAGAGTTTAAAGACTTACGCCCCCTGGCGGCCCACATGCGAAGTTATGCCAGTAATGCAGAAAGCACAATAAAAAAATATGACATTGTTCGTGAAAACAATAAAAAAGACCGGCGCTTTTTTAATAACTACTTAACTACTTACGGTCGATGGCTAGCACACTTAATTAATCTTGCCACTTGTTTTGTACTAACCCCTCTAAAGCGCTTCTTAGCCCAAAATAAATTAAGAACTTTTTTGATTGGTGCTGCGCTGCTTGCCGTATTATTCTTTCCACCTGCTACAAGCTTGATACTTTCCATTCCTTTTATACCTCACTTTGCGAGTGTGCTTGCGACCTCGCTGTTACCAATTTTTCTAGGCGCGACCATTGTCCATAAAGGTGTTGAGTTTCTAAAAAGTCCTCTTGAAAAAGCTAAAGCCTTGTTCTCTCTAGAAGGCGGAATGAACCTCTTGAGTCTTGGACTCTACTCTGATTTAAAGGCCTTGTATCACAGAGCCACAACGGCTTTTTCCCACACGGATGCACCCTACCCAGTCGCCAAGATTCACACCGATGCCTACTTAGCAAAAGCAAGAGACATCAAGTCTTCGAAGCCACCAACTCTACTGTTTAAAATTGGGTTGTCGCTGCTTATCCTTTTCTCAGCCCTAGTGAGCGCCCCCTTCCTTTTAACTGCTTATGTGGTTAAACAAGTTTTTTGGGATCTGCCAAGACAACTTTTTGGCTGTGGCAAGAAAAATCCTAACGATGTAGAAGAGAATTTTGGCCCCATAACACAAAGGAATGAACAGACTCCGCAGAAGCAAAAGTCTAAAAGCAACACCATGAGCCAACCCTCATTTAGCCTATTTAAAGACTTTTTCTTTCCAGCTGGCAAAAAGTCCCCTGCAACGAGTCAAAGTAGCTCTCAATCCTCACCATCCTCACCCAAAAGCCCCTAATCGCCACCACTGCCAAGCTACCCGTAGCTGCTTTCATTTAGCTTTAGTTTGGCGATATTGGTGTCTTTCATGGCCTCTTCGATGGAGATGATTTTATAACCCTTAGCTTGATACATATCGATGATGTCGCCCATGACAAAACTGTTTAGGAGGTTTGCATGCAGTAATAAAATTTGTTTAACGGGTTTGCCGGTTAATTTATCTGCTTTACGTTCGGCGCGTTTGGTTTGTGCCCAGATGTAATTTAAGTAGCGTCTCTTTAGGGTGGCTTGCACGTAGTTTGGTCGTTGTCTGTAACGCACGCGGTAGAGTTGTTGGTTAAACTGAAAATCTTTGCTGTCGATGGTAACAGGCGCCACAATGTAATCGTGCGTTTTCAAGTATTCGAGCACTTCTTCTTTTCGCTTGCCTCGACCCTCAGCAAGGTATGGGTAGCGAAAATATTTAGGCTTTCCCATAAAAGGAGCTAAGACTTTATCGGCGCGCTCAATGTTTCTAATGTAGCGCTCAGCAGAAGTTGCATTTAAATTTAAGTGCGAATAAGTATGATTGGCAATGGTAAGGCCCGCTTCATGAAAAGCCTCTAATAATTCCCACTGTCCTTTTTCAATGGTTCCTGCTACTACAAAGCCGCTTGCGGGCACACCGCGCTCTTTTATCGCATTTAAAATTTTCATAAAGCGTTTGTGCTCACGCTCTAAGTTTTTAGGACGATTGCGCGTGGTGCCAACAAACGGGAGATCATCGATGGTAATCGCGACTTCACGAACAAGCTCATCTGTTGGCAATACTCCTTCCGCAACAGCCCCCCCACAAAGGAGCAAAAAACCTAAAAAAATCCCTCTCTTTATCATGATTTTTCCTTTTTATTATTCTTAAACCCTTTCCCTTCACCACACCACATAATACTTACCCTCCTTTGAGAGAATGATAAGTAACTAATTTTTGATACAAAAAATCACCAGGAGGTCAGATTTTGAGTGCCTATTGGCTAAAAATACGAGAAAAAAGCGCCGTGTGCTGGAGCACATGAGCACCTTTTTCGAGTGGTTTTTATTCAATAGGCGCCAAAAGCTGGCCTCCCCCACTTCTTAATCTTGTGACATCAACGAAGCATTCCCCCCTGCTGCAGTGGTATCAATGGTGATGGTTTTCTCATGACATAAGTTTAGCAGGTAATTAGGACCTCCGGCTTTAGGGCCTGTTCCTGAGAGGCCTTGCCCCCCAAAAGGCTGTAAGCCAACCACGGCTCCTGTCATGTTTCGGTTCACATAACAGTTTCCAACGTGAACGGCTGACGCAATGTACTCGCAGGTTTCTTCAATGCGAGAGTGAACCCCAAGCGTTAAACCAAAGCCCGTGTCATTAATTTCATCAATGACCACATCAAGCTTATTCTTATCAAAGGGAATAACATGCAAAATTGGCCCAAAAATTTCATGGGTTAATTGATTGATGTTTTTTAATTCAAAGGCATGAGGTGTTACGAAACTACCCTTTTGGGTCTCTGGCTGAACCTTGGCAATTAGAGTTGCTTCTCGATTCATCCGAGAGATGTGTTCGTTTATCATTGATTGTGCGTCCGCATCGATGACCGGACCTACGTCACTACTGTAATGGAGAGAGTTATCAACGCTAAGCTCTGCCATCGCCCCTTGTAAGAGCTCTTTAAAACGAGGGTAGACATCCTTTTGCATAAATAACACCCGAAGTGCCGAGCAACGTTGTCCACAACTGCCAAAAGCACTCATGATCACATCGCTCACAACTTGTTCTAACAATGCAGAAGAGTCAACAATCATCGCATTTTGCCCACCCGTTTCCGCAACCAATGGCACAATTTCACCCTCTCGCGCAGCAAGGGATCGTTGAATGTGCTTAGCTGTTGCCGTTGAGCCTGTAAACAGCACTCCTTTAATGCGTGAATCACTGACCATGGGGGCTGCGACCTTTAAGCCATCGCCAGGCAGTAGCTGTAGAACCTCTTTGGGGATCCCTGCCTGATGAAATAGTTCCAAAGCTCGTGCGGCAATGAGAGGCGTTTGCTCAGCAGGCTTTGCCAATACCACGTTGCCAGCAACAAGACATGCCATAATTTGTCCTGTAAAAATCGCCAGTGGGAAATTCCAAGGGCTGATGCAAAGCATGGGGCCACGACCCTGATAGATTAAGGCATTACTCTCTCCAGTGTAGCCGCCAAAAAGGATTGGATCGCATAATTTTTCTTTGGCCTCTCTGGCATAATAACGACAAAAATCGACCGCTTCTCTAACTTCTGCAACGGCATCATTGAGCGTTTTTCCAGCTTCTCGCATCAAAAGCATTAATAGTTCATGTTCGTTGTCTTCTAGAGCGTTCGCACAGGCAAGCAAAAGATTGGCCCTTGCATCAACAGCAGTGATAGCCCAAGCATTTTGGTTTTCCTTCGCTCTAGAGAGTGCTTCTTCAAGCAAAGCCTCATTGGCTTCAAATACTTCCCCAACCACATCAGAAGCATCATTTGGAGAGGTTATGGCAAGCCCCTTTTGCTTAATCTTGCCGGCAAAGGTTGCAGAAGACTGATAGTCTTTTTTAGCAAATTGATTAAGCGCTTCTGTCAATTCATTAAGAGATTGATAACTATGAATGTCCACGCCTTTAGCATTGACTCGCGTACTGCCAAAAATGTCACGAGGCAATGGAATGTTGTCGTTAATTTTATCAAGTAGGGACTGTGCGGCCTCAACGGGTGCTTCAACCAATGACTCAATTGGCGCTTTATCATCCACAATCCGATTAACAAACGACGAGTTTGCGCCATTTTCTAAGAGCCGTCGAACCAAATAGGGCAGTAAATCCTCATGTGTGCCAACTGGGGCATAAATTCTGCAAGGAATGTTCATCGCCTCAACAGGCGTGATTTGATCGTAGAGTTCAACCCCCATGCCATGCAAGCATTGAAATTCAAAATCACGATACTCACCGGCGAGTTCCAAAATAAGTGCCACACTGTAAGCATTGTGGGTGGCAAATTGCGGGTAAATCTCATCCGTTAAGCCTAAAATCTTTTTTGCACAGGCTTGAAAAGAGACATCGGTAAAGGCTTTTCTGGTAAAGACAGGGTAATCACTCAAGCCCTCCATTTGGGCCTTTTTGATTTCGCTGTCCCAATAAGCGCCTTTAATTAACCGCACCATAATGCGCTTATTAGTAGCTCTTGCCGTCTCAGCAACCCAATCGATCAAATCAAAGGCGCGCTTTTGATAAGATTGCAAAGCCAAACCAAAACCATTCCAATCTTTGAGAGTGGAAGAGGCGAGTACGCGTTCCATAATTTCAAGAGAGAGCTCTAATCGCTCTGACTCTTCCGCATCCACTGTTAAAGCAATATTATGCTCTTTGGCAAGCTCACAGAGCTCTAAGAGAGAAGCGCTCAGCTCTTGCAAGACGCGCTCTCTTTTCGCCACCTCATAACGAGGGTGTAAGGCAGAGAGCTTAACAGATACTCCCGCACTCTTGTAAACATCTTGTCCTTGTGTGGCCTGACCAATGCAGACAATCGCCTCTTTATACGAAGCTAAATAGCGATCAGCATCATCTTGAGTGTAGGCAGCCTCCCCAAGCATGTCATAGGAATAACGATACCCCTTTTCTTCCAAACTCTTTGCGCGCTTTATCGCCTCATTAATGTTGCGACCCATCACAAATTGCTTACTCATAATACGCATGGCTTGCTCAACTGCTTTGCGAATAACAGGCTCTCCGGTGCGACTAACAACCGTTGATAAAGAGTTTGAAAAGACTGAGCTTCGTTGCTCACTAGGCGTCAATACCTTGCCAGTTAGCATCAAAGCCCACGTTGCCGCATTGACAAAAAAGCTCTTGCTCTGTCCTTTGTGAGCCTGCCAATCAAGGCCGGTTAATTTGTCTTTAATCAACTCATCAATGGTCTTCTTATCGGGCACTCGCAATAAACTCTCCGCCAAACACATAAGAGCAATTCCCTCATTGGTTGACAGTGCGTATTGATTTAGAAAGGAGTCTATGCCAGATGCGTTAAGTCGTTCAGCTCGCACATGGGCCACAAAGGTAAGGGCTTTCTCTTTGACGGCTCGATATTGAGTCTCGGATAATGCAGCCTTCTCAATTAAAAATTGAACTCGCTTTTGTTCCTTCATGCGATAGGACTCAGCCAAGGTTAATTGCGTCTCATTTAATGTTGGAAGCTTAGTAATAAAACTCATCACAGACCTTATTTTATCAGAACGTATAAGATTAATTTTTGCACAAACAGTCCAGTGTTTCCAGAAAAAAACTGATATTGTCTGGCTTTATTATTGTCATGATGGGCTTGTTTGGTTATAATTGTGCCTTTTTTGACTTACTCCTTCACGCAAGTGATTGATTATTAAACAAGTCAATGTAAGCCAACCATAATGAGACAAGCAAAAAAGAGGAAGTTATGTCTTTATCAAAAAAAATACTGAGCATGTCATTATTATCTGCCTGCATCGTTCCCTTTTCCTTTCTTCATTCATCTCCACTCGAAACAACCAAGAACTCTCATGCCTCCTCCGACCAAACTCACTCACAAACGGCTAAAAGTGACGCAAGTTTGGTGGAAACACTGCATAATAAAGCCCCCAAACTCGATCAAAAAGTCTTAAATTTAGCCCTAGAGGCCTATCATAAGGCTGAAACCAAAGGGCAAGTAAAAAACCATCACTTAACGGTGATTGATTTTCGCCTACCATCCAACAAACAACGTATGTGGGTGTTTGATTTAGACAGCAGCTCACTGGATTTCAATACCTACGTAGCCCATGGTAAAAACTCAGGCGACACGTACGCCAAGCATTTTTCAAATACAAACTCAAGCAAGACCTCAAGTCTTGGAACCTTTATCACCAAAAACAGTTATTTTGGCGGCAAAGGCTATTCTTTAAATCTGCAAGGGGTTGAAAAAGGCATCAATGATCATGCTCTTGATAGACGCATCGTGATTCATGGAGCCTGGTACATGAGCCCAAGTTTTATAAACAATCAAGGTCGTGCAGGTCGTAGCTGGGGTTGTCCCGCTGTGGATACCAAAGTCGCCAAGCCTCTGATTAACAACATTAAAGATGGGTCTGTTGTCTTTGCCTACTACCCTGATAAAGAGTGGTTTGATAAGTCTCAGTATATTTATACTTAAGAATGGTTAATGGTTACAAGGTGCGACAGCACCTATGCCAACGTGCCACGCTTTATGCGCGGCATCCAAGAAATCAAATAAACTAGACACAGGCATAAAGCGTGGGAAGTAGGGGCTTGGAGGAAACATTGAGTCCAACTTCGGATTCACATGTATCTCCCTAGTATGTCTATGGTTGCAGACGAGAACGAAGACCAAGCAGTAACTCATTAAACTCATTAGTAGTTAAGTTTTTAGCCCGCTCAGAGGATGGTTTTGGCGCAAATAAACAATAGCGAGTGAGCAGGTTTTTGTGCTTAGTCGGCTGTGCTAAGGCTTCGTTGGTGTAAGGGTTTCTACTATAGTCTTTGAACGCATCGTATTCACATTTCCAAAGAAATGAGGGTTCCGTCTTCCATGTGTTATAACCTGCTTTGTATTCTTTAACCAGCAAGACCGGCTTTTCATAAGGCACCATCATAAATGACTCTTCTTCATCGAGTACGTTAAGCATTTGCTTATACTGACCTAACGTTTCTTGAAGTTCTGGGTTGCTCTTTGCTTGTTCTTCAACTTGAGTGAGTTCTTCTGCATTGAGTAGTGGCGGTCGAGCCTCTGGGTGCAAACGAGTTAGGCCTTGTAGGGATCTGTGTCCTACTTGAAGTTCATCTTGAAAATGAGCGTCAGCTTTATCGGGTGCAGGTGTGCTTTTAGAGAAAAAGTTAGCAATGCCAACACCAAGGTTCCAAACTCCTGTTGCAATATGACTAATAATGGCCGCCGCAATCATCCCGGTTACGAAGGCCACTCCTGCAACGATTGCGGTAGGAATGGCGACTAAAACCAGTAATGCAATTGTGCTATAGAGAATGGCTGGTAACACTACTTCCATTAAAAGTGGTGCGATGATATTGCGAAAAATGGCAACAAAGAGTATGAAGCCGAAAAAGTAGGCAAGGCCGGCAATGGCATAACCTGCCAGTGCGGCAACCGCAGAAAAAGTAGAGAGCAGTAGCTTTAATAAACCAATAATATAAGGCATTTTTCTTAAAGGATGATCAAGATGGGCGGATATTAACCTCCAAGGGCACAAAGATCAACATGAAGATCTAATTTTGTTCATCTTCTGTTCAAGAGCAACTGTTCAGTTATTAACTTGAGAATTTATCTTCTAATTGTTTTTTCACTTCAAGGATCTTTGGCAGAGCCATCATAAATGCACGCACTACATTCGGATCAAAATGTTTTCCTGATAAAGTTTTTATTTCATCAATAGACTTTTCGGTATCCCAAGCTTTTTTATAAGGACGCACAGTCGTTAGGGCGTCAAACACATCGCTAACACTCACAATCCTTGCAGATAAAGGGATTTCATTTTTCTCAAGCTGATAAGGGTAGCCAGATCCATCCCATTTTTCATGATGGTATAAAGCAATTTCTGCCGCCATGGCAAATAATGGTGTCGTATTTTTTCTTAGAATATCATAACCAATCTGAGGATGTTGTTTCATTATCTCCCATTCTTCAGAAGTCAGTTTTCCAGTTTTTTTTAAAACCGAATCAGGGATCCCAATTTTTCCAGTATCATGCATAGCTGCAGCATATTTAATGTAATAACAAAATTCTGGAGAGCAATTCATTTGTTTTGCAATCAGATAAGAATACTCTGACATTCGCCAGATATGGTTGCCAGTGCAGTCATCATGATAATGACCTGCTTCACCTAGCATATAAATTGCAGCGCGATTGGTTTTCTCAAGCTCTGTTACTTTCACAAGAGCTAGGTGACTTTTCACTCTTGCTTTGAGTATGGCCCTTGAAATCGGCTTGGTTATATAATCAACACACCCGACAGAAAAACCCTTATTTTCGTCAACTTCTTCGGTCATAGCGGTAACAAAAATGATTGGAATATTTTCTGTCTCTTTATTTTTCTTTAAAATCCGACAGACTTCATATCCATTCATTTCAGGCATCATTATGTCTAAAAGAATTAAAGAAGGCTTTTCTCGGATTGCCAGTTCAATCCCTTCTTTGCCTGATAGAGAAAGCATAACCCGGTAGTCCACTGATAAGATTGAATTAATGAGCTTTAAATTTTCAGCTTTGTCATCAATTACTAAAATTTTCTTAAAAGGCATTCCCGTCCTCTATTTTTTTTGAAGCGTTTTTAGTGTTTGTAATGCGCTCTTAAAGTTAAAATTACTTAAATCAGCCATAATCCTATTGTAGCACTCTTGTGGAAGTGTTGACTTAAGACTTTTTAAACAACGAAGACTGTCCTCTAGAAGATTGGAACGCAACTTTTCTTCCAGTTTGTCTAACGATCCATGGAAATCAATGTGTTCGTCCTTTGAGGCCTCTTCATCTAACACGATGGTTTCAAAAGTTGATAAAGGCTTTAAGCCAAGTTCTAGAGCTTGTTGATATGTTGTATCAGGTATGATTTTTTTGATTTCTTTAATTAACTTATCAAAGTTAACAGGCTTAGCAATGAATAGATCTGCTCCAGCATCAACACATCTTTGTTGCTCATGCTCAATAACACTGGCACTTAAGGCAACGATTGGCACATGAGACCTTGAGTTTTTTTCCAGTTCCCTAATGAGTTGAATTGCTTGCAACCCATCCATCACAGGCATCTGTATGTCCATTAAAATTAGATTGATATCAGGGTTTTTTGTGTAAATATCGACCGCCTCTTGCCCGTTCTCTGCCTTTATTGGGGTGAAATTCGTTTTTTTGAGTTGGATTTCTAGAAGCTTTAAGTTGTGCGGGACATCATCGACGATAAGTGCTGTGAGATTAGCTTTGAGCCCGTCAGTAGACTTAATAGGTGTGGGGATTTCATCATCAATGAGAACCGTGTCATTTGATGAGATAGGCAGTTCTACAAAAACTGTAGTACCCACATCAACTTGACTCTCTAGCCAAATTTTACCATTCATTAAGTTCACAAGGTTCTTACAAATGGTTGTTCCTAAACCAGTGCCGCCGTAATGACGAGTGGTTGAATCGTCAGCTTGAGTAAAGGGCTGAAAAATCTTATTAATTTTCTCTTTTGGGATCCCACAGCCTGAGTCGGAGACTTGCAACCTAAGACATTTATTTTCTGGGTGGAGAGAGAGCTTTAACTTTACAAAACCGACAGAGGTGAACTTGATAGCATTACCAATTAGGTTGATAAGAATTTGTCTAAGTCGAACAGGATCACCATGATATGAAAAAAGTGGCCTATTCGGCTTTTCGAAAATGAGATTAATTCCTTTTTCCTTCGCCTTGAAATCAAATACATTTAGCACTTCTTGCACTAAACCATTGAGATCTAATTCAATGTTTTCAATAGTAACCTTACCTTCCTCAAGCTTAGCAAGATCTAAGATGTCATCAATGATAGCTAATAGGGATTTTGAAGAACTTTTGATGGTATCAATATACTCTTGTTGTTCGTTTGTTAGCCTAGTCTCGCTTAAAACTTCAGCAAATCCCATAATCGCATTCATTGGTGTTCTGATCTCATGACTCATATTAGACAAGAACATTGATTTGGCAGATGCCTGCGTTTTAGCCTTATTCAGTTGCCGTTCTTTAGCTATGATTTGTTCTGGCGTCAGAATGGTGAGGATTTTGGGTATTAAGAGACATAAGTTGATAAAGGTTAGAAAAGAAACAAGGCCCGTTAAGGATTCAACAATGACTTGAACTGGGTAAATTGGGTGCCAATAGGTAATGATATCAATCACATGAGTAAACCCACAGAGAACAATGAAGGCGCCAAAGAGCAAAAAAAGACCATTGAATTTAAAGTCTTTTCGCTTTAGCACAATAAAAACCAGTACCATGGGAATGAGAAAGTAAGACAGAGCGGTTAGTCCGTTAGATAAAACTAATCCCCAAAGATAAAGGGGCTTCCACAGCAAACACATCCCGTGAGGCATAAAGCCTTCCGTACTTAAAAGAGACAGCATCACTTCAAATCCTTATGAAAAATAGACTATTATATACCCAAACTAGTTCATTTTGCGAAGTCTGAACTTCGATAAAACGCTCTGGTTAGCGCTTTATGCCTTGACAGGTAATGAACATGCCTGCGTTATAAAGTGCTAACCAGAGCGTTTTATCGAAGCTCAGATAGGGCCTAAAAGTACGATATTTACTGACTTTCAGTATCACTTTGGCAACAGCAGAGCTTTAAGGTTTGTTTCTCTCGATAGATGAATAGTTTACACTATTGAGATTGAGAGAGGGACAAACCTTGAAGCTCTGATTAAGTCAAAGCTTCACAGAATGAACTAATTTGGGTATATACCCCCAAACTAGTTTCTATGGATACATGAGTTTCACCAAAAACCACTCAATAAGTGCAACATTCAGCATAGGCGTTACCCTAATCGGCCAGAAGTCTTTAATGATTAATACCTCCTTTGGTTTAAGAGTTTGTAATTTTTGGTATAATGTGACGCATAGACACCCAGTTGGCAAAGACAATGGACGATTGCTTATTTTGCAAAATAGTCAGAAAAGAAATCCCAGCAAAAGTGATTTATGAAACGGATGAACTGTTGGCATTTGAAGACATTAACCCAAGAGCGCCGATTCATATTTTAATCATTCCTAAAAAGCACCTTGCTACCATTAACGATGCCACAGAGGAAGATTGCCAAGTACTAGGCAATATTATTCTAAGCGCTAAAAAAATTGCTGCTAATTTAGGCATTAGTGATGATGGCTACCGACTTGTCTATAACGTTAACCAACACGGTGGGCAAGAAGTCTACCACATTCACTTACACTTACTGGGTGGACGAAAACTTACCTGGCCACCAGGCTAATTACCCCTTATATTGGAACCACTATGAAAGAACATTTCGAAGCCATTTTAACCGCCATTGGTGAAGACATTAACCGAGAAGGCTTACAGAAAACACCAGAGCGAGCGGCTAATTCGTTTAAACATTTAACGCGCGGTTACCACGAGCCCCTCGATGAGCTGGTTAATGAGGCCATCTTTGAAAGTGACAATGATGAGATGGTCATTGTGAAAGACATTGAGTTCTATTCACTGTGTGAACATCACCTGCTGCCCTTTTCTGGCCGTGCCCACGTAGGCTACATTCCAACCGGCAAAGTTATCGGCCTCTCTAAAGTTGCAAGAATTGTTGACCACTTTGCTAAACGGCTGCAAATTCAAGAACAATTGACCGTACAAATTGCCAAGACTCTTAATGAGCTAGTTCAAGCAGAAGGCGTTGCGGTGGTCATGGAGGCAGAGCACTTCTGCATGAAAATGCGAGGCGTTGAAAAGCAAGCCGCCACCATGAGCACCTCAGCCATGCTTGGCTGCTTTAGAAATGAGCCAGAATGCCGAGCTGAGTTTTTAAGCCTAATAAAATGATAAAACGCCTACTTGTGCTTAGTCTTCTTCTGCTTTCTCAAGGCACATCAGCACTAAGCACCTACCCGTTTCACTGCCGAAGTCTAAAGACTTCTGAACTATTGACGCTAGAAAAGGCAAAGCAAGTAGCGCTTATCATCATTGAAAATAACAGTGACAACGATGTTTGGCTGGTTAATCAAAGCGATGGCTCTGGTGTTGATGCAGGTTTTGACAGCCAGCTGTTAAGCGAGACCAGTGCTGCTCTGCTTTTTAATGGGCAAAGAACTTTGAGCTTTCAATGCATTGATTCGAAAGACGGCAGTGAACAACTCTATCCATGCAAGGATCTAATAAACGTCTGTCGTGCGACCAAATTCACCCTAGATCCCGATCTTCAAGGAAGTTTTTGGGCAGTCGAGAGCGCTTCGAAGAAAGAGCTTCGCTTTAAGCTTGCTAAACGCGGCATAGAAGTGGAGTAGGTGATAACTGGAAGTATTGCTTAGTTATTTTTCAGAATGGCTCGTCGACCTCCCGTCTCCTGCGCTTTATTTCTTAAACAATACTAAGAATACTCATGTTTGCGCTTTGAGTATGGTTAGATTAAAGAATGTGATGCCATCACATAGCCTAGAATTAAAGTGGAATGAAGTAACTGAGCGTGTTGGGGGGATGTTAAGAGTATGCATTTGCATGAACTGCATTTATGAGTGGAATTGTGCGTAGTAACACGCCAGAGTGATCTATTCACTCTTTTCCAAATTTCTTGGGTATATGTACTATAATTGGGTATAGTGTTTAATTATCAGGATAATGTCGCTATGTCATCGTCAGAAAGCTCTATGCCGAACCCTGACCCTCGTACCTCCAGCTCTGAAGATTCTAATAACGAGAGAAATGAAATAGATAACAGTCTAATTCAGTTAAAAAAGATCATTAGTACGTCTGAACTAAGTCCGGAAACTCAAGAATATTGCAAAGCAAGGATTAAAACCCTTATAGATGAGCTAAGTACATATGAGGATGATGACAGTGATTTTAGAAGAAAGCCTCAAGATCAAATTGCCAGCAAAGAAAATCTTTTATCAGTATTTGAGAGCTTAAGGCGATTCTTCTTAGAAAATATCACTAAATTGTCTGAAGAGGACTTAGTTGAGGCCTTGGATGAGTTAATCTCTAAAGAGCTCGATGAGTTTAGCCAACTAGAATTTAAAGGCCGAAGTGCCATCCTCGAAAAAGGAAAAGAGGCATGTAAAAGCCACTTAAATACCTACTCTCTACTATTAGAAGAAGAAACAAAACAAACTTTTTTAAATAAAATTGATAACTTGGGTGAAGGTCAACAGGAAAATCCAGAAGAGTTAATAGAGCAAATGAAGGCAGAAATCGATAGCGCTGCTGAGTTAGCAAGGAGGCGCTCAACCGACCTTGCCGTTAATGAGCATGTAGCACCGAGTGGATTATTGCACAAACACATCAAAGAACAAGAACCTAGTTCATCACTATTTACTGAAGATGAGTTAACCAGACATGCAGGGAACTGGTCCAATTTAGAATGGGGTGAAAAGAGGCAATATCTAGATCAAGTTATTCAGCACATTAAAAGTGATAGTGAAGAATTTGATCGAATAATTAAGGAGATAACCGTTAAGGCCTATCAGTTGGATAAGGATTTTATCCGGGGACCCTCAGCAACTTTTGCCAAAGACGTCTATCGAGCCATTCTAGATGAGTTCGATGATAAAGAAATTACACAGTTTGAAAGTGTTCACCCGCTGCATGAAGCCCCCCCTCCAATCGAAACCCTTACATTAAGCTCTCACTCTCAACGAATGTTTGAACTGATTAAGGGTGTGGCAGAAGATGATTTTCCAGATCAAGTTGAAAATCTTCCTCAACAAATTGGCATATCCATCATTCAACCTCGCCTGCTAAAAAAGTATGAACTACCTGACATTCCAAAAGATGCAAGAACTTATGCAACCTCAGGTAAGGTTCCACGCTCTTATAACGCGTTTGAGACAGATCTTGCCGGACTTTTTAACGACTACAGTGCTAAGACCGGTGCTAAATTTTTTCATGGGAACCGCCATCATCAGACTGCCGCGCAAAACTTAGCAATCGCTCTACAAGGTAAATCCGAGCAAGAAACCTTTGAGATTTTACGTAATAAGCTTCTAGAAGTTAGCAGTGAACAAAATTCAACAACCTATAATCCAGTGGGCTCGTTTGTTCGCAGATTGAAATACGCTGTGTACACACAAGGAAAAATTCTAGAAAGCAAGATAGACACACAGCAATCCATCAGCGCAACTGTGAATGCCCAGGCTCTAAGCCGTGATTCAGATAAATTAAACTTATTTTTAAAGAATAATTCCACGCCTTCGAATGCCAATTCGCCTACCGCATTTTGAGCTAAAAAAAAGGCGCTTAATTAAGCGCCTTTTGGTTAATCTTCGGCTTTGTTGCCGTCAACATCGTCTGGCTGTGGCGCCTCATCCTGCGCCTCACTTGAGGCTTTAACTGGCTCTGCCTCTTCAGGCGTCTCTTCAGGTGCTTCTTCTTTCGCTGGTTTGTTCAACCACTTAAGTTTAATGCGACCCATCTTATCAACGTCTTCCACTAAGACTTCAATTTCTTGGCCTTCTTCTAAGAATTCCGTAACCTTCTGCTCACGGTTATCACAAATTCTAGAAATGTGCAGTAAGCCATCTTTACCAGGTAGAAGATTAATAAAGGCACCAAAATCAACAATCTTGCTAACCGCACCAGTATAAGTCTCACCTGCTTCCACGGAGGCTGTAACGGTTTTAATAATAAGCTTTGCTTCGTCGAGTGCCGCTAAGTCTGGTGAGAACAAACTGATGGTCCCATCATCACTAATATCAATGGACACACCCGTTTTCTCAGTAATCGATTTAATGGTTGAACCACCTTTACCAATCACATCACGAATCTTATCTTCTGGCACTTTCATGGTTTCAATGCGTGGCGCATAGGGCGATAAGTTTTGGTTCGGTGCACTGATGGCATTTTCCATCACACCTAAAATATGGCGTCTGCCTTGCTGCGCTTGCTCAAGGGCTTGCTCCATAATCTCTTTGGTAATGCCGGTAATTTTAATGTCCATCTGTAGAGCGGTGACCCCGGTTGCACTTCCTGCAACTTTAAAGTCCATGTCCCCTAGGTGATCTTCATCGCCCAAGATATCGGTTAAAACAGCAAACTTTTCACCCTCTTTAATAAGCCCCATGGCAACACCTGCAACCGGTGCTTTGGTTTTTACCCCAGCATCCATTAAGGCAAGTGAGGTACCACAAGCAGAGGCCATTGAGCTCGAACCATTCGATTCTGTAATTTCAGACACGACTCGCAACACGTAAGGGCAATCTTTTTCTTCTGGCATCACACCTAAAATGGCACGCTTAGCTAGTTGGCCATGACCAATTTCTCGTCGTTTCGGGCCAAGCATCATACCCGTCTCACCGACACAGTAAGCTGGGAAATTATAATGCAACATGAACCTATCTTTTGATTCGCCCATGATGCTGTCGATTAGTTTGGCATCTCGATCATTACCAAGTGTCGCCACCACTAAGGCTTGCGTTTCACCTCGAGTAAAGAGCGCAGAACCATGCGCTCTTGGTAGAACGCCTGTACGGATTGAAATTGGGCGAACACTTACCAAATCACGACCATCAATTCTTGGCTCACCGTCTAATATACGTGTTCGAACGATGTCTTTCTCAAGCTTGGCAATCAAAGTGTCCACTTCTGACTCAATCTCTAGCAACTCTTCGTTTTCCGCAAATAAACGCTCTTTAACCGTTTCTCGCGCAGCGCCCAACTTTTCATAACGCAAGGCTTTCTCTTTTTCTAAATAGGCATTGGTTAGCAGCTCACCACCTGTTGCCACAATGTTGGCATACAAGGCTTCAGGAAAAGCCGCAGGCTGCCAATCCCAACGAGGAAGGCCTGCTTCTTCATTTAATTCTTTGATGCCTGTAATCACGCTTTGCATCATTTCATGACCGTAAAGAACCGCCCCTAGCATCACCTCTTCAGAGAGTTCTTTCGCCTGTGACTCAACCATTAAAATGGCAGAATCAGTGCCAGCAACAACCAAGTCTAACTCAGACTCTTTTATCTCTTTCTCACTTGGATTTAGTGAGTAAACCCCATCTTTAAAGCCAACTCTGGCACAACCAATTGGTCCTTGGAATGGGACACCTGATAAGGTTAAAGCCGCAGAGGCACCAATCATTGCAAGCACATCTGGGCAGACGTCTTCATCTAATGATAAAACAGTGGCCACGACTTGTACTTCATTTCTGAACCCTTCAGGGAACAAGGGTCTAAGAGGTCGGTCGATTAAACGTGCAATTAAGGTTTCCGCATCCGCAGGCCGGCCTTCACGCTTGGTAAAACCACCAGGGATTTTACCTGCTGCGTAAAACTTTTCTTGATAGTTAACGGTTAGAGGGAAGAAGTCATTTTTCTCACCCCCTGTTTTTTTAGCAACCGCGGTCACCAAAACCATGGTATCGCCCATACGAACCATGACCGCAGCATCGGCTTGTCTTGCAATTTCACCTGTTTCTAGAATAAGGGTCTTACCCCCAAAAGGGATTTCTTTTATTACTTTTGTCACATTTATTTCCTCTTTTGACGAGAGAGTCATCATTGCTCGCTCGTTGTGATTAATGTTCTCTGAACTCAAAAAAAAAGCGCAGGGAACCGCGCTTTTTTAATTACTTAGGTATTCTGTCTAGGATCCCTCTGATAAGAGAGAGTCTATCGTTACTTACCATTGGCAACCTTATCGTATGTAATCAGTTGCGTGCTTAGTAAGAATCTCTTAATTTTAAGGCACCAATTAAGTCGTAATAACGCTTTTGGTCTTTGCCCTTTAGATATTTTAATAGTTTTTTACGCTTATTAACCATACGCAACAGGCCACGACGAGAGTGGTTGTCTTTCTTATGGGTACGAAAGTGCTCCGTTAAGTAGGTAATTTTAGCGGTCAAAACAGAAACTTGCGCTTCAGGTGAGCCAGTGTCGTTTTCTGAACGCTGGTGCGTTTTGATAATTTCAGCGGTTTGAGTGCTGGTTAATGCCATGATTTTACTCCCAAAAAGTACCTATGCGACGCAGAAGCAAGCTCTCAGGCTGAAGACTTGCACCGCAAGAAGCATATAAAAGAGCGAATTCTATACAAAACCAAAGCAAATAACAACCTATGATTTAATTTCTCGATGCGCTAGGATGTTTTAAAACGATTTATGCTAAGGATGGCGCAATGAGTTTTTTTTCAGACAATCAAGAGGCTTTGTCACACGCCTGCTGGACGGCTCTTGGTGAAGGCTCTTATAACCAAGTGATGGTGAGTATTGCCCCCATTACCCTCACCTTTAATGGCCAATCATACACCACGCGCTGGGTCTATAAAGAACCCAAACTGCATAAATTCTACGATGACTCAAAAAAAAGCTATTATGACGTTGACCCTTTAAGCATGCCAGAACGCGCCGTACGCATTTGGAATGACTTTCACCCACAGACACCTGCGGTTGCAGCAGGCTTAGGTCTTGGCCGTGGCAATGGATGGTTCGCGCCCTACCTTGGTAAGGTTTTACCAAATGATGAGCAAACAGCAGAAGGGATCTTAGAGTACTACCGAGCTCACCGACGCATCATTAGCGATGGCTGTGGTGAAGGAAATTTCGTACTCTATCATGGAAAAGCTCGCTGCATTGATGTTGACTATGCCCTGGGACGGCATTCACCTCTTAGCCTAAAAACCATAGAAGAAGAACTCTACCAAGAAGAAAACCCAGAGGAGTATTCAAAAAACCATCATGATTATTGGGCAAGTAATCAAGCTTATATGCCCTTGAGTGTGCGAACGATTGTCACCCTACTCTATCTTGAAAAGTCCATTGCTCCTAAGGACATTGACAATAGACATTTGACCCTCTCGATGATTGAAAAATTGCGAGAGGCACGCTACCGGGCAGAGCCTGCAAGCATCGCACTCTTAGAGCGCCTAAACCCTAGGCCTTCTCTACCCAAAACGCCTCTTTTGCCACTTCAAGTAGAAAGCACCACTAAAGAGCAACACCTGTCTGCAAAAGAGTGTCTTCAACACCCCCAAGCTAAAAAGCGTAAGCGACCTAGCAACGCCTTGCCAGAACAAAAGCCTACGAGACTCACTCGCAATGCCACTTTGCCGCAACCGATGCAAAAAGGGCTCAGCAGCAAAGGCCAAGAGAGCGTTCGGCTGGCAAGAGATCTATCGATTATAAGACGGGCAGCCAATCCAAACGCGCTAAGTGCACTAGAGCGACGGCGTCTTCAACGCTTAAAAGAAGCAGGCTCTATTAACCAGCACAATCAGCTAAACATCACCAATGCCTACGCTCATAAATTAAAAGCCTTTGAGCTCTTAGAAGAAACAAACCTGAAAGCCCTAGGCTCGCTCCAACGCCCCCACAAGAGTGATTTCTTCCAAGCAAAACCACAAAGCCTAAGAACGTGGGCAGAAAAGCTCCCGCGGCATGAAAATCAGTTACAGCGCGCTGGATTTTAAAACGACTACTCAGGGCAAAGTCCAACTGCTAAGGCGCTAATTAAGGCCAAGCCACTGAGTAAGAAGCTTGCAACCAAGGCCACATTCGTTGCGGCTAATACACTTGTGATTAAAAGCGGCATAAAGCCTGCAATGGCAAAGGCAACATTATAAGAGACGGCCACCCCAGTATAGCGAGTTGAGGTTGGAAATGCTTTGGCAAGCAGCGGCCCATAACAAGAGCAGCCTATGGCAATAATGGTTTGGTAGGCAAGCGAGAAGACAATCAAAACAAAAGCGTTCTCAAGCATCGGCAAACAAAAAAGCGCAGGCAGTACCATGCTAGCAAACACACAGCAACTAAAAAGCTGTCGTTTTGGGCCCACTTTGTCTGCCAAGGCGCCAAAAAACGGAATTAACAGCGCAGACCAGAGAAACCCAAGACTGGTGACAAAATAAATTAAGTCGGGACTAAACTGATAAAATTTGCCTAGATAGCTAGGCAGAAAGAGAAAATAAATAATAAAACTTGCTGGAAATAGGGTTAGGCCAATGCCAATCAATAAAGCGCGCCATTTTTCTCGGAACAAGGTTTGTACGGGTTTTAAGGCTTCTGGCTTTTCTTGGGCCATAAAAGAGCCTGTCTCACTGGCGTAACGACGAAGAAAATAGGCACAAAAACCAATGATGCCACCAATAAAGAAAGCGATGCGCCAGGCATAGGCAAGCATTTCTTGCTCAGAGAAAAACGCATGCAAGACAAAAAAAGCAAGACTGCCAAGCAACGAGCCCAATCCAACGCCAGCATTCACCAAACTAATAGTCCACGCCGGCCGTTTGCCCTCAACGTGTTCGTAAATGAAGGTAAAAGCACCCGATAACTCAGCGCCCTGTGAAATCCCTTGTAGACATCGCCACAGAGTTAAAAGAAGCGGGCTTGCTACCCCCCAGTGTTGGTAGCCTGGTGTGAACGCAATGGCCAAAGTTGCAATCGCCATCAAGAAAATAGCGGCAGTGAAGCTTTTCTTTCGGCCAAACCTATCGCCTATCGAACCAAAGATTAAGCCCCCCAGAGGCCGAACAACGTAACCCGTTGCAAAAATTAACAAGCTATTGAGTAACCCCAACCACTCTTGTCCTGCGGGGAAAAACGTATGACTTATATAGTGCACGGCCAAGGCATAAATTACAAAATCATAATACTCAAGCCCAGAACCCATTGCAGTTAAAAAAACCAAACGCCACTTAGACATCACAACTCACAACGCACAACTCACAACTGTAGAGAAAGCCGTGAGTATATACCCAAACCAGTTCATTATGCACCCACTGGGCATAATGAACTGGTTTGGGTATATCAATTGACTTAGGTTTAACAAATTTGAATCCGCTATACCCCTGTTCCTTGGTAAAGCCTTTATCTAGGCTTTAAGCTCGGCAAGGATTGTCGGGTTGTGCTTGCCTCATTTTCCTCATTCTTGTTTACCGACTTAAAAAAAGTAGAACGCGTTGGCTCGCTCTTTGCGCGCTCTATTGGCACTTTATTGCCACCTCTGCCTTTTTTAATGGGCGGTAAAATGACGCGAGTCCCTTCTTCTAATCGCTGTGCTTTTATTTGAGCTAAGCGGTCTTTTAAGTTGTGATTAATCGATTCAACACTCTGCTCATATCGTTCTCGACCCAGAGGTTTAAAGTCTTTAAACTTAACGTGCGCAGGCCAATAAAACCCCTGCTCTAAAGTGAAATCACGAATTGCAGTTAGTTCTGCCACATTTTCTAAATAGAGTAAATTAAACTGCTCAGAAGAAGTAAATGTCTCTTTCATTGAATTTGGCAACCAATGAGACAACTCTGTTCGTTTAATGGCTTCTGGAAAAAACACCACACATGGCACATCGGCAGTAAGTTCATCCGCAAACGGGTTATTTGATTCTGCGTTATGAAAAACGCGTTGCACCCTGGAAGTACCTCTTTGCTCATCTTGCGCTGAAATCTCATGATTTAACTGATGCACCATCTCTTGGATCCGAGGAGACCAGTTACCACCAAACTCATCTTCAGACGGAGCAGGGGAAAGGTGTAACTGGCTCTCAAAGAGCTTCTTTTGTGACTGCACTGTACTTTGTGTTCTAAATGGGCTTTTATCTTGCTGCCCAGGTGAAAAATCTTGATAGCTTGGGCAAACCGACAATAAATCATAATCACTGGTGATAAAGCGACCCTCACGGTCTGCGAGCACCTTCACTGCTTGCTCCTCACCCTCTGCATCAAGGTAGGAGACTTCAAACCGCCCCTGTACATTTTTGGTTGCCAGAAAGTGGACAAGGGTGCCATGATTATCAGCTTGAAAATGCAAGGTTTCCTCATCGAAGCCATCTTGAAGCGGCAGGACATTGCCTGCATTACAAAGCTCTTTAATACGCGCCTCTGATAGGGTTAAGGCTGCCTCTTTAAAACCATAACGTCGGATGTAAGACTCTGAGCTAAGACACCTTTTTTGATGCAACTCTAACGCTTTAACATCCCTTGGATCCCCTCGTCCTGACAATAGAAAATCTCGACACAAAAAACCATTGGCCAAGCCAAGCTCACTGGTTTTCACCGAAATACCAAAAGGCTTACTGCCACAGCCTTCATCGATTAAGGTTCTGCTAAGTGGGTTGACATTGCGAACGGCCAGCACGGTGTTTTTAGCGTTCGCCGAGCGTACAAATGCCTGTAAGTGTTCACCTGGCATGCCGTAATCCGGGAGTGCAGCATAATTCTCACTGTCATCATCAAGCTTTATCCCTTTCATGCTTGCGTGTCTTATCCAGAACTGGGACTTACTGTTGTTATCGGCTTTTCTCTGGATTTATTAAGTCTTGGGACGTCTTGGGGTTGGCTTTTTTAGCGTCATGGGCAGGCCATGGTGAGGCTCGATGTTATATGTCTCGAGATTTGGTGCCGATCGCAGAGCTTTGACAGACTCACTCTCTAATGGTTGGTGATGGAAACAACTCTTTGGCTGATTGCTGTCTCTCAAACTGCTTGAGAGCACCTCTTTTAACTCACAATAAGAACAAAGCGCATTCCCATCTATCGCGGCCATTAACTGCGAGACTAAATGAGGTAAGCGCTTTCCTTGATATGAAACACCGTCCTCTCGTATTTGTTCTTGCCAAAAACGGCAGTCGGACTCGCTGTTAATATTGAGTTTTAATCGCGCAAGTAATTCATTTTTTAACTCGTTGTCGTGCTGAGACACCGTCGTAAGACCAATGTCAGCAATCATTTCAAGAAAAGAAGGTGTCAGAGACAATTGATATTTTTTTGCCAGCGACTCAAGTACACGATAATTGTGTTGTGTCACGGACTGGTTGAGCGGCCCATGAGGCTGTCCAGCTGACCGCTCGGGATAGACATGAACACCAAAGTCCATGCCAAAACTGGCCGCCCTAACCTCATACCCTTGCTCAGTGACAGTAATGGAAGTCTCTGCTGACTCGAGAGGTTTGAGTCTTTCTAAGCACTCCCCATTTAGACGCGGACGAGGACAATAGTCGTCTGACAATTCTCTAGGGGAGGCATTGACTACACTGGTGGAAATCACCCGTTCTTCTTGTACGTCCATATGGTTGGAGCTAATCAAGTGCTCCACGTTTAGAGAGAGGAAGTCTTCAAGCCCATTTACTGGGGCATTGAGCAACTTAACAAACTGCTCCTTTGCATTACCACAATGGTGATCCATACAAATGTCTAAAGCGCTCATTAATCGCGCACCACCTAAGGTTTCACTCATAAATAGGCTGCCCAGTGGTGTGTACAAACCATCGCTACCAATGCTGGCAATAGTGGCAGAGCTTCCCATTTCTGCAGTCAATGAATAGAGAGGATGGGCATAATCTTGATCAGAATAAGAAGGGTTTTTCTTAACCGATTCTCTTAAGATTGGCAAATTGCCCCCCTCTATGTAGAGGGTTACACTAACGAGCGAATTTTCTTGATTTAAATACGCCAGTGACCCCAGTTGAATGTGCACATTAGGCTCTAAATCGTTTGCACGCTTAAAAAGCTCTGCCAATAGACATTGATAGTCCTCTATCGAGAGTGGTTTGTACGTGTAGAGAGAAAACTCATTCATTAAAAGACGAGTTATTGTGTTTTGAGGCACCACGTCTCTTTGTGGCATTGGTGAATTTGACAACCAGGCAAGGTGGGCACGATGCTCTTCATTGCATAGGTTAAAAAGCAATTGAATGTGCGTCAGTAGTCGCTGAAGCTGATGATGTCTTACAGACTCCTCATCCATTTCAGATTCACCAAAGGAGTCTCTATAATCATACTCAACCACTAAATCTCTAATTGATATTTCAGCATTAAGGCGCGCTAATTGACGCAAAATCTTTTGTTGCAATCGCAACTCTCTATCTGAGTTTGCGCTCATAGCTCTCCCTAGGTTCACAAGTAGCCCTTGAAACCTGTATCGGCGTGCGCTCTCTTTTGTTTAGTTGGGACTTTCGATACAATGAGCCCAGAATATGGCAACAGGAACCAGCATGATTAAAGATTTTGAGAAGTCGATGGGAGAGCTTGAGTCCATTGTTAGCTCCCTAGAGAGCGGTGATTTGGCCCTAGAAGAGTCATTAAAACTGTTTGAAAAGGGCATAAATATTAGTAATCGCTGCCAAAAAGCCTTAAATGAAGCCGAACAAAAGGTAAAAATCTTAAATGAGAAAGGCTTAGAAGAGTTTGAGGCCAATGACCCTAATGACTAAGCATGCCTCGTTACAAGAGGCCATTGATGTTGCCTTAAACAACCTTTTAAGTGCCCACCCACCTCACTCAAAAAAGCTAAAGGACGCGCTCGCCTACAGCTTACTGGCTAAGAGCAAGAAGCTTCGAGCTCGCTTGGTACTGCTCTGCGGTGCAAGTCTTAACCTTGGTTTTGAAAAGCTACTGCCTGCTGCCTGTGCCATTGAGTCCATCCATAGCTACTCCTTGGTGCACGATGATTTACCAGCGATGGATGACGATGACTTCCGCCGAGGTCAACCGAGCGCCCACAAAGCCTTCGATGAGGCAACCGCCATCCTGGTTGGCGATGCCCTACAAACGCTTGCAAACCTTAGCATTCTCAAAGCCGACTGCTTGACCGCTAGTGAAAAAATTGCACAACTAACCTGTTTAAATCAGGCCTCTGGCCAACAAGGCATGATTGATGGGCAAATGCTTGATCTCTTCCCCGAAGGATCTGAGATAAGCCATATCATCACTCGCCACCGCCTAAAAACAGGTGCTTTAATTTCGGCAAGTGTGATGATGAGCGTTGCCTTAGCTACTATTGATAACGCCTCAAGAACCCGTTACCTTGACTTTGGCCATCACCTGGGCCTGGCTTTCCAAATGCACGATGATTACCTTGATGTCTATGGCCAGGAAGAAACCTTAGGCAAACCCCCAGGCTCAGATAAAGACAGTGACAAAAAAACCTTCGCCACTTTCTACACGAAAGAGGCGCTGTATGAGGCCGTGCAAGCCAGCTATCAAAAGGCAAGCGAAGCACTTTTACCCTTGGAGCCACAAACCAGCCCTCTGCTAGCACTCTGTCAGGAAATGAAAGAACGGCTGTGAATGGTGACAGCCATTAGCCATCAATTATTCTCTTTCTTGACACTGTTTTTCAATTGTTCAAGTGAGAATGTCTGCTCGGTGGGTGCGCGTTTTTTTAGGCCTTTGAACGCCTGAGCATAAAAAACCTCATAGCTGAGTGGGGACTTTCCATGCTTTGTCTTCAGAGCATTAAAGGCTAACTCAAACCGTTGCCAACGCCCTCGGCTGGTCAAGCCCTTAAATCGATTGGGTGAAAGATTTCGAATGCCTTGTCCTCGTAGCTCTTTAAGTAAAGCCTTTAGGCTCCCATACTGAAGACAAATCTCTTCAGTGTCCAATACCGGCATGCTAAACCCTGCCCGCAACAAGTCATCACCCACATCGTGAAAATCGACAAAGTTATGCACATGGGGCAAGTCATCCACGCTCTGCCATGCCCTCTTTAGTTCAGAAAAAGTATCGGGGCCAAGACCTGAAAACAACAATAAGCCATCTTTTCGCAACACTCGGTTTAGCTCCTGGAATAACACTTGCAAATTGGGGATCCATTCCATCATCTGGTTGGAAAAAATCAAATCGATGCTGTTATCTGCAAATGGCAATTGCCGTGCATTGGCACAAAGACGTAGGGTCTTTTTAAACCGTTTTGGTTTGTGTTCTCGAAGCATGTTTTCTGCAAAATCACAAGCGATGACCTCCGACTTTGGGTAGCGCTTTTTTAGTAATTCGGCAAAATCTGATGCCCCTGCGCCTAAATCGAGTATGCGCTTTGGTGAAATCGTGTAGTACTGCAGGCGCTCAATTAATTGTTGGCCTATCTCTTGCTGGATAATTGAGGAAGCTTTATACGTTTTTGCCGCTCTATTAAAGCTCTGCTTGATGAGTTGTTCAATCATTTATGAGGCTAAATCTGGAAAGACAAGGAATAAAGTTGGCTATTCTAACACAAAATTCACTAACCCTTTGCCAATGCATGCTCTGTTACCGCCCTGGCAAGCAGTCTGTGTGCAGCGAGTGCCTAAAACTTTTTCCAAAAACACTAAATGCTTGTCTAAAATGTGCAAGCCCTATTGCAGAGACACATATCTGTGGCAACTGCCTACAAAAAGAGCCGTCCTATGATTACCTACTCTCAGCAGGCCCCTACCAATCCGAATTAAAGTCTTTGATTAAAGCCTTTAAATACCATGAAGAACTCCACTGGTTAGAGCCTCTAGCAACGCTATTGGGCCAAAAAATCGATGATTTTTACGAGCAATGCCCTAAGCCATCAGCTCTCCTTGCCATGCCCTTGCATCCAAAACGCATCAAAGAGCGTGGGTTTAATCAAGCACTAGAGCTTGCCAATCGTTTGGCACGCCGCTATCAAACGCCACTCCTTAAGAATGCCTGCGCTCGCCTTAGAGACACTCGACCTCAAAGTACCTTAAGTGAAAAAGAACGAAAGAAAAACGTCTCGAAGGCTTTCAGTGCCAACGCTATTCCCTTTTCACACATCGCACTAATTGATGATGTGGTCACCACTGGTTGCAGTATTAGCGCCTTGTCTAAACAATTAAAAGCTCAAAATCCAGCCCTGCGAATTGATGTCTGGTGCCTTGCGAAAGCCTAGCGCTCATGGCACACTGAAAAAAACCTTGAGCAAGATTTACCCTCATTATGAACCGCCTACAGAGAGCCTCATTACTGTTTGTGTTAAGCTTACTAATTGCCGCGGCCTGCCTTTACTATTGGTATGAGGTGACCTACTACCCCGATACCGATGATGCGTATGTAAAAGCTGATATTATTAACATTGCTCCGAATGTCTCAGGCACCGTTGCGCAGGTCTTTGTTGCAGACAATGACTTTGTTCACAAAGGGCAATTACTCTATCGCATTGACAAAAAACCATTCCAAATTGCCGTCGAGAAAGCAGAAGCCGATTTGGCTCTTTATAAGCAATCAAGGGCAGCCCTGTTTGAAAGTGTTGAAAATGCCAAGGCCCTGATTGCCAAATCAAATGCCTACCTAGAGTGGGCTAAGTCTAATTATCAACGGATCCGACAACTTGTTAAGAATGGACGCGCCTCCATTGCCGATGGCGACAAGGCAAGAAGTGAGTACCTAATGGCAAAAGCGGCCCTTATCAGTGCCAACAGTCAATTTTCAGAAGCAATGGTTAAACTCGGTGCCAATGAGCAGGAAAATGCGCCCATCCAGCAAGCAAAAGCACTGTTAAAACAAGCGGTCTTAAATCTTACCTACACAGAGATCTTTGCTCCCAAAGATGGGATCATCACTCACTTCTCACTGAAAGCCGGCGACATGGCAAAACTTGGTCAAAACAGCGTGTCATTGGTGGTTCCCTCTCATTACTGGGTGGAAGCAAACTTTAAAGAAACCCAGCTAAAACGACTGAAAAAAGGACAAGACGTCACATTGACCCTGGACATGGAGCCCGATAAGCGCATGCATGGCAAAATTGAGAGCATTAGTGCCAGCACCGGTCAAACCTTTGCCCTCATTCCACAAGAAAACGCCGGTGGAAATTGGGTAAAAGTTACCCAGCGAGTGCCTGTTAAAATAGCCATTGTACCTTCGCCAAAGAACCCGCCTCTTCGTGTTGGGGCAAGTGTGGTGAGCAAGGTCAATACAAAGCGCTCTCAGCAGGATGGATGAACCAATCTCGTCAAGACAACGCATTATCACCTTAACGGTAATGTTGGTTGCCATTGTCGAGGTCTTAGACACCACCATCGTCAATGTGGTGCTCCCTCCGATGATGGGCTCTCTTTCTGCCAACAGTGATGAAATTACTTGGGTGCTCACCTCCTACATTGTCTCAGCAGCAGTGATGATGCCCTTAACTGGCTATTTAAGCGCCAAACTTGGACAAAAACACTTGCTAATCATAAACATCTTGGGCTTTATGATCGCCTCTGCCCTCTGCGGTCTGTCGACAAGCTTGCATGAAATCGTCTGCTTTCGAGTGTTACAAGGAATTTTTGGTGCCTCGCTGGTGCCACTCTCACAAGTCATACTACGACAAAACTACCGCGAAGAAGACTATGGTACCGCCATGGCAATTTGGGGCATAGGCCTGATGGTGGCACCGGTGCTTGGCCCCACCCTGGGCGGCTTTATCAGTGAGCACTTAAACTGGCGCTGGGTCTTCTATATTAATGTTCCAATTTGTCTGATGGCAGTCATCTTAACCCTAACCTTCATAGAAGAGAGTCCAATAGAGGCACGAAAAACCGATTGGCTGGGACTAATTTTAATGTGCCTAAGCATTTGCAGCCTACAAATCTTTCTCGACAAAGGGAATACTTTAGACTGGTTTGAAAGCAATCAAATCATCCTCTTGCTTCTCTTTAGCCTCCTCTTTGGCAGCGTTTTTATTTTAAGAGGCCTAAAAATTGAACACAACATCATTAATTTGCACCTTTTCAAAGACCGAATATTTAGCCTATCAACGCTTTTAGTCTGCACATTCATGGGCTCAATGATGGGCTTACTGGCCCTACAACCTTTGATGC
This sequence comes from Legionellaceae bacterium, assembly GCA_030148065.1. Taxonomy (GTDB): domain Bacteria; phylum Pseudomonadota; class Gammaproteobacteria; order Legionellales; family Legionellaceae; genus JASBUC01. Next base: position 61,160 of record JASBUC010000003.1, on the reverse strand, counting down.
TTGAAAATGTGATGCACTACAACCCTGAACAAACTGGCGCACTGCTTGCACCTCGTGGCTTGAGCAGCGCACTCTCCATGGCCATCTCGGCAAAAGCCCTAGAGCGAGACATTCATCCTAAATTATTAATGTCTTTAGGGACTATCATCGCAGGCCTTGGCTCTTTGTGCATGGTGCAATATAGCATCAACACCACCAGCACAACCTTTGCTTTAGTAGGTGCCCTACAGGGGGTTGGCATTGGTTTATTTTTTGTCCCCTTATCTGCAGTGGCCTTTCAAGGCTTAAAAGAGTCAGAAACAGCAGAAGCCGCTGGTCTTTTTGCCTTTGGGCGAAATTTAGGCTGCTCTATTGGCATTTCCTTGTTTACAACCCTCTATACCCGCCAAAAGCAAATTAACTTTAGTGTAATTGGTGAGAAAATTACCACTGAGAGCGAAGGACTCAAGCACTGGTTAAGTACACTCAGCCAACAATTAAATGAATTACAAATTCAACATGCCATCCGAGAGAAACTTAGCAAAATGTCGATGATGAACGCCTTTGACAACACCTTTCTAGCAAGCGCCTTCGTCTTCTTTCTACTCATCCTCGTCGTCTGGTACCTGCCGGTTAGGCGTTTAAAAGAGCTGCACTAACAACTTACTGCTTAATTTAATCATTTGAGAAGTAATCTGAATTAAATGGGGCAAGATCGGCATCATAAATGATGTTTCGTTTATTTATGTACTTAAAGCTTCCTTTGATGTTAATGCGCTTACCAACCGAGAGCCACTCACTTTTATCACAAAAATTAGGCACTGCCGCTTGATTGGTTATCTCAACATTTTGTATAGAGGTAAACTTAACCAAACAAACGCCACCAATGCGCGGCCGAACAAGCAGCATCATCTTTTTGCAGTCCATTTTCTGAATAAAGCCGCCACTGACCAGCACCACCCCCCGCATCTCCTTGGCATTTCTTTTATAATTTTCAAAGTTGCGCTTCCATTCTCGATACGGCGCCAAAGCGCGGTAGAGACCATCTTGATTGAGGGCCAGAGAGTATGGCGAGTAGCCAATAAGCAACACACTTAAAAGCACTGCGCAACGTTTTAACATGTCTAAATCCTTGTTTAGTGAACCCCTTCTACCAAGAAGTGTAGCACAGCCAAGACCTCTGTACTCGACTCATAAGCAACAACTCAGGGATTAGAAGGTTTAATGGTTGCCGGGGGGTCTACTTTCTCAAAACGAATGTTCATCTCTGCAAACTTCAAGTGTAGCGCCTCTAAAAGCGCTGCATCCTTGGTCTCTACTTTCGCTGGTGGAATGGAGTCAGAGTTATCAAGCTTGTTCTCTGCATTGAGTGTGCCTCCTTGACTAATCACATACGCTGCTGCCATTTTTTCAGCCAGCGCCTCTCGTGCTTCTTGATGAGTTGGTAATTGTGTCAATCGTGGCAATTGCACCCCGTTGGTCGACACATCAAGGTTTGTTTTATAAGTCTCTTGCAGAGGCGGTTTTCCGGCACCTGCGCTTTGAGCATAAGGAATGGCGCACTCAAAGCGAAAGACATGAGTGTCACGATTATAGACTCGCCGAGCTGTTGGCAGGGCTTTTGCCCCTAAAAGCGTTTTCAAGTGTGTTTTCTGCCCATCATTTAAATCGGTGGAGGCTGCATAAATCGACTCTCCCAATACCGCTTTGGCAGCACGCTCAGCTTGCTGTTGTTTATAGTCTGAAAGTTTCTTTTTATTAGTATCCTCTTGGCGAGTCTTTAATGTTTTTTCCCAACCCTGAGGCAAAACAAGATTAAACATTGCACCCCTCTGAGGGTCACTAGTTTGAAGCTTGTCATTTGGTTTTTGAGACCAATCATCCTCCGCTGCCGCAAGATTTCTATCTTTTAAATGCTTCTGGATTGCTTGTCGTGTTGCCTCATTAACCGTCGCACTGTCACCGCTCTCTCTTGCCATGGCATCCAGTGCCCCATAAAAGGCTCGATACCCACAACTCCAACCATCTTTTTGTACCCCCTCAAAAGAGGCAGTTATCTTATTGCCAGCCAAGACATAATCATCAGTTCTGCCTGATCCTGCTTTAGGCAATGCATTCGTAAATTTAACTTGTAAATGTTGAGTTTGAGCTTGTTCATTAGACGCAGCAAGAGAGTCAATATACTTAATGGAAAACTTGTGATCGGTTGGGTCAATCACAACCTCGGCTCTAGTCCAGTGAGTTCCTTTACTGTTACCAGAAGCATTACTAATTAAAAGATGGTGGGTCTGTGAGGCTCCTTCTTCTTCAGCCTGTTCAGCAAGATCTTTAAAGAGAGTTTGCATTTGTGCAAAGTCCGTCACATACAAGACATCTTGTCCCTCAGGAAAAAGGTCAACGCCTTCATGTCGCAGGATCCTCTTCGCATCGCTTAAATCATTATCAGTCAACCAATGATCGGTTAAACTCAGCTCATCAGGATTATCAAATTTTGTAGTTAAGTTAAGTTGCTCAGATGCAATAGCTGTTGACCCATGACGCTTTTCATAATCCTTAACGATCTGTTGCCAAAAATTATCTCTATCTGTGTCATCACTAAAGCCAGAATCAGCAATAAAAGGCTTAAAAAGAGGTGCCACAAAGCATTTAAACTGCGCATTTCTGTAAGCAACATCGCCCCCTTTTTGATTTGCAAAAGGGTTCAGATCTAACGTTGGATTTTCACCTTGCTGTGTTTGAAAAGCGTCAATTTGAGCTACTAAGTCTTGTTTCTTTTGTGGACTGGCAGTTGCACCATAAAAAAGAAAAAGCCTATCAGCCAATTCATTTTGTCTTCTTGTTTTAGCTTGCTCATCCGTTTCTTTTGCTGCAGCGTCACCCGTACTACTCATATCTCACCTATTACTTTCTGTTTAATCAGGGGATTTTCTTATAAAACCCCAAAACTCTCAATCATTCCGTTAATTATACACTTTTTTGCTCAACTAGTCCGTGTTTGGAACAACTTCTTTACAATTTTCTCAGCTCGTTAAAGACATTCGATGAAAATCATTGGCTAATAATTGCATACAAATCATAAAGAGCAAAATGTAGCCTAAATTTTGCAAAAGATGCGCCCACTCGCTGGACAAGGCTTTGCCTCGCAGGCTCTCAAACATTAAAATGAGAATTTGTCCGCCATCAAGCCCCGGTATGGGCAGAAGATTGGCAAGACCAACGGCAATGCTAAGCACGGCCAAAAACTGGAAAAACCAAACCAGTCCCTGCCAAAAAAAGTATTGGGCTTGCTCTAGCATGGTAAGTGGTCCTGCAAGTGCTAGCGGTGAAATATAGCCTGTTAGCACCTTGTAGAGCACCCGCAAATTTAATGAGGTTAGGTTATAAGTGGTTCTAAGCCCGATGGCAAAGGCTTTAAAAAAGGGGTAGCGAATTTCATAGATGTGTGTTTTATTGGGCGAAATGTTTAAAAGCTTAAAAACATCTAAGTCTTTTACTTGCAGTCGTACTTGACTTAAATCAAGTTGAATTTTCTTAAGCGCCCCCGTCTCATTTTTCAAAACAACAGAAACAGGCTCTTTATCACCAAAGTGTGCTGCCATGCTCATGGCAAAGGCACTCCAGCCCAAAACATCAATGTCCGCAACTCGAACCACTCGATCACCTGGCTTCAAACCTTTGTCATAAAAGGGGCTGCCTGGGTAGACTGCCTCGATGTCGGGGGTTAGAACACGAACCCCAATGAGAAACACTAATGAGAAACAAAAAAAAGCAAAAACAAAGTTCATCACAATCCCAGCAATCAAAATAAAGAATTTTGTCAGAGCTGGTTTTTTGTTGTAGTCAAAAGGCTCATCTTCTTCTGATACCTGGTCGTTTCGACTGTCTAAGACACTGACATAACCACCAAGAAAAATAGGGTTAAACTTAAAAAGCGTGCCATGCTTATTACGCCATGAATAGAGTGGTTTCCCAAAGCCTAAACCCACGGCTTTAATCTTAACCTTTGAGAGTTTGGCCGCCAGATAATGGCCGTATTCATGAACGCCTATCACCAAACCGATGAAAACAAAAAAGGCGATGATTGTGGTTAAGATGGTCACTGTTATTCCATTCTATGCGAACTGCTTCGCTTTTAAGTATTATCAACCACCAAGCGAAGTCCTGGTTTTTGACTGCGACAAAGTTTTGGCTCATCGCCCGCTTTTACAATTTCAAACACTTGAAAAACCTCATTTGTCACACTGTCAATTAACTCAACATCATCGCCCTGCCCATCAACCAGAGTCATCGACAATTGAATTTCGCGAAACTTCTCGATGCCATAACGATCACGAAACATTTTTAGAATACTGATGATGCTCTCAGCCACATCATCGGTGGCTTGTTTGTCTCTGAAGTATACGTCCATTGCTCATCCTTTTAACCGTCAAGAACAGTAATAAACATACAAGTTTCATACCAACTTTGCGCTCTCACCAGGCTTTACTCATTAGAGCTCAAGATGTTTTTTAAATAGTCGCACTCACCGATGATTGTAAAAGAGGTCTCCTTTAAGACCGCCTTAATCTGTTTTAAATCGCTTAAGAGTTTTTGCTCAAGTGGCAGTGTCAATGAATCAGCACTGCTTACTAACAAACTACTTGCTTGTAGGGTCAAGTGACAATTAAACCGGTGGTGGGCTGTGTGAATGTCTTTTGAAAACCGAAAGTAATTATTTCCCTGCGAGACAACCTTGTAGGAGAGGCTTGATAAAACATTAACCAAGCGTTGTTTTGTCAAACGATCATCCCAAAACGCCTGGTTGGCAAATCGAAAGCCGACAATAAGCGTTTCGGGATTATCTGGGCTCATGCGTTATTCTTATTTTTTTCAAGTTGTTCACTGTTCGCTGACTCATTATTTGTTGAGTCATTTAAAGAACCAGCCTCCCCGTCAACCTCTTTCGGCGTAATCTTCTCTAAGAGCAAGACCGCTTTAGGATAGTTTTGCTTTTTGAGCGCTTCAAGCTCCTTAATTGCTCGCTCTTTATCGGCAATCACCCCTTCGCCTTCTAAGCGCATCTTAGCAACCTGATACTTTGCAAATTTGTTCCCTTTGTCCGCCGCCATTTGATAATAGTTAAAGGCTTTATCCAAGTCTTGTGGCACACCCTTGCCTTGTTGATAAAGTCTCGCAGCAGAAATCATCGCCTCAACTTGCCCAAGAGTTGCCAATGCTTGATAAAAGATTATGGCCTTAGCTGCGTCTTTTTTGGTACCAACCCCCATCTCATTCATAAAAGCAAGCTTGGCAAGCGCACGGTTATCACCCTGTTGATAGGCTTTATTAAACCAGTTATAAGCACTCTCGACATTTCTCTCTGTGCCAACCCCATTGTAATATTTTAAGGCAAGCGGGTAGTAGGTTTCACTCACTCCAGAATTTGCGGCTTGCAGATAATAGCCAAAGGCTTGTTGTTTGTTTTCTTTTGTGCTGCCTTTTCCATAATCATACATTAAAGCTAGATTGAAGTTTGCAAGCCCTTGGTCATTTTTTAGCGCTTTTTCATACCAATTTTTGGCAAGATCATACTGTTTAAACTCGGTTTCATAAAGAAAACCTAATGATAAGTAGGCTTTATCAAAACCTTGTGCGGCTGCACGTTTATACCAATAAAGCGCCTTAACCGGTGAAACCTTAGTCCCTTGACCAAACTGATAGCTTTGAGCAATTAAGTATTGGGCAAGCGGATTGTTTTCTCTTGCTGCCTTCAAATAATAACTTTTTGCTTTTTTTAAATCTTTTTTGCCTCCCAAGCCGTTGGCCATCATGTAACCAAGTTTTAGGGTGGCATTGCTATTACCTAGACGGCTTAGCCGATAATAGGTCTCGCGTGACTCTCTAAGTGTGGCGGCATCACCTTTTATCACATTTAGATCTGCTAAAAATAGACTCGCTGGAATAAAACCATTGGCAGATGATTTATTAACAAGTCCCATGTGCTCTAGGTTTGAATCCTTAAAGGTTACTGCGAGATTATAATCAGAAATGGAGAATCCATTATAAGAGCTCTTACTTAGTAGAGAGCGGCCTTCTTCTTTTTCAGCAGCATTCACCCCATGTTGATACAGGTAAGTCCCTAGGATAAATTGCGCAACGGGGTTGTTTTCTCTTGCTGCAACTTTCAACCAACGCTTTGCTTTTTGTTTGTCTTGATTAACGCCTAAGCCTCTGTCTAACATCACCGCAAGCAGAAGCGCGCTGTTAGGATTTCCTGATTCTGCTTTGTCTTTTATTTTTTGAAATGCCCACTTTAATTTATCAGGATCTGTTTGACTTGCTAGATAATAAAAAGCAAGAGGATCTTCTGCCTCTGTGATGCCTTGTTCTTTAGCGCTTTCAAACAATTCACTTAGAAGCAAAACCCGTTCTTTCTTCTCATCATGACTAAGTTTGTCTAAATCCTCAACGGCGTAGAGGTTGGCAAGATTATACTCTGCGTCAGCAATCTTCATGCTACTTGCCAAATGATAGAGTGATTTTGCCCGTGCCAAATCTTGATTAATTGCAGCATCTGAAAAAGGCTCTCCCAAGCCTTGCTGATGAGCATAGGCAAGCGCATATTGCGCATATGGGTTCCCTTTAAAAGAAGAAAGCTCAAGCCAAGCCTTAGCAGATTTTAAGTCCTGAGCAACCCCATCACCTTGTAGATAAATGAGACCCAGCCCATATTCACTGCCCATGTGATGTTGCATGGCAGCATCATAATACCAAGACAGAGCCGTTGGAATGTCTTTTTTCACACCCACCCCAAAATGATAGTACTGCGCCAATTCAAACTGTGCTTCACGGTTGCCAAGCAGCGCTTTTGAGTAGAGTTTGTTAAAGTATTTTTGATCGGGATTTTTGTTTTTTAAGGGGTAAAAGGGAAAAGGTCGAGTAGACTTTTTAAGTTGGCCCTCTTTAGGACTTTCACTGGCTAACAAATCAATGATTTCAATTTGATTGGGACTTACTAACGTGAGTTCTGATTGATACACGTCTTCTTTTTTAAGCCTTGCATTTTTAGCACCGAGATTAATTGCACCTTGTTTAGAGGCCTCTTTGCTTGCAAACGCTGGAAGAACCTGATTGGGTGCAAGTTTTTTTAGAATGTCTTTGTCTTGCAAACCATATGAAATCCAAGAAAGCGCTTTATCCTTTAAACGAGCACTCGCATTTTCTTGTAATTTATTCTTCCAAAATTCTGCCTGCTCTTTTGAAGCTGAAACATAACTTCCGGATTGATAAAACTCAGCCAAAGCTTTTTGAGCATCACTGTTTCCTTCATTTGCCGCTTGCTCAATTAACTGAATCCCCTTCTCGGTTGATTGCTGATAAAAGTTATTTTCAAGATAAAAACGTCCAAGTTTATATTTTCCTTGCGCACTTACTTCTGCCGCCTTCTGATACCAACTTAGGGCTTTTTCTTTGTCACTTAAATCATGCGCACTAGCAAAGTAATCACCAATATAAAGATCGGGGTTTACACTGGTGTTAGCCATGGCTTTATTTAACCAAAAGCTTACCTCATTCGGTGAATAAGCCACTCGTCGACCTTCTTCAAACAGGCGCGCTAGTGCTAGCTGAGCTAGCACAGAACCACCTCTTGCCGATTGTTTTAACCAGTTTAAGCCCATACGACGCGTACTCTTTCGACTGCTTTTTAGAAACCCTTCAGCCAGATAATACTGTGCTAAACGATTGTTGTTGCGCGCAGCTCTTGATAAGTATCGTTGAGACTGGGAGTGATTTGCCTTAACCCCATAGCCAAACTTATAACAGCTCGCCACAAAGAGCATGGAAGCAATGTCGCCTTGCCCAGCTGCAAGTTTATACCAATATAAAGCCTTTTCTGGTTTATCTTGACTCAGTCTTAGCTTTCCAAGGTAAAGACGAGCTGGCAAGTAACCACCTTTGGCTGCCCGCGCTATGTCTTCTATGCCAGACTCTTGGTTTTTACCAAGCCCATAGCCATTAATTTTCATTAACCCTAAATAATAGAGCGCTCTTTTGTCGCCTTTTTTAGCAAGCGTTTCAATGTTGCTTTTAGCAATTTTATAATCGCCGTGTTGATAGTCTTCATAAGGATTGGCGCCGTGGCTTTGTGAGCCTAACCCTATGAGTAACAGTGCACTAAATAATGAGAAGCCTTTCATGGTTAAGTCCTTTGTCTATTATTACGTTATGTCAAAATTTGTTTAATTACTTAATAAAACGCCCCAATAGTTTGCGCGTTTAATTGCCCCACTTCTGCTTGTGCTGTGTGCCATCCAATAATTACCTCGGTTGTTAACCCCGTAGGTGACGTTACTAAATTCGCACACTTTAAAATGGTCTTTGCAGCTGACAATTTGACCATAAGCACGCGTGCTGTCTCGAACCGTGCAAATGAATTTAATTTCTTTCTCATCAGTAGAATAAGCCCCCCACTGTCCATGACCAATGGTGTTATTCAAACCCTCTCCATGATATTTTCCATCACTCCTTGCTTGGAATAAGTTCACCGACTGGTTGGATTTATTGTAAATAAAGTAGACTGAATCTTTTTTCCCTGCTTGATGAGGTTTTAGAAACAACATTTTATGATCAAACTTGTACCCCTCATCGTAACAGCCTCGTGGTGCGTCCCCTCCTTTAGCACTGGCAAGGCTTGTGCCAACCAGCATGGGGATCATCAGTGAAAAAGTGAGTGTTTTTTTGTAATCTTTCATTTTATCGTCTCTCATATCGGCTTCTTACATTTAACTCTCTCACGATTACCTTAGTACCCTTGTAATCATTACGATCATGAGAGACCTCTACAAAGTTGTGGTTTAACCATTTGGCATCATGAGTAAACATCCGCACACAACCGTGACTTGCTCGCTTGCCGGGAATGTCATCCGAGCCATGCAGGGCAAAGCCTTTGAAAAAGAACATGCAGTAAGGCATTCTGGCGTTACCAAAAGTCCTAGAACGACAACCTGTGCCCTGCTTGCCAAAAAAGCGAAAAACGCCTGTTTTAGTGCGACAACCCTTGGCAATGTCAGGACAGTAGTCTTTTCCAGAAGAAATTGGTCCCCAGTTCACCAAGGCGCCATTTTCATCATATGCCCCCCAAGCAAGCTTCTCTTGATCGACAATGATTTGTTTCTCTCCCTCTGTGTCTTCTTTGAGAGGGAATGGCGAGACATCAAATATGGTAACTTCATCGATGTTTTTAGGAATGGCCAAGACTTTTCCGCGGGGCAACCAATTGTAGGTTCGATTTACCCGCTGCACGATGTCTCGTTGATGAGGATCTGGAAAAACACTGGTCCAGCGCCCTCCTCGCTCAACTTTAGTGCAGTAAAAGTCTGGATGATTACAAAGCCCCTTGCCATAGTACTTAACCCCAATGTCTGTGGAAGCAAGTGCCGGAAGTGTGCTAAAAAGCACCCCAAAGGCCAAGGCCTTGCCAATAATTGTTTTAAAATTCATATTTTCCCCTCATGCTCGACACCTCAAACGTTGCTAATTAGCCTTCTTATCGAACAATCAGAGTAAAAGTTTAGAGATTATTGGAGGCATTTGCCCTTGAGAAGGCAAAGTATCTTTCTCATACGAGAGCCTAGTGCGAACACCATTTAGTAGTTACAACCACACATCCTGTGTTTGCACAGTATTTTCAAGCAAACAACCCACCACAAGCGGTTATACGTAACCGTGAAGGAAAAGTAGACTCCCCTCTGTTAAACCTTACAGACTTCAATGAGCATGACTACAGCAGAGCTTCTGGAAAAGAAAGAGCGTGCGGAACCTATGGCGCCTTATGAGGCCTGCCGAAGCTCGGTCCACAAACCCTATAGTAGGGGATTGGATGCAATGCTGTGAGGCTTTGCAATTTTTTCAGCGCTTTCTTTACCAAGCACTGGCAATTTGTCACCCTCTATTAAGCCTACTTGATAAAGTACAGAGGCGTGATCCCAATAAAGATGCTCATACTCAACGTTATCATCGCGAAAGCCAATAATTGCCACCATGGCAATCTTCACCTTTCGATGAGTAGGAGCAATGCCAGGTAAAATCCAATCCATCACCACGCTGTGGGTAAACTCTAAAATGCTCTCATCAACCAAACGATTACCACCGATGGTGCGAGAGACTAAGGTGCTTTCTATGTCTTCTGGCATCTGGTGGATAAACGAGCGCGTGTAAAAGTGTTGGACTTCTTCAAACCCCACCCCGCCTGCTAGAGTGGGCACTGAAATATTATGTGGTGTGTTTGTCATGGTCTTCATGGTCTTTTCTACATTGTGTTCTTCAAACTCACAACGGATGTGCTCTTCCCAGATGACAATGAGTTTTTGTTCATCAGGACTGTACTCTTTAGGATCATAGCTTGAATAATCATAGTTTAAGGGGGGCATGTTAGGCTCCTTTTTTTGCATTTTCTGCAATCATCAAAAGACAAGGGGTTACAAACAGCGTCATGATGGTTGCAAAGAATAAGCCTCCTGCAATTGAGCTTGAAAGCTCCACCCACCATTGACTCGATGGTGCCCCAACATAAATTTGCCGACCAAGCAGGTCAACGGTTAAAGAGAAAACCATCGGCAGTAAGCCCAAAATAGTTGTTCCAGAGGTTAGTAAAACCGGACGCATTCTTTCCCTGGCCGTTTTTAAGATAGCCTCTTTGCTTGCCATCCCTTTTTGGCGATTACGGTTGAAGGTATCAATCAATACAATATTGTTATTTACCACAATGCCAGCTAAAGCAATTAAGCCAAGCCCCACCATCACAATACCAAATGGGTTATTGGTAAAGAAAAGGCCTAAGAGCACACCTGTGGTTGAAAAGATGATAGCACTTAACGTTACTAAGGTCTGATAGAAAGAATTAAATTGAGTTAATAAGATTAAGGTCATTAAAAACAGTGCTGCGACAAAGGCTTTCATCAAAAAATGGCTTGCTTCTTTCATACGCTCATCATCGCCTTTGAACTCGATGTTAACACCTGTAGGAAAACGCTCTGCCTGTATAGCCTTCTCTAGCTTGTTGATTGCTTTACCAACCACAACGCCCTTTTGCACATCGGCTCGAATGCTAATTGCAGGTAAATTCTGTCGATTCAAAATTTTTCCAACTTTTGGCTGATAGTTGACTTCTATGAAATGGCTAGCTGGCACTGAGCCATTGTTGGTTGGCACCTTTAAATTTTTTAACTGACTGAAACTTCGATAATCAGGCGTAAAGCGCAAGCGAATGTCTATTTCATCTTCTGAGTCATCGGGTTGGTATTCCGACAACTTAACCCCCTGCCCCATCATCTGCACCATCGCTCCGAGCAACGAAACATCTGCGCCATAGCGAGAGGCCTCCTCTCTGTTTATGTTTAAATACCAATCAATGCCTGATTGAAGATTGGTGCTTTCAATGTCTCGAAAAATGGCAAGCTTGCTCATCAACGCTAAGATCTTGTCATTACTCTTTTTTAAAAACGCTTTGTTATTTGAAATTAAAACAACTTCGATAGGCTTGTCTGCTCTCGGTCCAGCCTTTTTAGGATTAACTAAAAATTTCACCCCATGAATCTCTGCAAGAGCCGTTCTAACTTTTTCAACCATTACCGTACTTTTAGGGCGAGTTAACCACGTACTCAATTCTATTTGCACACGACCAATGGTGTCTTCAGCCATATGACTTCGTCGTCGGTCATCGCTAAAGGCTTCAATGTAGACATTTTTAATGCCAGAAATCGCTTTTAGCCTCTTATTGACGTCCTTAATTATGTGCACTTTTTCATAAATTGATAAGTTGCCTCTTGAGAGCACCTGCACTTGAATGTAGTTGCTGTCAACATCTGGAAAAAAACTAACGCCTTTGCCAAACATAATAAAAATAAAATAGCTCAGAAAGAATAAAATAATGGCCGCAAACACCACAGACTTTGGTCGCTCTAGTAATGCATCAAGCCTCTTTAGATATCGTCGTAACAACCAACTCTTTTTGGGTTTCACAGAAGATTTTTTATCAATGCAACCAGTAGGACGCAACACCACACCCAAAATGGGTAAAACAATTAAGGCGATAAGCAGCGAAATCAATAAGGTGATAATCATAGTAAGCGGAAGGTACTTCATAAAGCCACCGGTGATCCCCGGCCAGAAAAGCAGAGGAAAAAATACCGCCACCGTGGTCATGGTGGCACTGACTATTGGCCAAAACATTCGTTTACTGGCAGCTTTATAAGCGATAACAACGCTCAAGCCTTTTTCTAAGTTTCGCTCGGCTTTTTCAATGATCACAATGGCACCATCAACTAATAAGCCAATGACCATAATTAAGGAAAAGAGCACGACAATATTTAGAGTCACACCCAACACATAGAGCAGAAATACGCCCGCCATAATGGTACTAGGAATGGCAATGCCAATTAACAGTCCTGCACGAATGCCAAGAAAGGCGATAATGACAATCATCACCAAAAAAACCGCCATTAAAATATTATTCTTTAAGTCTGAGAGTCGGTTTTTAATCACGCTGGACTCATCTATCATGTAGCTAACGGTTAGCCCTGGTGGGAAAGAACCATCGGCTTGCCTGACAATTTCTTTCACCGAGCGAATGACTTCTAAAATGTTTGCTCCAATTCTCTTTGAAACATCAATGATGATCACAGGTTTACCATTAAAGTTTGCAAGGCTCTCTGGGGACTTAAAGTTTCGTCGCACCTTGGCTAAATCTTTAAAAGTAAGAACGGTAGTACCCTCTACTTTCAGCGGCATGTTGAGCGCTTCTTCTTTAGATCCAATCAAACCCGGCACTTTTAAACTAAAAAGTGATTCATCTTCTTCCATTCTGCCAGCGGTTACCAACTGATGGTTTTTATCAAGAAAATTTTGAATGTCGAGGAGAGAGAGTTGATAGGACTCCATTATAGCGGGGCTTAAAAGAACCTCCATTTGCTCTTCTAAATCACCACTGAGTTTAGCACTTAGTACGCCTTTAACACTTTCAATTTTTTTTTGCAGCTCTTTGCCGGTGTTTAATAACGTGCGATAAGGCACGTCCCCTGCCAGTGCGATGGATATCACAGGAAAAAGAGCAATGTTTATCTCTCTTACACGCGGCTCTTGAGTGTCTTCTGGAAACTCTGCCTTGGCAGTACTGACTTTTTCTCGAACTTCAATCAGTCCTTTGTCAATTGCGTAGCCTGTTTCAAACTCGAGTTTGACAGAAGCGCTGTTATCTTTGGCCTCTCCTTTCATTTCTTTCAAGCCATCTAGGGACTTTAATTCTTTTTGCAAGGGCTTTAGCAATAAGCGCTCACTGTCTTCTGTTGAGATCCCGGGGTGTGCCACAGACACCACGATGGTTGGAATTGGCACATCTGGAGCCGACTCTTTGGCAATATTAAAGTAAGCATACACGCCCAAGATAAGAGAAATAAGCCAAATAAAAAGAACACTGCGCTGGTGGGCAAAACTAAAGTCGATAATTCTATTCATAATACACATCAACCTCAATGCCTTCTTTAACAAATCCTTGCCCTCGCTCAATTAAGATGAGCTCATCAGGAAGACCTAAGACCCAAGCCCCATTTTTATCCCCTGCAGCAATTTGAATGGGGTAAAAAACCACTCGGTTATCTTTATCAACGCCCTTTACCCCTAAATTCCCTTTGTTATCTAAAAACAACTTTGAGGGTTTTATAAGGTGGGCTTTGCCTTTTTTGCCTTTAAAAATCACCGTTGCCGAAAATCCTGCTTGGATCTCTTTAGGGTTTGGCACACTGACGTCAACAGTAAAGGTTCTAGTTGCACTATTGGCAACCGGTGAAATAAAAATAATGTGGCCCGTTAAGGATTCACCTGTTACTAACTTGATTTGAACGGCCTGACCTTTTTTTAAGCTCTTCACCTGATATTGGGAGACTTGCACCCGCACTTGCAAAGGGTTTATTTTGACCAATTCATAGAGCTTTTCCCCTTCTTTCACATAATCACCTTTTTCAATCCACTGCTTTGATAAGATGCCTGAAATGGGCGCAATAATCTTGGTTTTATGGATGAGTCTTTGAATGAGCGCCATGCGGGCCTTCGCTTCTGCAAAGCTTGCCTTCGCAGAATAAAATTTTACTTTTGCAGCATACCCTTTATCTTTTAAGGCAGAAAAGGCCTCTAGGTTGGCCTTGGCTTCTTCTTGCTTAAATTTACTATTCTCTAGCTGCGCTAACTTATCTTGTAAATCAATCTTTGCTAGCAACTCACCTTGCTCAACTCGGTTGCCATCTTCTTTTAAAATTTCGACTACCATGCCAGAGACTTCGGCTTTTAAAACCACTGTTTTATCAGGAACCAAAGCACCATGCGCTTCAAAGGTAGTCTGAAAGTGCTCTGCCTTAGAGGGCTTTACCAACACTGAGAACGGTTTGCCATTTGCTTCATTACGCTGCTTTTCTTCTATTCTTTCACGTAGAAAACCACTTAACATCCATAGTATCAGGGCACACAGCAGTACTACAGAGACGATGATTCGTCGTTTTTCTCGAAGCCTCATTGGCAAAAACATCCTTTTTTATTATGACATCCAACTTTCTAGAGTATAGAGAGATATTGATGGCAACGCGAATATTGATTATGATGACAAAAAAACCAATCTGCATCGAATTTGAATGCCCCATCCACTTATCAAGCCATTTCTTGACATCTCACACCAGGATGAGTTTTTTATTGCCTTATGCCAGAACTGGCAACATTCCTATGTATTACTCGGGACTCAGAACGAAAATGGCACTCAAATTCTTGCAAGCCTTGGAAAAAATGTACTAGAACGAGACATGCCCTCACCGCTTGCGGCTCTTTTGAGTATGCTTTTTCATGGCCTACCAAGCAGTGTTGATACAGAAGATGAGGCCCTCTATGGCGAGCGCGACCGAAAAAAGCCGAAATATCACTCCCCCCATTATCTCGCCATTTCAATTAGTTACCAAAATTACTTAGAATTTATAAGACTTGCAGAAACGATCATACCTTCGTTTCCCGCCTACAAGCCCAAGGAGGCAGCAAGCACCGGCCTACCTCATCGTCTCTACTACCGAAAATCGCCTCTAACAAAGTACGTCATACTCAGGTCGAACTGTGAGCTTAATAACGACGCCAAAGCTCTCTCTCTTTGGAATTCCTGCAGGCACACGGCCACGGCCTTTATAAAGAGTCGTAAGCTCTCCCTGCCATCTATGAGTAACCTCTTTTTCGTACAACCACCTTTTCAAGCAGTGTTGATTAATGGCTTTCAATCAGCAGAAAAACCTTTCTACATCCTACCAGAGGCCCCAGGCAAAGAATTAAGTTCCAAACAAGAGGTGCTGCGAACACTCTTTAGAAGACTAGAAGCAATTCCGAAAACAAAGCCAAATAGTCAAGAATCCTATAGGCGATTTTGTCAACTAAAGGCGCTCTATCTCTCGCTCTCTGAACATGAAGGCCTGCCATTAGAGGCGCTCATAGAAAAAATGGTGTCCTGGCGATCTAAGCATCACGAGAGTCTTAGTAACTTAAGACAGCGCTTTTTCTTTGACCCATTACTCAAACGAACGCCCAAAACACTGCTCACGGTTGAGGCACTTATCACTCAACATAAGAATGTTAAAGAGACAGCGTCCGGCAGTTTAGCACCCCTTTAATACCACTTAACTGTTGACAAAGAATGGGGTTAGGCGCTCGGTCGATGTCAATCAAATTGTAGGCAACCTCGCCTTTTGAACGATTGGCAAGCTCTACAATGTTATAATCAAGGCTAGCCAAAGTGCTGGTTATTTGCCCTAACATGTTGGGACAATTTAAATTACTGAGGGCAATTCGATAAGAAGCATGACTCGATAAAGTTAAATCAGGAAAGTTAACTGCGTTTTTAATCGTACCAGTTTTTAGAAATGAGATTAACTGCTCAACTGCCATCTGCGCACAGTTTTCTTCAGCCTCATACGTCGAAGCACCAAGATGTGGAAAGGCAAGAACTCGTGGCTCATTGAGTAAGTCTTTGCTTGGAAAGTCGGTCACATAGAGTGAAAGGTTTGCACCTAAGACCTCTTTAAGGGCTGTCTCATCAACAATGTCACTCCTAGCAAAATTAAGTAAAACCGCCCCTTTTTTTAAACATTGAAACAGGTTCGCATTAATCAAATGATGTGTGGCCGGAAAATACGGCACATGAAGACTGATAAAATCAGCGTCCTTAAGCGCATCGGACAAAGTGCGAGCTCTCTCCACGTTCGATGACACCCTAAGCGCATTTTCAACCGTGAGGCCAGCATCATAGCCCACGACCTTTAAACCAAGATCGAGGGCGGTATTGGCAACTTTGCCGCCAATGGCCCCCAGACCAATCACCGCAAGCCTCTTGTTGACTAACTCACAACCTTTATAAGCTTTT
This sequence comes from Legionellaceae bacterium, assembly GCA_030148065.1. Taxonomy (GTDB): domain Bacteria; phylum Pseudomonadota; class Gammaproteobacteria; order Legionellales; family Legionellaceae; genus JASBUC01. The sequence continues at coordinate 44,764 of JASBUC010000003.1, read as the reverse complement.
TTAATTTTTTCAACCTCAGTCTTTAGTTTGTCGGACTCTAATGATTTTAAAGATTGCGTGGCGGGTAATAAATTTCGAGCTGCCATGATTAAGGCACCAATGACTAACTCTTTGACCGCATTGGCATTGGCTCCGGGAGTGTTTAACACAGGGATCCCTTTCTTTGTGAGCAGATCCACTGGCACATTATTGACCCCGGCACCAGCTCTAACAACCACTTTTAAATTGGAGGAAAAGTGCTTGTCATGAAGGTTTTCAGAGCGAAGTAAAATGGCATCAGCAGAGTGTTCGTTTAGCTCAAAGCCTGATTGGCGCAAGATTGCCAGACCGCTGTCGGCTATTTGGTTAAATAGTTGTACACGAAACATGGGGCGTCCTTAAATGATCGCAGTTCAATGAAAAAGACGAAAAAGAAAATCGGTAAAAATTACTTCTCTTTGTGTTGATTTAACTTCTTGTAAATCTCTTCACGATTTATAGCAATGGATTTAGGTGCTTCAATGCCAAAGGCGTACTCTCCAGGGCAATCTTTAGAAGGCAAGAGCGTAATTGTCACTTTCACACCTCCGAGCTCTAATATCATCGACTCGTTATATTTTATATCATATAAATCCATTCACTCCCCCCTAGTAAATACACCCCTCATTTAATCGTAGAAGACTGTTCCTTGTCTTAAGTTCCCTTAAATGAAGGTACGGCCTTCCGCTCCCTTGTCTTCAATCTAGAGATGGGTCACGGCTTTAAACGATGTGTCCTTAAACCTTAGACGGTGCAAGATAAATGCCCTTTCTTAACTAGAAAGCAGCCTACTGGTTTGCACCTGACCATTAGCAAACACGGTTGTTACAAACATATAGAAAGAAATATTTCTTGTCCAACGATATTTCCAAACTACTTCCATTTAGTCTTAACGTTTAACGCTGATTTATGATTCGAGATAAAAATGGCGCCATGAACCACATAATCACCGACAAGGCTAAGGTCACTAAACCAATTTCTAAAAATACATTTGAATAAACCAACAAACTATCAAAACCCGTTTTAAAGCCACTGGTCTTTACCGTTGTAAGAGACGCAACATAAGCGCCTGTGAAGCCAGAAATTGAAGAGGTTAAAAACCACATGCCCATAATGAAGCCGGTTATTTCCTGAGGTACTAATTCTGCCACCATGGCAACCCCTAGAGCACTTACCAGCAACTCACCAAAACTCTGAAAAAAATAACTTGCAACCAACCACCACCAGGAAACAACACCTGCCTCATTGGCAAAAAATCGAGTGAAATAAAGTAGGCTAAAGCTAATGCCACACAAGGTCATACCAAAGGCAAATTTATGAGCAGTGGTGATGTCTTTATTCATTTTATGAAGCTTTAAATAGACAACAGCCAGAAAGGGGCTAAGCAACATTATCCAAATGGGGTTTAATACCTGAAAAGTCTGAGGATCAATCATCAACCCGAATAGTTTATGCTCGACGTTATGAATGGCAAAGAAATTTAAAGACGTAGGCATTTGCTGGTAGAGCGTAAAAAAGACGATTGCTTCGACCATCAATACCAAAGAAACCAGCATACGACCTCGTGCGGGGCCTTTCTCTTGTAGGGCATAACGCATAAACATGAAAAACACCAACACGCTGATTACAGCCAGTAGGCATTCTGTTAAAAAAACGTGTTTAAGCAAGTAAGCTGAAGCCACGGTCATGGCAACGGTCATCACCAACAACACCGCAAGCTTTGACCAAGATGTGCTCTCCTTATCAGCACCATAATTGATGTTGGCCACCATCTTTCGACAATAAGCATAATTTGCCAATGCCATGCTGAGTCCAATAAAACTCAAAAAGAAGGCTGAGTGCCATCCAAAACGACTGGATACACTCGGTCCTATAATCAGCGCAAAAATAGAACCAATGTTAATTGCCATGTAATAAAGCGTGAATCCCCCATGCAGCCGTGGATCATCAGGACTGTAGCACTTTGCAAGAAGGCTCGATGGATTGGCCTTAAAAAGCCCATTGCCCACACAAACTAGGCCCAGCGCATAAAAAACACTGACTTTGTCAGCAAATGATAGAAACAAATACCCCAGTGCAAGCGTGACCATTCCCAAGATTATGGTTCGCTTAGTACCAAAATACTTATCCCCAATGAAACCACCAACGGCAACTAAGCCATAGACCAGCGCTGAAAAAGCACCAAAGGTATAAAAAGACTGGTGTTCATCAAAGCCTAATTCTCGTACGAAAAAATAGGCCAAGATCCCCTGGACGGTATAAAAACCAAAACGCTCCCATAACTCCAGAAAGAAAATGAGATAGAATGGTTTCGGTTGATCTAGAACAATGGATCGCATCACACTCCTTGCGTTCGAAACAGTTCATCTTCGGGCCTTTAATTAATCCTTCTATAGCCACACTCTAGTGACACTACACTGACTGTTTTAAGAAAACAAGCGCGTTGTTTGCATTTGGCAAAATCCCGGTGAAAACCTCAAAGCTCTTAGAGGCTTGGAAAACAAGCATTTCAAGACCATCCAGCGCCTCACTGGCACCATGCTCTAGACACCATGTTTGAAAGACGGTTTGGGTTCTATCATAGACCATGTCAAGGGTTAGAGCCTTATTAACCAGCTCACTGGCAATGGCTGGCAACTGTTTCTTGGCACTGGCAGAGGTTGCATTAATCACCACCTGAAAGTCACCTGAGAGCTGACTAAATGATGAAACATTGATCAAAGGGTGCTCTTTTTCAAGACACTTCAGCTTATTGGGATCTCGAGCCGCAAGCGTCAACTCACACCCTTTTGCCAGAAGATCTAAAATAACCCCTCGAGCAGCTCCCCCACTGCCTAGCAGTAAGACGCGTTTTCCAGACAGAGAAAGCTTTGAGGCAAGTGCTTCTGATAGGCCAAAACCATCGCTGTTATCTGCCCAAAGCTTGCCATCTCGCCCCAGATATAAAATGTTGGCACTCTTTGCAAACAACGCTGACTGCGAGTGCTCAGTCGCCAGTTCAAAGGCTTGCTCTTTAAGTGGTGCGGTAATATTTAAGCCTTGTCCCCCTTTCTTAAAGAATGTTGCAACCGCTGTACTAAAAGACTCTGGTTCAACCTGCAGCTTATCGTAAATAAGTGGCACTTCATGCTCTCTTGCAAAATGCTCAAATAGGACGGGCGACAGGCTGTGGCTGATGGGGGCCCCCATCACCGCAAAATACTTCTTCATTGGGACCTCTTTACATTAATCGAGAAAGCCTAGGACTTTTTTACATTATTTTCGGGAGATTCTGCGATGATACTTGACAAAAATCAATCAACTTTGTATCATGCGCGCAAATTGTTACCACTGTACTAATCATGTCCGAACCACATGAAGTCGAAGATAACAAGGACCTACAAAAAAGCAGTGATACGGATGGTCACGCCGCTACAACGGCAACTGCGAAACAAGCTGAAGAGCGCCCTGAAAAGTCCTTTGCAGAACAAATTGATGAATCCGCTTGGTTCTACTTTTTGTATGGGGTTTTAGATGGCTTAAGTGTCTCTTACAGCACCCTCAAATACCTGTGTGAAATTACAACCGGCTCGTCCAAGGAATACGCTGAGGCATTGGAAACCGCCTTAAGCGACCCTGAATGGCTGTTACTAGTCATCAGTGGCTCGCTGCTCATTACCGGCATTTCAGCCCTAGCCAACTACTTCGAAAAGACTGAAAAAAAGGCTTTAAACAAAGATCCTAACAAACAAAATACCCGCAAGTTTTGGGACTATGCCAGAGACATTCTAAAAGGCGCTAAAAACGGCTATAAAGGCACCAAAGGCTTTATCGCAATGTTCCTGGCCTTGGAAGTGCTCGACCACCAACAATACGTTAGTTTAGTCTTACCAATTGGCCTAATTATCAGTGCGGTGTCAATCATCAACCGCTGCTGGCAACGAAGTATGCTCGATGAGCGTAAAGATCGCGAAAAGAAATCCACTGACGCAACTAAAAAAGTTAACAAGCTCAACGAATTCCTACAAAGGAAACAAGACTTAAGAAATGAGTTGTTTGCGCTGGATATGAAAATTAAGCGTGCTGAAAAAATTGAAGAGCAGCTCAAAGAAATTGAAAACTATAAAAAGGACGCTGAAAACATCAGTGTCAAACTAGACAACCGCGACCCTTTAAAGCCTTTCGCCCAGAGCAAAGGAAAGAGCCAAAGCACGCCAGATTTAGCTCGTCAAAACAGCAAAGAAAAGATTGTTCAAGAGAAGAAAGAGTTACTAACAGCACCTGAAATTCAATACTATCTACAGAGCATACAACAACTAGAAGAAGCCATTAACGAACAGCAGTTGCCAACAGAGAAGACGAACCTCCAACACCCACTACTAGAAAAGCTCAACCGTCAGAAAAAGCAGCTCGAAGCCCTACAAGCCCAGAAGCAAGAGACAAAAACCTTTGAGCTGGATGATTTACGTCGAAAACATGAAAAAAAGTATGCCGAATACCGTGCTTGCATCAAACAGCAAAAAAGACAGGATACTCTTTCATTAACCCAGTCTCTAGTTGAAGATAAAAAGCATTTAGAAGCGCTTAGACCTGCCCTCTTTAGGCAACTAAACGATCTTGAAGAGGCGCAACGAGCAGCGTTTTTTAAAGAAGTTAACGAGCTTGATGAGCGCTATAAAAAACAAGTTGCTGAAATTGCCAGCCTTAACCAGCAACACGAAGCACTCAATGATGACATCGCCTATTTAAAAAACCGACAAAGAGCGCTGAGTGCCCAAGAGCAATTAAAACTCAAAGAATTAACTGAGAAAGAAGCAAAGAACGAACTTGATAAAAAAGCAGCGGGACAAGAGAAGAAGCGTCTAATCGAAGCCCTGTATAATTTCTACATTGAAAGCGGTATCCAGGCAGAGCAAATTGAAGATTTTGATGCCGATTTTAGCTTTCAAGAGCTTGATCTTAGTAAAGAGCGACTTGCTGACTACCGGGCCCAAACTCGAGAAAAACTTCTCTGGTCGAAGGTCATAGGCGCTTTTGCCGATGCACCTTATCTTTATGCTGGGATCCTTGGCATTGTCTTAGTAAGCCCGCCCGGACCGCTACTTTGGGCGCTGACCGCTGCGATTGTTGCCTTTAGTGTCACTGCCATCTTCACAAGACGTAATGAAGAGATAGAAGATGATCACAAGTGCCAACGTATTATCTTAGAAAACGAGCTTTCAAAACTTCATAATGAATGGAAAGATGCGCAAAACCAATACTACAAAGCGCACGCCAAGTTAGAAGAATACTTAAGCGAGCATGAAGAGCCTGATGAAAAAGAAGTCAAACGGCTCAAGCAACTTCGCCAAGTGGAAGTTCAACGCTTAGTCGCAGTCTACAACCGTACTCAAGATAAACGTGCTGAGTTAAAAAATCACTTAATGCCAACGTATCAAGGGGCGTTTCTTAATGGTTTAAAAGACGGCCTTACCCTATTTGGGGCAACAGCAAGTCTTTTCTATGCCATTAACATTATACTCCTGCTCTCAGGTGGCGCCTTCCCACCAGCCTTAATTATTGGTGCCATTGCCTTTGGCGTCATTGCCATGATTGGCTTCTCTGCTTTTCGTTTGTATCACGCCACTAATTTACGAAAAGAAATAGAAGAGTGCATTCATGTCCAAAAAGCCAATGAAGCAGAACTGCACAGCCATAAACCATCGCTGGTGCTTGGCATGGAAGACGACATCACCGATGGCCTTACCAAAGGTGAGTTATTATTCCAAGAAATTAATGAATTACTTCGAATTTTGGGCTCCACTGCTGGAAAAAGCCAAAACCTTTGGAATTTCTTATTAGGTGGGCTGAGTGATGGGATCGCCTTAGCATTGGGTTGCATGCTCTCAGTCACCTACATCTTCGTGTTGCTTACCCGAGGCTTTGCCAAAGTTTTTAAAAATGTTCCTAAGAAAAAAGCAGAAGACAAAAAACAAGACAATAAGACTCAAAGCCTTAAAGACTCGAGTCAACAAGGCCCGGATCCCTTTGAGTCAAATCAACCTCCATCCGCAAACAACAGCCAACATTCAAGTAAACCAGTTAGTCACTTCAAGACCATTGCAAGTGGCCGAACTAGCCCAACCTTTTTCTCACCCTCACCAAGCCCCTCTCCTGAAAGCCCTGATTTCAACACCAGCTCCACACTTAGCCGCTCACCATTCTTTATGCTCTCTGCCCCGCCCCCCTTTCCAATCGAGAAAGACATAGAAATGGTTTCAAACCAAAGCCCGCATTAGACATTGGAATCTGAAATTTTTGTCAAAATCCAATCAAAACTGCTCGCTGGCATAACCCTTTTAAGAAAGAACAAGATGTGAGTAGGCAAGGTTACCGGATAGTTTTTCTTCGGTCGTTTCGAAGTTAAGGCATGATGCACCTTCTTAAAAACTGCTTCGGGCCCCTCAGTAAAGAACGACTCATTCTTTTTACTTTTATAAGAGCTTAACATTGATTGGTAACGCTCTTTAAAAACCGAGGCCTCCAAGTCAATGGCATTAAGGGTGTTATCAATGCAGTTGTCTCGAATACTTGAATGAATGGGGCCAGGTTGCACCAGAGAGACCTTTATGGGGGAGTCTTGCAACTCTAATTGCAACGTCTTAGTTAAACCCTCTAGCGCATATTTTGAAGCATTATAAGCCCCCGTAAAGGCTAAAGGAAATACGCCAAGAATGGAGCTTATGTTAATAATGCGCCCTGTCTTTGCGGTCCTCATTTTAGGAATGAGTACATTGGTTAGCTCACAAGCCCCAAAAACATTTGTCTCAAACTGTCGTTGCAAACTCTCACGGCTTAAGTCTTCAACAGCACCTGCTTGCACAAAGCCTGCATTGTTAACTAAGGCCGTAATTTGCCCTTGCTCACTTTTTGAGATGGCAATAGCCACCGCGTCTTGAATGGATTTAGAGTCATTGACGTCTAATGCAATGCATTTAAACCCATCTATCTCTAAACGCTTCACGTCATGCCGCTGCCGGCAGGTTGCAATCACATCAAACCCACTCTCTTTTAGCCGTTTGGCCAAATGATAGCCAATCCCAGACGAACAACCTGTAATTAATACGCTCATAGATCCTCTCTTTTTAACACTAATACGACAATGACAAATAATTCTGACAAAAAGTTGCAACTTGTCACCAGTGTTATATATTTTATCTTGCGTAATAAAAGTAAAGAATAAAAAATTCTTAAAGGGATTGCTTAAATAAAGTTCAAATAGTCACCCATAAGGACGCTTACGTTTTTTGCGTCATGGAAAGAACACACAGGGAGCAGTACAATGACTCTTTTCCTCAAAGTCACCAGAGATTACATCAAAAAACAGGTTTCGCATACTAATTCAAACTCCAGTGAAAAAGATGACAGCTATGAAGGCTATGGTCGTGGCGAGCCTTTATCGGCGGCAAAGCAAGCAACCTTCCAAACGCTAAGCGATGAACTCGATTCTATTAGTTGGGACGAGAGATCTGATAAGCGCACCAAAGAACGCATAGAAGAGATGATTGAATGCTGTAGAAAAGGGATATCAGAAGACTTTACTGATAATGATGCTGGTAGTGAAGGTCAGAGCAATAAGCTTCTTGATAAAATTGACCGAGGACTAAGAGCCTTTTATACCAATTGCAGGGAACTAGAATTACTTAATCAGCCTTATGATCCAAAAAACCCAGCTCAAATTGTACAACAAGTCTTGCTGACTTATTTAACAAAGCGTGACAAGTTTAAAGACGCACTTAGAGAACTTAAGAAACAAGCCTGTAAAAACACCATTATAGGCTTGAGACAAAACATAAGAGATCTTTCACCAGTTGAGGCCATGCCAATTGTTAGGCGAGAACTTGACTTTTTAGAGCGAGAAAAGTCACGCTTATGCCAAGAGCATGCAAAGACAATCAAATTTAGTGGCTTCACTTTTGCTCTTCCAGCGATTGTTGCCTCCAAATTAAGACGCTCCGTCGCACTTGAGACCGCCATCAAAACCGCCACTAAACAACTCAACCTACTGAGACTGGATCCACCTGTTGAAATTCCCAATGAAAGAACGGGCAAAAAAGCAAGTAGAAGCTCAACGGCCTCAACTCTTTCTCGCCTTGGCACTACTTTGCAAGATCAGTTTTTACCTGCAGAAGACGATGAAAGCGACGATGAGAACTCAGTGATTAGCTCATTAAGCTCAGCATCCCCTAAAACTCAACAAACACGAAAGGCTGTCCACTCAAAGGCTGCAAGCGTCCCTAAAGAGCAGGTAATGACTCAAGCTGACCTAAACTTATTAAGCTTTACAGAGCAAAAAAGAGCGCGTGGCGATGAGGACGATGAGAGTTCAAACCAGAGAAGCGGGATGTTAACCCGCAGCCAGAGTTCAAAAAAAACAGAGCAGGAACCATCAAATAACCCCTTTGATTTCGCCTAGAGCTTCCCCCATCTTCACAAAGCTCTCAAGCTTTAAGCCCTCTTGAAATAAGAGGGCCTCTTTGGGCGTTAAGACAACCACGGTTGAACCTAGTTTAAACTGTCCAAGCTCAGCGCCTTTTTTAAAGCTAAGAGAGGCCTTTTGCTCTGCACTGTAGTCAAAGTACTGGGGCATTGTGCTACGCTTAATTTCCCCCCCCCAAACGGTTTGTATACCAGCGACAATCATCGCTCCAACCAACACAATGACCGATGGCCCAAAGGGTGTCTTAACAAACACGCATAAGCGCTCATTTCTAGCAAACAAGTTTGGAATGCACTCGGCGGTCTTTAGCGACACAGAGAAGAGCTTTCCTGGAATGTAGAGCATTTTTTCAATGGTACAGTCGAAAGGAAAATGCACTCTGTGATAATCTCTTGGTGAGAGATAAATGGTGAAAAAGTGCCCAGAAACAAAGGGTGATGCTAAGTCTTTATCCCCTCCTAAAAATTCTAAGGACGAAAAAGTACGCCCTTTGGCTTGAATCAAGCGGCCTTCTGAAATCTCACCAAATTGACTAATGACCCCGTCAGCCGGACTGACAAAGGCCGATTTACTGGGTGCAATTGGTCGAGCGGATTCTTTTAATGCTCGAGTAAAAAAGGCATTAAAGGTCTTATAGGCCGCCAGTTCTTCCGTCTTGGCTTCGGATAAATTGACCTGGTAGCGTCGACTAAACCAACGTATAAAAAGTTTCGCAAACCGAGGACTGTTTGCAAAATATGAGACAAATTTGGTTATCAATAACTGTGGGGCTAGAGACTGCAGCAACCGGTGCATAAGACGCTCGCATGTAAGAAAGGACCATATTTTATTTGACCAATGAGAAAAAGTCACGCAGACTGGATTCGAAAGCCTAATTCATAGGGCAACCTTAACGATTTTAGAATTAACACCGAGTTTCCTGTTGTTGGAACTGATTTACCAAGGATGGTGATAACATGTTTAACCCTAATTCGTACCCTAAAAAACCCGATTCTTACCGATTTTCATTCTTTGAAGTGAACGCAGACGCTGACTGCTATTCAGACACCCTACTAAAGCAACGAACGCAAATCATCAAAGCACGGGAGCATGCAGGCTTTGGTAACGAATTAAAGAAAAGCCCTTTCGGGTGGTTTGACCGCGATGAAGAAGCGCTTATCAATATCAACAAAGATAGCTACCTTTTTAGTGCCCAATTCAAACCAAAGATGACAATCTCAAGGGAAGATTTTTATTCAGAGCGAAGCAGCAGTGTTGCCTATATTGCGGAACTTAATAAGTTAGAAAAAGAGCTTTCAAATTATTTGCATACTTATAATGAACAAGTTTCTGATAGTCGACTAAACCACCCTTTGAATTTTTTCTACCTTGACTTAAAACACATTCTTGCAAGACTTTCTTCGATGAATGATTACGAAGACGTGCTAAAAGTTCTACCTAAAGTGATTGGTTATATTACTCAGGTCGAAGATGGTTTAGAGGGCATTGAAGACTTTGAGCGCAAAGCGATGGCGCATCTTAGGCTTACCTTGAAAGAACAAATTATCCCCAAAATAAAAAATAAAATAGAGACCAAAAACTCTAGAGGTTCTCTCCAGACCCTTTCAAAAAACTTGCAACAAATTATCGAGAATACTCAAACTGTCCTTCATCATCTTTATACGGTAAATGAAGTAAATGCTCATAGCACACAACTCTTAACAGACGATTTGCCCTCTGAGCACCCATTAGATAAAGAACCATTGCACGCTATAAAACAATGCTCAAAAAAAAGTGCTGATGAGTCAATAGCTGTAAAAATACCAAATCGAAGTGAAAGAGAAGATGTTGCAAACTTAATCCGACACTTAAATATAAAAGCGTGTGAGTCAGTTACTTTAATTGATGGGCTTACCCTCAACGATCAACAACTCTACTTAGACGCCATCGCAGAACTCTATACCTTGACTGAGTTTTATCAAACCATTCCTGACATTATAGAAATGCTAGATTTAGCGGGTGAAGTCAGTACAACCCTACTACTAACGTCAGAGCTAAAAAATTACCTACAAGAGCTAAGCCATAAGCTTGAAACGTCTCAAGTTCTTTTGCGAGAAGCGATTGGCTCCAATGAGCGAGTCTATGTTAATGGCCTTGACAGCAGTCATGATAAGTCATTTCTCAGTCAAGTCTGGGGAAAGTTGACCTCTAGCACTAACAACCAAGAACAGTTTAAAAAAAATAAAGCAAAACTATCCATCACTGGCCATACAGAAGGTGAATCTCTCGATCTCTACGCAGAAACCAAAAACGCAATTAACCAATTGATTTCAAAAATTGATGGCCTGTCTCGAAAGCATGCTAGTGGCGAATTACAAAAACAAGCAGAAACCTTAATAAGCTCACTCAACAACCGGATTGCACACTTAGTCCCAAGCAGCCAGTTAAAGCTCCCAGCCAATTCAGCAGACACTATTGTGCACGCACCATTACTAACACAAAGCCCCCCCCCTCAAGGCGCTTCTCCAAATGGGGCAGAAAGTAGCTCAACTCAATCAATTTTGTTGCAATCATGTTACCAGGGAACGAATGAGCAAAACATGCCGCAAACTTTGTGTGTAGGAGAAGACTATCATGCCTTTATTTTCACAAAGAATGCCCCTTTTGAAATGCTCTCAGCGCCAGATGGATTAAATCTTCATGAAACACCTCACCTTGGCGATCTCTATAACCTTAAAAGCTGTCGTCCAATTGACTATTTAGGCGGACCTTCTGTCTTTTGTGAAGGAAGTGAGACAAACTTTATCTACCGGCCAAAACCTCAATACAGTGTTGATGACTTCATCTCACAAACCACCTATCAATTAGCGTTGGGGGCTGTGTTTTTTAAGATGTATGAATGGGGAATAGAATGGTTAACTAAACCGCCTATAAATCCTGTGTTGGCAAGCCCGCTGCAGGCAAGTCAATTCATTTCACGAACATCAAATGAACTAAACTTGGCCTTAGAAAATCTAAGAGACGACGATGATCTTAAATTTTTATATGACGATTTAAAAAATGATCTTGATGAGATATGTGCTGAACACAAAAAAGGCAAAGGACTGTCTTTGCCTGCGATAACAGAGCTTGAAGAACGCATTCGCTATTTTAGAAAATCCACGGTTAAGCTTAGTCAGTCAGACGTCTTAAAAGCACAGTCAGAAGCCAAACGAACATTAATTGCTGTTAGTAAGTTAAGCCAAAACGAGTTTCAACGCATCAAACAACTTTTAAATTGGCCCAATCTTGAGCAGGGTAATGCGCAACAAGCACGTTTAAGCGCAATGGCAGAACAACACAATCTTGAAACTGAATCGTTACTTGCACTGTATGAGCATTGGCAGTTAATTGAATTGCTCACCGATAATCCCGCACCTGTTTTTGAAAGTGATTTGATTGATTTGGAAACAAAGATGATAGAAATAGAACAAAGGTTGGAAAAAGGACAGCCCTTAGCAGTGAGTACCAGTTTTTCATTGGCAAGACCCGTTCTGTCCTTGAATGGTTCACCGCAAACACTCTTTTGGCAACCTCCTGGTACAACCAACACCTTACCCATCGGTGAGCCTCCAAGACATTTGCACCTTCCATAGGGTAATGCCCGTAAGGAAAATCAGTCTGCCCAAAATTAAGTTGAAACAGTAGTAGAGCTTGCTACAATCATTCTTTTTACCAAATAAAACAATACAATGACTGATCTTCCTAATTTTTCAAACCTTCCGATTGCTGAATTTGTACCTCAATTACAAGCTCTATTGGATAAAAATCGAGCTGACATTAATCAGCTTGTCGCCATACCGGAGAAAACTTGGGAAAACTACATGCTTGAGCTTGAAGAGCTGGATAACAATCTGGATAAGTTTTTCTCGCCCTTATCGCACTTACACAGTGTTGCCAACAATGATGCTCTTCGTAAGGCCTATCAAGCCTCTTTACCAATGCTCAGTGAATACGCAACCGAACTTGGGCAAGATGAATCACTCTACCACGCTCTTTCTGAGCTACAGGCAAGTAACCCCACAGAAGAAAAAATTATTAAAGATGAACTTCTCGGCTTTAAGTTATCTGGGATTGCTTTAAACAAAGCCGACAAAGCACGCTTTAAAGACATTCAAGCCGAACTCTCAAAGCTTAGCAACCAATTTGAAACAAACTTACTTGATGCAACCAATGCCTGGACATTAACCATTCATTCATTAGAGCAGCTAAAAGGCCTACCCCAACATGCCATTGAGACCGCAAGTGCTCTAAGTGATAACGACAATGAGTGGGTATTAACCTTAGAAGCACCTTGTGTGCAAGCCATTCTCACCTTTGCAGAAGATGAGCACTTACGAGAAGAAGTCTATCAAGCCTTTGTGACTCGGGCTTCCAACCAAGGCCCCTTTGCCAACAAGTGGGATAATAACCCCATCATTGCAGACATTCTCAAACTTCGTCATGAAAAAGCGCGTTTACTCGGCTTCAACAATTACGCAGAGCTCTCACTGGCAAAGAAAATGGTCACAGATTGCAATCAAGTCAATGACTTTCTAAATGATTTATCGGAGAAAGTCCTTAGCCAAGCTCGTAAGGACTTTGCCTCACTCGAAGCCTTTGCCGGTAAAAAGTTAAACGCTTGGGACGTTGGATTTTACAGTGAAAAGCAACGCCAAGCACTCTATGACGTCTCACAAGAAGATTTACGTCCATACTTTCCTGAGAGCAAAGTCTTAATAGGTCTATTTCAATTATGTGAGCGACTCTATGGAATTCAGTTCAAAGAAGTGACTGAGTTTGATAAGTACCACCCAGATCTTAAACTATTTAGCGTGTTGTCTGAGAAAAACGAAAAGATTGGCAGCCTCTACCTTGACCTTTATGCTCGCAAGGATAAGCGAGGTGGTGCTTGGATGGATAGTTACTGTGGCTACCGCCGCTCTAGAGAAGGACAGATACAAAAACCAGTTGCCTTTGTCACTTGTAATTTTGCCCCGGCCCATAAAAGTGAAGCCTATCTCTCACACGATGAAGTCTTAACACTCTTTCACGAAGTGGGACACGCATTGCATCACTTGTTAACCAAAGTCCCCTACTTAGCCTGCTCAGGAATAAACAGTGTTGAATGGGACGCCGTAGAACTTCCTAGCCAATTTTTAGAAAACTTTGCCTTTGAAGAAGAAGTGCTTGAAAAGCTCTCTTGCCATAAAGATACAGGAGAGCAACTACCTAGCGCTTTATATGAAAAATTAATCAAGGCAAAAAACTTTCAGTCAGCAATGCAAATGCTAAGACAAGTTGAGTTTTCGTTATTTGATTTTCTGCTTCACCAACACTACCAGCCAGAAGCACCAAAGAGCGCCTTAGACGTCTTAAAAGAGGTACGCGAGACTAGCAGTGTTGTACCCTACCCTGCTTACAATCAATTTCCTTGTGGTTTTTCTCACATTTTTGCTGGCGGCTATGCAGCGGGCTACTTCAGCTATAAATGGGCAGAGGTTTTATCAAGTGATGCCTATGCTCGCTTTGAGGAAGAGGGCCTGTTTGACTCACACTGTGGTCAAGACTTCTTGCATGAGATTTTACAAGTCGGAGGCTCCCGAGACGCCATGGAGTCCTTTAAAGCATTTCGCGGCCGAGAGCCCCAAATTGACGCACTCTTAAGGCATAACGGCATAAAGGCCTAACCGTGAGTATTGAATCATTCAATGGAGTCAAGCCTCAACTTGGCAATGGCGTTTACATTCACCCAATGGCAACCGTTGTTGGGAACGTATGCATTGGAAATGACAGCTCAGTGTGGCCAAACTGTGCCATCCGAGGAGATGTTAATTCAATCTCTATTGGCCAAAACACCAATGTGCAAGATAACAGCGTACTTCACTGCACACATGATGGTCCCTACACACCAGGGGGGATCCCTTTAGTCATTGGCGATAATGTCACCATTGGACATAAGGCTTGCCTGCACGCATGCACCATTGGTGATCATTGCTTAATTGGCATTAGCGCAATTATTTTAGATGGGGCGCGCATAGAGCCTTATACGCTCATTGGCGCAGGAAGTTTGGTGCCGCCTGGAAAAGAATTAGATGGTGGTTATCTCTGGCTTGGAAACCCTATAAAAAAAATTCGTCCCCTAACAAAAAAAGAACGTGCACACATTGACTATTCTGCCAAGCACTACGTTCGACTAAAGAACCAGTACTAGGTTGGATGTGGTGCAATGTTATCGACATTGCACCAGTTCGCCATAGTTTTTACTAATTTCAGATCTTACGTTAGGATCGACTTCTAAGGCCCGAGTGTAGAGTGCCTCTAATTCTTGATTTTTAAGGGCCCGTTTATTCACTTCATACACACCGACTAAGTCTACTTGAGTCAATTGACCGTATGAAAATTGAACAACTGCATCCAGTACATTTTGCTCTGGTTGACTTTGAATATACATTGTTTGACTCATTGCAAATAACTGTTCTTTTTTGATGGCTTTAACGCGTGTGATTAAGTCTTCTAAGCTGCTCGCCCATCCTTTGTCATAGTGTCCTTTGTGTTCATCCATGACACTCTGTAGATCATGGAGCGTGTATTCATCATTCAAATAGCACTTTAGGCCAAACACCACCGCTCGTTTAGCACGGTAGACTTTCTCACTTTGTCTTGAAAAAAACGCAGGATGCACTTGTTTGTCTTGATATTCCCGCAGCTTTCGCTCCAAATCACATTTCAACTTTAAACTGCGGCTCCTTTCTTCACAGGTGGTTAATACCTTAGCAAGCTCGCGGTCTATACCAGAACCACATAGGGCAAAAGATTCAACCACTTTATTTTCTGAAAAAATGTTCTGCTCGGTTAAATACAACTTTAGATTGGTCGCTAAGTTAATGTCATTTCGTTGTCGCTCCTCTATGGAACGTTGAGTTTGATTTTGTTTTAACCACTGGGTTAATATTCCAACCATATGAATCACCGGATTAACCGCTTGTTGGCTGTGCTTTTTTTCTTTGACCCCGGGCATAAGCGCTCCTTTTGTTTTACAATGTCCCTTATTTAGAGCGTAGACGAAATTATTTGTTTTACTTACCCAGATCATGACGACCGAACTCCCTTGCTTAATTTCTTCAATTAGCTACTTAAACCCGCGGGTACTTAGGCTTGTTGTAACACCAAAGACTCCTTTTGCGTTTTCTCCTGGGCAATACGTGTATGTGCGCTTGCAGGATGAGCGATTCCCGTTTTCGATTGCCAATGGGGTGCCAAATTCAGATCATCTAGAGTTTTTTATAAGTTTATCTGGAGCAATTAATGTCTCTTTATTATTAAGCGCTTTCTGCAATCAGAAGCCCATCTTTATCTCAAAGGCGATGGGGCACCTCACCCCCGAAAGGCTGCAAGCCCGTTCACTTATTTTCATTGCTGCAGGAACAGGCATTGCACCGGTAAAATCACTGCTTGAAGCACTAGACAACCAAGCAGATAAGCGAGCCAAACAACTCTATTGGGCCCTCCGCTCTCAAAGAGATCTTTACTTACAGGAAGAGTTTGAACAGTTGCTACAGGATGGTAAGAATTTACGCATTAATGTCATCTGTAAAGATGATCCGGCTTGCAAACTGCCACTGGGCGAACAAATTGTTTATAATCACAACAAAACTCTTAAAAGAAGTGAGCTGATACTAGCAGGGCCCTTTGCAAGGATGTTAGAGTTAAAAGACTTTTTTATGAAACACGGTCTAACAGAAAACCAGCTATTTTCTGATGCTTTTGACCATGGAGGAGCCGCATGAACACCCTAATGCAAATCCTAGCAATCCTAGGTGCTTGCTTTATTGTTTGGTACATGTACACAACTATTAAGCGCCAACCAGGAGCCTTCAACCGCACGACACTCTCTAAAAGCTTAACGACCATGGGCGTATTGGCACTGATTTTAATCGCATTTATTGCTTTTTGTGTTCTATTGTTACGAGCAG
The DNA here is from genome assembly GCA_030148065.1 of Legionellaceae bacterium. Classification (GTDB taxonomy): domain Bacteria; phylum Pseudomonadota; class Gammaproteobacteria; order Legionellales; family Legionellaceae; genus JASBUC01. The sequence continues at coordinate 28,315 of JASBUC010000003.1, read as the reverse complement.
GTTAAGTGATTAAAAACTTTTTAACCTTGAGTTTTCTATTGCTTTTTTTCGTAGAGAGCTACGCCATCCAACCTTGGTTTACTGGCCCCTTGTTGGCACCTGCCTCCACCACTACGGCAGCCAATGAGTTTTTTCTGGAGCAATATTTTACCCACACCAACAACTATAAAACCTATAATAATCATTGGTATGCAGAGAATACCCCTGACTTTAATGTTGCAAGTTATGCCCCGACCTTAGGGATTGGGCTAAGTAATTGGGTTGATTTAACCATTAATGGTAACTACAGCCTAAATGACAGCCAGGGTCAAAAAAGTGTGGGGCTGACCGATCCACAATTTGTCTTAGGCTTTCAACTGTTGAGCCAACACGATAACTCTCTAATGCCCAATCTACGCGTCACCCTAGGAGAGAGTATTCCCGTTGGGCGTTATCAAAATTTATCCAGCACCAAAAAAGGCACTGACAGTTTTGGGAATGGGGTGTTTATAAACTTGCTTTCTTTTAATTTTGGACGATTGGATCTCATCCAAAAAGATCACTACCTAACCAGTGGTGCCAGTTTTCTCTTTACTTTTCCCTCAGCGGGCACTGTGGAAAATCTTAATGCCTATGGCGGAGGCGCTGGAACCAATGGGCGCATTTCTCCAGGCATGAGTGCAGCAGCCGACATTTCCTTTGAGTACCAACTAACTCAAAATTGGGTGAGTGTGTTTGAAGGGCTTTATACTTATACCGGCAGTAACCGTTTTTCGGGCAATACTGGTGGCAACAACGTTGGCGCCCCCCCTGCGGCTAAACTCTCTTTTGCTCCAGCCATAGAGTACAACTTTAGCCAAGTTTGGGGCGCCATCTTTGGCTGCTGGTTTACGGCAACGGGGCGAAATACTTATGATTTTGCCTCAATGCAGCTAGCAATCAACTATAATTCCAACTTTCCTTAAACCGCCCTTTTAGAAGGATTACGGGTATGAAAAAAAATATTTTGATCATTAACACTGGTGGCACCATTAGCTCTGTCGAAACCTCTGAGGGAGTGCAGCCCAAAGAAGGCCTGGTTAAAGAAATGATGCAACAGCAAAGCCTCTTCTTTCATCCTGAAATGCCAAACTTTCAGTTGATTGAATTAGAACCACTAATCGACTCATCCAACATTGGACTAAAGGACTGGAATCATCTTGCTGGGCTCATTGAAAACAATGCGGATAAGTATGACGGCTTTGTTATTTTACATGGCACAGACACCATGGCCTACACAGCCTCCAGTCTTTCGTTTTTGCTTATGAATCTGGATAAGCCCGTGATCCTAACCGGATCGCAAATTCCATTTAGCGCGCTAAGAACTGATGCAACCAGCAATCTGATTAATGCCCTGCAATTAAGTGCCAACAGTGAGTTGAATGAGGTGTGCGTTTATTTCAATCACAAACTTTTTCGAGGCAACCGCTCAACAAAAAAAAGCAGCACCCAGTTTCTCGCCTTTGACAGCCCGAACTTCCCAAGCCTTGCCACCATTGGGACCGACATTCGCTGGCAAACACACTTGTTAAAAGAGAGCTCAACAAAGCCTTTGACTCGAACGGAGTTAAAACCTTCAATGATAGCAAATGTGCGCTTAGTCCCCGGTATGTCAAATACCCTTATTCAGCAATTACTGGCGCTGAAACTGGATGGACTCATTATTGAAACCTATGGCAGTGGCAATGCACCAACCAGTGATGAGGCATTCTTAGCACTGCTTAAAAGCGCTCGCAATACCGAGACCATCATTGTTAATGTCAGTCAGTGCTATCAAAGCTCCGCAGCTCGAACCACCTATCAAGCTGGCAAAAAACTCGAAGAAGCGGGCGTGCTTGCTGGGCACGATCTCACCATAGAGGCCGCTTATACAAAACTTCAGTATTTACTAAGCTTGAATTTGTCAAAAGAACAACTCGAAAGCCAAATGACCAAATCAATTTGCGGTGAGATGAGTATGGCTTAATTTAAAAGAGGTTTCTTTCCATCACCAAAACTCTATGCTAGCATGGCTCAAAATTTATTCATTCATGAGTATTTTTCTCTCTTGAATGAATGGATGACTATAGGAATTAATCATAATCTTTAAGGAGTCGTAGTATGTCAGCACCAGCTCATCTCTTGGAACAAGAATTACAACAATCCCCCAGCACCCACACGCCATCCTCTGGTTCAAGCTGGCTCTCATGGTTTGCAAAACTCACTTTAACATTTTTAGTACTCTCCATGGCTGCGGCCGCGGCCTTTACTTTTTGGCCAGCAACACTAACTGCCATTGCAAACATTTCTTTTACCATTCCCTTTATTAAATTAGCCGTTGATTTTGCCTTTATGAACTCCATAGGCTTGCCTGCTGCGTCTGCCATTATGGGTGCGGTTGCTACAGCTTCTCTACAAGTGGTCAGTAATGTCTTATCAGGTTGTGCTAAATTAATCTCTAGCATTAGTTCTAAAAGAGCCGCATCACCTGCTCTCTCAGACGAAGGCAACGGGGATGACAACGAGCTTCAGACAGAGTTTAACCCATCCAGCCGTAGAGTCTTTCAAGCGATAGGTCAAACAACGCAACCTCAAGGAACTCTTCAGAGCGCATCAAGTGATGCCACAGTCAATCGACAACAACAAGGACCAGGCAACACCATGCCTTTCAACTGGCAAGACATGGCCTCTGCAAGACCGAACCACTCTACTGACTCACTAGAAGACGACGAAGAGAAAAGACCGAGCCCTTTCTAGGTTATCTCTGCTGCTGTGGCGGTTGTCACAGCAGCCTCTTACCAAAATTTCTGCCTAGGGTAAAAAGAATGCTTCTGAGAGCTCTGCTTATCCAAGCTCATTGTTACTTTCTTAGCTCGATTTCGACCCAGTAACACTTTTATTTGGTACCAGGTCTCAAGGGACAAAATAGACCGCCGGTTTGGAAGATAGGCTCGATTATAGAGCTTTTTAATGGCCGCATTACCATCGGGTGAATTTTTTATAAGGCGCCCTACCAAGGAAGTTGCGGCAGCCATTGGCTCTTTTGAAACAGCAAAGGCAAGCCCCAATTTTTTTGCCGCCACTGCATCAATCTCATCCCCGCTCATTGCTAGATACTTTGCCTTTGAAGCGCCTATTTCTTCAAGCAAACCTAAGGTCCCTGCCATGTCAGGAATGAGTCCCCATTTACTCTCCATGATAGAAAGTTTGGCATTGCTATTTAAAATTCTAAAGTCTGTGCCAAGAATAATCTGCATGCCAGCCCCATAACAACGGCCGTTAATCACAGAAATGACTGGAACCGGTAACGAACGCCATAAGCTTGACACTTTCTGGGCGAGATTGGCATTTCCAGGCAAGAGTTTTTTCAAAAGACGCCACACGGCACTTTTTTTATTAAGTAAAGAGCTTATATCAATCCCTGAGCAAAAATCCTCACCTTCAGCGCTTAAAATCACCGCCTGTAAGCTTCGATCTTTTTTTAAGCTTTGAATGCAATCAACCAATTCATCAAACATTAATAAATCAACTGCATTTAACTTCTCTGGGCGATTCAGTGCTAGCAAACAAACACGCCCCTGTTCAAGCCATGTAAGCTTTAGCCGACTATAGTGCTTCATGCTTAATAAACTCGATTAAATCCTGATTTAGCTGATTGGCATGGGTCTGGGCAAGCCCATGTGAGCCATCTTGATAGACTTTTAAAATTGAGTGCTCGATTATCTGATGGGTTTTCTTACTGGTTAGTTCAAAAGGGACCATTTGATCTTTTTCACTGTGAATCAACAAAGTTGGCACAGTAATGCTTGTTAAGTCTTCAAAAAAATCTGTCTCTGAAAAAGCATAGGTGCAATCTAGAATGGCTTTTAAACAAGCTTTACGACCTTGGGCACAATACGCTTCTTTTAGTGAGGATGATGGGGCCTCACCATTGGCTAATTCGCCAAAGTACGCCGAGCTAACCTCATGAAAAAATTGATAGCGATCGGTTAAGATCCCCGCTCTTAACTGGTCAAAAAAAGACAGTTCTGCCCCATTGGGATTTGACTCTGAACGTAAAATCATGGGAGTGACCGAGCCAATTAACACAAGCTTGTTAACTCGATGCTCCCCATGCCTGGCAAGATAACGGACCACTTCACCACATCCCATAGAGTGTGCAACCAGGGTCACTTTATCTAAAACCAAGGTATCAATGAAGGTTGCAAGATCGTCCGCAAACTGATCCATGTGATAGCCATCAGAGGTCTTAGTCGACGAACCAAAGCCCCGTCGGTCAAAGGCAATGGTGCGATAACCTTCCTCATTTAAAGCAAGCATTTGCCTTTCCCAGACATCCGAATTCAATGGCCAACCATGGCAAAATAACACCGTTTCGCCTGCCCCCCAGTCTTTGTAATAAAGCTGGATGTCACAGGAATTTTCTCGACCGACTGTCACAAAGTTCATGCTTACTCCTTTAAAGTTGGGAACTAGGGGCTCAGTGCTTTTTCTAAGCTTGCAACCGTTTGAGGCTTGTATAAAGTCTGAATGAGCGCCCCTTTGGGGTTAAAGACGTACGTCACCGGCAAGCCAATAATCTCACCAAGATCCATTTGCTCACTCGGATTGTCAATTAACAATGGAAACTCTATTCCTGCTTTTGTCGCTTCTTCTTTCAGTCTCGCTTCTGTTAAATGATCAAAGTTATAAGCAACCGTTATGACCTCATTTTGATGCTTTTTAGAAAAAGCGTTTAATTCTGGGATTTCTTTTTGGCAGGGAGGGCACCAGCTCGCCCAGTAATTCATCACCACATACTTTCCTTTTAAATCAGCAAAGGTGATGGGAGAGCCTGTGAGTGTCTTCAAACTTGCCTTGGCAACGGGCTTATCACTGCATGCTGCTAGAAAACAAAGCAACAACAGCGTAACTAATTTAAATCGTTTATGATGTTTCATCAACATTACCCTCTTAGTTTTCAAGCTTAAGACACAAGCTTGGTATACTCTTCTGCCATTTTAGGCGCTTTCAACGGTGGGGTAAAAAAACCAGCCAGTTGACCTTGAGGGTTAAAGATAATCACCGCCCCACTGTGCTCAATGTTATAATTTTTGCTGTCTTTTTTAAGCACTTCTTTCATGTGCACCACACCCAATTCTTTGGTTAATTGATTGACTTGCGCTTCATCCCCTCGCGCACCCAAAAAGTGAGCGTCAAATCCATGCACATAAGACTTTAGGCGAGCACTGCTGTCTCTTGCGGGATCGAGCGACACCATCACAACTTGGGGTAAACTCTGAAGATGCGTCTTTTGCAAGCCTTTATAGAACTGCCCTAAGGTATTCATAGTGGTTGGGCACAAAACTGGGCAATTGGTAAAACCAAAGAAAACCAAGCTCCAACGTCCCTTTAGAGAGGCCTCTGAAAATGGCAGACCATTACTCCCATCTAAGGAAAAAGGACTGATGGTTCGTGGCACGTCAAGCAACGTTCCTGGAAAATTATTGACAAACTCTCGATGTTTCTTCGCCTGCCAAATGTTTGAAAAATGTATGCCACACAACACAGACATGATGGCCACCAAAATAACGACGGTAAAACTAATCCCTCGGCGTTGACGCGCAGTAGTTGACATAAATTGCCCCTTAAAAATCAAGTAAGAAATAGTGATCGGTCAATAAGACCACAAACAATAGCATTAAATAAACGATTGAAAAACGAAAGGTCTGCATGGCAACAATTGCTTTCTCAGTGCGATAGAGAACGATAGCCCAATAAAGAAATCGCCCTCCTAGTAAAAGCGCTCCCAATAAATAAATTAAACCACTAGCAGAGATGGCGTAGGGTAGAAGACTCACCGCAATCAGTAAAATGGTGTAGAACACAATGTTTAGTTTTGTAAAATCAATGCCATGAGTCACCGGCAACATCGGGATCTTTGCCTTTTCATAGTCTTTATAACGATAGATTGCCAAGGCCCAAAAATGAGGTGGCGTCCAGGTAAAAATGATCAGCACTAAGAGCAGCGCCTGTGGCGCAATGCTGCCTGTTACAGAGGTCCAGCCAAGAAGTGGTGGAGCAGCGCCAGCCAAACCACCGATGACGATGTTTTGTGGGGTTGCGCGCTTTAAAAAGCCAGTATAAATCACCGCATAGCCAATCAAGGTAATGAAGGTTAGAGCAGCGGTTAGTATGTTTACAAACAGGACTAAAACCAGCATGCCGACAAGGCCCATAATAAAGGCAAAGCCCATAGCCTGCTTAGGGGTTACTTTTCCCTTTGCAATGGGTCTTTTTTGAGTCCGGGCCATAATGGCATCAATGTGCCTATCAACAAGGTGATTAATTGCTGCTGCTGAACTTGCACAAAAGGCGATACCAATCGAGCCAAAGATTAAAGGACTAAAGCCAACCCAACCGGGACTGGCTAAAAACATGCCCACAATGGCTGTCAACAACATCAAAGCCACCACTTTTGGTTTGCAAAGCTCTAAGTAATCATGAAAGAGGGAGCGCACCTCTGCTCCTTCTGTTATAGCACTAGACGACATTAGAAAATTTTCCTTCACGAGTAAAATAAAATAAACAAATGGACGATAAGAGTAGTAAAAGTCCAACGCCATTATGCAACACGGCAACAGGCAAGGGCAGCATGAACACCACGTTACTAATGCCTAGAGCAACTTGGCTTGCAAGCAGAAAAAGAAGGATCCCTACCCACCTTTTCACTGGCCGACTTGCCCCTCTAAGCAACCAAACGGACATCATCAACCAATAAGAAGTAATGATAAGCGCCATTAAGCGATGAGTCATTTGCAGAGTCAGGCGGGCTGAGGTATCCATCACCCCACCTTGATAATCCTGACCAAGGTGTATCGAGACATTAAAAGCCTCTTTAAAATTTAATTGCTGCCACCAGTTACCCACACAAAAAGGAAAGCCAATGCAAGACACACCGGCATAATTGGCACTGACCCAGCCCCCTAAACTTATCTGGATAAAGATTAATAAAACCCCAATACCAACTAAGCGCCCAAAGCGTAAATCGTTTCTTGAAATGTCAATCCGTTGCAAGCTCAAACACAACCAACAGAGGCCACAGACTAAACTCATGCCGCCAAGTAAATGCCCCATAACCACCTGTGGCATCAATTTCAAGGTCACCGTCCACATTCCTAGCATGGCTTGAAACACCACCACAGCCAGTAAGAGTGTGGGCAAAAGAAGAGGCCAAGTTTGTTGCCCCCTTCGCTTTCGTAAGGCCACCACAAAGATCGCAAAAATGGACAGGGCTAGAAAACCCGCAACGTAGCGATGAGTCATCTCGGTTAAAGCCTTGTTGCCATCGAGCGGCTTATCTGGGTACAACGCTTGTCCCGATTTTAGACTTTGCTCGCTGCTAAAGAGGAGTTTGCCATAACAGCCTGGCCAATCAGGACAGCCAAGGCCTGCATGCGTAAGGCGAGTGAACGCACCCAACATCACAATGCAAACTGACAGCACCAGCAAAAATAAAATAAATCGATGTTCAGACTTCATTTTTCACTCCTGCCGAGAGCCTCAAAAGGGTCTCGAACGCTGTAACAGATTTTTCAAACACCAAGCCTAACCGATGTTTGAAGCCTTCAATAAATGCTTTAAGTCGCTGTAGATGGCGTCTAAGTTATTGGGTTTTTGATACGATAGAATAACATTGTTTAATGGATCAACCAGGTAAGCAAACACCTCCGGGCTGTCCATTGGTTTTTGTTGCTCAACAAAAGACACGTGGGTGACATGATTAAGCGCTAGTCGTTTTTCGAGCTTTTTAATCTCATCAGGTCTTGCCAGTACGACTTCTCGAGTACGGCTCATTTCTTTACCAAGTAGCAATAAACGATGTCTTAACTGCATGATCATGTTAAAGTCGTGAGAGACCTTCCCCTTCGCAACCAAGAGCACTCGCCATTTTCGCTGCCCCTTACTTACAAGCGTACTAGGCTCCCCAGTCAACTCCTGAAGCGGCATCACAGGGTTTAAAAGAGTGCCTTTATTGCTCATCGCCCACACCGTTCGATCGACTCGGTAATAAGCGTAAAAGGCTGATAAAGTTGGAATCAGAAATAAAAGACATAAGCCTGTTAGAACCAAACGCTTTTTTAAGACTTTATTCATTCTCATTACCTCTAGCCAAAGGCCTCACTGTTAAACTTAAAAAAATGACCAGCATGGCAATGGCAAAACTAAACCATTGCAACGCATATGCTAAATGCTTATTGGGCGATAAGCCCTGACTTGCCCACTCACATTGATAAGACGCTTGCGAGTCCTTAGACAAACGAAACACAAACGCAGGTAAACGAACCCCTATTAATGTTTCAATCTTCTGTAGATCCAGCACTTCTATCACTCGATATGGTCCTTCTTGCTCTGAGCTAAATTCACCAAGCAACCATTGCTTGACGGAGGGGTAGTAAGCATCCCCCTTTAAGCGCAGCCTGCCTCTCGGGCGCCAAAGTTCGCCACTTTGAGCCTTAGATTTTTCCACCCAGCCTTGATTGATGAGTAGTATTCGACCGTTCTCAGCTTTGAAAAGACGTAAAACCTGATAGCCTATCTGGTGTTGATAAAATTGGTTGTCTAATAAAATTGGAGGCCTGTCTAAAAAGTGCCCTGAGACCAACAGCGTTTGATAAGCTTTAGGGGGGACACTCATTTGACTCAATTCATAAGCGCTCCCAGCAGCGGTACTTGCTTGCAAAATCAAGCGTTTTTCATCGGCGCGGTTTAGTTGCCAAACCCCCAGTCGAGTGGTCAATAAAAGCCCTAAAATTAACAGGCCAACTCCCCACTTTGGCGCCTTCAGTGTATACAATCTCAAAAAAAAGAAGCCTCAGTCAAAAGTCGATGATTATACCCAAACTAATGAAAAAGGCGAAGTTGTGGCTTGAAAATTCTGTACAGTCTTGTGGGGCTGAGGTATTTTTAGCGGGACTCTGCTCATTTTTTAAAAGCATACTATACTTTTTGTGCTTTTTTTAATCTAAGCAGGCGTTTAATGGAAGTATTATTTGTCAGCAGATTTTTAAATTGTGCCTGACACTATAGGGAGAATCACATGAGTCAAGAACAAATCGTCGATCTTTTAAATCAACAAATAACTCTACAGGACAAAATTCTTGAAACATTAAATGAGCGTTTTGAGTTATGGTCCTCCATAATGGCACGATTAAAGACAGATATGGCGGCGGCAACTCAGCGCCGTGAGATGGCAACAAACAGTTATCAAGCTCTTTTGGGATATCCAAGCAGCGACTACGATGACAGTGGCGCTGAAAAATTTATTGCAACTAGAGTGATACAAGAAAAAGAGGATGCTGAGACCGCGATCCGGCGCCTTTCAGAAGAAAAAGAGATGGCAACAGAGGACTTATCCCGCATAGAACAGAGCATTACTGAGACAAAAAAGGACATTCAAGGCCTTAATGAGGCCTTGCAAAGCCCTGAAAAACAAGTGCTTAGTACTCAAAAAACTGCTCTTGCTAAATTAACCGACATTGAGCACTACTACAGGCTACAAGGTCAATTGGATCATTTCGTGTTAAGCAAGGCCTTGATCGTGCCAGTCTATTTAGAGTTAAAAGCCAAAAGTGACGACTTGCTTGAAAAGATTAGCTCATCTGAGATGAGTCCAGTTGCAATCAGCCTTAGTAGTCCTGGACGAAACCGTTATGCCCAGTTCACAGGCGAACAAGCGCACGTCCCCCCCCTCGCTGGTAAGAATCAAGACAGTAATCATAATGACGACCACACCCATTTAGAAAGAGTGGCCAAACTCTAAACGACTGGTAACCTTTGACCATCCTCTCAGGTTTACCTGAGTTGGATGGGCCTCACATCCGAAAAGTCTTGGTTTCCAAATACAGCTCAGGCATCACCTCTCGTATTTCTTCCATTAATGTTTCTTCCGAGATGGATGAGTTGTTTAAAACGATTACAGGATGTTTAGGTGCCTCAAAAAGAGGATCCATTTCATTAGCATACTCCTCAGAAACACCACTCTCATTATTTTCAAAACGCTCTAAGACGCGTTGCTTTCGAAGCGGTGTGTCTGATTGAACCCAAACAAATTGCAGATCAGACACCGCCTGTAGAATCCGCTCTCGACAGTCATTGACGTACATTGCTTGAGTCACCACAAAGCTCTCACCGGATAACTGATTGTGAGTCTTTTTTATCTCCTCAATCAAAATATCCGTAAAAACATAAATCATCTCTCGTGTCATTTGCTTTTTTTCAGCTAAGAAAGAGCGCATGTCTTCGGTAATGAATTGATCGCCTTCAAGGTGAGTGATGCCACGAGCGCTTAATTGTTTACCGATGAAACTTTTACCAGAGCCTGTGTAGCCAAACAAAAAATAAATGGTCATATTAATCCCATAGCGCCCCCTAAGAGGGCAATCGTCTTCAAAAACGGTACTAAAATTTGTTCATAGTTTGTCATATACCTTCTCCCTTTGGAAATAATAGTGGCAAAGAACTTGATTTCGTGGTTACTATCAAAGGTAACGTAGACATTCTAAACGGACTTAGAAGCCCTATGTATTCATTTAATGAACTGCCAACCCCTGTCAAAAACAGTATGATTGCACGCTTTAATGGCCAAAAAAATGGCTATAAATTAAAGCGTGGCAGCACCATCTTGTTACAAGAGACAAGAAACCCCACTTGTGCCTACCAAGCGCGAGGACTACAAGCCCCCTATCTCCTCACTCATTCACTGATAAAAATTGGCAATGAGGTCTATCGTATTGCCCATGGTCAAGGCGCCTTAATTGGTCGTGGCAGCTATGGTAGAGTCAAATTTGCTGAGAACCTTCGCACCGGCAAACAATGCGCTCTAAAAATTGAACAACTTTCTCTGCACAACTACAGCGTGCAAGACAGTGAAGAAGAAGATTCTAAACTGGTTGACGTCAACATAGGCATAGCCAATGCAAAACGCTATAACCGTTATCATGATCATAAAAACTACTCTTTGATGCACTACATGGGCGTGCCGCTTGATAAAGTATTAGATAATGCTGAGCGACTTAATTTACAAACCAGTGAGCGCTTTGACATTGCTATTAACATTTGTCTTGAAGTCTTTAAATTACACAATGGGATCCTCTCAAATAGCGGCACCCCATATGCACACCATGACATAAAACCACAAAATATTACTCTTAAAAATCGCACAGACGTCTCATTAGTTGACTACGGCATAGCACAACAAGATCCCACAAAAACCAGTAAAGATGTGATGGGTGCACCAATCTACATGCCCATGTTGAATCGTTTTCTAAAAAGAGAACGAAAGCTCTCAAGAATTCAGGTAGACATGCTCGCTCTCAAAAGAACGCTCTACATGCCTAACATCGTTCAATGCGTGCGAGGTTTGCAAAATGACCTTAAAAAAAGGCATCACTATTATCCTTTTGTTCTACCAAAACACTGCATTGAAGGCACAGCCCTTAACTCGTATATCAACACAGAAAGTCAGGTAGATGATTTAGCAGATTCTCAGCTAACAGCCATTTCATTGGCCGCAATTTTAATCCTTGCAAAATACCAACTGCCAGCCTCTCTCTACCCTTTAATTGCCGAAAATGAGCGCCTGGCTAAAACCATCGTTGCCATCTACTACCGAACGCAAGAGTCCTCTAGTCCCGACGCTGCGAAAGTCTTAAATGATGTTCTATCTTGTTTAAGTAATCGCTCACCAAAACCAATGACGGGTGAGAGCCGTTTTATTACAACTCATGCTAAAAATTTGAGAATTTTAATTGATTATGGCGTGAACAAGGGTTTAAAAGAAGCATCGAGCAACCACGCCTTAATGAACTTTTTAAAAAGCAATCACAAAAAACCGGTTAAAACCGCTGGCCTTATTTTATTCTCTCTCGGTTGCTTTAGCTCGCAAGCAACTCTGCTTTTAGCCGAAACCCCTGATCTTGCCCATCGAGTCATTCGTTTAAAGCAACTAGAAGATGATAACACGCTAGTCACTCTCTTTGCCGAGGCAAATAATTTAAGGGTTATTGACAAATTAAAGGAACAAAACAAAAGTCCCTTAATGATTTTTCAGCTTGCCCGAAATCAAAACGTTCTTGCTGCTGTCGCAAACTCACCCTCACCTGACATCACAAGAGCCTTGCTAGCACTCTATACAAAAAATAAAGAGATAACAGCAGAGACAATTGCTCGCCTGTTCGAGTTTAATCAAGAGACAAACGCTACTTTTCAGCACACAGAAAGAGCTCAAGCTATTAATTTTTTGTCCTGTCAAAACCGAGCAGATCTGTATGACTTTGCCCTTAATGACGATAATTATTTAGTGTTTCAACAAGTTGAAAAAATGCTGGCATGCTCTCAAGATCAGGCGCTAAGCAATTATCTCATAACAAACTTAAGTACTTTGTGTGCAAATGTAACCTACACAAGGTTAGTAAAAAATTACACTACCCCCTTGGCACTATCATTGATTCATCAGATCTTTAGACAAAAGGTTACAGCAACCAAACGGCTAGATCTGCTACTTAAAGATGAATCGCTCTCTTACAAACTTCAACAAATCTTATTGCAACAAACATACCCTCAAGCGACCATTAAGAAAGTTCTCGAAAACACTCAAGCTTTTGAAGTCTTTAAGTATTTTAATTCCATAAAACTCTCTCGTAAGCTTGAAGAGCAAGTGCTGTCAAATGAGCGCCTTACTCAGTTGGTTTTCAGTGCACTAGCAGAACAGCCAACCGCTAGCCAGATCCAAGACATGCTAAGCAAAAGGCAAATAACAAAACCAAAAATAACGCTCCCACCTGCTGTCAGGATGAACGAAGATCGTGCCAATCAGCAAGCGTATTACCGAAGTAAAAGACAAAGAGATTGGCCTAAAGAGCGGGCAGAAAGAGTCGCATTTGGCTCGAGAAAACCTGAACCTCTGCACTTTGCTGACAACCCATCGCTTTCTTTTAATCGGCGAAAAGAACTCTCGATGTATCACAGTCGCTATAACCCCATTACTCATCAAGTAATGGGTAGCTTTCACCCAGACGAGGCGCATCAGCCCCTACCGCCTATCAGACCCTATCCCCAAAATACTTGAAAAAGCCCGTTTTCAAGTATTTTGGGGATATTAATTGAGTGAGACCATTTCAACCATTGAGCCTGGTTCCTCCGGTTGGCTCCGGGGTTCCAGCGATTTAAGAGCAATGTCTGAAAAGTTGCCAAGCTTTCGTTTCATCATGTTTTCATCTCGAAAGAAGCGATACGCAGAGAAACCACCAAAGCCAAGACCAAGTGTAGTCACCCCTGCTAAGGCTAGCTTCACAGACAATGCCATCGCCATAATACCTGGAAGAAACCCCACACCTGAGGCCACTGCTGCTAGTCCTGCAGCCATTAAGGTGACAGAGACGGCCGTTAAACAAAACCCAGAAAGGCAGGCCAGTAAAACCGTTCTCGTTCTAGTTTTTTTACTTAAATCGAGTTTCTCAACATGGTTATAACAATAAAGTGCGTTCTCGAGAGTAGGATTTTTAAGACAGTGAGCGACCTTTATTGCTGCTTGGGCAACGTCTACTAAAGATTTATCTTCATGGTAGGTTGGTTTTGCAACCCCTTTCACCACTCCTTTGGCGGCCTGAATGAGTGCTTTATAAGACCCTTCAGAAAAACCTGCTGGGTAACTTCGACTTGCAAGCCTTTTTTCTGCCTTGACGATTTCTGCCTCGAGCGCCAAACGGGAGATGAGACAGTCAATGTCATAAATCGAACAGTTATGCTGTTTCTTAATCATACTATCAATTTGATGATGAGCCTCAGTACCCAGCATGGTTTGATGTCGTAAGGCAGAGTCTAGACGGTTTTCAACTTTAAATTTCTGCAATTTCCTCTGGGCACGCCCGTGTAAATAACCTTGTTTTAGTACACTTGCCTCAATGTATTCCTGATCAAAAAAGTCGGTGCAGGTATTTAAAATATTGAGGTAACTCTGTGCTGCACGGTGATTTAAGAAAGGGTATGTTTTACTTCGGTTATTATGTTCTTTTGTTTCTCGCTCGAGTTGTTGCTGGAAAAAAGCACTCAAAGCCCCTTTCTGACCATTTTCTTCCAAAAGAATTTTCTTAATTTTACGAACGGGTAATGGCGTTGAATAAAGCGCCCGGTTCTTTAGCTTTTCCCTTACCTCTATGAGTTTTAATTCATAAGGAACAAAAGACATTTTTAACTGAGCCTTATTTAAGGCCGCTAGACCAAAACCGTTCTCATCTCGCGCTTCAATCAGAGCATTTTTCACCTCAAGCAAGGCTTTTTCAACACGGTGTGATTTTTTAACAGACAGTTTGTCCGGTTTAGCCTTTAATGCTGCTTGCTCTCGAACCAAATATGCCAAAGAACCACTAAAGCGACGAATAAGTTTGGCTTTCTCACTTTTTATCAAGAAAAATTCATGCACTTTTTGAGGCTCGACAGAACAGACTGAAAAGCCATCCCTAACCACTTGCTCTTGATTGGCTTCTAGTAATTTTGTAATGTCAAAGAGGACTTGGTTCTGTGCCTCTTTCTGTGCCTTTAGGCTTATTAGTAACTCGTGATACGGCTTAAGGATTATCGCTTGAGCTCTCACTTTTAAAATATTATTTAACGCCCCTTGTAAATGCCGACCGTTTTGAGTTTTACTACCAAGATAGCTCGCAAATAACCTCTGATAGTCTTTGTTTTTATCCTCCAATGACTTATTGGAAAATTCGATTCTCTCCCCAGTCTGACTAAGTTCAAGATCAGCGATAGGACGGGCATTGGTTTTTCTAGTGTCAATTAGCTTAATTTGAGAAATAAGCTGGTCTAAATTTGCTTCAATCTGTCTTTCTGTTGCTTGCCTATGGCTAGAATCATCATCATTGATTAACCCCAGATCTTCAATGGCTGCCATCAGCTCGTCTTTAACCTTTTTGATAGGTGAGCTCTCTGGGTTGACTTGATGAGCCTGCCAGGCGTTCATTATAAACGTTCGCACACTCTGAGACGCTAAGGCCGTCATTAAAAAAGAGGACTGCCGATATTCAACGGCATCTGCTAATTCTAATGCCTCCTCCTTAGATGCCACATTGTCTAAAATTGCACGCCGCCTTAGTTCTAGAGGCTGCAAAAACTGCTTTAAAATATATTCATTTTTTTCTTGAATAAACTCTGGGTGAGTCTTTAAGGTCTCAAACAACGCTTTATCACTGGCTTGATAGCGATTGCCAGAATTTGGGTTTAAGTCACTGTTGGTTGCTGTTAGTCGTGCAGGCCAATAAAAAAGACTTGCATCAGTAATACAAGGAAAATTCTCTAAATCATTTAGAGTAATTAAACTGTAGCCATCATGACTTAAGAAATTGTTTCGAAAGTAGCGAGAGGCAATCTTAGTGGTCTCAGCATAGCCCAGACCAAAATCTATTCGTCCCCACTGAGTATCACCCTGCTCGTTGGTAAACACTCCAAAGTTTTGCCGATGAAAATCATCTTCCCCATCTCGATAGGCTGAAAGCAAGATGGTCGCAAGGCCTTTGACGTTTTTAATGCCAGAAAATATCCCTACTTCTTTGCCATAAAAGGGGGAATAGTGACCGAGGACAAAATCTATCACTCGCTTAAGACCCCTCCAAGGCGGGCGCTCTCTTTTTAAAACGTCTCGATATTTGGCTTCTGGGTTGCCCTCTGTCAGATCTCGATAGGAACAAAAGTCCTCTAAGCACAAAGACGCCACCCCACTTCGAGCGTCACTATCACGCCCAGGTTTCACTGAAAGACCTAAGCTTTTGGCAAAATAGGGCCCATCGAGTTGACTCAAATTAGATAAGGCAAGTTCTATGTCATTTTCAGTGGCATTGGCTGCTTGTTTTACAAAGGCAAGGCGTCGAGCCACTCGCCCTTCTGGATGGTTGATGTAGACTTTTCGGGTGGTGTGAGCACTTTTAGCAGGACGCCGTCCATCATCAGCCCTAACTGGCGTTATTTCCTTGCCCAACTGAAACAGAGTTCTAACCCGCATGTGACGTCTTATCCTCCAAAATTTCCCTGATAATAATTTACCAAACTTAAATAAAACTTAAGAAAAGTGCAAATTTCGTCTTGTGCCTACACAGGTTGTTGATTTACAATTCACGCCGCCGTCTGTCATGACGCACTGGTGAATTATCTATAATGAACACCGCTTATTGATAATGATTCTCATTTGCATTATTATGGCGCCTTCCACCGTCAAAGGAGCACAGCAATGAAAGCCTCTGAATTTAATAAAAAAGCCCAATTTGCCCTACTTCTCTTACTAACGCTGGGAGCTAGCCTCACCCTGGGATTACTTAGCATGAGTGGCTTCATTGCCGTAGTGCCAATGGTGTCACTAGGGCTTGCCTCGTTTGCTTTGTCGGTTATGTTTGAGGGTGAAATCTACTTTGCCAACCTTCGAGATGCCTTAAAGCGACTGATCCAGAAAGACCACCACCGTTTAGAGCACAGCAAACGTTTCCTTAAGCTCATTCTTAAGCAAACACCGGAAGAAGACCTGCCAAACTTCTTAAAAGAGTACAAAAAGCTTAAACAACGTCAAAAAGGCTGCTCACATCAGTCCTCTAAGGCAGACAAGGCCGCCCAAAAGCAACTTGAGTTGATGGAGCGCTACTTCATGAAAGCGCTGTTTGAGACAGACAAGATCGATAAATCACCGCTCTACCTTCAACTACAAGAATTTTTAGAGAACGCGAAAGTCATTGAAAATGACGAGGTCTTAGATACAAAAACGCTGATAGAGCAAACAGCTTTTCGCAATAAATGGACAAACCGCGCCTTCTATTTAAGCCTGCTAACAGGAGGATTTTTTGGCTTTGGTACCCTCTTTTTGCTGGCAGAAGCCGTCACCATTTTAGCAGTCCCTGCATCGGTGGTTGCCTTTCTACCATACCTTTTGATTCCTCTTTGTGCGCTCTCTGCCATGGCATATGGGCTACTTATCTACAATACCATGGCAAACATTATACAAAATGATTCGATTAATCAGTGGATAAAAGAAATTAAAGAAGACTTTTCTAAAAAGCCTAGCTTTTCTTCTGTAATGAGAGGATTTGCAGCCGTGGTACTAATTAGCATGGGACTTGCGCTGACCATTTTTACCGCCGGCACTTGGTGGACGGTTGCCAATAATGTTCCCAAAGTTTTCCCATTTTTGAAGAAAGTCCCGAAGGTGATAACACAAGTGTTGGTGCCTTTATTTACCAGTATTGGCGCCTTGGCTTTTAATGTTGAAAATACCCGAGAGTCAATGGCTGGGCTCCGGCCGAAAAAGAAAGTCCTGCAAAAGAAGAAGGCCTCACAAGAGCGCTCTTCTTTTTTAGACAACCTTAAAAATGATTTTAAAAATGAAATCTTGGAGCCCTTAAAAGCTCTTAGAAAACAAGAAACGCTACTACAATTTTGCAACCCTTTTCGTTTAATCCTGCTCCTAATTGAATCCCCTCTGAAAGTGCTTGCCTTTATTGGTCACAACATTAGTATTGGGGCTACCACCGATCAAATTCCCTTCGTCTCAAAATGGGTCGCAATGGCAATGGGTGCTGCCAGTGAGTTGTTTGAAGACGTTCATTATTTTCAAGACATCCTAGACTTTTTGAAACGTATTGGTAATGTCTTTGGCAACTGCCTTGGTGCCCTTCTGTGCTCTTTTAGTTTCAAGCCTGTTAAGAAAACAGACTCGGCCAAGCAGGAAGAGCCGATAGAAGAGTGTGAAGAAGTTGAAGAGAGTGATGACGAAGATGCTCATAATGATGAGTGTAATCATACTCATAATATTCCTGGCATGGTGATAAAAACAATCCTATCACCACTCTTTTTTCTAAGTGCTGGCTGGAATAGCCTCTTTAGTCAAGACAGCTTTATGACGTCTTGGCACAAAAGCTGGAACCAACGCTGGCTAAAAGAAAAAGAGCCCGACAATCAATGTTGCAGTGTTCAGTCTGATAATCTATTTATACCAGACATTCAGCAAACGCTAGCCAACCGAAAGCAAGTTTCTCTCGCGCTTGCAAACATGCAACTAAAAGAGCAGTGTCAAGCCTATCAAAGCGTGCCTGATAAATTAGACGTGTTGCAAACGCTAGAAAAATCACTGAATTCAAAAGAACAACAGAAGCCTTTTGTACGTCGTTTAGACCAAGCTTTAGATGAAAACAATCAGGCAAACCTAACGATACTAAAACGTCATCGCAGTCGCTTCTTTAAACCTCATACCACCAGCAGTGAAGACTTCGTGCATGAACTAAAAGACACTCTAAACTTTGCAAAAGTTGTCAAGTAATAGGAGCTCCCCCCAGAAATAGGGGGGAAATTAGATATATTAGAGCTTTCTGAGATTCACTTTCTTTCCGCAGAGCCAGAAGTTCTTTTTATCTGCTCTAAAGCCCTCTGGCAAATCAACCACTGTGTGATTGGCATGGATCTTAATATGACCAATGTAATCACTGCTAATGCCCATCTCATTGGCAATGGCACCAACAATGTTTCGTACCTGCACCCCATCCTTACGGCCTACCTCTAAACTAAAAGGCTCACTGCTCTCATCGAACTTCTCACGTGCTTTCTTATCACGACGCGGTCCTTTTTTCCTTTCGCTTTTACGCGCTTTTTTGTCTTCTGTTAGATCGCCCTCATCTTTTAAAAGTAAGGGGTTTTTCTGATGCAACTGATGAGCAAGACTTGCTGCAATGTCAATAAAGGATAGTTCCTTGGACTCTGCTAACTCTTCAAGCAATGGTTTGTAGAGGCTTAACTCTTCAGCATGGGTGTGAGTCACAATGTCGTCTTTAAAACTCGCAATCCGTTTTTGGTTGACCGCATCCACACTCGGCAACGTCATTTCTTCAATGGTTGTTTTTATCATTCGCTCTAGGCTTTTTAGGGCATGACGTTCACGAGGTGTAATAAATAAAATAGAATGACCACTGCGCCCTGCACGGCCAGTACGTCCGATGCGGTGCACATAGGTTTCATTGTCTTGTGGAATGTCATAATTGATGACCCACTCAATTCGCTCAATGTCGATGCCACGAGCGGCAACATCGGTGGCAACCACAATGTCCAGAGACCCACTTTTTAACTTATCGACCGTGCGTTTTCTGGCTTCTTGCGCAATGTCGCCATTAAGAGGTTGTGATTTATAGCCCTCTTTCACCAACGCATCACTAATTTCCATAGTAGACTGTTTGGTTTGTGCAAAAATAATCACGCCTTGCTGATGGAGAGACCCCAGTATTCGAAGTAGGGCTTTTAATTTGTTTCGCTGAGGAATGAAGAGGACTTGCTGCTTAATGTTAGAAACCGTTGCCGTCTTTGCCTTAATGCACACATCAACAGGATTTTCTAAATATTGTTTGGCGAGCTTTTTAATTCTTGATGGCATGGTTGCAGAAAACAGTGCGGTTTGTTTGCTCGCTGGTGTGTGTGAAAGCACCCACTCAACGTCTTCAATAAACCCTGAACGCAGCATTTCATCGGCTTCATCAAGCACAAAAAACGACAGTGCATCTATTTTTAGGCTGCCGCGACGCATGTGATCCATGACCCGTCCAGGCGTACCAACCACAATCTGCACACCTGTATTTAGTGCTTTTAGCTGGGTACGGTAGTCCCCTCCACCATATAAAGTGGCCACTTTGAGTCCTTTGCTTTCTGCAGCAAACGCTTTAATTGCCTCCGCAACTTGTATAGCAAGCTCTCGAGTTGGCGCCAAAATCAGTGCTTGCACACCTCGATTAGTCGCATCAATCGCCTGTAAAATGGGCAAAGAAAAGGCGGCGGTTTTACCGGTGCCTGTTTGCGCTTGTGCAACCACATCGCGCCCTTGAATCAAAGGCGGTATCGCCTCTTGTTGAACGTTAGTGGGTGTTTGAAACGATAACACTTCTAAGACATTAAGTAGCTCTGGACAAAGTCCTAAGGATTGAAAAGATGGGGTTGACTCGCTCATGGGTGATAGTACTAGCAAAAAAGAAAGTGATTCTACCATAAAAGCCCTAAGAAGTGTTTAAAATATTAACACTTATTTATATATAAGCTCTTTTATGGGTTTATAAAGCCATTTATGTGTACAATTTCTACTCAATGTGTTAATATACTGTCAGTTTATTTTAAAAATGACGTTTAGTTATGTTTAATTATCTTTATAATAGCGCGGTAACCATTGCTACCAACATTATACAAAGGGTTGTTAATTATCTCGATCCCCGCAATACTCTGGCGCTTAAAGATGGAAACCGCACCCCAAAGAAGAAAAGACATCGAAGGAAGAAAAAGACAGACCAACCAGAGCTTGAAACGACTCAAGGTAAGGAAAACCATGACAAAAACTCTGATGATGAAGACGTTTTTGAGTCATTACCAAAAAAATCTAATCAAAACTCACTTGGCCTCCTTCTCAAGATAGATGGACAAGCATCCTTAAGAAACGCGCCAATGCACTCTGATGTGCCAAGAAAAAAGCATTCAGAGCAAGTAAATATCCAAACCTCCCTGGCAGCAGGACTTGATGCGCGCTACGTGCTCGATGGCGATCTTCATCCTTCTTTTGTTTGGCTCTCCAGCATAATAAAAAAATGCACAGGAAAAGACTTAATCTTAGTCGGAGGTGCACTCGCGTCACTTTATTTACGAGAAGGCAAAGAAGCCATCAATGATTATGATTGTCTGCTGATAGGAAAAACCTTAGATGAATTACAAGCATTGCTTAAAGAGGCCGGGATCCAGAGTGCGATTGAAGGAAAAAGTGGCCATCCCATTTTAAAAATCTTGCTAGAAGACAATGGTAAACGCCTTGAAGTAGAAATAAGCACCAGTGAAAACAGTTCAAAAAATGACGATGAGGCCATTAAGGACTATGTTAAAGGTGCTGATTTATCTGTCGCCGCGATGTCAATGCGACTTGATGCCCCCCCCTATATAATAGATGGCGAAGAGGCAATGAGAGACTTAGATAACCAGATAATTCATTTAAATAATCGTGATAAAAACTGCTTTAGAGAAGATCCAAGCAGGCTGTTTCGGCTTGCAAAGTGGCAGTTAAAATACCCCGATTTTAGTTTAGGGCGAGATGTTATAGATGCCAAAGATGCGCTTGCGTCTGAGTTTTTTGCAAACTTACTCTGTCCTCGAGCAATAGAACAAATAAGCACTGCAAGACTAAATGCCGCACGATTTAGTACCGCACTGACAAAGATGCTCGAACGATTTGAGCTTACAGAGGTCATTAGTGCCTTAGCTAAGCTAAATATACTGCAAGCGCTAACAGGCTTTGATCGCGACACCATCGACTCCCTTCTCCCTATCTGTGAAGAGTTTAACCTAAGTATCACTTCTCAGTCGTACAAAAGCGCCGCAGAGCAGAAAAAAGAACGGTTATTTTTTGTGTTTTTCTCTCATTATCTTGTTGCTAATGGCAAAAAAGACGAAGACTTAAGGCATTGGCCATTTTTTCAAGTGGCTAGAAGCATTGATCCCGCCTCAAGAGGCTACTACAACTATCTTCAACACCGACTTTGTCAAAGTCCAGTTGATGGACTCTATTTTTTAGATGGCCTCGACAGAGCAGCAGATCGAGTAAGAGATGCCGAAAAGCAAACATCTCTTTCGTCACCGATACAATTTACAAAAGAGCCTCCTGCAGTTGCTGGTATCTGACGATCTAACACCTGTTTACAGGCTATTGAAGTTTGCACT
The DNA here is from genome assembly GCA_030148065.1 of Legionellaceae bacterium. Taxonomy (GTDB): domain Bacteria; phylum Pseudomonadota; class Gammaproteobacteria; order Legionellales; family Legionellaceae; genus JASBUC01. The sequence continues at coordinate 6,565 of JASBUC010000003.1, read as the reverse complement.
TAACCCAAGTCTTTTGCATGCTTAAAAAGATCCCAGTGACCCCATCACGCATTCTATCGCCCTTATTATCCCAGCAAACGTAAGAGTCAACTTGAATATGGGTACCAACATCCGGATTAATCTGAAAGCCCCCCTCATTTTTGCCAAGAGACTTCTGAAGCGACACACCTTTTGACACCCACATTAGGGTGACTGTCTTATCCAGCGGAAAACCGCTGTCAAACTGCACAGAAACAGGCCCCTCACTTTCAACCTCAGGGATGTTCGGAGGGTAATCTGGCTCAGCCGGCAGAGGGTTGCCGCCAGCAACTGGGTAGTCACTTGTTGGGCTCCAGTTGCCAGAGTCAGGTACAGTCTCTGCCTCCCATTTATCGCGGTTCGCCGTTGGGGTAAGGCCTGTTGTTTTCCAGGGATAAATGGCAACCCATTTAATGTCTAGTTGGTCTTCATCAAAATCAGGCGTTCCTCCCCAACCCCAATAGGTTAGACCACCTGCATGATAAGGCTTATCGGCAATGCCGGGAAACCAAGCACCTATCCAAAAACGCGCTGCACGAAACGGGATGTTATCTTGACCATAACTCTCACCACTTAATTCACTCTCACCATCAGTGTTTCGCACAACCTGCAAGGAGTGCATAAATGATTGGCTAAAACTTTGAGGCGGACTGCTCTCACAATCTCGATTAAAGGTCCACTTAACATAGCCAGGGATCCTGGTTCCATCCGGGTTATCATGGCCTGAAAACCAGATGATTCCATATTGATGAAACTCATCATCTTCGTTAATCAAATGCCCGGCATTGTATTTTAGTAAATCAACACGTTCACTCGCATTACCTCCTTCCCCACCAAACTGGCCGCCCCAGCTGTTTAACCGCCCCAAGGCATAACTTACTGGCACGCTGTTGTCTTTGTTTGAGGTTGGAAATTCCCAGTCAATTTCAGTATTGCGAATGGGGTTTGGTTCGTTCCAATATTCTTTATCGGTTGCTTTATAAGAGAGGTAATGAAACGGCCAAAAGGCTGTTACCACCCCCTGATGTTTGGGCGCTCTTGCGCATACTAAATAAACTCCTGAGGCAAAATACTCTTTGGTGACAAGGGCTGCGCCCTCTCGCACCTTATCAGCCGGTGCTTTCGAGCCCCAAACGTTCATTTGCAAAAATTGTCCATCATTTTGATCTGAGGCAAACACAACATTTGAGCCAATCACGCCTAGGTTATCCCCCCCCCATGCTTTATTAGGTAACAACCAATCAGAGGTATTAAGTTTTTCCCCTTTCTGATAGGTAGCAAAATCTTGAACTAGTATGCCAGGCTCTTTGGGGGTTGCATTGCTGTTACTTGCATAATCTTCCTGTCCCAAGGCGTAAAATCGAACGTCGGTTACAGAGACTTTTCCCTCTGCTGCCTGCTTATAGCTCTCTAACATGACCTTGACGTTACTAACGTCATCGCCAGTTGTAAAGGTATACTCAAGGTTTTGCCATTCACCATCTGTGCTAAACCAACCCTTTTTTGGGGATAAGTCAACGCCTTTGACCGTAACAAACACATGTCCTTTCACCTCATTGCCGAGGGTTTTGACTCTGGCGCTTAACACATAATTGGAATGAGCGGAAATTTCGAAAGGCAACACTTGTGAAACACGAGCACTAAATTCAGGACTAGCGGTGAGGCTTGCATAACAAAGGCTCGAGGAATCACACTCACGGGAGGTAATTTTATCGTTGAGATCAAACACCCAATGCTGACCACCGTCCTGAAAATCAGGATTTAACACCATGTTTTCACCATGGGAGGGCAGTTCTGGAATGGGCGCTGGCAAGCGGCCTTCTACCACCATTGGAAATCGAAATTCTTGCCTTGCACCCAAACTATTTTTATAACCTGATAGGGTAAAACGCACATGACCACTGGTGGTGTAAAAAATAAACCGGTAGAGTGTCCAAACGTCGTCATTTACGCCTCGTTCTAAATAACTTTGTGTTTTTTCTCGTTGCACTCCGCCTTCAATCATGAGAGTGGGTGGCACATCCGACTTTCCTTTCACGCAGACAGAGGCGGTATAGAGTGTCTTTGCCTTTAGATTTAAAGGCTGCATCAGCGTCACTTTTTGATGCTCACTTGGTGCAAGCACCAAAGTGTTATAACCATTGCTCTCTGACTTTCGTGACAGCTGCTCACTGCCACCTGACACTAGAGCCCAATCAGTGGGGGTGTTTTGCCCATCAAAGGCTGCGTTTTTTAGTTGATTACTCGGTGGGCTCAGAAAAGTTTGATCGGGGGAAAGACAAGGGTTTTGGCTCTCTGCAGCGTATAGATTAAATGAAAAAAAAATAGAGAAGGTTGAAAATAGTATCGCGCGCATAATCACTCCTTTTAATTACGCCAACATCTTGGGTATCGTCAGACCGCAGGGTTCCTGTTGCTTATTTGAGTAATTATAGAGCATATTTAAGGTTATATACCCAAACTGGTTTGGGTATATCCCTGATTTACACTTTTTTTACGCGCTTGCCAAACCCCCTGTCTGTGCCAAACTATAGATGTTGAATGCACGAAAGGATCTTAATGGCCGCTCTATTGAAAAAATTAACCCCTTTTTACCTCTATTTGCTCTCAGCTCTCATTTATGGTGGTGTCTTGTCCTTTTGTGCTCTGACCATCATGACACAATCAACGCAAGCCGAAGTTATTTTTTTCTTCAGTAGCAGCTTTTTTGCGGCTTTTTTAATTGCCTTTGACGGCAAGGGAACCCTGAAGCTTTTTTGCTTATCACTGATTCTTTCCTTTTTTTCTACCATGTCTTTTGTCTGGCCCATTGGCGCCAACTCGCTCTCTTTTCCATCACAGTGCTTAACGTTTGTTGCGCTCTTTAGTGCCATTATATTGCTTAATGTCTATCACCGAGAGAAAAGTCTTATTCCAGCCTACCCTGTTTTTTTTAACGACGTCTGGCAAAAAATAGCCCTTCTTTTGCTATTGCTGCTCTTTTGTCTTGGTATGGCTCTAATTCTCTTTTTGTTTGTGACTATTTTTGAACTGCTTGGCATTGCCTTTATCGAGCATTTATTTGATAACAAAGTCGTTGTGTCTTTTATCGCAAGCTTTACGCTCATTATGGGGCTATTTATCTGCCAACAGTCTGCTCGTTTATTAGCGTTATTCAAAGAAATCTTAATACGCTTTTCTGTGATTTTTTTCATTCTTTTAAGTTTAATTGCTTGGCTTTTTGTACTGATTTGCTTTCTGAGAGTGCTCACAGATGGCGACATTTTAGTCTCTAAGGGCACCTATGTTTATACCCTCTTTTGGTTTGGTTTTTTTAGCCTTATCTTCTTTAATGGCACGTTCCCCTACTATTTAAGCATTGAAAACAAACAAACAAGGCTTATGAGATTACTAAAATTTTTGCTGGTAAGTTACCCATTCATTGGCCTCATTCTAACAAGCCTCATGTATGGCGCTTTCTACATTTACACGTATGATTTGGTCACCAGCTCTCATGGCATGGAGTACTTCTGGGTTAGCGAAAATAATTTTATTGAGTACATCGCCTTTTCGCTGTTATGGCTGTATTTTGCTTTTTATAGTTTTGGTAAGCTCATCACCAATGATGACTTTTTCAGTAACTTACTACCTAAAGTCAATCTGCTACTTGCGGGTATTTTAATCATTTCAACTTGGGGACTGATTAACCCCATCAGCTCCTTTATTTTAAGTCTTGAAAAAGTAGAAGGGCTTCCATACATCCCACAACAAGCATCTCTCAAAAAACCAGAGACTGCCTTAAGTGGCACAAAACTCAAATGGACGTCCAATCAAGAAGAAAGCAAGCCCCTAGTGTTGGGCTCTCGAAATGGAAAAAACCTCTACGCCTGTCAGGCACACATTGCTAAAAGCATCGTGGGAGGAGAAAGCCCTGATAAAAACAGTTGTCGAGTCAACTTTGAGGGCCGTGAATTTCTTTTTAAACACTTTAAGTTATTAGAAGGACACAGCCCTATTTTATGGACGGCGAGCAATTACACGAAAGAATACCGACTGGTACGCTCAACCTTTTTACAAGATCCTGTTAGAGCCTTCGCTCTTTGCCGCACCATCTATCAAAATAAAATCTATTTAGGTCACTCAAAACCCGGGTATTGGCGCTGTCAAATCATTGTAAATGACGAGCCGGTGAGCGCCCAAGGTCTGCAACTTCTGTATGTGAAAACAAAAGACGCCACTCTGCCCTAACAACGCTCTGCAAACAGATCATGCTCATCACTGTCGGTCACTCTAACCGTTATTAGATCACCGACCAAAGTGCCCTCATGAGGCAGAACAAAGACTTGCCCATCAATTTCAGGCGCATCGGCTTTTGAGCGCGCAATAAGGGTGCCATCGTCATCAATGTCATCCACCAACACCTCTATTTCTTGCCCAACTTTGTCTTTAAGCTTCTGCTGGCTGATGGTCTCACAGCATTGCATAAAAGCTTGCAGCCTATCTTCTTTGACACTCTCCTCAACCTGATCGTCAAGACCATTAGCCTCTGCCCCCTCAACAGGCGAGTATTTAAAGGCACCGACTCGGTCGAGTTTGGCTTCATGTAAAAAGTCTAACAGCTCATTAAAGTCTTCATCGGTCTCTCCTGGAAAGCCAACAATGAAAGTAGAGCGAATAATGATTTCAGGGCAGAGTTCACGCCAAGCTTTTATACGGCTTAGGGTTTTTTCTTGGTTGGCAGGACGCCGCATCGCTTTTAGAATTCGAGGACTGGCATGCTGCAGTGGGATATCAAGATAGGGCAGAATCAAACCATCACGCATTAAGGGGATGATTTTGTCAACATTTGGGTAGGGGTAAACATAATGGAGCCGCACCCAAATGCCCATTTCTCCAAGTGCTTTGCACAAATGATATAAATCCGTTTGAATCGGCTTACCATCCCAAGTTGCCTCTTGATATTTGACATCGACACCATAAGCACTGGTGTCTTGGGATATAATTAAAAGCTCTTTGACCCCAGCTTTTACAAGCTTTTTGGCCTCTGTTAAAACTTGTTCAATCTTATAGCTTTGTAGCCGCCCCCGCATCGATGGAATGATGCAAAAGCTGCATTTTTGGTTACAGCCTTCTGAGATTTTTAAATACGCATAATGGCGAGGGGTTAATTTATAGCCTTCCTCTGGAACCAATAACTCAAAGTTTTTATTCTCTATTGGAAGGTGGGTGGTCACAGCCTTCACCACTTCCTCATAAGCATGGGCGCCAGAAACGTGCAAGACGTCTTTAAAGTGCGAACGAACCAGTGCTTCGTGCTTACCAAGGCAGCCTGTGACAATCACTTTACCGTTTTCTGCCATGGCTTGATTAATGGTGTCTAAGGACTCTTCTATCGCAGATTCAATAAAACCACAGGTATTAATCACCACAACCCCGGCTCCTTGATAGGAGGAGGTTAGCTCATACCCCTTTGCTTTTAGTTGCGTAATGATTCGCTCGGAGTCAACCAAAGCCTTGGGACAACCAAGACTGACAAATCCCACTAAATTGTTCATGTCACACACCATAAAAAATTTGCGCAGAGTGTAACATTATTTCCTAAAAGGGCCTATAGGGACTTGCTTGCCTATCTGCAAGAAGCTTATGCTCTAGGAATTATTGTCTCTTTGTGTTGATTTGTGGTGCGTTTCACGTTCTAACTTCAAGGCCTGTTTAAATTCTCTGATGGTTAAAACAATCCCGATGAGCATCAAGGAAAAGACGACAATTGCAATAAGCAAAAAATGTATAGTTGTCATACTACCTCCTCTCCTTAACGATTGCGATTAAGCCAAGAAGCTTAAAGTAGGAAGCAAAGCCAAAAATTGCCGGGATCCAAATGGCTGTAAAAATCCCTTCAAGCTTATAGCCTGAAAACCATAAGTAGGCTGATACCACAAATGAAATGGCTATGGCCAATAAAATGAAAACATCCGCTATTTTAAACATGATCTCTCCCTAGATTTCCCAAAAACAAATTGCTGCTAACAAAAAGCTGCCAACACACACTTGGGTCATAAACCTCAAAAGTGTCTCACCAAAGACAAAGTAGCCTACTAAAGGCACAAGCCTCAGCATGCCTAAAACTAGGTAAACGCATACTAATATCGCAACCAGTGCTACAGCAGAGCCAATTAATTTCTTCATTGCACCAATAATAAGCCTTTAACTGTAAGTTTAGACCATACTCAAGATCCTTGAAAATGCGTGCGTTTAACGCACGATGTTTAGAGATTTTTTGCTTCTCGAGCTCGCTTGCATGGTGAGGACTCTCCTTCGTCATCAGGGGATAAGTAATTGTTTATAAATTCATTTTTTCTTTTTGCATCATGATTTTGCTTTGATAAACCTAGTAGTAAGGTAACTGGATCCTCTTCCCTTTGCTCTCCTTCTCCCAGTTCTTTCTCATACTTTTTCTCATCTCTTATGCCAACCCTAGGTTGAGCTTTTAATCCAGCTAATATTTGGACAGTCGACTCACTGTCACTTTCCTGGGCTTTTAGGGCATGTATATCTCTTTCCCAAGGCA
>JASBUC010000080.1 GCA_030148065.1 Legionellaceae bacterium | reverse complement strand
ATCCTTTTTTTTTAATCATACAGCCCTATGAGAACTGTGTTCATTCTAATATTTAGCCTTTTTGTCCTCACCGCATGTGGCCAAAAAGGATCATTGGTGCTGCCAGAGAAAACCGCCAGTCAAAAAAGTGCTTGATTATGGATTATTTTAATTACAAAGATGGGCAACTCTATGCCGAAGACCTAAGTTGTCAACAGCTTGCCAAACACTATGGCACGCCAAGTTACATCTATTCCTTAAAAACGCTCCATCGTCACTTTCGAGCCTTTGATAAGGCCCTAGGTGATCACCCACATTTAATCTGCTATGCGGTGAAAGCATCTAGTAACCTACACCTTTTAAATGCACTTGCGGCCCTTGGTGCTGGGTTTGATGTAGTCTCTAAAGGTGAGCTCTACCGGGTCATTAAAGCCGGCGGTTCTCCAAAAAAAACCGTTTTCTCTGGGATAGGAAAAACAGAAGAAGAGCTACGCTATGCCTTAGAGCAAGGCATATTTTGCATTAATGTTGAATCTATGGCTGAGCTTTCTTTGTTGAACCAAGTAGCAAGGGATCTTGGACAGAAAGCCCCAGTCTCTCTTCGCATTAACCCAAATGTGGATGCCAAAACCCACCCTTACATTTCTACCGGTTTAAAAGAAAACAAGTTTGGCATTGAGGCAATGGAAGCTTTAAACGTATACAAGAACTTTAAGCAATACCCTCATCTAAACTTTATTGGCATTGACTGTCACATTGGCTCTCAATTAACCAGTACCCAACCTTTTTTAGACGCACTCGACAAGCTTCTTGAGATGATTAAAACCATTGAGGGCCATGGGCTAACCCTTAAACATTTAGACTTAGGGGGAGGACTTGGGGTCACATATGAACATGAAACGCCACCAGAGCCTTCAGAGCTTGCCAGCAAAGTAAAAGAGCGCTTAAATGGCTATCCGCTAGAAATTATTCTTGAGCCCGGGCGCGCCATTGCCGCGAATGCTGGCATTTTACTGACGGAAGTTTTATATCTAAAGCCTCACCATGACAAGAACTTTGCCATTGTCGATGCCGCGATGAATGATCTACTGAGGCCAAGCCTCTATAATGCCTATCAAAACATCGTACCGGTTAACCAAAGAACAAATGAGCCTCTTATAAACTATGACATAGTGGGACCTGTATGTGAAACAGGCGATTTTCTTGGAAAATCTCGCACTCTTGCCATCAAAGAGCACGACTTACTCGCCGTTCGTGGCGCAGGAGCCTACGGTTTTAGCATGAGTTCAAACTATAATTCACGCCCAAGAGTTGCCGAAATCCTAGTTGATGGCAACACTCATACCCTAATTAGACGACGAGAAACCTTAGACGATTTAATTCACCATGAAGTATTCTAAAACATTCAGATCGGCCTTCCTTTGTTTGGCAAAAAACTGCGCACTCTGTGCGCTACTGCTTTGTTACAACCCCGCTCTACAAGCGAAGGAAGCCCCTTCTCCAGTGACAAATTCAATTAGCTTTGGGGCTGCGATTAACACAGGAAACAGCCCGACCAAAGAGATAACCGGAGAATACAAGCGAGAGAATGAGCTCTCCTACCCAAAAGATGCCTGGGCCTATGATTTTACGCTTGGAGGCCAGTGGAGCACGGCTCAAGGCGTTAAAAACGAAGAGAATGTCTACAGCTCGGTTGAGGGACGCTATCTTTTTTCTGAAAAAAACTATTTTTTTAACAAACTCTCTTTTCTCTACGATGCCTTTGCCACCTATGATTTAACCTTCAATGGCATTGTGGGCCTCGGACGAGTGCTGGTGCAAACCCCCACTCAAAAATTAACCGTTGAGGCAGGCCCCGGGGGCACCTACCAGCGCGTCGCAGGCAGCCGTGAAAAGGAAGACTCTGTGCTTGGTCATGGCGATTTAAGCTACCGTTATTTATTCGAAACCGGTGCAAAATTCACCCAATCCGCCTCCATAGACTATAGCTCTTTTAATACTCATTACCGAGCAGAAAGTGCTATTACCAGCAAACTAGTCAAAAATATTGATTTAAAAATATCCTTTACGGTGAATCACGACACAATCATTCCAGCCACAACTACTAACACTAAGAAAACGGATACTGCAACAACCGCTTCAATCCTATATAATTTTTAAAAGAACTCTCTCAACACTCTAAGATCATGCGCTTTAGCAAAATGCAAGGACTGGGCAATGACTTTATGGTCATCGATGGCGTCACTCAAGACGTAACACTTAGCCCATCTCTCATCCAACGATGGGGCGATCGACGCTACGGCATTGGCTTTGACCAATGTTTAATCATTGAACCAAGTACCATTGCCAATGCTGATTTCAATTACCGAATTTTTAACAACGATGGCAGCGAAGTTGGTCAATGTGGCAATGGTGCTCGTTGTGTCGCACGCTTTATAAAAGAACAAGGCATAAGCTGCAAAGAAACCATTACCCTTGCAACTCTAACAACCACGCTAAAAACGATGGTTCATGACAACCTGGAAGTCAGCCTATGGCTTGCACCAGCAAGCTTTAGAGCAGCAGACATACCAATAAAAGCTGACACGCACTCAAACCCTCACCAGGTTCCCTACCAAGACACAACGCTTAAGCTCTACTGTTTAACCGTCGGTAACCCGCATGCGGTAATGCTTGTCAACGACTTTAGGGCTTATGACTTAGAAGCACTTGGCGCCTACTTTAATCAACATTCATTTTTCCCAGAAGGGGTTAACCTTAGTTTTTTGCATCAGCACTCGAACACAGACATTGAAATTAGAACCTTTGAGCGAGGCAGTGGCATTACGACTGCCTGTGGCAGTGCAGCAACAGCTGCGTTTGTGGTCGCTCACCGTTTCTTAGGTCTTGCCTCTAAAGCCTGTGTTAATTTAACAAATGGCGCTCTCCAATTTAATTGGGAGAACGAACAGGAGGCCATTGAAATGCGAGGCCCCGCTGAGCTTGTTTTCGATGGAGTGATAAAGGTATGAAAATAGTCATCTTAGGCGCAGGGCAAGTGGGTGGAAGCCTTGCCGAACACTTAGTTAAGGAAAACTACGATGTCACCTTAGTCGACTTAAACCAAAAAAGATTACAAGAGCTGCACAACCAACTCGACATTCAAACCATCCATGGTTCAGCCTCCCACCCAGATGTGCTCATTAGTGCCGGTACCAAAAATGCCGACATGTTAATTGCGGTAACCAGCTCAGATGAAGTCAATATGCTTGGCTGCTTTATTGCTCATCACCTATTTCGAACGCCTAATAAAATTGCACGAGTGCGAGCACAGAGCTATCACCAATTTCCAACCCTGTTTGATGAAAAAGGGATTGCGCTTGATGTCTTAATTAGCCCTGAATCATTGGTAAAAAACCACATTGAAAAACTATTGCAGTTCCCTGGTGCAAATGAGGTCCTTGAGTTTGCCAATGGGTTATTACATCTTGTTGTGGCAAACCCCAAGCCCTCTTGTCGCTTTCTTGGCAAATCACTCAAAGAGTTCTACGCAAGCTTAAAAAGTCTAGAAGTGAAGATCACCGCCATTTTCAGGCAAGATAAAGCCGTCCCCTTAGATGATGAGCAGACCATTGAGCAAAATGATGAAGTCCATTTTATCACCTCCTCTGCCCACACTCATCATGCCTTGGTCGCCTTTGGTCAATACGAGTACCCCTGTCAACGCATTATCATTGGTGGCGCTGGTAACATAGGGAAACTGCTGGCAACGTCATTGGAAAGCCATTACAAAATTAAAGTAATCGACCACAATTATGTCAGTGCTGATGCACTCTCCAATCAGTTAAATCACGCCACCGTTTTACAAGGAGACATAGGCGATCGGGATTTATTACTAAACGAAAATATTGAAAACACTGACTGCTTTATTGCGGTAACCAATGATGACGAAGCAAACATCATGTCGTCACTGCAAGCAAAAAAGCTAGGGGCAAAACATGCATTGGCCATTATTAACCGCCGGGCCTATGTTGAGCTTATCGATGGCAGCACCATTGATCATGCCATCTCGCCTCAATTAACCACCATCGGCAGCATCCTGACACGACTACGAAAAGGCGACATGGTCACCGTGCACAGCCTACGAAATGGCGACGTAGAAGCCATTGAAGTGATTGCTCATGGCGATGCCAATACCTCAAAAGTTGTTGGACACTGCAAAGAAGAACTTAGCCTGCCACCAGGGTGTGATATTTTTGCCTTAACTCGAGCAGGAAACGTACAAATCGTGACACCTAAAACGGTGTTTCAAGAAGAAGATCATTTAATTTTAACGGTGATGAATAAGCGATATCTTCATCAAGTTGAACAACTCTTCCAAGTTAAAATTGATTATTTTTGATGACTAGAAAAGAACAAAAACATGCACGTTAAAACCATCTTAAGAATTTTAGGCCTATTACTCATCCTCTACTCAATTAGCATGACCACTCCGCTGTTGGTCAATTTAATTTATCAAGATGGCGTCTATTTACCATTCATTGAGAGTTTTGTTATTACTCTTTTAACTGGGCTTATTTTCTACTTCCCCACCAAACACTCACGCCAAGAATTAAAAATTCGCGATGGCTTTGTGGTCGTCGTTCTATTTTGGGTAGTGATTTGTCTTTTCTCCGCCATCCCTCTCTATCTCGCCCCCAACCCTCATCTAAGTCTAACTAATGCCATTTTTGAATCCGTTTCAGGCATTACCACCACAGGTGCGACCATTCTAAGAAACATCGATACACTCCCTCATAACATTCTCTACTACCGACAACAAATGCAGTTTCTAGGGGGCATGGGAATTGTGGTCTTAGCCGTTGCTATCATGCCGATGCTCGGCATTGGAGGCATGCAGCTCTATCGAACCGAAACACCAGGCCCTCTAAAAGAGAACAAGCTCACACCACGCATTGCCCAAAGCGCCAAGGCTTTATGGCTGGTCTACGTCATTTTGACTGCCCTCTGCGCACTGAGTTATAAGCTCTGTGGCATGTCACTGTTTGATGCCATTTGTGGCAGTTTTGCAACGATTGCCACTGGTGGCTTTTCAGTTCACTCAGAAAGCTTTGCTTATTATCAAAGTAATGCCATAGAAATGGTTGGCTGCTTTTTTATGTTTTTGGGCGGCGTTAATTTTACGCTTCATTTCTTAGTCTTCAAAAAACGCTCTCTAAAGCCCTACTTTCAAGATGAAGAATTTATTAACTACGCCAAAATTATTGTTCTTGCAACCGCCACCATCGCCACCATCTTAGTCACAGATCACCTCTTTGATGAGGGGGGTGATGCGCTAATCAAAGCCATTTTTAATGTTATTTCCCTGATGACGACTACAGGCCTTACCACCGCAAGTTTTAGCGACTGGCCTAAATTTATTCCCATTTTATTGATGATGATGGCAGTCATTGGCGGCTGTGCGGCGTCAACCACAGGTGGCATCAAAGTCTTACGCATGCTACTTATTATGAAACAATCCGACCGTGAGCTCATGCGACTCATTCATCCCAATGCCATTGTCAATATAAAGTTTGGCGGCAAAGTGCTCTCACGCTCAATCCTACAGTCAATGTGGTCTTTTATTTCCATCTTCTTATTCTTTTATTTGCTGCTTGTTTTGCTCTACATGGCCTTTGGAAATGATTTAACCACCAGTGTCGGCATCACCACCGCAACGTTGGCTAATGCTGGAGCAGGTATTGGCGACATTAGCCAAGGTTTTAGTGGCATGAATGAGCCAACCAAGTGGGTGTCGATGATAGCAATGCTGGCAGGACGGCTTGAGATTTTCTCACTACTTATCCTCTTTTCCCCCCATTTCTGGAACGACTAAGGGCCCCTCTTGAACGAAAAGGCTTAAGTTTTTAGCGTAGTTGGCGATTAATTAAGAGCACGACTATAAAACAGTAGGCCTATGAGTAACAAGTTCGATAATGAAGTCCAACGTCTTACTAAGAGGGTTGAAAGACTCGAAATAGAAAATGCTCTGCATAAAGCGAAAATCGAAGAATATAAATACAACACAGACATGCAAGCAGCACTAAATGAGATCATGCATGTCTCCCTGCTCCCTCTCAATCTTTCAGAGATCCAAAGTCGCATTCTTGACATCATGCTCAATATAGAATGGCTTACTTTAGAGAAAAAGGGGTGCATGTTTGGGGTGCAAAAACCCGGGGAACTAGTGATGATGTCTCATAAAAATTTATCCAGTTCCCTTTTAAACATGTGTAACAAGGTTCCTTTTGGTAATTGTTTGTGTGGCAAAGCAGCTCTTGAAAAAAAACTTATCTTTAAAAATTGTGTAGACCACGAACACAGTTATAGGCCCGAAGGCATAAAGCCACATGGCCATTATAACGCCCCGATAAAAGATAGAAACGATAACGTCCTTGGTGTTTTAAATCTTTATGTAAAAGAGGGGCATACCCCTTCCAAGCAAGAGGAAATTTTTATTAAGTCTGTTTGTAATGTCCTTGCAATTTTATTTGAAACAAAAAAACTAGAAGAGGAGTTAAGGACAAGGGCTATAACCGATGTGCTAACTGGTTTAAAAAACAGAAGAGCATTGGTTGAAAGTCTAGAGCAAAGCATTTCTCGAGCTAAGCGCAACAAAACCAAGCTTTCTGTTTTATTTCTTGACTTAAATCGCTTTAAACCAATTAATGACACTTATGGACATGACGCTGGAGACTGTGTTTTGAAAGAAACAGCACGACGGTTAAAAAAGGCTACTCGTGAACATGATCTGCTAGCCAGGCTTGGAGGTGATGAATTTATTATTGTGTTAGATGGAAACGTTCAATTAAAGAAAACTATCGCTAGAATCAAAACAATTCTTAACATGCCCTTTCAACTAGATAAGGCAATGGTTGAAGTTGGGGTAAGCGTAGGCCATGCAATTTTCCCAGATGATTCTCATTACGCTGGGGAGTTGATTAAACTTGCTGATAAAAACATGTACAAGGACAAGCGTTAGAATACCCGAGATTAACTATGATGAGACCCCGCACAAATAAATTTTAAACCATTGGACTTATCAAACATCGTATACTTGCTCGTGTCGATGTATTAATGAAAATATTTTTTTCAAACCACTCTCCTTCCTCACATAATTAGTCAGCCCAGACAACACGCAGCTATTTTTTTTCTAAAGCATTTTCATCTTCTTTTTTTTGCTCATTACTATTGCCGTTTTCAACTAGATTTAATTCGTTGTGAATGTCGACGCCGATGTTTGGTGTGCTGTATAAATCAACTTGATAGCCACCACTACTTGCTTTGCTAATCACAACTTTTACTACGTGAAAACCGCTGTTAAAGGTTAATGGGGTATAATTAGAAGCAGGCGCTAGAGCATACTGGTAGTCTTTAGTGCCATCGTTAAAGCTCACGCTGACATCAAGAAAATTGTCAAAATTTACTAGCTCTTCATAGCCATCACCAATGGTTAAGGTATCGCCTGCTGCAATTGGCTTTAAGTTATCGTCTTTATCAACCATAGGAACAATTACTGGCGCTAGTTTATCAGGGCAAGACGCTTCTAAGATTGGCTTTAGTGCTTTACCAGCATCATGCGCTGACTCAATCACATCTTGGAGATTATTGTCATCATCACCTTGTACGGCAGTAATGTAACTCAATGCCTCTTGAAAGACATAATCTGCTGTTTGCCAGCCAGTTGGGTTTTGACAGTAAGCATAATAAGTCCCGGTTACCTGCCCTTGTGTTCCTGCTTTCAAGGTAATGGTGTCATCGGTTTTATTCTCAACTTGAAATTGATAAGCCGGATATTTAGCACTACCTGGTTTAATTAACTTAATGCCTTCAGCCGATTGATTAACATCAGCGTGGTTATGAAGCTCTATGTTATAGGTTGTATACCGAGGGCTGCTGATATCAAAGCCAGTCAAAGTTGTCTCTCTTGGATCGCAAAAGTAATACTCTTGATCCGTTGTCCCTTGAGCTGCGGCATTACCACCTGCATCCATGCCTACAATAAAGGCTTTCTCAGTCGACATACCCGCATCTCCTTTAAAATAGGTATTACTAAGTGCTGAAATAGTATAGACATCTTTTCCTGTTTCATTGACTGTTTGTTTGGAGATGTCATTTAGTAAATAACAGCCATTGAAAGTTCCATTTTCCATGTAGTAAACGTATGGAAAATTTGCTATCCAATAAACGCTCTGGATTAAATTAGTACCAGGATCTGAGCCACTGATTGGCTCAACAAAGTCATCACAAGAATCCCGATGATCACCGCCATAAGGGCCACGAACTGGTATTTCATATTCATAGGCATGCTTTTGATCGGCCGTTTCCAAATAATAGCCACTGTCGCGTCCTTTACACACAAACTTAAACCCATTGGTCGGGTCATTTAAAGTATAAAGAGTGGTGTCAATGCCCCCATCATAGAAGGTAATGCCAGTGTCATCATCCGAAGAAATTACAAAGCTATGTGTCTCATCGGCATAAACATTACTTAAAAAACAACTAGTTAAGGCAAGTAGACAGATTTTTCGCATAGCAAGCTCCATGCTCAATTACACTAATGGTTAAATTGTAGCCTACATGACTCTTTATTCAACATCATTGCGATTTTTTTACACTTAACCTTCCGAGGGCGGTTCATTAGTAGGTATACTTCTCTCTTTTAATCTGTTTCAGTGAACCTATGGCGAGTAATTCTTTTGGCAATCTCTTTCGCATCATCACTTGGGGTGAGTCTCACGGTAGGGCAATTGGCGTGGTCATCGATGGTTGTCCCGCAGGGCTACCCCTTGCAGAAAAGGACATCCAAACAGCCCTTTTTGCCAGGGCGCCAGGAAAGACCCCCTTTACCTCACCAAGAAAAGAGCCTGATTGCGCTGAAATTCTCTCAGGCGTGTTTGAAGGCGTGACCACCGGCACCCCCATTTCCATACTAATTCCAAACAAAGATGCTGATTCAAGTAAATATGAGCCTATTCGCCATCTCCATAGGCCTGGCCATGCCAATTTTACCTATTTAAAAAAATACGGGGTGTTTGATTTTCGCGGTGGCGGGCGAAGTTCAGCAAGAGAGACCGCAGCGCGCGTCGCAGCAGGCGCCGTCGCCCAGAAAGTCTTAGATCAAAAAAATATTAAAGTCTTAAGCGCCCTCTCATCTGTCGGTGAGGTGTCACTTGATACACCTTTAAAAGAAAATGATGAGGAGAATATTACAACTAGCCCAATCTTTTGCCCGGATGAAAAAATAGAAAGGGCCATGATGGACTTAATCAACCTCACTAAAGAGCAAGGAGATTCTCTCGGGGGCTCTGTGTCTTTTGCAGCGTTTAATCTTCCTGTCGGTGTTGGAGAGCCAATCTATCAAAAACTAGAAGCACAACTTGCCCTGGCTCTCATGAGCCTGCCAGCCAGTAAAGGCTTTGAATTAGGAGAGGGGTTTGCGAGCACTCGCATGCTCGGCAGTGCTCATAATGATCCGTTTTCACAAGAGACTATTCTAAAGAGCAACCACGCAGGTGGCACGCTTGGTGGCATTGCAACCGGCATGCCTCTATTGGGGCGGGTTGCTTTTAAGCCCACCTCCAGCATTTTAAAGACACAAGAGACTACGAGCCTCGATGGTAAGCCTGCAACCTTTACTTTGCCAGAAGGCTCACGACACGATCCATGTGTGGCCATTCGAGCCGTCCCAGTAGTAAAAGCAATGTGCCAATTAGTGCTTGCCGATCTTCTACTTTTAAATAAAACGAGTCGCCTTGATGGATAGGAGAATTCTTAAGCACTACCCATACAGTGAACTATATTTTTCAAATGTATTTAAGAGCAAAACCTTACTTAAGCTTTGTGCCGATAAAAAGATTTTTATTGTCGCCGACGAGGCTTTAAACACTCTCTACAGTGAAAAACTTTTAGCTCATTTAAAAAGCCATCAACTTAATACAAAGCTAATAGAAATCCCCAGTGGGGAGCACTCTAAGTCTCGACAAATGAAAGCGTTTATTGAAGATACTCTTTTTCAGCATGGCGCCGATCGAGACAGTTTATTAGTGGCTCTTGGTGGTGGTGTCACCACCGATTTAGTTGGGTTTGTTGCCGCAACCTTTTATCGCGGCATTCCCGTCATTTATCTGCCGACCAGTTTGCTAGCCATGGTTGATGCGACGCTAGGAGGTAAAACAGGCATTAATACGCCTCAAGGAAAAAACTTAATTGGGACCTTTACCTCCCCTAAAGCCATTTTCATAGATTTAAACTTTTTAGACTCACTGCCCGAACTAGAATATAAAAATGCCTTTTCTGAAATCATTAAACACGCCTGCATTAAAGACAGACACTACTTTTCTTTGATTGAACACAATTTTAAAGTCCTACAAACGCGAGATAAAACCATTCTTGAGACAATACTGATGCGCAGTTTGGAAATCAAATCTGAGGTGGTCATTAATGATAAACATGAAAAGGGTTTGCGAGAAATTTTAAACTTTGGCCACACCATTGCTCATGCCCTTGAGAAGGTAAGTGATTACAAAATCACTCATGGTGAAGCCGTGGCCATTGGGCTTGTGCTTGAGAGTTATGTTTCTTTGCAATTAAATTATCTTATTGAGGAAGACTATCAGCGTATAAAAAAATTAGTGACCTCCTTTGACTTTGATCTACAACCATTTTTTAATTACACCACAAGTGATCTCATAGAGGCTCTAAAGTTTGATAAAAAAGCTCGGCAAGACACTCCCCGCTTTGTGTTACTAAAATGCATTGGCGAGGTTTCACACACAGACAAGTACTCTAAACCACTAGACGTTGACTGGTTAAAAAAAACGTTTTCTAGAGCGTTGCACTCTGTCCTATAGGGCAAAAAACATCGTCTTGACCGTCACCGGTCTCAATGTCTCGAATAAGCTCTAGTTCGTCACTATCGGTTCTTACTTTTTCATGAGCATGAGGTGAAGTACTTTTCGATTGTTCTTGTGATTCTTCATGTTCTCTCTGACACTTAAGTGGCCAGCCTTGTCGCTTGGTCCATTGCTCAAGCAAAAATATCACCGCACAAAAACTAAGACCAACAAAAAAACCAACCTCTAAGGCTCGGCCAAAAGGCTTGGTAATTTTAGCCACACATTCACTCTTGAATAAAAATGTTGGTTGGTAATTTGAAAATTCTTTAACCGGGTTTATCTGGAAGGATGCACTCTGTGGAGGGTAATGATCCGTATCATAACTTAATTCCACAACCCCCGGCTCAAGGCTATCAGGAAAATTTCCAGGGCCTGCTTCAATGCAACCGCCCATGGACAAATCAAGCTCTGGTAATTGATGCAATGTGTCTCGATAAAACGCATCAAAGACCCCCACTGAAAGAGACCCCGCCAGGAGCCATATATACGTTGAAAAGAGCTTTGCTAGGGTGTTCTTTTGAAGCAGAATCTCGACCGATAACACCGTAGCAGAGAGTAACACTGAGACAATGAAACTATACTTAATTGCTTCTGCAATGGGGTAGGTTACCTCTCCTATACAGCTGCCATCAAAAAACACATTGGGGCTTAAGTCACGTAAAACATCGGAAGAAGTAATAGAGAGGGTAGCAGAGCTTGGTAGGTAATTTGAATCTGTGTAGATGAGTTCTGCCTCACCAGCAACGGTAAAGTCTTCTAAATCACCAGTTTCTAATCGTAAACACCCGCCTAAAGCTAAATCTAACTCAGGAAGTGCGTGCATTGAATCTCGATAAAACGCTTCAAACATGCCAAGTAACATAACTCCTGAAGTCAACCAAAAGTAGTATGACGCGTGCTTAGCAATATCCCCTAAACCCATTTTTGGTACATCCATGATACAACATCCCTTTTAAGGCATCATAAAGTCCTAATGAGCCTAGCATGAAAGAATTTTAAAAAAAAGAGACGAGCCAGAAGTATAAACGCACCAAAAAAGTCATCATAACCATCATGAAACTTATCAGAAACCACACTTGCAACCGTCATAGAGAGACGTTATAAATCAACCCACATGTCTAATGCACTATAGACCTTATTGGAATCTTAAACTAAACTCATAGTCCTGACTTTGATTAGGCTCTCCTGTTACCGGGTTTTGACTAGAACACAAAGGAGAAGCATAGGTATAGTTACAAGGCTTATCACGCGTTAAGGACCAGATTGAAAGCATTCTTAGTCCTTTTTCATGAGCAAATTCTTTTACAATATCGACATCATTCAAACTAAAATTTTGTGGAATGGTATCGTTTAAGCCAATCATTGGAGTCACTTCCAATCTTGACCAAAGCACGTCATCACTTTGTGTTGGGTAGAGTGCTTTTAGTTGGCTAAAGGTTGCTGTTAGCGCATCAATTGCATATTCACCCATGGTTTTTTGATTGTAGTAATTACCATAATCCATTGCCATGATGTTAACCCCGTAGTCTTTAAGTCCCGCAATTTGGGCTTGCACAATCACGTTGTGCCCGACACCTGGGACTAAGCCTTCAGGAAGCACTGGCAGCGTAAAGCTAATAGGAATGTTTTGATTGTTTGCTTTTATCGTTTTAATCGCGCTCATCATGCGCTGCAGTTTGGCATTATCCATTTGCAGGGCATTTTCAACATCAAAGTCTAACCTATCTGGGTTATACGCATCGATGATTTCTTGATAGGCTGCAACTAAGGCTTGTTCACTGTCACAAACTTGTGCAAGATACTGGCCACTTAAACCGCCAAGTGCCACATTAAGCTTAACCCCCCGTGCTTTTAACTCTTTAAAAACTGGCACCCCATACCCGTTAACCGCGTTTTCCACGGGGTACCCTGCCCAGGTTCCCTTACAGCCTGCTTGACCAGTGATAAAAGCAAGATGTAAGGAATTTAGATTTGCTCGCTCCACCATCTCAAGCAGTCCTACCGGTTGCATCGATTGCGTTGAAGAATCCCATTTGGTCACCGTACCTAAGGTTACATCCACATAAGGGCTAAAGTGAGTTTGATGAAGCTGTTCTTGATACGAAATATTTAGAGAAACACTCTGCCCACTTTGACTCATAAAGCTCTCTTTATCCAAACTTGCCTTATAGGTTTTATTATCAACCTTAATTAAAGGTGCGCTGACTTGATAAAGCCGAGCTACAGGCACCTCAAAAGTAGCATGACCACTCGTGAGTGTTTTTGCATACTGATACCCTTTAGAGTCGGTTAACCGTATTTCTGCACTAGTGCTCGTAGGAAGACCAGAAAGAGTCACATTCACGATACTTTTTTCCAGTGCCACTGGAGTAAAGTTTACTGAAATTTCTGCTGTTTTATTTGCTTCTATTAAAACGTCATTGCTTAGTGAGTAATTAGGAAGGTAGCGATAGTCTTTTCCTTCAAACTCTGACACATTAAGTTGATAGCGATGTCCAGCTAACAGGTTTGCAATCGTTTGTTGACTTGGAAAGCTAATTTTCCCACTGGTTTGTAATTGTCCACTTGTTTTATCTTCTAGGCTAAAGTCTACATCATTTACATCACTAACTGGCGCACTTTCATTTAAGCGAATGGTAAGCGCACCTTTAGCTGCAATTTTAGTATACGCAAGGGTCACCGTAGAGCCGCTTAAACTGTTTAGGATTAGAGTGCTTGGTGTTGCATTTCCTTTAAACTGCTCACCATTAGCATCGAGCGTCTGAATGGAGACTTGATAAGAGCCAAAAGGGACGTCATCTAGCACTGCTGTGCTATTAAATGATGCGTTTTGAAGTGTCATGTTAACCCCATTACCATCGCTAATAGAAACGGACGGCTTTAGAGAACCATCGCCCGTTGGATTTTCAGGAATAACAAAACTGATTCGCCCCTTTCGAATGACAGGACTACTTTCTGTTGAAAAACTTAAATTTGATAATGCCACAGTGGGCGTTCCTGAAAACTGCACATTAATTTTCTCACCTGCTTGTAGGGTTGCGTTCGGCTTCCACCATTGATTGCCAGCTGGAAATTTAAATTGAAGACTCGCTTCATGTTGGCCGTTTACATTCGTGTGTGAAATAAGTGTTTCTTGAGGGTACGCCAGTGAGCCAAAACTTCCCCAATAGCTTCCTCCAATTGGCTCGCTGGCTCTAAAGGACAAGAGGGCATTTTGCATGGCAACAGGCTCACCACATGCATTTTCAAGAATTATCTTTGGCGTCCACCCGCCTGTTTGCGCGCTAAGTTTCATGCACGATAAAGGGCCTGCCAGTAGGCTTGCGCTAAACATATAAATCACCATTGCAGTGAACCACTTGATAAACTTAACCATCACACTTACCTCACCCAAATAAAACTTTGGGTGATGTCTCTCTAAGTTTTGGCAACTATACCCGTAAGACCCCAAAATGCTCATTTTTATGATACTTAATTCCACCCCAACGCCTTATCAAAAATGCGCCAGATCTATGGATATGACTTATTTTAGATAAGCCGCCGGGATGAAACTAACCACACCTAAAAAAGGGCATTTTGAAGTATCACGGGTATATCTCGAAACTATTTTCCCCATCCTTGTAAAAAGCCTGCCAAACACTTAGAAAAACATCATACAGAGTTTAACTACCAGTAAGAAACAATAAGAAAAGACAGCGTCCTTTTACTTAAGCTTATGACGCATTGACCATAGGTCAAATCTCAAGAAATTTATGTAAAGATTTTGCAAAGAACGGTGAACTAAGTGTCGAAAAACTCGGCACCCAAAGAATTAAGATAAAGATCGCATTGATCCTCCTTGCATGTTTGGTTAGGATTTCTAGAAACAGTTAAAGTTAAGTGACGTTGAAATGGATTTCCCAGCCAAAGCAGAGTTGATTGCGTTTTTAAAAGAAAACCAATGGTTAATTAGCACTTTTTGCTTGGTATTTGTTACCGGAGTCATCTACCTCATTGCTCATGGTATTCTTCGTCGCCTGCTAAAAAAAGCTCAAAAGACCGTAAACTTTTACGATGAAACGTTTATTGAGGCCATCACTCGCCCTTTATTAATAGCCATCTGGTTTATTGGTATTTGTAATGCCGGTTTAATCGTTACGGAGGCAAACCCAGAGACGAGCTTATTACAATTTATTCCAACCATTAAGAAATTAGGCTTTTTAGCTCTGTGTGCCTGGTTTGCAATTCGTTTTATTAAATTATTTGAAAAAAACTACCTTCGACAAGCGAAAAAGAACAAAAAGAAAGTCGATCAAACGGTCGTTCACGCCATTGCTCTATTGCTTTCTATCTCTACCATCGTGACCACCGTGCTTGCAGCCATGCAAATCTTTGGCATGCCAATCTCAGGTCTACTCGCCTTTGGAGGAATTGGCGGGGCATCGATTGCTTTTGCCTCTAAAGATTTAGTGGCAAACTTTTTTGGCGGCCTAGTCATTTACTTAGATGCTCCTTTTAAAATTGGGGACTGGATCCGATCTCCTGAAAAAAACATCGAGGGGACTGTTGAGCGCATCGGCTGGCGCGCAACCTGCATTCGCACCTTTGACAAACGTGTGCTCTATGTCCCTAACGGTATTTTCTTAACCATTTGTGTGGAAAACCCATCTCGCATGACTCACAGAAGAATTAAAACAACGCTTGGCATTCGTTACGATGATGCCAAACAAGTAACCCCCATCATCGATGACATCAAAGCAATGCTGCAAACGCACCCAGAAATCGATGCAAGCCAAACGCTACTGGTTAATCTGGTAAACTACGGCCCTTCCTCATTAGATATTATGATCTACACTTTCACCAAGACCACCGACTGGGCCAAGTTCCAAGACGTGCAACAAGACGTGCTTAAAACCATTCTAGACATCGTAGCCAACCATGGTGCCGAATGCGCCTTCCCAACCCAAACCCTACACCTTGCAGAGCCAGAAAAAGTATCCCTCACCACTGACTAATAGCAATGATTTAAGAAACGTTAATGTCTCTTATACCCAAACCAGCTTTTAAAGCCGTGATCCTTGGTAGCTTTCTGTTCCAACAATAACCAGTTTGCTTTTTTTCTTTCTGATGATAGTATCCTGTTCTTTCTTCTCTTTGGAAACAATAATGAACAAAGAACAACTCTCCACGATCTTAAGAAATTTACGTTCCTGTTTGACATACCCCAACACATCAGACGTGTCTTTTGAAACAAAACAGGACTTCTCTTATGCAGCAGGCCTTATTCAGGGCCTAGAAGAGCAATTAAGCACGCTTGATGAAGAAAGCGCCTCTGCTGAAATTGAGGCTTTAAAAGCTAAAGCCGATAAGATTTTCGTTGGTTCCCTTATCCGAAGCATCGTCTTAGACGATAGTAAATACGCCTTTCAAAGTGGTGGTTTTTTTCATCAGTGCAAATACCCTTTAAAATATGGTGAAGTGACAACGAACGATTGCCCCAAAGAGGGCGTCGAGCTGCTTTTATATATTGGCGAAAGAGCCCTAATCATTAAAGATATTCCATTTACAGGCCGTTTTGAGAATGATTTTTGTGGTGTTTTTAAAGACATGAACCGGACTCTGACAGCTAACTATTTCTCATCCTACGAATTAAATGACGATCCTTTAACCACTTCAACTAAGGCCATTCAACAAGAACAATTAGTTAAAAGGACTAAGGCAAAACTGGAATCAAAACTAGCCCGTAATTTACCTTACTATGATCCTCGCTTTGAAGGGCTCTTTAAACTTACTAACACTAAAACGCCCATGGAAAAGTACCGTGAAGCCAAAAGTAATAAAGAGCGCTTAATTCGTGAAGAGTCTTCTAGGCTATCTTTTAAAGAGAAATCGCATGGCTTTTTAGTTTTTCTATCCTATCTACTCTCTCCCTTGACCCTGTTTCTTTCTCTTTTATACACCCGCCCCTTTTTTAAAAAAGAAGAAGAAAGACTCGCAGAAGAGAAAGTTAATCGAACCTGGGTTGAGAAAACAATTTCTATCGATGACTATCGGGCCATTCAACAAAAGCGACAAGCACTAAAAGAAACGTTCAACACACCCCTCGTTAAAGAAGAACAAAAGCCTCACAAAGTCTGCATTGGGCTAGATGAATCAGGAAAAGAAGCCGCAACCTTTAAAGAAGTACGCTCTATAAGACTCTTATGCGACAAAGAGCAAGCAAGACGCTGGACACTAGGTTTCTACGACAACCTCTCTCAAGAAGACTACCAGGCGAGTCTCGACATGAGTACATCATTTAACTTGACGCCGTAGAAGAATCCAGAGGTTAAAATCAAACTTGTAAAATTTGATTTTGAGACACGGAAATTGCGCCCGCGAGATCCCCTGCCTGCGCAGGGAATGACAGGGGGAAAACATTAAATTTGTAAAATCTAATCCTGACCAAGTATTTCTCTGCTGATGGAGAGTTTTTTCAATTTTTGGCGCGCAGTTTACATACAAGTAAATGAGCACCAAAAATTGAAAAAACTCTCCATCAGCAGAAAAAGACGCCGGTCAGGATTAGATTTTCCAGCGTTTGTGCATCCACATCCACTGCTCCGGGTGAGATATAATCATTTGTTCAAGTGCACGATTATATTGAAGCGTGTTCTCTACTTGGTCTCGTCTATTACTGTCGCTTTTGATAAACAGTAGCGGCGGATGAAATTGAAGCACGTGTATACCATTTGAGTCTCTATACGTCTGCACTGGCACCACGGGCGCATTGGTATAGTTTGCAAGCATGGCAAGCGATCGATAAGTCCCTGCTTTCTTATTAAAGAAGTCGACCGCCACCCCATCTTTGGCCCGTATGCAGGCATGTTGATCGAGCACAAAGACGACGGCTGCTTTTTTTTCCATTGCCTCACTCACGTCAGTTAAGGCATTTTTGCTAGAGATAATTTTAAGGCCCGCTTTATGAAAACGGCGAAATAAAATCTTTTCCAACCATTCAACTTTGATGGCTTTACGTATGAAATAAAAATGATCGCGATAGGCTTCAAAATTTAGAATGCCTGCAATGGGAGCAAACTCCCAATTGCCAAAGTGGCCGGTTAAAAGCAACATGCTTTGATTATTTAAAATAATGTCACGAATGTTCTCCAGCCCCTCAACGCGTGCCTTGCTTTTTATTTGCTTGAGGCTCATAAAACGCATTAGCACGTTTTCTTTTAAACAGCGCGCCACATGCGAGTAGAAGGATAGCGCGAGTTTTTTTATTTCTTTGTCAGTTAATTCATCGCCAAAAGCCTGACTCATGTTTGAGAGCACCACTTGCTTGCGATATGGAATACAGTAATAAAAAAACCGACCCCAAAGTGTCGGTTTTAATTGTCGAACCTTTTCTTTTATCGAATTCATATTAACCGCACGTTAAGGTAATGGCGGCATTCATGCCGGCAAAACCGCGGTTAATAATAAGTGCCGTGTCTTTTTCGATTGCTTGAACCTCATTTGATAAGGATAAGCCTTCTGCTTCTTTAATGGGTGCCGAAAAGGTTTTTATCCCTGGGGCTTTCTTCTCATGGAGTGCTTTGACGGTAAAGGCAACATCCAGTGCTCCTGAGGCTGCCAATGTGTGACCTAGTGCCCATTTAAAACCAGTAACCGGTGTCTTTTGGCCTTTAAGCACATTGCTTAAAACCGTTGCTTCACTCTTATCAGAGGTTGGGTTGCCGTTTGCGTGAGCCACCACCAGGCCTAAGTCATCCGTCTTTAGATTGGCTCGACTTAGTGCTTTCTCTAGTGTTTGAGCTAGAGGCTCATTACTCTCATCAACGGAGAAAATACCTTTAGCGTCACTGCTGACCACGCCTGAGGTCATTTCAACAAAGGCTTGCCCATCACGCTCTAATAAACTTTTCTCACTCTCTAGCACTAAGGCCACAGCCCCCTCTCCTAAGACCGTGCCATCGTGTGAGGCATCAAAAGAGGCAAGTTGATTGTTACTTAAAATACCTAGCTTTCCATAGTTCATTTGCGCTTGTCCTTCAAAGCCTTGATCATAGGCAACCACCACGGCTCTGTCACAAAGACCAGTTTGAATGGCGCTATAAGCTTCAATCACCGCTTGCAAACCACTGGTGACATGATTGGTGACATTTTGGTTTGGTCCTTTAAAGCCGTATTGTATGCCGGTATAAGCCAGTACGTTATTGGGTAAAATTTTTAAAAGCCACATGGGGTGGACAACATCAAAAAGCTTATCGGCAAATTCTTTTAAGTCTGAGCTTTGGGCAAGTAACGGGAAAAAGTCATATTGCTGATAGAATTTATTACCCGGTGAGCCCACATAAACGCCCGTTCTATCGTTAAATTCAGCAAGCTTCTCATCACTTAAACTTGCTTGATAATCAAGAAGCCCTGAGAGCATTAGCGCTTCATCGGCTGCCACTAATCCTGGGGCATCATGTTTTGAAATAAGTTTTAGTATTTTTTTATCACGCAGCTTTTTGCGTGGCTGAAAGTCTTTAATTTCAGCCGCTAAGTTGTAGTACCAAGTGCTCATTGATGGATCTGTAAACGGTGCAATGCCGCTCTCACCCTCTATTAATTTTTGGTAACTTTCATCAAAGCTATTAGCAAGAGACGTCACCGCCCCCTGAGCTGAAATAAAGACTCTATTCATGACTCTCTCCTTGCAAACGCTCATCGATTAAATCAGGGGACTTCAGTAGTATTGCACTGTTTGAGCCGCCAAAGCCAAAGGAATGACTGAGCACTCTTTTTATCGGCATCTCGCGAGGGCCTTCTGTAATGTAATCTAAGTCACACTCTGGATCGGCACTCTTTAAGTTTGCGGTCATTGGCGCAATTTGATGCTTGATGGCAAGTGCGCTCAAACCCACTTCTAGTGCACCAGCCCCTGCTATTAAATGGCCTGTTAAACTTTTTGTTGAGCTAACGGCGAGCTTCGCTGCGTGCTCTTTAAAGACCGCTTTAATGGCATTGGTCTCACTTAAATCATTCATTTTAGTACCAGTACCATGAGCGTTAATGTAATCAATTTGTGAAGGGGCAACACCTCCTTCTCTTAGTGCTTGCTCTATGGCTTGAATGGCGCCATCGCCAGAAGGGTGTGAATCGGTAATGCGATAAGAGCTTAGACTGTTGCCCTCTCCTGCCAGTTCAGCATAAATGTGCGCACCGCGCTTTAGGGCTAAATCATAGCGCTCTAGGGTTAAAAAGCACGCCCCCTCACCAAGAACGAAGCCTTTTCGTCCATAATCAAAAGGACGGCTTGAGTCACTGGTGTTTTCAGTTGAAAGCGCACCAAGCAAACAAAAGCTTGAAACACCAACAGGGTTAATCATCGAATCAAAGCCACCTGCAAGAACGGCGTCTGCCTCACCTCGACGGATGGCTTGCATGGCAAGCCCTAGTGCTTGACCACCTGAGGCGCAAGCAGTGTGTACCGCATTGCAATAGCCTTTAATGCCAAATTGGCTAGCGAGAAGAGCAAGACCACTGTTTGCCACCGTCTTGCCAAAATCCGCACTGCTGTAATAATCCGAGGCTCCCTGCTCTACGGCCGTCCAATCAACGTCGCCTTCTGGTGCAAAGGACTCACCAAAGGTTTTGAGCCTTGGAAACTCCGCTGTCATCATGCCAGCACCCGTTACCAAACCAAAGCGAGACGAACCATAGTGACTCACACTAAGCTTGGCATCATCAAAGGCTTCATGGGCTGCATTTAGGGCAAAACCAACAAAGGAGCAGGCGTATTTGGCAAGTCTTGCCTCAACGCGAGAGTCCAGCGAGAAGTCCTTCACTTCTGCCGCCACTTTTGTTGGAAAGTGACTGGCATCAAAATTGTTAATCTCTGATATGCCAGACTGTTGATTCAATAAGGCTTGCCAGGTTGTCTCTTTTGACTTTCCTAGGGGAGAGACCATGCCGATGCCAGTGATGGCAACTCGTTGGTTTAAAGGACGCATTAGTGTTTACTCCGCTTAATAACTGTAGGTGACTTTTGCCACACAAATTTTTTGCTGGTTCACTCTAAATTGAAACTCACATTCTTTGCTTGTTTCCTGCGCGTTGCTGATCCGGGCATTAAGGTGCACGACATCACCAGGACGCACAAAGCTTTTCATTTTTACTTTTTTAATTTCACGGGCTAAGTAGGGTTTGGCAGGCTCATCTTGATTTGCTAATTCCTGACCAAGCTCTAGAGAGGCTTTTAACAAGAGGGTCATCGGCAACACTGGGTTTTTAGGAAAATGATCAGCAAAAAATGGCGCGCTTTGACTAACCAACATGGCCGCACTCACACTTTTATTGGTTGCATCCACACTCTGGTACTCAAAAGGCACCGACACCTCAACGTTTGGTTGGCATGCCTTTAAAGTGTAGGGAGGGCTCTCTGGCATAGGTCCTTCTCGAAAAATCTGAGCAAACTGCGCCTTTACCTCATCTTGCTGAATGAACTCTGTCATTGGCAGCATAGGACCTAGGGCATTGTCTAAGATTAAAATGGGCTTGCCATTGACACTGACTTTCCCATGGTAGATAACTTGCGAGTCATCAAGCTTGTCGATAAAGGCTTCCAAAAAGAGGGTATCGCCTATCTTGGCCTCCCCTAAGATTTTAACCCCATCGACCACGCCAGCAACCGGGCGGTGAGTAAAATTAAGGGTAGACATCGCATTCCAAGCTGCCAGTTGCCCCAGGGTTTCACCAATGATGGGACTAGAGAACGCTTTGGAGGCGCCATCTTGAGATGGCTGCCAGTATAAATCATGCGATGTAACATGCTTGAGGCCAGTGATTTTCTCTGCTGGCTCTAACGATAAAATTTGATCAACAAAGAGAAATCGCATTAAGCAACAGTCTCTTCTTCAACTGCGTTTGCCGCACTTTTCTCCGCAACTGCTTTGACCACAACTTTACAGAAGGTTTCAACGGTGAAAAGCATTGGAATTTCATTGACCTTTAAGTTTTCTTTAAAGTGGGCCTCATCAACCTCACTGAAATAACTCTTTAAAGCCTCTAGGCCTTGTGAGGTAACCACGCCACCTTGTTCAAACTCCGCTTCGCTTAGCGTACCTCTGGCATTTTTCTCAAGCTGTCCTCGAGGGATCTTGATGTCAAACTCTCGCTCAAGCTGGAAAACCAAATCTAAAAAGTCGATTGATTCCGCACCTAAATCCGCTATTAAGCGACTGTTTAGCTGGACTTCTTCTTCGTCAACCACCAACACATCAGCCACAATGGCCTGAAGCTTAGGAAACACCGTCTCAACATTCATGATAAATACTCACCTTTAAAACTGTCAAAATGGCTGAAATTATACACCATCTGATAGAAACTTGGAAATAGCCTGCAAACAATCAAATGGCATATATTTATAACAAAAAAGGCAATATTGACTCAGGTTAATTCTTAACCAACGACAGAGTAACCTGCGTCAACAAAAATAGTTTGCCCTTTTATCATCTTCGCTTCTGGTAGGCAAAGTAGATAAAGGCTGTCGGCAACGTCCGCCGGCAGCAGTGGTCTCTCTGCTAGAGAATGGGCTTGATAATCATCAAGCAGTTGTTCTCGGTTTGGAAAGTGCTTAAGCGCATCCGTATCCACCACCCCAGCAGAGACCACATTCACACAAATGCCATCGCTGG
The DNA here is from genome assembly GCA_030148065.1 of Legionellaceae bacterium. Classification (GTDB taxonomy): domain Bacteria; phylum Pseudomonadota; class Gammaproteobacteria; order Legionellales; family Legionellaceae; genus JASBUC01. Next base: position 23,079 of record JASBUC010000080.1, on the reverse strand, counting down.
CAAGCTCAAGGCTTAAACCCCGAACCAGCGACTCAAGAGCGGCTTTGGAGGCCCCAATGAATGTGTAGTTTGGAATGGCCCGGATGGCACCAAGGCTCGATAGAGCAAGCACTCTGGCACCTTGATTTAGGACAGGCTTGAAGGTTTTTACTAAGTGATGAAGCGCAAGTGCATTCGTCTCCATACACCAGCGAAAGTGTTTAGTGCTCATCTCTAAAGCAGGTTTTAGTACCCCGCTCGCAGCATTACTAACCAAAAAGTCCAAGGAATTAAACGTTTCTTTGAACGCTTGGAAGAGCTCTTTTACCGAGCGCTCATCACTGACATTGACTTGAAAGGCTTTTGCGCGCACACCTTTTTTTTCTAATTCAGAGACCAAAACCTCTGCTTCATCAGACGAATTGTAGTAAGCAATGGCAATGTCAGCACCATGGCTTGCAAGTTTGATGGCCGTTGCCCGACCGATGCCCCGCGAGCCTCCCGTAATTAGGGCAACTTTGCCCTTTAATTCGTTCATGTTTTGTTCCCAATTTGCACTCATCTCTCAGCCAAGCTAACGGATAAGGTCATCTAAGTAGTGGCGCATTTTCGATGATCTGCGCTATGTCTGTCAAATCGTGCAAAATAACGGTAGAATCTAGCCAATTTTTTATTCAACCTTGCCAAACTTATGAGCGCTTTTTCCAAAAAATACCTAGTGACCATCGCAGGCCTATTTTCCTGCCGCATGCTAGGCCTCTTTATGTTAATTCCAGTGTTTACCCTCTATGGTCAAGCCGTGCAAGGCGCCAATGCCTACCTACTAGGCTTAGCCCTTGGCGCCTATGGTTTTAGTCAAGGGATCTTACAAATCCCTTTAGGCTTACTCTCTGATAAATTTGGCAGACGACCGGTGATTGCCTTTGGGCTGGTCCTTTTTGTGATTGGCAGTCTAATTGGTGCTTTGAGCCATTCCATCCATACTCTGATTCTAGCAAGAGTGCTACAAGGTGCTGGCGCCATTGGCTCAACCTTGATGGCCCTGGTCGCTGATTTAACCCCGAGTGAGGGTCGCACCAAAGCCATGGCTTTTATTGGCGCAAGCATCGGCATGTCTTTTATGATTGCCATGGTGCTCGGTCCAATCATTGCTAGTAGTCAAGGATTAACAGGCATTTTCTACTTTGCCTTTTGCTTAGGGCTTGTGGCCTTAGTGCTTTTATTTCAGGTGATCCCAAACCAGGCCGTACTAGTAAGAGAAGATTTAAACAGTAAAAAGAATAAACTACTTCTTTGCTTAAAAGAGCCCGAGCTGATGAAACTAAACCTCAGCATTTTTTTTCAACACGCTGTTTTTACTGGCTTTTTCTACTTGCTGCCTCTGGTGCTTGCAAAGCACATCAAAACTCCTTGGCACCTTTATTTACCCTTGGTGGTTATAAGCTTTGCCTTGATGGTTCCTTTTATTATTTTTGCAGAGAAAACGCGTCTAAAGCCTTATGTGATTCGGGGTGCAATTGTCTTTATGCTCGCTGCACACTTACTCTTATTTCAAACGCCAACAAGCTTTTCAATGCTGGTATTGAGTCTCAGCCTGTTCTTCTTTGCCTTTAATCTACTTGAAGCGCTGTTGCCCTCAGAGGTCTCAAAAGCCGCCTCAGAGAACGCGCGAGGCACGGCCATGGGGCTTTATTCTTCGTTCCAATTTCTAGGAATTTTCTTTGGTGGCCTAAGCTCTGGTTTAATCTATTCAAAATTCTCTTTAACGGGGATCTTGGAGTTTAACGTGATGCAGCTACTGATTTGGCTTACCTTGCTTTCTTTTCGTGTCTCTACACGTAGCGCCCACTCTAGGGTATACTAATCGTTTACAAAACATGTTCAGCAATGGAGGAAAAAATGGCTCGCGGCATTAACAAAGTAATTTTAGTCGGAAACCTCGGACAAGATCCTGAAGTACGCTACATGCCAAACGGCAATGCAGTCGTAAACTTCTCAGTGGCAACCAGTGAATCTTGGAAGGATAAAACCACCGGAGAGCGGCAAGACCGTACCGAGTGGCATCGCATCGTGATGTTTAATCGTTTGGCAGAAATTGTTAGAGACTACGTTAAAAAAGGCTCAAAAGTTTACGTAGAAGGCAGTCTAAGAACTAGAAAATGGCAAGACCAAAATGGTCAAGATCGTTATACGACTGAAATCGTCGGAAGCGAATTACAAATGCTTGATTCAAGAATGGGCAGTGGTGACAACATGGGCTATCAACAGCCACAACAACAGCAAGCAGCCCCGTACGGCGGCGGCTTCCCAGATGAGCCAATGCAACAGCAAGCAGCGCCCGCAAGTGCGCCAGCTGATAATTCATTTGATGATGAAATCCCTTTCTAACGACCAAAAAAGTTGACCCAGCCAGGCTGGGTCAATTCTTCTCGCATTCCAATTCAAATAACAACTCAACAATTACCTTTGTATGAAGAAATCCCTTTGCTTTGGATGTCCTCTGCTGGTGTTTTCACATCAAGCGCAGAAGGACGAGGTAGCGGCAACATGCTGTAGCGAAGTGACTTTCTAACGGGTGGTAGTATATTCTTTTCATCAGGACTTGTGTCGTCTAATGGCCTCTTTTTCTCATTTTCCCCCTTTTTCTCACCCTCCGCCATTTGCGCAATGAGAGCATAAACCTTACCAGATGGTAGGTTAGTGGAGGCAATTTGAAACCCTTCCTGTGGCGAGCCAACTTTACACAATGTATACATCATGGTGTCTTGGTCATAGGCCGTAATTTCCCAACCAGTGTAGAATGATGGTTTTTGTCCTGGAGCCAATCTAAAATACTCATCCGTTAGCGTAAGAGTCTTACGACCGACTAAGAGCTCTGGGGAATGTCGTAAATCATCGCTTACATAAGGCCAGCCATCATCATCATAAACATAACCATCTTGATCCAAACCAGGGGTCGTTGTTTTAACTAAGGGCCTAGCCTCTGGGTCACGAGCAAAGCGATGGACGTAACTGACCCCATCTGACATTTCTTCAACTAATGTTAAAGCAGCACTTTTGCCTTGCCGATTGTTGCACGAATCGGTTACCACAGCCTGGAATCCTTTTACTAAATCTTGTTCTACCTCCTCCTGATAAAGCGCGGCAAACCCTGGAATGTTGGCATGCGGCTGGTGTCCTGAAACATGAATAAAGACCTTGCTTGCACAAAGCCGCGCTCTAAAGCCTTCTTCTGTGGGTAAGCTCATACCATTTTTCATATAGTGATTGGTCACTACGGTGCTGGTGGCTTTTTGCGTACTGGTGGCAGCTTGTGCTGGCAGGCTCATTAAATCGACTTGCTTCTTTTTAACGAGTAGCATTTGGTCTTCTACACTTTGCCCAAAGTCTGGCGCATTCACTCTTTGATAATACTGCGTGACAAATTCAGAAAACCAAGTTTTAAGCCCTGTGACCAATGCATCAAAGCTCTCATAGTGTTTTTGTTCATCACCGAGTATTGGATGATAACTCTCAGTGTTTAAAGCACCGTGCGTAAAGCCAGCGTTTCCGATTTTTTCAGCAAGCAGCGCTTGTGTTAGATAGTTAGCAACCGGGCCCGTGGGGGAAAATTCATCCATAAACGAGCGTAAAATGGCTTCATCGGAGCAATCTTCCCGAAGCTCTTCTAAATACTCTCGACGAAACGCCCAAGCAGCAGGTGCGCCCATGGTTTGAGACAACATCCATTTAGCATAGAGAATTTTTTGTCCAACTTTATTGATTTTATCAAAGGCATTTAAGGCCTCAACAGGGAGACAAGATAGTTCCTTACTACAAAAGTCTGTGAAGGTCATTTTGCCGCCATCAACCCAAGTAAGCCCCAATGCCAAACGAGCATGCCCTGTTTTATTTTTATCCTCTGGTGATAAGTCTCTTTCAGCTTGTAATAAAGCCTTGGGATGGGTGTCATTTATTTCCATGGGAGCACGAAGCTTATTTAGATCTCGATTTCCCGCAATTAAAGTAAGCCTCTCTGGGGTGCGCTGTTTGGTGTTATTAAATAAGTGCAACAAGTCTAAGTCATAGCGACCTTTATCAATTAAATCGCCGCCAAAGACAATGGAAACATCCTCTGGAATTTGTATAAAACGTGCGTTTCCTTCTCCTACAATGAGAATCCTCTCACGGTCTTTTCTATACTCTTGGTTTAGAGCTTCAAGGTTTTGCACCAAATGGTTCCAATCCCCTTCTAAATCGGTTAAATGAACTATCGTGCTGCTCATAATATTATCCTCCACAATCAACTTGCTCAATTATAGAGCAACATTAATGGGATAGTAACACTATTCACAGTATATTAACATTCTTCGGATATTCTTAAGGTTTTGAGAATTGTTCGCTTCTCCTAACCAACACACCCAACATCCCATATCTTAACTAACACCCCTACGTCCCATATCTTAACTAACACCCCTACGTCCCTCGGCTTGTCCGAGGGAACCAGGCTATTCTGATTAATGGATTCCGCGGACAAGCCGCGGAACGTAGGGTTGGGGGATTGCCGCGGAACGTAGGTTGGGGGATTTCAGCGGAAGGTAGGGTTGGGGGCTGTCCGCAGAACGTCGGGCGGGGTGATTTCCGCGGAACGTAGGGTTGGGGGATTGCCGCGGAACGTAGGTTGGGGAGTGTTAGTGTCTTTTGTTCCAAAGGCCACACCTTTGTGGGTTTCTTGCATCTTTATTTGTAATAAAGATTATCGCGAAACGCCCAGTAGCGGATTAACAGAAAACTTAAGAAAAAACCAACGACGATGGCAATGAGCCGTGCTGCCAAATAGTACTGAAACTTCAATCCAACAATTAACAGAGTCATAATGAGAAGATTGACTAAAAAACTTCCCATACTTGCTAGACAATGAGTCACCCAGGCCGCCAACAAGCTTCGATTGACCTTATAGAAAAGACATGCATTGCAGAGAATAAAGTTTGTGGTCATCCCTGGTATAAAGCCAATAATCAAAGCGTTGACATAATTAAAATGCCAAAGGTATTTGGCACAATAAAAACAACTGCTGTCAAGGAGCGCCGCTCCCCCACCAACTAAAAAATAGCCAGCAAGCTTTAAGAAGAAGACTCTAGAGTTCTTTAGTAACTGTGCTGGGACAAAAGTTGCCTTATTAATGGCACTCATTTGTGTAGTTTTTCCGGAACTAAACGCTCTCTTATCTTAGACTTGGTAGACCTACCACTCTCATGATAAGCCGCATCTTCATTGACATTCCACACGTCATAGTCTCTCCTGCCAAGAGAGATGTTCTTTGCCGTTAACATCGCTGTCATCATGGCGTGATCTTGATTATTGTATTTGTGCATGCCATTTCGGCCAACCAGATGAAGACTTGGGTATGTCGTTTCTAAATAGCTTCGAATGATCGCAACATTTTCTTTATAAGCCTCGTCATAAACGGGATAAGCTTTAGGCTGTCGCACTACAAAACCGCCACTAATCAGTGATTCTTTAATTAAACCAATTTTAACAATTTCTCTCTTAGCAAGCTCAACTAACTGTTCATCTGAACTTGACCAAAGCCCGTCGTTTTCAAAACAAAAGTACTCAAGACCGTAACAGTTCTTATTGGGTTCAGGAATCAGCTCTGGTGACCATGAGCGAAAATTTTGTATGCGGCCCACTTTAACGGAAGAATCGTGAATGTAGATCCAATTATCATCAAAGTCACCTTCCTCAGTGATGGTTAAGGCAACAATTAAAAAGTCGCGATAACGCAAGTTTCGAGCCGCAATTAAAACCTTGCTGGGAGGCGGCGGGTTAAGAGACAAAACCAACTCTCGCATTGGCATCGAAGAGATAATCTCCCGGCAGCTTGTTGTTTGTAGCGTCTCGCCCTGTCGATACTGCAAAAGCCAAGCATTGTTTAGAGTATCAAAATGAAGTGACTCGACTCTGGCATTTAATACAACCTGGTTGCCCTGCGCCTTAATTTTTTGGGCGGCAGCCTCCCACATCATGCCCGGTCCCAGTCTTGGGTAGCGGAAACTAGAAATTAAGGTTTTTACCGCGCTACTGCCCTTTTGTTTGTTTAAAAAAGGGAATAAGGCGCTAAAAATTGCCTGACTTAAGGACAAACCTTTAATTCGTTGTGCCGCCCAGTCGGCTGAAATCTGATCACAGGGCATGCCCCACACTTTTTCCGTGTAGGTTTTAAAAAAGATTTGAAACAAACGCTTGCCAAACTGATTGCTTACCCAATCTTCAAAAGAGCGCACAGGCTTAATAGGGAAGAGTTGAGCCTTCCCATACGAGCAAAGGACCTTAACTGATTCAAAAACACCCAGTTTAAAGAGTGCTTCAAAGGCCTTTAGTGGGTAAGAGAAAAAATGTCGTTTGTAAAAAATTCGAGACTTTCTAGGCCGCTCTAAAAAATCATCGCCTAAGAGCTCATCCCACAGAGCTTCAATTTCTTCTGACTTTGAGAAAAAACGGTGTCCCCCGATGTCGATGCGGTAACCGTTCTGACAAACCGTTCGCGAGATCCCTCCAAGATAGCGAGGATCTTGTTCTAATACTTGGCAAGAAATGCCTTCTTTTCCCAAAAGATAGGCTGCGGTTAATCCTGCAGGGCCTGCACCAATGCAAACTACCTCAATACTTTGAGGGGGCAACGTTTCTTCCATAGAGAAATCTGCAAAGCAAGTTGAGCTTCGATTCTATGTCATCTATCGTCTTTATGCCATTAATCCGTCGGTGGTTGACAAGCTTAATGCTCATACTATAGCGTTGTTCTTATTTACTCTTGGTCTTGATGTCCTTACCAAAGCACTTTTTTTTCCTGCTCTTTTTGTGTGTCTGCCTAAGCTTTCAGCTTTATGTGCAAATTAACGGTCTTGTGTTTCATGATCTACTATGGAGTTTTGAAATTGCAAAACGCCTCATTGCAGGCAAAAGCTACCTTCATGATTATTTTGAAACCAATCCTCCTCTTTTATACTATTTACATGCATTACTAACTCTTAGTGCCAACAAGCTCCATCAACCCATTATTGTCGTTTTTTGCAGCTTTATTAGTCTCTGCCTATTAGGCTCATTATGGCTCAGCAATCAATTACTTAAAGTGATGTTTGTCAACGCCCCACATTTGCGCTTATTTATCATTGTTAGCCAAGCTTTCTTAGTCACTGTTTTGCTCAATGTTGACTATGGGCAAAAAGAAATGATCATGGTGCTCTTAAGCTTTCCTTATTTTTGGTGCGCCGCACTTTTGATGAAAGGGCTGCGACCATCAAGAAAAATGAGCTTGTTAATTGGCGTCTTAGCAGGCCTTGGCTTTGCCTTCAAACCCCCTTATTTTTATTGCGCACCAGCGCTCACCGAGCTCTATCTACTGTTTTATTTGAGACAGTGGCGGCTTTTGCTCCGAGTAGAGTGTCTACTCATCTGCGCGATTTTTTTACTCTATCTTAGTATTGGCTATGCGTTTTCACCAAGCTACTTTAATGACGTGTTTCCTATTATCTTAAAGAGCTACGCCAACCAAAGCTTTATTTCTCTCTCAAGTCTTCTTAGAAAAGACCACATGATTTTTTTTGCAAGTCTTTGCTTGCTTGTTCCCTGGGTTAGGCGTTTGAAGCCTAAAAAGCACAGCTCCCTGACGCCACAAATAGATCTGTGGTTTATAGTGAGTATTGGTTTTGCTTTGTGCTTTGTGGTTCAGCATAAAGGCTGGCATTATCAATCCCTTCCGCTTTTTGCCAGCAGCGTTATTTGTGCAAGCCTTTGTTTTTGGCAAACGTATCAACGATTTCAAGAGGACTCTGTTGCAAAAATACTTACAGCGTACATTGCTCTCACTCTGACTTGCTGTTTTGGCCTCTACCCTGTCTGGTTGACCGTTGAGATGAAAATGCAGTGCCATTGGCATGGTCGATGTGATTTTGTCAAAAGCATTGATGAAATTAGCAAACTCTCCCCCAAAAAAGATTTCTACATGTTCAGCACTCAAATGGAATCAAGTTATTTTATTTACTATGGCGGCCTTAAGTTAAACTCTCGATTTGCAGCACTTTGGCCGCTGCCTGCTGCTTTTAATCGGCACAACCCTAATCAAGCCATGATTAATAAACAACTACAAGCGTATATTGTGGAAGACTTTCAACGTTTTAAACCAAGCATGGTATTGGTTGGTGAACACAACACTAGCTATGTTAACCACAAACAATTTAATTATTTAGACTACATGCAAACAAACGCAAAATTCAAAGAACTTTGGAAGCAGTATTATCACAAAGAAAACTTATTCTTAATGGCTGATCAAGCAATAAAACTAGAGGTGTACCTACGACAGCCAGGGAGTGGGCAATCATGAGGCTCTTAATTACCGGAGGACTTGGATACATAGGCAGTCATCTATGTATAGAAGCACTTAGCAATGATTTTGAGGTGGTGGTGCTGGATGATTTATCAAACAGTCATTTAGGCGTCAAAACAAGCATTGAGCAACTCTCAGGTAAAAAAATTCTATTTAAACGATGTTCGGTAACCAACCAACTTGAATTAGAAACTCTGTTTAAGGCGCATGACTTTAATGCCATCATTCATCTAGCGGGCTTAAAGTCGGTTGAAGACTCACACCGCTCCCCCCTTTCCTACTACAGGGTCAATCTTGCCGGTACCTTAAACCTGTTAGAGTGTGCTAAAGCGTTCGAGGTCAACCGCTTTATTTTTTCATCGAGCGCGACCGTCTACGGTCCCCCAGAATCGCTTCCCTACACAGAAAACCACCCTGTAAGACCCATAAGCCCCTATGGTATGAGCAAACTATCTGCTGAACATTTACTAAAAGACTATGCTAAATCCAACCCTGCCTTTCGATGTGTCGCATTACGCTATTTTAACCCGATTGGTGCACACCATTCCGGGCGATTAAAGGAAGCCCCTGTTGGTGAACCATCAAACTTGCTCCCCTACTTGATGAAAGTTGCAAGCCGAACTTTGCCCCAATTGAAAATTTTCGGAAATGATTATCACACTACAGATGGTAGCGGTGTTCGGGACTACCTGCATGTGATGGATCTTAGCCAAGGACACCTAAACGCATTAAGCTTTCTAGAGAAAAATGTGGGGTTTCATTGCTTTAATCTTGGCAGTGGCATGGGCCACAGTGTCTTTGAAGTAGTGCGAACCTTCGAAGAAGTGACTGAGCGTAAAGTGCCTTATGTCATCGCTAACAGACGAGAAGGCGATCTAGCGGCCTACTGGGCCTCAGCAGAGCGCGCAAAGACTGAATTGAATTGGCAAACTAAGCGCGACCTTGCAGAAATGCTTAAAGATGCTTGGCGTGCTCATAGCGAGACAGTTGATTGATTTCTTAAAAAAAAACAGCGCTTAAGCGCTGTTTCTTAAAAACATTAGAGCTACTCTTCTGTTGCGTCTTCATCAGCCATTGGTCTATCAACCAACTCAATAACAGCCATAGGAGCCGCATCACCCTTTCTATAACCATTTTTTAGCACACGCATGTACCCACCTGGACGCTCTTTGTAGCGAGGACCAAGCTCAGTAAACAGTTTATGAACCGCTGATTTATCGGAAAGCTTGCTTAAAACAAACCGACGCTTAGCCAACGTGTCTTCTTTACTAGCAGTCACTAGAGGCTCAAAATAACGACGTAGTTCCTTTGCTTTAGGAAGCGTTGTTTGAATTAACTCATGCTCGATCAAAGACACACACATGTTTCTAAACATTGCTTTTCTATGACTGCTGTTTCTATTTAATTTTCTACCTGAATTACGGTGTCTCATTACAATCTCCGAATACTACCTTAATCTAGGCTAGCTGGTGGCCAATTTTCCAATTTCATACCCAATGAAAGTGACCGTGAGGCTAGCACATCTTTAATTTCTGTTAACGACTTTTTACCTAAATTAGGTGTCTTTAATAAATCAACTTCTGCTTTCTGAACTAAATCACCTATGAAGAAGATGTTCTCAGCTTTTAAGCAATTAGCAGAACGAACGGTTAACTCAAGATCATCAACTGGCCGCAAGAGAATTGGGTCAAACTCTGGCTCGTCTTCTGCTTGGTTAACTTCTTCCTCGTAGCTAAAATCAACAAAGGCTTGCAATTGTCTTTGCATGATAGTCGCTGCAATTCTTACAGCTTCTTCTGCGTCCAATGTGCCATTGGTTGATAAGTCTAAGGTTAATTTATCTAAATCAGTACGATTTTCTACTCGAGCACTGTCGACCGCGTAAGAGACTTTAGTGACAGGTGAAAAGCTTGCGTCTACTTTAATCACACCAACAGCAACGTCTTCAACCAGTTCATCATCATTCTTTGGTTCTTCAATGACTCGGTGACCTAACGAACGCTCAACCTTGATAGTCATTTTCAGGTGACCATTTTCGTTTACGTGAGCAATCACTTGGTCTTTATCAACCACTTCAACATCGTGATCGTGTTGCAGATCAGCGGCTGTGACAACCTTAGGACCTTTAACATCAATGGTTAGAGTAGATTCTGTCTTTTCGTTCAACTTAACGGCTAGACACTTAAGGTTTAGAATGATCGCAATAACATCTTCTTGTACACCATCAATGGCGCTGTACTCATGCGGAACGCCTTCAATATTGACTTCCGTTACGGCAGCTCCCGGCATAGAAGAAAGAAGGATTCGTCTAAGGCTGTTTCCAACCGTGTAACCGTATCCTCTTTCGAAAGCCTCAAGAACTATCCTCGCATGATTCACATCTTGAGAGACAACCTTGATAACTTTAGGCGTTAACATCTGGTTTATTTCTGTATACATTAAGGTCTCCGAAGTGTCGCTATTTAGAGTAAAGTTCTACTACCAACTGCACATTATGAGTAGAAGGGAAATCTTCCAGCGTTGGTAAGGTATTTAACGTCCCTTTCATGTTCTCAGTATCAACACTAATCCAGTCACAGTCTGCTCGTTGCTCGGATAAACCAAGAGCTGCCTTGATTCTATCCTGACTTTTAGCTTTTTCGCGGACCTCAATTTGATCAGAGACCGATACCAAATAAGAAGGGATGTTAACCACTCGACCATTTACAGTAATGGCTTTGTGGGCTACTAACTGTCTAGCTTCCGCTCGCGTAGAGGCAAAACCTAAACGGTACACTAGATTATCCAAGCGTCTTTCTAAGAATACCAATAAGTTCTCACCTGTTGCGCCCTTCTGACTAGCTGATTTTTTATAGTAATTACGAAACTGCTTTTCTAGAACGCCGTAAATACGTTTTAGCTTTTGCTTGGCTCTTAACTGAACGCCGTAGTCGGTTAAACGACCTTTTTTACTGCCATGCTGTCCAGGTTGGGCCTTTGCATTACACTTTGACTCAAAGGAACGAACGCCACTTTTTAAAAATAGATCCTCACCTTCACGGCGAGCTAATTTATTTTTTGGGCCTATATATCTTGCCATTTTAACTCCAAACTTAAACTCGTCTTTTCTTCGGTGCTTTACAACCGTTGTGAGGGTAGCCTGTAACGTCGGTCATTTCGATTACCTTGATACCTTTGCTAATAATAGCTCGGATAGAAGATTCACGACCTGGACCAGGTCCGTTAAGATAAATTGCAACATTTGACATGTTGAAATTCTCAATTGCCTCAGTGATTGCTCGCTCTGCAGCAACCTGCGCAGCGAATGGGGTACTTTTACGAGATCCTCTAAAACCAGATCCCCCAGAAGTCGCCCAACACAAGGCATTACCCTGTCTATCAGTAACAGTAATGATTGTGTTATTGAATGAAGCATGGATGTAAACTTTACCATCCGATACTGTACGTTTCTTTTTCTTTGAACTCGCTTGAACTCTAGCCATTATCTCAACTCTCTCTAGCTACGCTTTTTACCTTTTCTCGTACGGGCATTTGTTTTAGTTCGCTGTCCACGTAGTGGCAACCCCTTTCGATGTCTAATACCACGATAGCATCTTAGATCCATCAAACGCTTGATGTTCATAGTGATATCACGTCTTAAATCACCTTCTACTGTCAATTGGGCTATCGCATTCCTTAGGGCCTCTAATTCAGCTTCGCTTAATGCACTGATTTTAGTAGAAGGCTCTATGTTTGTTTGCTGGCACAACTGTGTTGCAGTTCTACGGCCAATTCCGTAAATTGCAGTGAGTGCGATTTCAGCATGTTTGTGTTCAGGAATGTTTATTCCAGCGATACGAGCCATAAAATGTTCTCCAACTATCTAAATTTTAACCTTGTCTTTGTTTGTGCTTAGGTTCTTTGCAAATAACTCTTACGCTTCCATTTCTTTTGATTATTTTACAGTTCCTACACATCTTTTTAACTGACGCTCTTACCTTCATTCTTTACTCCAAAAAACTAGTATAAACCTTTTGTATTAATGCCTCTGGTATTCGCCTTACGAATCAATGAATCATACTGTTGGCTCATTAGATTCGACTGAACCTGAGCCATAAAATCCATTACAACAACAACAATAATTAATAATGAAGTGCCACCAAAATAGAACGAAACATTCCACGTATTCATCATTATTTGTGGAACCATACAAACAAAGACTAGGTACAATGCACCAACCGTCGTTAGGCGGGTCATTACCTTGTCGATGTAGCGAGTTGTTTGCTCCCCAGGTCTAATACCTGGAATATATGCTCCACTCTTTTTAAGGTTTTCAGCCGTGTCTTTCGGGTTAAAAACCAGTGCCGTATAAAAGAAGGCAAAAAACACAATGGCCACACTAAAGAAAATAATGTACAGCGGTTGACCCGGTGACAACAATAGTGACAAATCGGTGATCCAGCTGTAGCCATTTCCCTTACTTAAAAATTGTGCAATTGTAGCAGGTAGTAGTATGATACTGGAAGCAAAAATTGGCGGAATTACTCCTGAAATGTTAATTTTCAAGGGTAAATGGCTGTTTTGCGCTGCAAAAACCTTGCGACCTTGGGTGCGTTGGGCATAAGTTACTCTTATACGCCGTTGAGCTCGCTCCATAAAAACTACAAAAGTTGTCACAGCCACCACTGCTAAAATTATCAAAATGAAGGAAATCCCTTGGATTTGACCTTCTTTTACCTGTTGAACTAATTGTCCTAATGCTGCAGGTAAGCGTGACACAATTCCAGCAAAGATAATGAGTGAAATTCCATTACCAATGCCTTTTTCTGTAATTTGCTCACCCAACCACATTAAAAACATGGTTCCAGTAACCAAGGTAGTGGTCGCAATGATGTAAAAAGGCAGTCCTGCTTGTAAAGCGATTCCTTGACCTGCTAACCACTTTGCTAATCCCAGTGATTGGAATACTGCTAACACCAAAGTCCCATACCGCGTATACTGTGTTATTTTTCTTCGACCGGTCTCTCCCTCTTTTTTCAACTGTTCAAGCTGAGGTGAGACAACCGTAAAAAGTTGAATCACAATAGAGGCAGAGATGTAGGGCATGATTCCTATCGCAAAGACTGTTAGCTTAGATAGGGCCCCACCTGAAAACATGTTAAATAAACCAAGAATGGTATTGTTTTGACTACTAAACAACTGACTCAGGCGATCAGGGTTCAACCCGGGAACTGGTATATGGGCACCTAGTCTGAAAACTAGCAGTGCCAATAACACAAAAACTAATTTGTTTTTTAATTCCCTGAAGGCAGAAAGATTCGCCATGGGTGAATTATTCTGCATCGATTGTGCCACCATTCTTCTTAACTAATTCAGCAATAGATTTAGTTACAGTCAATCCTTTGAAATGTAGTTCCTTGTCGAAAGCTCTATCAAGATAGATTTTAACGTATTTGCAGTTCTTTTTAACCAATCCGTACTGTTTAAGAATGTTCAAATCTATTTCTTTTTCCTCGATTTTCTCGAGACTAGAAAAGCGAACAGACTCTTTAACCAATGAAACTCGTGAGGTAAAGCCAACTTTCGGAAGCCTTCTTTGTAGAGGCATCTGACCACCTTCGAATCCTAGAGGGACCGTTCCTCCAGATCTTGCTTTTTGACCTTTGTGACCTTTACCGCACGTTTTACCTAGAGTTGAACCAATGCCTCGACCAACGCGTCTTCCTGCTTTACGAGAACCAGGGTTGGATTTCAAACCATTCAATTTCATTACTTGTGCTCCTCTACCGTCACCAAATGGACAATTTTGGCAATCTTTCCTCGTGTTTGAGGATTATCTGGTTGGGTAGTAATCTGACCAATTTTTCGTAGCCCTAGAGAGGCCATTACTTTGCGGTGCATAGGTTTACTACCAATTTGACTCTTAACTTGTTTAATAATCAACTGACTCATGACCCTACCCTATTACTTCTTGAATTTCTTCGACAGTTTTGCCACGCTTCTTAGCAACATGGTCAACAGTTGCCATCGTTTTCAGTGCTGCAACCGTAGCATTAACCACGTTGATAGGGTTGTTAGAGCCAATTGATTTGGCTAAAACGTTATGAACGCCAAGCACTTCAAAGACCGCTCTCATGCCACCACCAGCGATAATACCAGTACCTTCAGCAGCTGGTTTCATAAAGACTTTAGAAGCGCCATGCTTATGAGTCAATGAGTGCTGAATGGTGTTGCCAGCTAAAGAAATGTAAGTCATGTTTTTACGAGCTTGTTCCATGGCTTTTTGAATTGCCACAGGGACTTCTTTAGCCTTACCTCGGCCGATGCCTATTTTTCCATTACCATCGCCTACGACTACTTGTACGCTGAAACTAAAGATGCGTCCACCTTTTACTACTTTTGCAGTTCTGGTTACTGCAACTAACTTTTCCTGCAGCCCATCAGACTTTGTAGATTGATCGAATGTTGCCATAATTACGCCCTAGAATGTTAAGCCTGATTCTCTTGCTGAGTCAGCCAATTGTTTGATAACCCCATGAAACTTAAAGCCAGATCTGTCAAATGAAATCTCTTTAAGTCCTTTATCTAAAACTTTCTTAGCAATGTCTGCGCCGATTAACTTTGCTATCTCAGTTTTTGACTTACCGTCTGTTTCGATTGACTTCATGACAGAGGAAGACGCTGCAACCACTGTTGCATTACCATCTTTATGCTCTACAACTTGCGCATAAACATGTTGATTCGTCTTGTGTACAGTTAAGACTGGTCGACGCTTCTCAGGTAAGGCATTTCTAAGTTTAAATCTCAATCGAGAGGCTCGTCGTTTTCTTGCATTCGCTTTATTCATCACTCACCTACTTCTTCTTGGTTTCTTTGCGGACAATCACTTCATCAGAATATCGAACACCTTTACCCTTATAAGGTTCAGGCTTACGATAACTACGGATGTTTGCTGCTGTTTGTCCTAATAATTGCTTATCTATCGAGGTTAGCTCAATGGTGGTGTTACCCACAACATTCGCACTAACACCTTCAGGCAGCTGGTGCTCTACCGGGTGAGAAAAACCCAACGATAAAACAAGCTTTGAACCTTGTAATTGTGCTCTGTATCCTACACCAACAAGTTCTAGCTTTTTAACAAAGCCTTCTGAAACGCCGGTAACGGCATTGTTGATTAAGGCTCTCATAGTTCCGGCCATTGCCCAATTCGGCTTAGACTTGCCCTTAGCAGCGGGCATAATAGAGACCACATTATCGTTTAGTTCAAAGTCTACTTCTGTGTGCAAAGTGACTTCTAAAGACCCTTTAGGGCCTTTGACATGGATTTCACCTGCCTTTTGTTCGACAGTTACTTTTTCTGGTACGCTTATGGGCGCTTTTGCTACTCTAGACATAATTTTTTTCCAACCTTAAGCGACTTCTGCGATGACTTCACCACCGACATTTTCTTTCTTAGCCATTTTATGAGAGATAACACCTCTAGACGTAGAAAGAATTGCAATTCCGAAACCTGGAATATCTGTAATGTCATCTGCGCCAATGTATTTACGCAAACCTGGGCGACTAACTCTTTTTAATTTAGAAATCACAGCCTCGCCATTGTAATACTTGAGACTAATTTCTAGGGTCTTTTTAACCGCAGACTCATCAGAGATACGGTAATCATTGATGAAGCCTTCATCTTTTAATACTTGCGCAATTGCAAGCTTTATACTTGAAGATTGCATCACAACGGAAGCATGCTTAGCTAGCTGGCCATTGCGAATTCTCGTTAACATATCTGCTATAGGATCTTGTGTGCTCATAATTTTCTCACTACCAACTTGATTTTTTTGCCCCAGGAATATGCCCGAGATTCAAATGATTTCGTAGGCAAATACGACACAGGCCAAATTTTCTATAAACAGCCTTAGGCCGGCCACATTGCTGACAACGCTTTACGTGTCGGCATTTTGATGAATTGACTGGTAGTTTCTTTAACTTTCCTTGCAATTCTTCTAAAGCCGCAAGATCACGTGTTTTCTTGATTTTTCTAATCAGTTCTTGACGTGTTTCTGCATGCTTATTGATCAAACGTATGCGTTTCTTTTCACGAGCTACCATTGATTTTTTAGCCATTGTTCTCTCCGCTTGCTGCGTCTCTACCTTTGAAAGGGAAGTCAAAGCTCTCTAGTAACGCTTTGGCCTCTGCATCTGTCTTCGCAGATGTTGTTATTGTTATATCGATGCCGCGCAACTTATCAATTTTATCGAAATCGATTTCGGGGAACACGATCTGCTCTTGTATTCCAAATGAATAGTTTCCAGTACCATCAAATGACTTCGCACTTAGACCTCTAAAATCCCGAATACGGGGAATGGAGATTTTAATAAGTTTTTCTAGGAAGTCGTACATGCGCTGATTTCTAAGAGTTACCTTACAACCAATTGGCCATCCTTGTCTGACTTTAAAGCCTGCAATGGATTTTCTAGCTTTAGTGATCATCGCTTTTTGACCGGTGATTTTTTGCATGTCTTCGACCGCGAAATTTAATACTTTCTTATCGGTCAACGCCTCACCCACACCCATGTTAAGGGTAATCTTTTTGATTACTGGTGCTTGCATGCTACTTTTATACTTAAACTTTTCGACAAGTTTAGGCACAATAGTTTGTTTGTATAATTCTTTAAGATCAGCCATCTCTACACCTTAATTTTCAACGTCTAGCAGTTCGCCGCTCTTTTTAAAATAGCGAACTTTACGTTTATGCTTGTTGTCATTTTCCACAAATTTAAAGCCAACCTTCTCAATCATGCCTTCTGCATTGATGTGGGCAACATTGGAACCATGTATTGGGCGTTCCATTTCTTTGATTCCACCTGGCTCATTTATATTAGGGTTAGGCTTAACATGTTTTTTTATTTTGTTAACATTTTCAACCAGAACTCTCACACCTTTTAGAGAGCCATTAACCACTTTTAGGATTTTTCCTTCTTTTCCTTTGTCCCGACCAGCTAATACTCTAACTAGATCGCCTTTTTTGAGTTTATTCATCTTTCTACCTATAACCGTTCGTTATAAAACTTCAGGTGCTAGAGAAATAATCTTCATATATTTCTCACGCAGCTCTCTGGTCACTGGACCAAATATCCGAGTGCCAACAGGCTCCTTTTGGGCATTTAGAAGAACAACAGCGTTGCCATCAAATCTAATAAGGGAACCGTCGCTTCTGCGAACGCCTTTTTTCGTTCTTACAACGAGTGCATTCATTACATCCCCTTTTTTTACTTTACATCGGGGAATTGCTTCTTTAATGCTTACTTTGATGACATCTCCAACACGTGCGTAGCGTCTATGAGATCCACCTAAAACCTTTATGCACATCACTTTTCGAGCGCCACTATTGTCAGCCACATTTAGCATCGACTGCATTTGTATCATTATCTGCTCCTGAAAGAGGTAACTATTCGAAAAGGCCGGGAATCATACCAATCTTTTCTCAAAATTTGAATAGCTTTAAGAAATTACTTCAATTACTTTCCACGTTTTTGTCTTGGAATAGGGTTTTGTTTCGATAATTTTAACCGTATTTCCTTCCTTCGCATCCATTTCATTATGGGCATGTAGCTTAGTAGACCGCTTAATAACCTTCTTATATTTAGAGTGTGTTACTCTTCTTTCTACTAGCACAACAACCGTTTTGTCCATTTTGTCACTTATCACTCGTCCTTCGATCGAGCGTTCAATTTTTGCTTGCTCATTATTTGACATCGCTTTGTGCCTCTAACATATGTAATTGTGTTTTAACTCTTGCTATATTTTTCTTAACAGTTCTCAAAAGATGAGGCTTTACTAACTGCCCTGTACTCTTTTGAATGTTTAAGTTCATGTATTCTTTGTAGTAAGAGGCCAAATCATCGTTTAATTGTTTAATATCTGTACTCATCATAATTCCTACACAATGGTTCTTTCTTCGAACGTCACTTTGAAGGGCAGCTTTCTAGATGCCAATCTAAAGGCTTCAAAGGCTAGATCTTTAGAAACGCCTTCCATCTCAAAAAGGATCTTACCAGGTTGTATTAAGGCAACCCAATATTCAACATTACCTTTACCTTTACCTTGTCTTACTTCTAAAGGCTTTTGAGTAATCGGCTTGTCTGGGAAGACACGGATCCAAATCTTACCACCCCGTTTAATGTGTCTAGTCATAGCACGACGTGCAGCCTCGATTTGTCTGGCTGTTATTCTGCCTCTTTCTGTAGCTTTGAGTGCAAAATCACCAAAACTAATTTTGCTACCCCGATTAGCAAGGCCTCGATTGCGGCCTTTCATCATTTTTCGGTATTTGGTGCGCTTTGGTTGTAACATCACTAATTCCTAATCTAATTTCTCGTTTTTCTCGAATTTTTCACCCTTGAAGATCCAGACTTTTACGCCAATGATTCCATAGGTTGTTTTCGCTTCAGCTGTACCATAATCAACATCAGCACGGAAGGTATGCAGAGGAACTCGACCTTCTCGATACCATTCACTTCTCGCAATTTCAGCACCGCCTAGTCGACCACTGACACATACTTTAATTCCTAGTGCACCAGAACGCATGGCGGAAGTAACGGCTCTTTTCATAGCTCTTCTAAACATGACTCGATTTTCAAGTTGCTGAGCAATGGATTCTGCCGCTAGAGTAGAATCTAACTCAGGCTTGCGTACTTCTTGAATGGCCAAATGAACTGGAATTCCAATTCTGTCTGTGAGCTCTGCTTTTAATGCTTCCATGTTGCCGCCCTTGTTACCAATAAGCACACCTGGACGAGCTGAGTGAACAGTGATTTTAGCTGTTTTAGCTGGACGCTCAATTTCAATTTTACTAATCGCAGCTTTGTAGAGCTTTTTCTTTAAATAGTTACGAAGATCAATGTCTTCATTCAAAGTCGTGGCATAATCGTGATCTGCGTACCAATTTGATTTCCAGGAGGTTACGATGCCTAGTCTTATGCCTGTTGGATGTACTTTTTGCCCCATGGGTTTTACTCCTCGTCGCTCACAAAGATGGTTATGTGGCTAGATCGTTTTATTATTCGGTTTGCTCGGCCCTTGGCTCGAGCTCTTATTCTCTTTAATGTTGGTGCTTGGTTGACATAGATGGTTTTAACCACTAACTCATCAATGTCTGCGCCTTCATTGTTTTCTGCGTTCGCTACCGCAGACTCTAGAAGCTTTTTAACAATTCTTGCTGATTTCTTGTTAGTGAATTCAAGCGTATTGATTGCTTTTTCAACTGATTTACCACGAATCAGATCGGCGACAAGTCGGCACTTTTGAGGAGACACTTGCGCGTTTTTTAATGTTGCAGATACTAACATAATACTATCCTCTACTTACCTTTTGCCTTTCTGTCACCAGCGTGACTTTTGAACGTTCTAGTTAAGGCGAACTCCCCTAACTTATGTCCGACCATACTTTCTGTTATGAAAATAGGTACGTGTTGTCGACCATTATGAACGGCGATGGTTAGGCCAATCATATCTGGTAGAATCGTAGAACGTCTAGACCATGTTTTAATAGGCTTTCGATCATTGTTCTTTTTTGCAACTTCGACCTTTTTGAGAAGATGCTCATCTATAAAAGGGCCCTTTCTAATTGAACGCGACATAATTATCTCTCTAATTATCTTGTTTTCTTGTTACGTCTTCTGACGATGTACTTGTTACTAACCTTGTTTTTACGAGTCTTATGACCTTTAGTCGGCTGACCCCAAGGGCTAACAGGATGACGTCCACCAGCTGTTTTACCTTCACCACCACCGTGTGGGTGATCTACCGGGTTCATAGCAACCCCTCTGACCGTTGGTCTAATACCACGGTGTCTAGTAATACCGGCCTTACCTAATTTTTGTAGGTTATTTTCGGTGTTACTGACCTGGCCAATGGTTGCCATACAGACTGAAAGAACTTTTCTCATTTCCCCAGACTTCAAACGCAGCGTTGCATAACGGCCTTCTTTTGCCACTAACTGACAGACTGTACCAGCTGAACGAATCATTTGAGCACCCTTTCCTGGCTTTAATTCAACGCAGTGGACCAGAGTACCAACTGGAATGTTTTTAAGAGGCAGGGCATTACCTACTTCGATTTTACTCTTCTCTCCACTTACAACAGTGTCACCGGCTTTTAGATCCTTGGGTGCTATTATGTAGCGCTTCTCACCATCAGCATAGTTGATCAGAGCGATGTGCGCTGTACGGTTGGGATCATATTCTAGACGCTCAACGATGCCTGGAATGTCGAATTTATTTCGTTTGAAATCGATCATTCGGTAATGTTGACGGTTACCACCACCATGATGGCGAACAGTAATCTTACCAGTATTATTTCTACCAGAATGTTTCTTCTTAGGGGCAAGTAACGATTTCTCAGCTCGACCCTTATGTAGGTGAGATTTACTTACTCGTATTTGTCCTCTTTTTCCAGGGGACGTTGGCTTAGCTATTATCAAAGTCATTATATAAACCTTTTACTCTGCTACTTCAAAGTCAATATCGTCGCCTTGCTTTAATCTCACATAGGCTTTCTTCACATCAATTCTCTTTCCTTGACGACCACCGAAAGTTTTCTTCTTTCCTTTAATATTGACGACCTTAACTGATTCAACAGTTACATTAAAATAAGACTCAACTGCTTTCTTAATTTTGAACTTAGTAGCAGCCTTATGTACTTTAAAGGTAATCTGGTTTGTACCCTCAGCTAGGAGAGTAGCCTTTTCTGAAATGTGAGGACCCTTTAGGATGTCAGTTACAACTATATTACTCATATCAATTTTCCTTCAAGGTGCTTAAGTGCATCTACGGTTATGACGATTTTATCATATGCTACTAGGTCATATGGGTTCACTTCAAAAACATCGATCACTTCAACATTAATTAGATTTCTTGAGGATAAGTACACTTCTTCACTTAATTCTGGTGTGATAAACAATGTTTTACCATCAATGTGCTTTGCAAAGTTTTCTTTGAACAGCTTGGTAGATGTTTTCTCCATGCTTAATTCAGAAATAAGTTCTAAACGCTCTTGTCTGAGCAACTCAGAAATCATTGAACGAATACCTAGTTTGTATTCTTTCTTATTAACTTTGTGTTGATAGACTTTAGGTTTTGCGGCAAAAGTAACACCACCAGCGCGCCATATTGGACTGCGAATGGTACCTGCACGTGCACGGCCAGTACCTTTTTGCTTCCATGGTTTTTTTCCACCACCAGACACTTCTGAACGAGTTTTCTGGGCTTTGGTTCCAGAGCGAGCGTTATTCAAATAGCTGGTCAATAATTGGTGAATTAAACCCTCTTTAAACTCTTCATTGACCAATGCATCTTCAAAGGTAACTGTCTCTTTGGTACCTGATACTAAAAGATCCATTATTCACCCCCATTAATTTTCTTGACAGCATTCTTAATGAATACTTTTGAACCTTTACAACCTGGGATGGGACCATGAATTAATAAAAGTTGTTTTTCAGAATCAAATCGCACCACTGGTAATGAGTGTACTGTTTTTCTCACACCACCCATTCTTCCTGCCATTTTTTTACCCTTGAAGACCTTACCTGGTGATTGGTTCTGTCCAATTGAACCAGGGGCTCTATGGGAAAGTGAGTTACCGTGCGTTGCATCTTGGGTTTTGAAATTATGTCGTTTAATAACACCGGCATAACCTTTACCCTTTGATGTACCAGTGACATCAACAAATTTTTGTTCTGCTAAGAAAGAAAGGTCAATTTCGTCACCAACTTTGAAGTCTGCAATGTTTTCAACTTTAACTTCAAATAATCCTTCACCAGCTTCAACGCCAGCTTTCTCAAAGTGCCCTTTTTGTGGCTTCTTAACTTTTTGAGCCTTCTTCACGCCATGGGATACTTGTAAAGCATCATAGCCTTCGTTAGCAACTGTTTTAATCTGAACGACCTGCTGTTTCAGTATTTCTACTACCGTTACTGGTATTGATGCACCTTTGTCATCAAATACTCTAGTCATTCCGACTTTTTGACCTACTACCGTCATATTCATGTTAACCCTCTTAATTTAGTGCTCGTTAGTCATCAAGACTAATTTGCACATCAACACCTGCCGCCAAATCTAATCTCATTAAGGCGTCAACCGTTTTTTCAGTAGGGGAAACGATGACAACCAACCTTTTATGCGTCCGGATCTCATATTGATCCCGAGCATCTTTGTTTACATGAGGTGAAATAAGTACAGTGTACTTTTCCATCTTAGTTGGCAGAGGAACTGGGCCACGAATCTGGGCGCCAGTTCTTTTTGCAGTTTCAACAATTTCTTTCGTCGATATATCTATTAAACGATAATCGAAGGATTTTAGTCTAATTTTAATATTTTGATTAGAAGCATTCATAATTCAATCACTCGATAATCTTAGAGACGACACCAGCACCTACTGTTCTACCACCTTCACGAATCGCGAAACGTAGACCTTCAGCCATCGCGATTGGGCAGATAAGTGCAACACTTACGCTGACGTTGTCACCAGGCATTACCATTTCAACGCCTTCTGGCAAGTCAACAGAACCTGTTACGTCAGTGGTTCTAAAGTAGAACTGTGGACGGTATCCGTTAAAGAATGGCGTGTGACGACCACCCTCATCTTTTGATAATACGTATACTTCTGCTTCAAATTTGGTGTGAGGATTAATCGTACCAGGGTGAGCCAATACTTGACCACGCTCTACGTCTTCACGTTTGGTTCCACGGAGTAGAACACCTACG
>JASBUC010000076.1 GCA_030148065.1 Legionellaceae bacterium | reverse complement strand
CCCTCGGACAAGCCGAGGGACGTAGGGCTTGTTAGTTAAGATATGGGACGTAGGGTTTGTTAGTTAGGAGATATGGTGAATATTGAGATGAAAGAAAAAGAGCCGTTGGTGAGTGTTTTAATGAATTGCTACAATGGTGAGCGCTATCTTAGAGAGGCGATTGAGAGTGTTCTGTCCCAAACGTATCAAAACTGGGAGCTGGTCTTTTGGGATAACCAGTCTACTGATAAGAGTGCAGACATTTTTAAAAGTTACCAAGATTCAAGATTAAAGTATCATTATGCGCCAACTCACACGGATTTAGGTGGTGGCAGAGCAAATGCATGGCCTTATCTTAAGGGAGAGTTTATTGCCTTTCTAGACACGGATGACTTGTGGCTACCTGAAAAACTTACAAAACAAATTCCACTCTTTGACTCAGCAGACGTTGGCATCGTGATTAGTGACACACTCTTTTTTAACCAGAAGAAAGAACGGCAACTCTATGGTAAAAACTTACCCCCACAAGGTAATGTGTTTAGGAATCTATTAAGCAAGTATTTTATCTCTTTAGAAACCATGGTGATTCGAAAAGAAGTGATCGAAAACTTAAAAAGAGCGTTTGACCCAGACTTTAGCTTTATTGCCGACTTTGACCTTGCTGTTCGAGCTAGTGAAACCTCTGAGCTTGCCATTGTGCCAGAGGTGTTGGCCAAATGGCGAGTTCATGATGAGAGTGATACCTGGAAATCACCCAGCGCCTTCTTCGAGGAAAAAGAGCGATGGATAAATAAGCAGCTTCTAGAAAACCCGAGTTGGGGACGTGATTATCAACAAGAAATTAAGCAACTAAATAAAAGCACTTTAATTAATAAAGCTGCTGTTCAAATTGCAAACAGCGATAGGCTCTCGGCCTTTAAAAGTTTATTTAAAATAAAATTTAAACATAAATATGCACTAATGCTGCTTGCATTCTGCATAACCCCTTTCTCAGAGCATCTATTAAATTACCTCTATAAAAAGCGATCAGGGCTGTAAGATAGATGAAAGAACGGTTAAAAAACTTAGCACTAAAAAGCACCTATCAGTCCATAAAATTAAGGCATTTTCTAGGAAAAAAATCGCCACTAGAACTAAGAGTGTTAATTTATCATGATGTTCCAGAATCATTAGACAAGACGTTCAAACATCAATTGCAGCACTTAGCCAAAGAGTGGACTTTTATAGGGCCGAGTGACTTTTCAGAATTATTAAATTCGGAGAACCCAACAGCTGGGAAATATTTATTGCTTAGCTTTGATGATGGTTTTTTGTCGAATTATCGCGTGGCTAAAAACATACTTAATCCTCTAGGGATTAAGGCTCTATTTTTTGTAATTGAAGCCTTTGCCTCCGTGAGCAAAGATGAGCGTACGGCGTTTATCAAGAATAATATCTACTTAGGGCAAGAAGGTTTTGAGGTTAATCAGCAAAGCAATATGACTCTTTCTATGATAAAAGAGCTGGCAGAGGATGGTCATGGAATTGGGGCTCATACTAGAACGCATGCTTATCTCTCAAAAATAAGTGATGGAGAGGAGTTGCATCGAGAAATCATAAAGAGCGCAGAAGCTCTAGAGCAATCTCTTGGCATAGAAATTGAGCATTTTGCCTTTCCATTTGGAACCTTAGAGAGTATTGGGCCGCGAGCTCTAAACATTGCCAAGAAAAAATTCAAATTTTTACACACAGGCCTTCGTGGTAATAATTTTGTGTACCGAAACCCCTACGGTGTTTGTCGAGAAGCTGTCTCCTTACAAGATGACCATAAGACTCTAGATGCGTTGGTCAATGGTGGGGCAGACTGGCATTACCAGAAGAAACTAGATTGCTACAAAAGTTGGCAAGAGCCCACTTCATGTTAAGACTAACTCACGCACCACTTCCTAGCTGGGCAGACTTTCTTCGAGTGTTACCAGTTAAAAAAGTAAACGAGGCAGGCTTTATAAATGCCTGGCGTTTAAATAATGAGAAAGTCTTTTGCTTATCTCGCTCAACTTGGTCACTTAAATTAATTGCAAAAACGTGGCAAGAGCAGCATCCAGATAAAGAACTTTGCCTTTGGCTGCCGGATTTTTTTTGCAATCTTGCTCTCTCACCCTTAAGAGAGCTAAAGATAAAACTTGTTTATTACTCACTAGATGAGTCTTTAAACCCAGATCTTTCAAGATTTGAAGCTTTAAGCCAAGAGGCTAGCCCAAACCTACTCATATTAGTGCACTACTTTGGCAAAGAGGCAAACAGCAGCAAACTAAATGAATTTTGTCAATCACATGAGTGCCTCTTAATTGAAGACGCAACCCATGTACTTATGCCATCTCATGGTATTGGCAAACAAGGTGATTTTGTGCTCTACAGTCCATATAAGCATTTAGCGCTGCCAAATGGAGCCTTGCTGCTTGCAAGAGATGAGGGACCAGCCGGCATTGGGAATGATTTTCTAAATGAATTAATCACTCAGCATCAGGAGTTATTAAAGCAGACGCGTAAGCCACAATTGTTTGAATTCATTTGGCTTGTAAAGCGCTTCATGCAAAAAATAGGATTGGTACGAAAAGATAAGAGTAATTTTACAGATTTAGAGAGTGTGCAAGGTGCTGCTCTTTCAAAGCCAAGAATGAGTCAACTTTCAATGAGGTTACTAGAGAGCAAGGCCAAAGGGCTCACTACCATAAGCAAACAAAGAACCCAAAAGGCCGTACTTATCCGCGACCTACTAAGCATGTTAATTAAAGATAATGAGATTGAGATTAATCCTATCAATCATTACCCTTATTTAATCTCAATAAAAGGTGATAAGGCGTCGGTTCAATCTTATTACCAATCGCTACAGAGACTAGGTTTACCTGTATCAAGCTGGCCTGATTTGCCGCCCGAGGTATTAGAAAACGAAGAATCATCTGCAAGAGATCGCCGATTGAACCAGTGTTATATAATCCCCCAGGCAGAAACCAGTATACGCAAACTCAATAGTATTTTTAGAAAAGCCCTGCGAGAAAAAATAAAACACTGGCAGGTTGTAGAGCTAAGCGAAAGTACTTGGCAGGCACTCTATAATCAAGCTAAGAGCCCAAGCTTTTTACAGTCATCCCAATATGGTCAAGCAACAGCGAGAGCAAATAAACTAAGCACCCTTTGGCTTTTAGTTCAAGATGAGAGCGGTAAAGCTGTTGCCATTTGTCAGCTTCTGATTCGGTCACTGCCCTTTTTTGGAAAAATTGCACGCATTAATCGAGGGCCCGTCATGATCCATGGCGGTGATGAGCTGGCAATGGCGAGCATTCTTTGCATAGTGCGAGAAGCACGAAGAAAAAAGATTAGATATGTGAAAGCGGCCTTTGAGCGACCGATGTCAGAGCGAATCATGCATCAATTTAAGGCGTTTAAATTTTTCAAGAGCAGGCTAACCCCATGGGGCTCGGCATGTCTTGATTTAAGTTTGCCGAGTGACAGTTTATTAAAAAATCTTAATGGTAAATGGCGAAATGGCCTTCGCAAGGCTGAAAAACTAGAGCTCTTGGTTAAGCGTGAGACTCTAAATGAACAGAATCTCACAAGTGTCATTTCTTGGTATGAGAGCTTCCAGATTGGCAAAAACTTTACAGGCATTTCCAAGGCGCTCTTGAGCGAATTCTCTAAACGAAACAGCAAGCACTTTAACAGCAAGGTATTTTTTGCACATCACCCAGAAAGCAGTGCGCCCCTTGGGATGCTGCTCACCATTACAAGTGGTGGTGTTAGCACTTATCTAATTGGGGTTAGTAACGCTGAAGGACGAAAGGCACAAGTGAATTCACTGCTCTTGTGGCAAGCAATTATGGCTGCCAAATCTGAAGGCATGAGCTTGTTTGATCTTGGCGGTTTAAATGAGGAAACACCTGCAGGCATCGCCAAATTTAAGAAAGGCTTAAATGGTAGCCCCTATCAATTAGTCGGGGAGTGGCATGTGATTCCATCTTGGACATTGATATGAAACCTAGAGTCTTAGGCATAGATGCTTCAAACATTCGGGTAGGTGGTGGTATCACTCATTTGCGATCATTGCTTGAATCTATTAGCCCCGAAGATTTGAAGTTTGAGCGAGTGGTTCTTTGGGCGGGCACGAGCACTCTCTCTGCCATTGCAAATCGCTCTTGGTTAATTAAAGAACCGATTAAGGCATTGGATAAGAGCTGGTTGCATCGTAATCTCTGGCAACGCTTTTCATTAAAGCGACAAGCATTAAAAGACCAATGTGATATATTATTTGTGCCAGGTGGTAGTGCCTTTTCATCTTTTAGGCCTCTGGTTTGCATGAACCAAAACTTACTGCCGTTCATGCTCTCTGAATTAAA
>JASBUC010000075.1 GCA_030148065.1 Legionellaceae bacterium | reverse complement strand
AAGATATTTATGTCAATAAATTTATGGCTATAAGCGCATATGTCGACATTATTTTCAAACGCACCAATATACAAATCAATAATAGGTTCAGGAGAATTTTCTGAAATATTCTTACCATAAACTTTTCCAATATCTGGAAAGGTTTTACTAGCCAAACCGCCAAATAGTTTCCTAACCAAATAAAATATTTCAAAGTATGCATCATTAGAACAACACACATTAAAGTCACTTTGTTTCCCAGGGGCTAAGCTCTTCATGCTGCTATATATGGCTAAGTTAATTGCTTGCATACCTGAGTTTTCGTAAGTTGAATGGGTTGGTCTTATATCGATGGCTCGCTCGATGAAGTCTTTTATGTTCCTTTCTAAGGAAGCAATTTTCCCCATTTTTTCTTCAATGCTAGGATTTAAATTAAACGGTGTATATAACAGGCTAATCTCATCGACACATAAACGAACGGACAAAATAAAATCATTAAATGATAGTTCTTCTTGTATTTGCAAATGTTTTATTATTCTTACCAAGCTCTGAGTAAATGTTTCTTTTAAATGAAGTGGAATGTTTTTTTCATGAAAAGTAATATCTTCCATAAAATTAAATAATAATGCATAGTATAGTTTTTGGTGTTCATTATCTGATATTTCATTTGCGCGATTGATTTTATCTTTCAATAGGGACATCGTTTGACCCTTCAAACTATCAAAATCTAGTATTTCGTCTGGATTGTTTTTTGAAATATATGAAGGTAGCTTTGTGTTATCTTTTAAGCTTTGATTGATGTAATCAGTAAACCAATTCAAATGAAATAATGAGGGCAAATTTTTATTTTTCTTCACGTATAGATTAATTTGTATATCTCTACTTGGCAGGCACCCTAAACCGCCAAGTGTTCTCTGAAAATGGTCTTTATCGTAATCTTTTTCTGTTATTGTCAAATAATAAAACGTTTCATTTTTATGGGTTTCTAAACTCAGAATAATGCTTCCTCTTTTGATTTCATTACTAAAAATACTTTTAACAAACTTAGACATGTTAGACGCTATAAAAAACCGATCTTCATATGGACCAAGTGGTAAAAACGGTTCGTAAAAACTGCTTTCTCCTTTTGGTTTGGATATTCTCGAAGACACTTGGCTCAATACATTAGTAGCTAAATGATATTCTTCAACACTCTCCCTGTTATAAAAATCTGAAAAAAGATGGATCCGGTTCGTACGAGAGTTAGCACTCAGCGTATTAAACATCGCTTTCAAAATTTCTTCTTGATAAGAGTTATCATACTGTGTGCCACTCTCTGACAAAGTTTTGCCGCGGCGTGCAATAAGCATCAAAATCCGAGCGTCTATGGGTCCGTTTAAAAAATACACGATTTGTCCTTGCTGGCTCATACCAGAAAGTATAGTCTAGACTGAATAAATAGGTATTATTCCCAAATCATCGAATTAAATCAAAAAAATGACACCGAAATAAATAATTGAAACAGACGTTAGCGAGGATCCTTAGGTAATTTCGCCCTAAGGCACTCGCAGGTAGGCTCGAGTAATGGCGCGGTTATTAAATTGCGATCTACTAGGATCATTTAATCCCGTTTCCATCTCCCACCACGTTAACCGAAGCATACTGGTAACTATTCCTACCCATCAGCTTAGATATTACCATTAAGCACCATTTGAATAGCAACCAATAGGCCGACAGATTGGACAGTACCTGCATCTGTTTAGGTCAAAGCATCGTTTATGCCCTGAGGGTACATAATGAACTGGTTTGGGTATATGATGTCGGTTATGATGCTTTTAACCTAGGAACTCTCATGTTAATACTACTCTCTCCTGCTAAAAAGCTTGCTGAGACAACCCCCTCTCTACAAAATGAGTCTACACCTTTATGCTTTAAAAAAGAGACCCTCGAGCTTGTAAAGACTCTCAAAGAGTACTCTGCAAAAGATCTCGCTACACTAATGAGCCTTAGTGAAAAGCTCGCCACTCTTAACTATGATCGCTACCAAAATTTCTCGCTTGCAAAAAAAAGCACCCTGCCTGCTCTTTTTATCTTTCAAGGGGATGTCTATCAAACACTAAAAGCCGAGCACTTTAATCAAACAGAATTAAACTATGCTGAAAAGCATCTGCGCATACTCTCTGGTCTCTACGGCCTCTTAGCACCGATGAACGACATTGCCCCCTACCGCCTAGAGATGGGAACCTCCCTTGCCACCTCAAAGGGCAAAACCCTCTATGACTATTGGGGGGAAAAAATAGCCGAAGAGCTCAATAAAGAACTTAAGTCTCATCCGCAAAAAATGATTATTAACCTTGCCTCAAACGAGTACTCAAAGGCCGTTAATAAGAAAGCGCTTACCCACCCGATAATAGACGTCGCCTTTAAAGACTATAAAAATGGCGCCTATAAAACCATTGGTATTCTTGCCAAACGAGCACGCGGCACATTTGCCAACTTTATGATTACCAATGGCCTTGATAAGCTAGAGGACTTAAAGGCATTTAAAGGAAATGGCTATGCTTTTAACAAATCCATGTCGGATGAGAGAGTACTAACCTTTGTTAATAAGGGGTAAGGATGTTTGAGAAGAAGAAGTCAATTTATGACTTGGCAGCAGAGCTCTCTATCATTACCGATAGCACGCGACTTAGAGCCTTCCTCTCAAAGCATAAAAAGACCCTTATCTCACTGCTAACAAAACGCACCCTTCATTTAGGCCTGCAGTCTGCTTTATTTCAGTTTATACAAAGACCCGCACTACTAGTTGAAATTCTAAAGTCGTTGACAGATAGCGAGCGTCTAGAAGCTCTTACCGCCCCTTGTGACGTCGAGCCTGATTACAGCTATACAGGCCGTACTATTCGACTACATGACCGACTCGACCCAGATAGAAAACACTCGCTCCTCCACCTGTTGGCTCGTTCGCATCCTCAAGCACTGATGCTGGTTCTTGATACCTTAAAAAGCGACGAGCTAAAATTTAATGCCTTAATGCATCGAAATAATTATGGTGAGAGCGTCTTTTATCTTTTTTGCAAGCAGCACATAGAGGCCGCAGATGCCTTTCTTAAATTATTTCCAGCCTCCTTTTCGCACACGCTCTTAACGACCCGCTCGCTCGACTCCGTCTACTATCAACGTAAGCTTAGCAATGAGGATCACCATAAGATCACAGAGCTGCCTCTATTTTTCTTTATTGCTCACCCAGAGAAACTGGCCGTTATATTAGAACATTTTTCTGAGACAGAACTCGATGAAATTATGACGATACCTGTGCCTGAAAATGAAAAGAATCTATTAGAAGAGGCCGTAAAAACACCAAAGTCTTTACGTTTGCTTCTTAATAAATTGCCAGCAGAAAACCGCTTTATGCGTTTTAACAACATGAACCACAGCAGTCTTTCTGAACTCTCGGATGTTGAGACCTTATCCGTACTCGATGAATTTTTTTCAAAGGATCAAATTCGTGAAGTCTTAGCACAAGGTGTTTCAAATGATGCCCCTAATAAACATGTGTTATTGAACATTTATGATCAGTATCAGCAGCAGAAAGATGACAACTTTCAGGCAGGGATTGATCGCTGTTTTCAGCTCATTGAAGCAGTTTTGTCGTATTTTGAGAGTGATGCACAAAAAGAATCCTTATTAAATACAGAAACGGCTGATAACAGCACTCTACTCTACCACAAGGCCTTGCTTATAAACTTAGAATTAATGAGCCTTGTTTTGAACTGGATCCCTAAAAATACTCGGCTCTCAGCCTTTTGTGATATTCAGCGTTTTAGCCTATTTCTAAAAAGCGCACTACAAAATCAATTAAGTACTGCAGAGCTTAACGCCCTACCATCCTTTAGTCTTGCCACAGAGGGGCTAAACACCCCCCAACTACTTAGTTTAATGCTAAACCTTCTAGAGAAAGAAGAGCGTGTTAAACTGACTCAGCACTTAATAAGTGAGCTCACTAATTTGCCAACAAACATTCATCCAAATTCTATCACAATTTTGAAACACGAACTGTTACAGGAGCTTGCCCCAGAGGAAGGACATGTCATGCCAAACAGCTTTAGTTTTCATCTAAGCTGGCTAAAACAAAGCTGGTTTGCGCCTTTAAACAAACCAAAAAGTTTGTCTTATCAAATTAGGCAAGCAAAGACTCTAAGCGATCTTTCTGACATCTTAAGGCAAGAAAAAGGTGTGGCCTTTGAAACAGTTGATACTAACACCCCCTAACCTACTGTCCGCAGAATCCATGGTTAAGAATAGTCTGGTTCCCTCGGACAAGCCGTGGGACGTAGGAGCATGTTAGTTTGGGTATAGTAGTTGTGCGCTTTGCGGGAAAAGGCCTTATTATTGGTGCTTTTTAGTAGGCGATGAAGGCGGTTGTGGGGGGGAAGTCGACTTGCCGGTGCTCCAGAAATAAAAAGGCTGCGACTGCGCTTTAAAACTTGGCAGAAAGTTCTTTTCTCTTTCTTTCAAGGTTTGAATAAAGTGTTCAGATGGCTCGATTTTACCTTCTTTTATCGCCTTTAATAATCTCTCTTGCGCCTCTTTAAAGTCTTTGGGATCACTTGCCATCATTGGTTTAGATAGATCGCTGAAGAACTGATTCAATAATACATAATGCTCAAACAAGGCAAAAATTGTCTCTCGAGCATAATCAGTACGATCGATTATTTTAGTTAATAGCTGATTAATTTCATCAACATTGTGATCATCATTGACAAAGAACATTGTGGTAAGACTTTGAAGCTCTTCCTCCATGATCTTTTGTTGATTAAAAAACTCACTTTGCAAGTCTTGTTTCGCACTCAGAACTTCCTCTTGCGTTAATTCTGTTACACAATTTTTTAAATACTCTAAATCTAGACTAAACTCAGTGAACTCAGTATTAGAAACAGCGCTGTGTTTTTTAAATTCATTCTGAAGGCTTTTAAGTCTAATTATTAAGCTTTCTAATGTTTCATGAAAATCAGACTCTTTATCAATTGTTTCTTTGAGCACTTTTATCATTTCTTCTGCATATCTTAAGACATTCTGTGAGTGTTCAGAACTTAACATGTCTTTTTCTTGTGGCTGAGAAAAAAACCAACCTACGGCGGACTTTGTGATGTTATAGAGCACTGCTCCTAAGGCAAGGTTAGTGACGGCATAACTTATGTGTTCATCAATGCTCATAGGATCCCTTGGCACATAAAAAGTGGCGCTCTCTTCGCCTTCACAGTAAACACCCTCCTCTCCATATAAGCTAACTCCTCGACATGAGCTTTTGTCAAAAAGATCAGTCTTAATTGGCGCTGCAACCAGTGGAGAGCCGTAGGGCACTAGCTCTCTGCTCTCTTTGCCCCTCTCAAAAAGATAGAGATCATAATCATCTCCTGGACAATAGGATTGCCCTGCAGTTGACCCGATTGCTCGATAACATAATTTCTCAACCTTAATTACACTCTGTTCTTTATGGCTAGGCGGCGCTCTTGTTGACGGGCCTGTTTCATCTCCTTCTACTTTCGGTGGTATGGCCTTGTCAATTTCTTCGAAGTAGGTTTTCTTGTCAGGGATCTGCCCTTCTAACACAGGGATGGTTGCAAAAAAAGCGTGATGCACTCTGGCGCCGTTGACTATTTTTTGTTTGGGAGTTAGCTGCGAGGTTGCAAACTTTGACTCACTGTCTGTCTGCTTCTCTGCTAACTCATAATATCCCGGTAGAAAATTCTTTAAGTGATGGAGTTGATTTAAGTGTCTTGAGACTTTATGACGCTCAACGTAGTCAATCAAAGCATCGACGTCTTCTTCGTTTAGCCTAAAGTGTGAAATATACGTAGCAAGCATTGGTGGTGAGGATAATTCACCATTTAATAGGGTTACAAAAGTTACCGCAAGTTTTGTCTCGATAAGAGCCTTTTTCATTAATGAAGAGTCAAGCGCAAGATCTGGGCTTTTAGCCAGCACGCTGCCATCAAAGGCCGCTAAAAAGTACTGAGATTCCTCGCTCCGGAAATGATTTAGAATTTGATTGTAATAAAATTTGGCTCCAATTTCCGTTAATGCCAAAAAGGTCGTTGAGCCATCTAATTCAACTTTCACTAGCAAATTTCGTATGGGCTTTTGCCATAACTCTGAATCTTTTATATTGAGATCATTAACTTTAAGTGGTGAGAACCTTCTTTTATCTAGATACACCCTTGGGTGCTTACCCTCATCTAGGGAAGGCACCACTAGTGCTTGGTAGGTGCTATCGGAAGAGATCTCTGAGAAAACAATGCTTAATCTATCCCAAAATCCATACATGTCATTATTTAAGCTAAAATCAGCAATCTGGTCATATTCTGTTTCCAACTGAGACCTCATTTCTTGCTGCTGTTCTTGTTCTTGGGCCATTTCTAATTCTTGAAACGACTCTTGGCTGATGCTAGTGCTGCTTGAAGAGATCTCCATGATTAAATTAGAAGTTTGTACAAGTATGTCTTCGATTCTTTGCCGGTTCTCTCGAGGAATTTCAGAATAATCCAACTTAAATCTTTGCAACGTTTGATTCACATAAAGCATTAATGCCTCACCACTTTGTGAAACAACTGATTCAAGTTCATAATTATCATAAATGCTGAGTGTTTGTGGGGGGGACAATTGTTTTGAAAACGCTTCATATGAGAGAGACCCTTGATGAACTTTTTGATAAACAACGTCTGTGATTGCCTGAAAAATCCCCTGGTAAGCCCGTACGATGATTTTTTGTTTGGTTTCAGATCCCTCATTTTTTATTAGCCAAGTCATTAAGACTAGAGGGTCAAAAGTTTCATGTCCCTCAGGGTGTATTTTTTGATAAATCTCTTTAAATAAAACCCAAATAATTCGCTGTCCATTGTGGCTTAAAAGCCCTCGCTCACGCATAGCCGCTTGAATGGTTTCAGATAAGCTCTGTTCTTTGCCAACTGTGAGAGCCGCAACATCCGTCACTGGCCTCTTAATGTCCGTCCCCGTGGTTCGTGCTAATGATAAATACATAAAAAAGATTAAATTTTCGGGGGTTAACCCTGTGCTTGCAACAGCCTCTTGATAGCGTGTTCCAAGAACTGGAATTAGCTCTTCATTAAGTGCCTTTACAAAGACATTAAGCTGCTTACTATCAAAAAAAAGCGCGTTTTGTTTATTGGCAAGATGACCTGCCACCTCAACCATTGCCCTTACAATTTTCTCTCCTTGATGATTAATTAAGAGCCCACCTCGATCAATAAGTGCTGTTAATTGTATAAATAAATCAGGACACGTATCTTGCAGATTTTCAAAAAAGGCTTCTGGTGTTGCCCCAAAGTCAATCAAACAGTTGGCCCGATTTCGTTGTCCTAACAGAGTGGTTAACACTTTAGCTTCAAACTCAGGGGTTAAAAACACATTTTCTGGGCGAATGAAGGCCGGATAGAGCTCGCTTAATCCAGGGGTAGCCGTTGTTAGGATGCTGTATCGAAAACCTCCTTGTAATTCAGCGGGGGTTGAGGTGACCACTTTTCTTGGTTTTGATATTTGAGGATAGGTGTATTTATTTAAAAATAGTTCAACAGCGAATCTATTTTTTCTAATTGAAATCTGATTTGCGGCCTTGTCAACAAAAGAGGGGGATATTTGTGCCATGGTTTTATCAGAAAAGATAGTGGAAAGTAAGATTTCTGATGGTGTCATATCACCAAAAGATACTTTTTCTTCTTCATGTTTTTCTAAAAGATCCATAATAAGGCGCTTAAACCCTTCAATGCTTAAGCCTTGCGTTAAATAAAACTGAGTGGCTAGAGAAAGTCTCAGTAGTGGATCCCCAAAGTGGGCTGAAACATCTTGCCCATCATGCTTTGGCGCAATGGTGTTATCCCCAGGGTGAGTGGATTGACCATAATCTTTAAATACTTGCCGAGTTAAAATATGTGGAAAGTGCGTATTAACAAACGATCTTGCCATTACCACCAAGTTTGCACTTTGTTTATCAGAGAGCGAAAGATTGTTTAACCAAGGAGGCCTCTCTTTAGAGGGACTATCAAGGTATGCACTCAATTGCTTTCGAATGTGCTCACTAAATTCAGGCAATTCTATAATATATGCTCGTAAGGAGCGTTGGATTTCGATTACTTCAGACTCATTTAATAATTTGTGCTGCTCATCAGAAATGTTGATAATGTTTAATACTTCTGGAGAATCTAATAAGAAATGGTAGATCTTTTGTATAAACGCACACTCAGCGCTACTAAATTTTTCAGTCGGACCGTAAGCTTTGACACTCTCTTGCAAAGGAGAACTAATTAAATGAGCCTCATCTTCAAGTTTTATGGATTTTAAACGAAAGAACATTAACACTTTGTGTGCTTGCTTGACAGTTTGAACTTGTTGTTGTTCAAGGGCCATTTTGTCAGCATTATTGATGCCATACCAAGCACTTGCTCTTATCAACAGCACTCGACCTTCCTGTCTCCAAAACTCTAGGGCAATGTTCAAACGAGCCAGTTCATTGGCACTCCATTGATAATCAATGTCTCTCTCTATGATTTCAACTCGAATTGAAAAGTGACTCATAAGACTTCTAGGCACCTCATTCTTAGAAATCTGATAGAGTTCATTGGTGTTGACAATCGTTGACAGTAGAGCCATCTCGCTAAAGCGTTTGCAAAGAATGGGAATAATCACCGACGTTTTTCCACCACCGGCTTTAAACTGCAGTAATACATGTTGGTAATCAAATTGTTGATCTCCTTGCTCTATGGCATTAATCACCTTTATTAGAGTCTCAACTTGTTCAAGTCTTAATCGATTTCCAGAGTAATACTCATAGACTAAAAACTCAGGGTACCTTTCTAGATCATAGAGATTCTTTTGCAATAATATTTCCGCAAAGGCTTGCTTTACCTCAAGAGAAAAAGTGGGCTCTCCCTCATCAGTTAAAGAGAGTAGATCTTGCAGCTGATTAAGCTGAATTTTTAGTTGCATTAGAGTAACCACTTTCGATAAGACAATTTCAATGCTTTTCTGATTTAAGGTTGGATTTGCCCTCTGCAATTTTTGCATGTCTTGCTCTAAGTAGCACAGTATAAGCAACTCAAGGCTTGGACGATCTACTAATAGGGTTTGGTGGAGTATTTCTACACGAAGTCCATTCAAATTATTGGGAAGAGTAGTAATTTGTTCTATTATGTCTCTTTCGAATTTTTTAATTAGAAACTGATTTTTTGCTACTAAACTTTTGATCTCGTCAAAAAAAAGTGCTTCATTTTCTTCTGGCAAGTGATAATAAGCACTGGGCGTTCTTTGGTTAATGACTTGACCATAGCGAAGTTGTGATATGATCTTTTGCTCAACGGGTTCATCACTTTCCAACGGTAACATTGGCTCCTCTGTATACACATGAGTCGTCTCAAAGTGCGTCTCAACAAGAGAAGATAGATTTGCTATTGGTTTGAAGTTTTTGGCAATGGATAAGTGGTCTATTTTTCTAAATGTCAAAAACCGGTTTTGTCGTGATTTAGTTTGACTCGTATCTTTATCGTGTATG
>JASBUC010000035.1 GCA_030148065.1 Legionellaceae bacterium | reverse complement strand
TTGTCAACCCACTACTTAAAGGCAAAGGAAAATGGCCTTCTTTATATTGTCAGAGGGGTAAAGAATGTCTAAGGATAAAGTTAATAGCCTAGTTTTAAAAAAACAATACAAACAACTACTTTCAATATTTTCAATTGTACTATGTTTAGTTGTGGCCATCTGTGTCTTATTTATGGATCCCTCAGATGGCTCCTCTCAACCTAGTAATCAACAACACCCTGATTTAACAGGGGGGCCAATTGATGAGAGCTTTACTGAGGCAAATAGTGAAAGTGCAATTAGCAGCATACAAATGGAAGCTAAGGACACTAGTCAGTCAGTAAAGAAAACAGCGGATAGAGTACAGGCATTGGAAATATCAACGGATGAAAAATTAAATGAGCTTAAGAAACAACTAGGGGATGCTCTAAAAAAATTATCTGAAAAACAAGAGAAAGAAAATGCCATGCAAATGGATGTAACAAATAAGGAGCTGTGGCGCAGTGATAATCAAATAAGGTTTTCAAATGAAGTACCAGAGGCACCAAAAAAATTAGAAGTGGCTCATTATACATGGGCTTATCACAGTGATGAGAAGGGAAGTTACTTTAAAAACAACCCAAGAAACTATGTGCCAAGCTCTACTTATGCCAAAGCCATTGTTTTAGTTGGTGCTGACTCAGATGCTTCAGTTAATGGGCAAAACAGCACAACCCCAATGATACTAAAAATCTTAGATAATGGCAGTTTGCCCAATGGTGGCACTTCAAGAATATCAGGATGTAGATTGATTACCAGTAGTTATGGAGACGTATCAAGCGAGAGGGCCTTTGCTCGTATTGAGCACATTTCATGTCGGAAAAAAGGGATAGGGCTAATTGATAAAAATGTATCTGGTTGGGTTGTGTATCGAGGAAAGGTAGGAATAAAAGGAAAACTCACAATGCGCGATGGTGAGGTTCTTAAATGGGCTGGCATTAGTGGTGCACTATCTGGCTTTGCTGGAGTTGCACAAGCAAGCCAATCAGTTCAAAGCATTTCCCCACTTGGCTCAACAACAACAATTCCTTCTGGTGATGTTTTTGCAGCTGGGGCATATGCAGGGACAGCTAATGCAATGGAGCGATTAGCAAATTACTACATCAAAAGAGCCGATCAGTACCACCCAATTGTACAAGTTGGAGCTGGAAATATTGTTGAGGTTGTTTTTAAGGAAGGTTTTTATTTAGAGCCTAATGACTCGCCAAAGGAAACTTATGAAGAACCATATAGACATCATGATGTAAATAATAAAGAAGACGATCCAAAGTACTTTAATGCTAAAACATTTCAAGTAAGTCCAGCACTTTTGCGAGAAATGGATAGCGCAAACAAAGCAAGTAGGGGGGCAAAATGAAAAATATAATGTTATTGCTTTCAAGTAGTTTAATTCTAGTCGGATGTGCCAGTACAGGTGGGGAATTATCATGCAAGGAAACGGCTTTTGACAGTTGCATGACCATTTCACAAGCCGATCATTTGCACCGCTCACCAAAAAACCAGAAGAGAACTCATAGAGTCTCTTCAAGTTTAGAAGACCAAACCTTATCAGGGCTTGGTCTTTATGTTACGCCGTGGGTAGATAAAGACGGACACCAACATTCTGGCGAAAACATTAAGTTTAATAGGGGATAAAGAATGAATCTTGATGACTTGATGGACAAAGTAAATTTATTAAGTGAAAGGGTTTCTAGAGTCTTTTCAAAAGAGCAAGGGTTTGAGGGCTCTACCAATAAAATCATCCGTGAAGCAAATGAATCTCTGACCATAGAATACTCTCATATTAAAGAGATATTGCCCTATGACTATTATGATGATGAAAACAACCTCTTTATTAATGATAAAAGCATAGGGTTTATTTATAGCGTTAGCCCATTAACAGGCGCAGATGAGGGCATTGTTCACAACCTTAGCTCAATGATAAAGAATAAGCTTCCAGTTGGTTGGGACTGTCAAGTCTCTTTGTTTAAGCACTCCATGGTTGGTGGAAGAATTGCAAAGCTGTATGAACCCTTTTTGAAAAAAGGGGGAATGTTTGCCGACATTGCAAAAATGGGAATAGACTATCATTTAAATGCGACTCAAAGTGGCTATAAAAACAAGAGAGGCTATGCTTGTCGACTAAGTGATTATCGCATATACCTTTCATTTTCTTGCCCTAAGAAATCTTCTGAACAAACTGACTATATACTAAAAGCTAGAGAGGATTTGGAAGCAGAGCTTGCGGTCTTAAATTTGTCTTATGAGGCTATGAATGTTGAGTCATTTGCAAGCTTTGTGAATGCAATTATTTCCTATGTAGATCTAGCTCCAACCTTTGAAAGAATTACTGTTGACGAGATAAAACCCATTTCTCACTCAATTCCCAAAAGGGGAACCACTTTAGTTGTCGATGATAATGTCATAGATAGTGAAGTATTTGATGATGAAGGTCACAAACAAAAGTCTAAAATCGTCAATCTTCTTGTTAAGCAGTGGCCTGACTACTTTCATCTCTGGCGTAGTGCTGATAATTACGTAAATTTAATGAGGCCAGAAAACGGCATACAGTCTAGCTTCCTATTAACCTTCAACATTCGTTCTCTTTCTCATGAAAAACAAAAAACTATAGCAAATAGAAAAGCCAAATCAGCGTCTCAAAGAAATAATTCAATCTATCGAAGATTAGATCCAGGCATTGAGCATGAAGCTGCTGATTATGATTATGTTCAGCAAGAAATGGGAAAAGACACGCTAACCTTATGTGATACAACTTTAACCTTGACCCTTTTTTCAACCCCTGAAACCTTTAGAAAGGATATGGCCAAAGCCATAGGTTCGTTTAGGCAAAATAATATTGAATTAATGCCAGCTTATGGCACTCAATGGGTAACCTTTTTATCTAGTTTGCCATTTTTTATGAGCAATGGCCTCTATAGAGCCATGAAACAACTTGACCAGGTTAAGCCTCTTACTAATTGGAATGCTGCTAACTTGATGCCCATAGTTGCAGAATTTAAAGGAAGTGAGGAAGGCGTCATTCTACCAACCTTGAGAAACCAGTTATCTGCGATTGACTTTCATGATACTAAGAACCTACCCATTATAAATATGAATAATGCAGTAAAGGCATCATCTGGTGCTGGGAAATCATACTTCATTAATAATGTTGTTTTATATGAGCTATCCAAAGGAAACCAAGTATTCATAATTGATGTAGGTGATTCATTCAAACACCTTTGCTCTGTCTTTGATGGGGTCTACATCGAGTATGAGCAACTCAAGTTAAATCCATTCACTCTCTTTGATTTTGAAGGGAAGTCAACCGTCAAAAATGAACAAGGGGAACTTGTTGAAGTAGATAGTGCTGAGCAGATTCGTGATTTACTTGCCTTGATGGCCTCACCTGATAAGGCATTAGATGAAGTAGAAAAAACCTACCTTTTGGATGCAGTCAATAAAACATGGAGAAAAAAAGCGTCTAATTCTTGTATTGATGATGTAATTGAAGAGCTTTTATATCTTTTAAACAACCATCACAAGGGGGATCAGCGTCTTACAGATTTAATAACATTGTTAAGTAAGTACGCTAGTGGGGGGTGCTATGGAGAGCTTTTTAATAGTAGGACTCCACTTTTTAATAACAATAAGTTAGTGGTCTTAGAGCTAGGTGGGTTAGAGAAAAAACCACAACTATTACAAATAGTCTTATACGCATTAATTGTAGTGATACAAGGACAATTCTATAACACACCCCGTAGTGTTAAAAAGCGGTGCATTATTGATGAAGCATGGCAGTTTTTAGGGAAAGGAAGTAATCCTATTGCTGCGGCATTCATTGAAAAAGGATTTAGAACTGCTAGAAAACATAACGCGGGCTTTACGGTAATAGGTCAAAAGCTAGATGAGTTAAAAAACTCTGATACCGGTCGAGCCATAGAATCTTGCTGTGATATTAATATCATCATGCGCCAATCCAACATTGATGATTACGTAGCCAAATACCCAAACACCTTCACTGATTTTGAAATAAACATGATTAAAAAATTTGTTGAAGCCAAAGGAAACGGCTTTAGTGAAATGCTTATTAAGTTTGGTCAAGCTCAAAGCTTTCACCGATTATTTAATGATCCCTTTTCAAGAATTCTATTCTCAACTGATGGCGAGCAATTTCAAGAGGTTGAAAATCTTGTCTCTCAAGGTTTAACCATGACAGAAGCCGTAAAAGAAGTGGCTTTAAGTCATTATGGGGATGAGTTATGAAGCTTATGAGCGTAGGGCTAGGAGCATCAGTATTTATCCTTGGATTATTTATAGCTTTAGTAGTAGTTGTAAATAGTACTAACAGCCGTAAGGTGGCTTATTTTAATGAGAAAGAAACAGTCACCGAATTTATTAGACAACTAGCCTTAAAAACCAAACCGGGAGATGAAAAAAAGTCCATTTCTAAATTTAGACAAGCACTGAAGAGCTCTTTATTTGAGTATCAAAATAAACATCACGGCATTATTTTAAAAAGTGAGGTGGTTCTTGCAGGTGGGGAAGACATTACAAACCCTATTCAATTGTTAATAGCCAAAAAAATGCGAGAGCAGCAATGAGAAAGCTACTATTTATCATCTCTGTGTTTTGCTCTTTTGGTGTATTGGCCAAGGATTTAGGACAATTTGGCGCAACCTTTGAAGTACAGGAAACGGATATGCTTGAATTAATCAATCAAAGGCTGGGTGAGCTTAATAAAGATGGTTCATTAGATAAAATTAATGAGCAGATGATAGAAAGAGCTCAAATAAAAGTAAACAAGCCAACGGCAATTGAACTACCTGAAGCACACGAAACTATTAGCTACCCATATTATCCAACCATTACCTTAGAGATGGATCTTAAAGATGATCAAGGGAATATTATTGTACCACGTGGTCAAACCATCAATGCTCTTGAGCGATTACCCTTCTATAATCCTGAATGGCTTTTTATTGCTGCCAATAAGCCACATCAAGTTAAATTTGCTAAAGCTCTATTAGAAACTCACCCTAATTTAAAAATCATTTTAACGAAGGGTGAAATAAAGAAAACCCAAATAAGTCTTTCTCATCGGGTCTATTTTGATCAAGACGGACGAATTACAAAGAAGATTGGTTTAGCTCATGTACCTGCCTTTGTCAGCCGAAAAGATAATGCCCTTGTAATTACCGAATATGCAATAGGAGACAATCATGGGTAAATGGTTATTAAGTCTGTTTATTGTGCTCATGTCTTTCTGTGCTGAAGCATCTTCATGCAAAGGAAAACTACTAAACCCTTTAAACGTTTGTTGGAAGTGCCTATTTCCCCTCTCTATCGGTAAACAAGTTGTTAAAAGTGGTGACTTACCAGATTCAGGGGATAACCCCACAAGCATCGTTGGTATTTGTCCTGATAAAAAATTAGGGGTACGGGTTGGGCTAAACATAGGGTTTTGGGAGCCTAGTGCGGTAACTGATGTAACAGATACTCCGTATTGCTTTTCTAATCTTGGGGGCTTGAAAATTAACTTAGGACATGGTGGAAGTCATGGTGGGAACACTAATATTAGCTCGTCGATTAAAAGTCATGCCTATAACGTACACTGGTATAAATACCCACTACTATCTTGGCTAAACATCATTACTTCCGTTGGTTGCATGCAAACGGGTGATTTTGACATTGCCTATGTAACTGAACTAGATCCCACTTGGGATGACTCGCAAATGGCTTCAGTATTGAATCCAGAAGCCTTTTTGTTTTCAAATCCTGTGGTTCAAAGTTCTTGTGCAATTGATTCAATGAAAACAATGTTAAATGGCTCTCCTGTTAACAATCTTTTTTGGTGTGCAGGTTCGCAAGGATCACTATATCCTTTTTCAGGTCATGTAGTGAGCTCCCAAAGCCCAGTTTCAACAGCAATACTTCTAACGGAACGAATGGACTATAAACTTCATCGCCTTGGACTAATTGAAGACTC
This sequence comes from Legionellaceae bacterium, assembly GCA_030148065.1. Classification (GTDB taxonomy): domain Bacteria; phylum Pseudomonadota; class Gammaproteobacteria; order Legionellales; family Legionellaceae; genus JASBUC01. The sequence continues at coordinate 4,854 of JASBUC010000035.1, read as the reverse complement.
GACCCCAGTTGGTAGCGGCCCTCAAAGTGTTTGCAGAACCCATTATTCACCCATGATGAAAAAATCAAGGTATCGATATGAACTTATAAACCCGGTGGTTGATGGCAAACACTGCTACCCCTTTGGTCATTCGACGATTGATTGGGAAGCAGGGCACATTAAACCGAATTACCCATCCCAGTATGGGGTATTGGTTTGGCAGAAGCGAAATTGTACCTACTTATAAGGTTAGGAGACTAGAACGTTATGAATTGCTCAAACAAAAAATTATTTGTGTACTTGTTCTTATTACTGTTTATACCATCAGTACAGGCGAATAAGGTTTTCATGTTTGTTTCCTTTTCTATGCCAGAAGCCTTGATGGCACAAACGGCACATGATGCAGCAAATCATAACATTCCGCTGGTGCTAAATGGATTAGCTAATAACTCTATGAAAGAGACCATGCAAAAAATACTAAATATTGCTGAATCTGAAAAAGATGCCTCTATCGAAATTAACCCAATTGTATTTAAAAAATATGGCATAAATCGTGTGCCAAGCTTAGTTGTTGATGATGGTAAAAATTGGGATGTTATTTATGGAAATATAAAAATAGAAAATGCTTTGGAGATAATCTCTCAGGAAGGAGATACAAGTAAGTCTGTTAAGACTAGGCAACAAGGAGAGGGCAGTGTATAGAACCATTACCATTGCCTTCTGTTTGTTCTTTGGAACCTATGGTTTTTCCTATGATTATGATAGTGGTCAAGCAATTGCTAACGACATGGCTCAAAGTGCCATTAGTTCACTACAGAAAGTAAAGAAGCCAGAAGAGTTGATGGGAAGACTTTTTAAGGGGATCCCTGAAGAATCAAGAATTTCACCAGAATCGCTAAAGGATTTAGGAGAAGAACATTTAGGATCGGATCCAATTGAAATTGCAATGATAGAGCAAGCTAAAGAAAGAAAACGACAAAAGGATAATGATAAGGATCCCTCTATCAATTTATCAAGACAGATAATTGAAAAAAGCGAAATGGTTACTAAAGGTGGCTGCATAAAGATCCCTTCACAGTGTCAAAACAAACTGATTAAGGAGCAGTGTGTTGATACCCCTTATTATGAGAGCAAAATTAGACATAGAAAGCTAGAAGTTAGGACGATTACATCAGAGCCTAAGAATAGGGTATTTACCCCAATCGTAAACACATCGGTTTATTCAATCCCTTTAAATAGATGTAATTCAGAAGAAAAAGAATGCAAAGAAGAACACCTCATCTCCGTATCAAGTGCTTGTTATAGTTTATCCGTAAAAACACCCTCAAAGGTAAAATTGCTCAAACTACCAAGTTGTGACAACCCAACTGTCACTGTTAAATTATTAGCCCAAAAAATAGAGCCAATTGAACTTGAGGTTCAACAAACCTATACGTCAGACGTGTGGGAAGTATCTGAAGGAGCTGATGAATCAAACTTATGTTTATTTACCCATAAAACTAAGTGCTTAAGCAATGAAACGACACGTGTTATTGATGGTAAAACCTTATCTCGCCCTTGTTGGGAAGAGCAAAGAGAATATAAATGTCTTTCTTCGATTTCAGGGAACTGTGAGCCCCTTTTACAGAAGGGGTGCCAACAGGTTAAGTCAGAGTGCTCCTCTTCATCAGAGGGGGCTTGCCAATCTTATAAGCAAACCTATCAATGTTCGTCAATGTCTTGCACAGAAGAAAAAGAACTGTGCCTAAAACCTGTTGAGTGTGCAAATGGAAACTGCAAGAAAGAAGCAGAAAAGGATGCTAGCAACGAAGAGGTCATTTCCAGTTTGGCGAATTTAGGTGCGCTAGCTGGTAGCGCAATTGACGCAGAAAATAACGCTAGCGGTGAAACCATAAAAAACATATTTAGATCGGAAAACTACACCTGTAAGAGAGCTTGGGGCGAGCATGTCGTAAATTGCTGTTCTGATAAGGGACATAGTAGTTGCTCTGATCGAGAAAGAGAGTTGGCTATGAAAAAATCAAAGGGTCTAGCGTATAGAGTTGGTAGTCAAAACTCAGTAGATACCTACTGTTCCAAAAAAAGACGGGTCGGGCCCTTTAAAAAGAAGTGTGTTGAGCACTCTGAGTCCTGGTGTGTTTTCAATTCAAGGCTTGCTTATTTGATTAGAGCAATCGGAGCAAAAAAACAATTAAAAATTGGCTTTGGCATGGTTGGTGGTGATACAAATGGAGCAAATTGTCGAGGAATCACCCCAGAAGAACTTAGCAAAATTGACTTAGAAAAAATAAATCTAAGTGATTTAGAAAAAGATATTTTAAAGGATTATAAGGAGCCTAACTTTCCTAGTGGGAATACACTAAGGCATAGGTTGGTAAGGGGACATTTAGGATGAAAACGATAATGAAATCTTTGTCAATCGCTGTTCTTCTTGTTGTATCAGGAGTGTCCTTTTCAAGCACAAAAGCCCCTGAAGGATACCTTTGGTATAACACCAAAAATAAAAAACAAGAAAGCGCCACCCCAACAATCCCTTTTGAAAAACTCTCACCAACAAAACAACGAGATGTCTTAGTCCATTTAACCAGAAAGTCCCTTGCAAAATTCGACGTAAACCCAACGCCAGAGAATGCCCTATCCTACATCAAGTGGCAAAACTTCTGGATGGAGAAAACCACTGAAGGAAAAAGGGCATTTCAACAAGCGATGATAGAAAATCCTGAATACAACTACACATCAACCCACCCAACCTCAACCCTAGGACTTAAAGTATCTGAAGAGTTAAAAATAAAACAAGCAAATAGTGTTATGGCTAAAGTTGCAAAAGACAGTGGGTTGATGTTCTTCTATAGAGGTCATAACCCATATGACCAAAAGCAAGCAACAGTACTAAAGGCATTTAGTCAACGATTTAATATAAAGGTATTGCCAGTTTCAGTGGATGGCGAAAAGGTAATCGAATACCCAAACTCAAAAGATGACTATGGTCAGGCCAACGCGCTTAAAATAAATAATTACCCAGCCATCATGCTGTTTGATGGCAAAGACAAAAAAGTGAAGCCTGTAAGCTTTGGCTTTGTAACACAGGATGTTCTTAGCAATCAACTGCTAATGGTCGCAACAAACTACAAGGGAGATGGGCTATGATAAAAAAAGGGGTTTGTTTATTTCTGTTGGTTTTAACGTTGCCGGCTTTTTCATTTAATAATATCGTTGAGGAAAGACTATCTAGCCTGTCTAGCAACAAAAAAATCAGCTCACCTAGCACACAAAGCAAGTTAGTCTATTTGCTTGTGTACTCCAGCCGATGTCATTACTGCAAGCTTTTCGCACCAGCTTTTAATCAATGGGCAAAACAAGCGAATGCAAACTACATTACAATGAGCTTAGACAACAGTAATACCTATCCCAATACTGTTCCTACAGATGAGAACTTAATAAATGCCGCATTTGGTGACATGCCTCGTGGAACCCCAGCACTTTTTTTAATAAATGAAACTAGAAAGACCATCTACCCAGTGTTATTTGGCAATGCTTCTCTAGAAGAGTTGATTAAAAGGGATAGAGAAATTCTCGCAAAAGTTCACTCCTTTGAAGAGGGGGGCATAATATGAAGAAGTTTATCTTTTCAATGGTGCTATCAGGCGCTCTAACTTCCAGTTTTGCCACAGTGACTGATGAGATGAATGAATTCTTCAAAAATTCTGGGTTCATGTCCAATACAACAAAAGCAGATGTCTGGCAAAATCAAGCCGCTGGATATGTTGGTGGTGGATCCCTTTATGCTCGAAATGCAGTAAGAAACTATCAACTTATACGACTTGATCTCCCAACTTACCGGGCTGGTTGTGGTGGCATTGACTTATATACAGGCGCCTTTAGTTTCATCTCCGCAGATAGAATGGTTGAGATGGGAAAACAAATCATGACAAATGGTGGGGCGTATGCGGTTGACTTAATGTTATCAACCACTGTCCCAGAACTTTTAAATGTAAAAAACTATTTACAAGATGTTATGACTAAAGTGAATAGCACCAACATTAATTCTTGTAATGCGGCACAATCATTAGTTGGTGGAATTTGGCCAAAGATAGCGGCAAGCCAGAAAAAAATATGTCAGGACATTAAAACAACTGGAAACACTGGGGTTGTTACTGACTTTGCGCAAGCTCAACAAGACTGTGAGGACTTAGATAAGCTAAAGGACAGCCTAAAAGAAGCTAAAAAAGACAAGCAGTACGAAAAGCAAATTGTGATTAATAAAAATATTATTTGGGATGCTATTCAAAGCCAACCTTTTATCGCAAAAGATAATGAGCTTGCTGAATTTATAATGAATATCACGGGAACTATTATTTTTGATGGTAATGGCAATCCGACTATTCTTCCTTCTATGGCTGATAGCCAACAGTTGGTTAAAGCCTTTATCGGTGATGGGGTTTCTGATGTGAAAATTCCAATAAAGAAGTGCTCGACGCAGGATAAGAGCTGTTTATTATTGATTGATGGGGAAATAGAGATAACTAAAGATAATTCATTAAGTAGTCGTGTCGAGACCATCATTGAAGGGATCAATGAAAAGCTCCATGGCAATCAAAATGGTTCTGGTGAAATTGATTGGACTGAAGATGAAAAGCGGTTTGTTTCAATGATTAGTATGCCAATTTTAAAAGGCATTAATGTAATGGGCTCTATGAAGTTTGGGCTAACCTCTTCAGACTTGTATGAATACTCTGGCGAATTCAACGACGAAGTGCAATTAGGATTAATTTAGAGGGCCAAATGGTATAAATTGGCGCCTCTGAGTGGAATCGGAATTGCCAATGACTTATACACATTTGACCGAAGATGAACGATATCACATAGATGAAATGC
>JASBUC010000052.1 GCA_030148065.1 Legionellaceae bacterium | reverse complement strand
TCCCTCGGCTTGTCCGAGGGACCCAGACTATTCTTAACCATGGATTCCGCGGACAAGCCGCGGAACGTAGAGTAGGAGGCGGGAGGCCGACGAGCCATTTCTGAAAAAAGGCTATGAAACCTAATGGTTATTCCACCAACTCTTGGCTTCTAAATGAATAACGGGTCTTGGCATTAATCTCTGCTTGTGGGAGCTTTGAGGCCATGCCGTCACGCTCATAGATGATTTCATCCAACCAGGAGTGCTCACTAGCAAGCGACTCACTCGGAACATAACAATACCAGGACTTTGGGAGGGCGCCAGAACCATCCGACCAACGATAGTTTCGCCCCTTGAGCAGCTCTTTTTTCTCAAAGGGTGCGAAGGCTGCGCAAAGTAGCACCTCTTTTCGCTTCACATTCACTTTTAGCTCTTCAAACCCTAGGGGAAAGGCCTGAAACAGATTAAAGGTGGCATAACAATCATTGAGCGCACGATGCCCCTCATAGAAATAACCAAGTTTCCAGTTCAAATAATCAAGCTTTGCCGACTCAAAGCCGTGCTCTTTCCAGGCAATGTCTTTCAAGGTGCAGGCAAAAGGCATGGCCTTAACGCGCTCGGCAACCGATTCGGGCGTTTGCAGCTCTAAAAAGTTTCGATCAAACGCCGAATTATGACAAATCACCCAGTGAGATTGATTGAGCATGGTCAGGACTTTTTGCCAATCAATGTTCTTTCCTTTAACATCCTCATCAGAAATGCCGGTAATTTTTACAATCTCTTCAGGGATGGGGCGCCCTGGATCGTTCAGAGCATTATAGGTCTCAAATACGCCAAGCACCCCTTTGTCTTTTTCAAAAGCAAAACTCAACAGTCCAATTTCAATGATTTCATCCGTGCTTGGCTCCATGCCCATGGTCTCAAGATCAATAATAGTACCAACAAATACACCATCTTGGGGGCTAAAGTCCTGCAATGCAATTTTTTCTGGCACGCGCTTTAAGACTTGGTAATCTGGGTGTTCGGCAATCAGAGAAAGGGCTTTAGGAAGATTCATAAAAGCAGTGTCGGAGAGAAACGTTCTGCAAGCATATCAGATAGAGAAAGAAAGACGAAGAGTCGCAGCATGAGCTCGTCTATCAACTGCATTGAGATAATATACCCATTTAACTATTAAAATTTAGATTTTGGGTGTTCACTCTCACCTTCTGCATCCTCCTCTGAAACGAACTTTGGCGGATTAAAAAAAGAATCGACACTCTGTGAACGCCCTCGAATGTTTAAGTGTCTTAAGGCCTGCGGATCGCCCTGTAAGCGTTCAGTGCGATGAAAGGATAAATCATCACAAGAAATGCTTTTATGAGTAGAGGAACCGGCATTGCCCTCAAAGGACCCTGCTAAGCCTTCATCAAATCCTTGCTCCTCTGCTTCACTAAAAGCCTCCTTGCAAACACTTGGGGCGGAGTCCTCATTATTCAGGCCTCCTTCCTCAACATGACACGCACCTTGTCTTAATTTTACCTCCGAGACCTCTTCATTGATTCGTTGGTTAACATCATAGACCAAACGCAAGATAGCAAGTGACACCATGGTCACGATTGAAATGGCGGTCAAGGGAGGATAAAAAGAAAACGTTAGAATGATGGCAAGTGCCACCACATTTTGCCCCACGTTTAACAATTCTTTCTGAGCCGTATCCTCTAATTGATGGACTCTCAACTCACTCTGAAACAGCGTTTTTCTTATTGAGTGGTTCTGAGGATCATTGAGCGCCGCACGTAATTTAGTAATAAACTCTTTAAACTCAAAAGGCGGCTCATCATCTGACAAAGACAAGGCGTGTTTAATCACTAAATGCTGCGCCTCTGGCGAGAAACGATTAAAGCACCCCAACGCCTTTTCCCCTAGACACTCTCTAATTAAATCGGCACGATGCCTTTTTTCGTCATCCAAGGCATCTTGTGCTTTCTCATAACGATAAACACTCAGCATGACTCTTAATAAGCAAATCCCTACAAACAGGCTACTGGCAAAATCAAGGCCCAACGCTTGTACAAATAAACGGGAGGTCCCCTTAAGCGCTTGATGCACTCCTAATGAGTGAAAAGCATCTAAAAAAATGAGGCTGTTTAAACTGATGCTGCCAACAATTTCGATGGGCAAACTCTTCTTAAGCCCTTTTTCATACTCATCTAAGGCTTGCCCTGCTTGCTTTTTTTTATTTAAAGCTCTTAACTGACGAAGGGAGAGAAGAATACTGATTGCTGATGCAATGGCGCCTGCTAAGGCAGCAGAAAAAAAAAGACGGCCTGGCTCTCTGTCTTCTACTGTGAGATAGCTCCCGCCTATCTGAGATTCCTTGTTTACATTAAGAGAGAAAACCCAGAAAGAATCAAAGGTTGAGGCCATGATTTCACTGTAGAGCAGCTTCTCGGCATTTGAGTAATCTGGCTTTTCCAATCGGTCTTCTGGTAAAGACGCAAGAGACGCCTCACTCACCTTCCTGCCAATCGAGGACTCATCATTATGTATTTCATCGTTCATAGGGATAAGTTTAGACTATTGCGCCATCTCAATCTTGAAATTATGCTTTTGGGCTGTACAATCTGTCTTTAACTTAATTTTGGTGATCTGCAATGACACTTAATGTAAGCCAGAAAATCGGGATGGTTGGCGGAGGGCTTGCCGGCCTGTTTGTAAACGTTTGGGGCACTCTTGCCTTGGATGATGCTCTCTCCCACTACCACTGGGAATCAGAAGGCTGGGAAGAAGATTGTCCTGAGCAAACCTCTAGCTTAAAGCTTGCTGCTATTTTGACAACCTTGCTCCCTTTAACCATCGCAACAGGCGCCTACCTAGGCCTTTGTGGCGCAAGCAAAGCAAGCCTTACCAAGCGACAAGCAGGTAACTTTATGAATGGCCTTCACCGCCAACTTTTTGAATTTTTTGGCGTTCCTGCTCCCAAAAGAAACACTGAAAGCAATGGCTCATCTTTGGGGTGCGATCCTTACAAAAATTTATAGCCTTGTAGGTCAAAGCGGGGACTTGCACAGGGCAAACGCATGAACGTCTTTTTGGTCCATTCGTTGTTAAAGTTGTTTTTGCGGTGCTCATTGACTTGCACGTAAACTCCGCTCCTCGACACAACTTTGCCTAGACTGGACACTAAAAATACATTCATGCGTTTACCCAGGGGGCTTGCAGACATTACCTACTTCTGGCCCCAGATTGTCTGGGACTTACGGAGTCATCACTGTCACTGAATTCTCCATCACTCTTAAAAGAGCCTGAGTCACTCCTCTGTGCCGCTTCACTGTCAGAAAAGGCATCATTTTTTTGTTCGGCAGACCCAGCAGACTCTGGGCCTTTTGCATCACTCACCCAGTTATTAACTAATGGCAGAGCTCCTTTGGACTCCGCTTTATAGTATGACACTACAGGAGGTGGTCCCTCTGGATCAGCTGGGTAAAAGCCCTCCTCAACCTTTTTTGAAGAGCCCCCTCCCAGCTGTTTTTTCATCTGCTGATAAGAAGGCACAGCAGAGCTCTTTGCTTCTGCCTTAGGAGGCCCATCGACACTTTTTCTCATCTAATTACCCTTCTATCTCAAAAAAGTGTGGAACTATACCCAAATCAGAGCACATTGTAAAAAAATCCTCTATGATGAACGCACAACCATCACTCGACGGTAACCGACTTAGCAAGATTACGAGGCTGGTCCACATCCGTGCCCTTTAACACCGCCACATGATAAGCCAACAGTTGCAAAGGGATGGTATAGGCAATCGGTGCAATCTCAGCAGGGACCTTGGGTAAGCGAATGACTCGAGCATCAGCGCCCAGCTCAATGTCGGCGCTCTCATCGGCAAACACATACAACCTGCCGCCTCGCGCGTGCACTTCTTGTAGGTTGGAGCGAAGCTTATCGAGTAAATCATCGCAAGGAGCCACTACAATCACCGGCATTTCACTGTCAACCAACGCCAGAGGCCCATGCTTTAGCTCACCTGCGGGATAGGCTTCTGCATGGATGTAGGAAATTTCTTTTAGCTTCAACGCCCCCTCTAGGGCAATCGGAAAGGACGTGCCACGCCCTAAAAACAAGGCGTTATTTTTTTCAATGAATTCTTCAGACAATGAGCGAATTTCATCATCAAGGGTTAACAACGACTCAATGGAGGCTGGTAATTCCATCAAGCTTTTGGCCGCTTTTTGCAAGCGTTTGCCACTCTTATCGCTGGGAAGAGACAGCGCTAGCATGTAAAAAGCACACAGTTGGGTGGTGAACGCTTTGGTAGAAGCAACACCTATTTCAGTGCCTGCACGAGTTAGAAAAACAAGTGATGATTCTCGCACCAAGGTGCTGGTTGGCACATTACAAATGGCAAGTGAGCCAATGTAGGGCTTTTCTTTGGCAAGTCTTAGTGCTGCAAGCGTATCCGCCGTTTCGCCTGACTGACTAATGGTGATAAACAGGGTGTTTTTGGGCACGTTCATTGAGCGATAACGGTACTCACTGGCAACTTCAACCGACACAGTGCAGCTTGAGAAGTGCTCTACCCAATATTTAGCCACCAAGCCTGCGTGAAAGCTTGTCCCACAGGCCACAATGTGTAAGTGCTCCACCTGGCTAAAGAGCTCTCTTGCTTTTTCACCGAAACACTCAAGGAGCACACCTTTTTCAGAGACTCGACCTTGAATGGTTTCTGCAATCACACTTTGCTGATCGTAGATTTCTTTTTGCATGAAGTGGCGATAAGCACCTTTATCCGCATTGCCAATGGCAAAGTCGGCGCTCTCTTTCTTTCGTTGTACTTCTTCTAAACCTTCGTTGTAGAACGTGACCCGGTCTTTGCTTAAAAGAGCGAGATCACCTTCTTCCATGTAGACGACTTCTCTCGCAAATAAATGAAGCGCCAAGGGATCAGAGGCAATAAAATTCTCTTCAAAGCCAATGCCGACCGTCAAAGGACTGCCCTTGCGATAAGCTATGAGCTCATCGGGTCTGTCGCTGTCTATGACTCCGATGGCAAAAGCGCCCTCTAGCTCACTCATCGCCGCCACAGTAGCCTTCAATAAGTCTTTCTTTTCACCAAGATGAGAGTGAATTAAATGACCAATGACTTCCGTATCTGTGTCGGACTCAAAGGCATAACCTTGTTCAATCAAAGAGGCTTTAAGAGCCGCATAATTTTCAATGATACCATTGTGCACCACCGCAATCTCTGAGCTTGATAAATGCGGGTGAGCATTAGCCTCACAAGGCTTTCCATGCGTTGCCCAACGCGTGTGGGCAACACCAGTCTGGCCTTCTAGGGGGCTTTTTTCTAAAGCCTTTTCAAGCTCTTCTACCTTACCAAGCGCTCGTCGTCGATTAAGTTCACCTTCGGCTTTTATAACCGCAACCCCAGCTGAATCATACCCTCGGTATTCTAAGCGCTTTAGACCTTCAATTAGTAAGTCTGTCACATTCCGTTTTGAGACGGCTCCTACAATTCCACACATATCCCCTCACCTTTTCATATCTTGCTTGTATCTCGTAACTAACAAACCCTACGTCCCTCGGCTTGTCCGAGGGACCCAGGCTATTCTTAACCATGGATTCCGCGGACAAGCCACGGAACGTAGGTTAGGGAATGTTAGTCGTAACTCAGATCTAACTCATTCTTTCTTTTTAGGTCGCTGCCAACCATCTACTGTTTTACATCTCTTTAAACTAAGGGTTAGTTTATTATCTGGTGCCTCTTGCCGTAAGGTGGTGCCAGCTCCAATGGTCGCCCCTTTGCCTACACGAACGGGGGCAACCAATTGCGTGCCGGAGCCGACAAAGGCCTCATCCTCTATCATCGTCTGGTGTTTATTAACCCCATCGTAATTACAAGTAATAGTACCGGCACCAATGTTAACCTTATCCCCTGTAATACAGTCCCCGACATAGCTTAAGTGATTTGCTTTTGAGCCCTTACCCAGTTTGGTTTTTTTCATTTCGACGAAGTTGCCCACTTTCGCGCCTTCGCCTAGCTCCGTACCCGGTCTAATGCGAGCAAAAGGACCCACTTTAGCCTTTTTTTCAATCACCGCACCTTCAATTAAAGTATTGGCGTAGACTTCTACCCCCTCTTTTAAATGAGCATCTTTAATCACACAATTTGGGCCGATTTTAACGTTCTCTTCTAAAATAACCTTACCCTCAAACAGGGTATTTGAATCAATTTCAACGTCAGAAGCGGCCTCCAGCTGACCTCTAAAATCAACTCGCGCGGCATCTAAAATTCGGACGCCTTGCTTCATTAAGCGAATGGCCTCCCTTTTATGCACCAGGCGCTCAAGAGACTCTAATTGCACTAAATCATTCACCCCTTCAATTTCAATCGTCTCAAGTGGCTGCACACTACCAATCTCAGCCCCATCATGGCGACACATTTCAATAAGCTCTGTTAGGTAATACTCTTTCTGAGCGTTGTCGTTGCTTAATTTTGGTACCTTGCGTTGTAAAAAATCAGCATTAGCCAGCATCACACCTGAGTATATTTCTTGAATTAAGGTCTCTTCTGCAGAGGCATCTTTTTCTTCTCGTATGGCAAGGAGTCTGCCATCTTTGTCTCGAATCACCCGCCCTAAACCGTCTGGTTTACCTAGCTTTGCAGTAATCAAAGTCATTTGGTAATGCTCTGCCTTTTCTGCTAAGCGCTCTAAGGTTAAAGATGAGAGCAAGGGCACATCACCACTTAAGACTAACACTTGGCTGTCCTTTGCTAAAAACGGCAAGCACTCTGCCACCGCATGCCCGGTTCCCAACTGCTCTTTTTGCAACACCCAGTTGATGCGCTCATTAGAAAATGCCGCTTGCAGCTCGTCTGCTTTATGACCACACACCACGTGTATTGTTTTAGGGTTTAGAACGTTGGCCGCTTGCAGCACCCATGAGAGTAAAGTACGACCCGCCAATTGTTGTAACACTTTAGGGCGTTTGGAGCACATCCTCGTGCCCTTGCCAGCAGCAAGGATAATGACTTCTATGTTTTTCACTTAAAGCTTGACCTTTGAACTCATCAAAGTTTGAAATCTTACCCTTAAAATAAGGGAAAATCGACTATACCCGCGTTCCTTGATAAAAGCTCGCATGAAGGGTAGCGGGTAACTCAGGCTAGCGAGTTGCAAATTGCTACGTTATGCTATCCAAAAATCGTTTCGCAACCATTAAAAAACATAATAGGAAAGGGATGAACAACTTATCAAAATATTTTGGTCTGGCGGGCGTCGCAGAGCACGAATCAAAAACGGCCAAGAAATGGGATGATCTCTTTAATTTTATCTCACTGTGGGTGGTTGTTTGGCTCTTCATTCAATGGCATTCAAGCTTAAAAGGTGAGACTGCTCTGGCTGATATTCATCAATTTTATTTGTTAGTTTGGGCCTTTTTTATCATTGAGACCAGCACGCTGGTCTATCTGGTCCAGGATAAAAAAAACTATATTAAGCAGAATTGGATGAATCTCTTAATCATTGTGCTTGGCCTACCTCTCCTTTTTAGCCATCAAACAAGCATTAGTCCCTTGCTTCGTATAGTGCGCTACTTTTTTATCGTGGGATTAATCATTCCTTGGTTAACGACCTCGATTAAATTTTTAACCGACAACCGACTCGACACCACCGTCTTTGCTGCCGCCATTTTCTTAGTGCTCTCAGGCCTCATTATCGATGCCTTAGAGCCTGGTGTTAACAGCTTACAAGATGGTATTTGGTGGGCTTGGGTGACCATTAGTACCGTTGGCTATGGTGACATTACCCCCAAAACACCGGCAGGGCGCTTATTTGCTGGCGTTTTAATCTTAATTGGCATGGGGATCTTCTCCATCATTACAGCAAACTTTGCTGCCCTCTTTGTTCAACGCGATCGAAAAGCCAGCGTAAAAAAAACCTTAGAGAAAATGGAGACGGTGCATCAAGATGAATTGCGGCTTGATAAAAAACTCGACAGCCTCTTACAGAGGATCTCAAGACTTGAGAAAAAAATTGATGAGTATGAACCCTAATTTTTAGACTGTCCTGCTCGCGGCTTTTCTTTGTGTTGCACGTCTTTGTCTTCTGCTGCCTGCTCTGCCTTTTTTTGCTGCCAAAAGCTTGAAGAGCCTGAGTGCTCACTCAAAGTACTGTATTCATCATCACTCTCGTACGACTCATCTTCCTCTACAAGCTGCTGCAAGGCCTGTTTATATACCCATAAAGAGACCCCATCTTCGTGATAAATACGATTTTCAACTTGCGAACCCGTTAACGCCACTTTATCTCGATCAAACTGACCAAAATATGAATTCAGACAAGTAATATGAGAAGGGCTATTACGCTGCATTTTAGAGTCATGGCCGTGAATGTAGTGAACTGCGTAGTTTCTATGAGTTGGAAGTCGCTGCACATCCTTGTATTTTCGGTTAAAGCATAAGTATTCTAAAGGATGGGCCTGCTTATCAATGCCAAGGCCTTGTGCTGCTGCTGCCATCACCTGTGTATTAATTAAATTTTTTAGATTGCCAGACAACAGTTCCCGGCTGTAGTGTTCATTAATCCTATGAATGCTCTCAGCCAGTGCGCTATGCGTTTCATCGTTAAAAGGCACATTAAAGCTAAGAGCCAGCGACTCAATTAGAGCAATGTCAATCGGCGCATGACTGTAGAGCATTATGCCCTCACTTGTTAGGGAGTAACCTAAAGCCTTATGATGTTTTTGATGAGTCACCACCAGATCATCGAGCTCAGTAGGACTAATAAGCCCCGCACTTAAGTACTGATTGAGTCCTTGCAACGACTGAGTCAAAACCGGGCTCTCCATAACAGGCGCTGTGATCACGCGATCTGACAGGGCATGATTATAAGCATCCCGAGCTCGAGTAAAGGCCTCTTCTAAGGCTGCAAGCGCAGGCCCAGAGAGCCCTTCTAGTCGAGCAGCGGCTAACTCTTCTTTTGCTTGTCGATAGGCAAAGAGTTCAGTTTTATGATTCTCTATTAACGCTTCATACCCTAAATGAAACTCAAGGGTATGATTAGACTGATAAATCTCAAAGGGAACTTCAAACTCATCTAATACATTAAACAATAAGAGAGTGAAATAATCATTTTTACCCCGATCAACTAGTTCATCTCCAACAAAGCGAATAAGTGCGGCTTTGACCTCTTCTGCGCTAAGAGATAACTGCTCAATCGCGCGCTCAATTCGTTCTTTCTGCTCTGGTAATGAAAAATTTCCTTGAAGATAATACGCTCTATAAAAATCATCATAAGATGACTCATTAAGCTCAAAGACGCTGTTTTCGATTAAAAAATGCAACAGAGCGAGCGAATTACCATGTAAATCGCCTCTTGCTACATTTCGATGAGTCAATGCTCGAGGGGTGGGCCTTTTAGAAAGAGAGGCCGGCTCATTCACCAACTCTGGCGCATGAATGCTGAGAAGAACGTTCAATAAATCAGGTTCAAAAGACGCCATGGATCCATAAAATACAATCAATAAGTATTATTATAGACCAATATTTGCCTTGCTAGTCTTAGCAGCCCCTATGGCAAGGCAGCCTTATCCGTGTTTTTTTGTGTGCTACTTCCTGGAATGTTCATATTGATGGGCTCTGATTTGACCGCATTTTTGACTTGATCATAGCCTGTTCTACCATTTGCCATGTAAATCAACGACCAAGCGCTAACCATCGAGCCATCCCCAAAGACGCATATGTCACTTTCGCCTTTTTCATCGGCAAAACCACCAGAGGAAACATTAAAAACCACCTCGCTGCCCCCTAGGTTTTTACAAACATTAAGCGAGGGGTTGTTGTAGCTTCCTTGCCAAAGCACAGAGTCTTCTTCTAAGGGATCTAATTTCTTAATCAAGGTTGCTGCAATGTTTGATTTTTCAGAGCTAAAGGTCTCAAGGCCAACCGCAATCAAGCCGTTATCGATGTTAAACGAGCAAAAATCCTTGGTAAAACCTTCAACTCGCGCCCCATTTAAGTCCTGATATTCAACACTCATGCTCTCAACTTCGCCCCCATTTTTCGTACAATAGGCCTGAAGTTCATCCGCTGCTGATGGATTGGCGTTTGCAGCCATGGCAGTCAATGGCAGCATCATACATAAGGCAAGAAAACGCATAACTCTCTCTCTGTTTGTCTTTAATGACTCTGTCGGCCTGACATTATAACTCTTTAGTGACACTTGCTTATAGAGCCGTTCTCTCTTCCAAGGCAAGATTAATGTCTGCCCGAAGCCTCTCTAGTAGCGCACCTGCTTTTATGTTCTCTTCAGGCAGCTTGCTAATGCCTTGTCCTGCCCAAAGGGACATCAACTCCTGATTGCCCCTCTTTGCTGCTTCTTTTCGAATTGGCCCGGTTAGAGAATTAATGACTGGGTACGGCGGTAAGCCATTTGGAAAGCGCATGTTACGCATCTCTCTTACAAATTCTGTCTCAAGCCCTCTTGCTGATTTGCCTGAGTAAAACTTCGTCAAGGTTGTTGGATCCGATTGACAACCTCGCATTGCATCTAAAGCCTGGCGGTAAGCCTCTTTGGCCGTGCTCTCTTCTGTTAATAAGAAAGCCGTCCCCATTTGTACGCCATCAGCCCCTAATTTTAGGGTCTTGTTAATGTCTGCACCATTCATGATGCCACCCGCGGCAATTAAAGGTCTGTCTTGGATTCTTGCAGCTACCAATGGCACTAACTCAGATAAAGGCATGCCTCCCTCCTTAAAGAAGCTGCCTCGATGACCGCCTGCTTCTGTTCCTTGCAAGACGATGGCATCGATGCCGGACTCTCTTAAGGCTAGCGCTTCTTCTAAGGAGGTTGCCGTTCCCATCAAATAAGTACCCTTCTCCTGAAAGGCGGCAATAGCCCAAGGGGGGAGATTACCAAAAGTAAAGCTCACCACCGGTACCTCTTGCAAGATCAGCTCATCAACCACTTCTGCAAAATTATCATGAGGAATGAGGTTCTCTGGCACGTCATCTTGTGTGGGCAAACTTAGCGCTTCTCTAAATTGATTCAGTGCTTTTTGATAATCGAGCACTTGCGCCTCATCTACTTCTACCTGATTGGGGATGAATAAGTTAACCGCAAAGGGCTCATTGGTTTGCTCTTTAATTTGACGAAGGCCCACTCTTACTTGCTCGGTGCTTAGGTAGCCCGTTGCAAATGAGCCTAAGCCCTTAGCATGGGAGACCGCGGCGACTAACTCAGGCGAGGTAATCCCTCCCGCCATCGGTGCCTGCACAATCACAGGAGCCACCCGATTCAGTCGCCTTGCCAAGATCGTGATTTGGTTACGCATGCATAACTCCCTCTATACCCGTGAGACTCCAAAGTGCCCATTTTTAGGACTCTAATCTAAAAAAGGTGATTTTTGTAACGTTTTGGCAAAAAATTTCACAACAAATCGCAGTTTACGGTTAAGAAAAGTCAAACCCACAATCATCATCAAACCACTCATCTTCTGATGGCCCACTTAGCTCCTCATCGATTTCATACCCTTTTAGGGCAAGCTTTGTCGATGATTCGCTGTCGGTGTCTTCTGAGTCTGGTTGATGAAACTGCGGGCTATAACGGCCGGTCCCATTAGCGTTTGCTTGATTGGCAAACTGCGAGTCATTTGAATACTCACTCATCAAACAAAGCAATTGAATAAGCGCAAACTTTGCTTTTATTGGATGACTAAACGCCTCTTGCAAGCGCTGATGCGCCTCTGGTCTACTACTCTTAAGTTTTGCGAGATAATAGTCCTTTAAGCGCGTTTCACTTTGGGTTAAAGACAAAGGCTTATCCTCTGCTAAAGCGCTTAAAATCTCTAGCACTACGGCGGCATGTGTAAGGCTTAGGCGTTTTGATGGCTCGGGTTGCACTAAGGCACAAATTAAGCGTTTTAGTTGTTGGCCATAAAGGGTTTTAAAAAAAGGCGCTTGAAAGGAAAAGTTCTCGCCACTCATTATTTCGCGTCGCTCAAGCTGCCTGCCATTGACTAATTGAAAGAGCGCATCCTCTGAATTTGCCTCTTTCAAAGTCAATAACTCATAGAGCCACTTTCCATATAGAAAGGCATGGGCCTGGTTGATGTCCAGCATCCTTCGACGCTTGCCTTTTTGTTTAAATTCCGGTGCAATGTAGCCAGGACTCAAAAGTAACGGATCACGAGAGTCCATCAAAGCCTGCTTGCTCTTGAGTGACTTTTTATCAACCGCAACCAATGATGGTCGCCCTTCTTTTTCAATCACCATCCAGTTTTTACAGCCGGGATCACTAAAAAGAATGGCTTTTTGATTAAGCGTTCGTAAATGAGCCAACAGTTGTTTGGCGATTGGCAAAAAACTTTCTCGTTCAAAATCGCTCTCAGCCTTTGCGTAATCTTTTAGACTTTGTTGGTAGAAGGGCATCACTTCCATCGTTCTTTGATCGCCCTCAAAGAAAAACTCACTGTTTCGATAAAGCGTTTCAACCGAAAACCCATCCATATCAGCAATCGCGCCGTCTAGACACAATGCTTCATACCCCTCTTCAAGGCAACCAACTTTTAAAACAGCAGCCTCCGTCCCCTCCAAGTTTTCAACCTTAAAGAGTATTGAGTTGCCATCTTCATGCATAAAAGAGAGTTTATGAGTGTTAAAAAACTCAGCAAAGGTGCTCTTAAAGAGCGGATCTTGCGTCTCACCCTCACTAACGGCAAACTCGCTGTCTGTTTTTGCAAGCAAAGACGTCCCATCAGAGTCGATACTACTGCTTCTGTTTGAGTCAGAGTAAAGCTCTTCTGCTGCTTGCTCGGTTCTGCTCAGATTGAGTCGTCCCTTTTGTACAAAGCTGTCAACCGCTTCCTCTAAGGCACTATCACTAAACTGTTCGGAATAAAACTGTGGCAGGGACTCACCCAAACGAGTCTCCACAGCATCTTTTTCTCTTTGCTTCTTTGCCTCAGCTCTCAACTCTTTCGCACGGCAAAGCTGCCCTAGAAATCGATTAACGTCTTTTTGGGGCAGTTGCCAAAGCAGGCTTGATAAGTCTGTTAAGACACTCTTTTGACTCTCTTCTATTGGGATCTTTCTAATCTTCAAGGACTGTCCTTTTCATGGCATTTGTTTAATTATAGCTCAACTCGACCGCCTGCTCTTAATTTGCTCTTATTGCGCAAATTTAAACTTTGTGTTACCCTGCACTTCTTTTAAGCATCCATTAAGACATTCATGCCAGACACCTCGCCGTTTCAAGCCTTCTATCAGGGCTACGACTTTAGCCTAAACACTAAGAAGTGGGCAAGTGAGTTTGACTATGCTCGTACTCGCCTGTTAGCGAAAAATTGCCCTATTATGAAAATTGGCCGCGGCAATAAGCCTAAAAATCAAGCCCGTTACAATCGTTTCTTTCGAACAGAGGATGATTTGAGAGCATATAAAGTCTTAACTCACAGTTTTGTACGCATTAACAATGAAGTCTATGCCATGCTACCCCATGGCGATAAAGCCCTGCCAATAGCGCTTCTTCATGGCGACGAACCACAGCACAATCTCTGGGAAGCAAACCCTGCATTTGCCGGTGTTGGGGCAGACGAAGTGGTTAAATATGCCATTGATCGACATCATCAGCAGTTTGTTATAAAGATTCAACGAAAAGACAAGATAGCTTCTGAGTCTCACCAATCGGCAATGACAGTAAAAGCAAAAGTCGACCAAGACTTAGGACTACTGCTGGGCCAAGCAGCACGCCAGACAGAACAAGGTGCGATTTCCTACAGTCTAGAGCCTTATTTGGGTGAAAACCTACAAGCCTTTTTAAGCAACCATCAGCCTGGCTTGGCTGAGCGTTTAAACATTGCAATTCAACTATTCTGGCAAACTCATTTACTTCATTCTGGACGTTTATCTAAACGAGGCATCACCCTTGCCAACAATGATTTAAAACCCGATAACATCGTCTATAACCCCGAAAATAAGAAACTCACTATTATTGATTTTGCTTACGCAACGTCCAATATTAACGAGTGTCAGAATGGGGACATGGGCACCCCCGGATTTATGCCAGATAAGTCCGACACTCTTACAGCCAAAGAGCATGATCTCTTCTCTGCAAAGCGCGTCGTCATATTTCCTAAGAACATTAGCCACAACGGCCAGTTTTTTGAATCAGACGATGATGCTTATCATAGCTTGCTCACAAAAAAAGAGCTTGAAGACATGGCGCTGCTGACACACTTTAGCAGCGAAGATGTTAACACAAGAATAGTAAAGCATATTGACCCCAGAACAGGCGACCGTTCTGTGATGTATTTAGGACAACAGGGCTCACACATCAATGTGCTGAAGCACCCCAACTCCTCGGCCGCTCATTACGCCGCCCTATTAGTATTAGCAGAGATGAAGCTATCCCTGCCGCTGATGAAGCTATCCCTGCCGCTTGAGTCCTTCTATCAAACGCCATTGCTATCAGAAGCAGTACTTGGCCTATATTTTGCAGGCTTTAATCACCAGCAAGGTGATGAGCTCATTGCACACATTCACTTATTAATCGAGAACGAGAGAGTCCGTGAGAACATGGCAACCTTCGCCAATGTGGCAGAAGCACTCCCTGCCCCTCTTGCAACAAAACTCTGTGAAGCCATCCTAAACGAACGGCCAACCCCCATTCTAGATAACATAACTACCTTGTTAAGAACTCCCATTCCAGAAGGAAAAAGATTTGGCCTTCATTTTTGGTTAAATGCAACGCTACGATCTTTAAATAATTTACTAGATTACGCGTCGCTAGAGACTCTCTTACAAGACCCTAACCGCTTAAGAAAGGCCCTCAGCGAAAAAGTTAAAGTTAAGGGAGAGCTAACCTTGGCACAACTTGAGGAGCTACCCCCAAGTAGCCACAGCGCAAATACAGAGGCGATCGTGAGCCAACCGACTCGCCTAGAAGATCCGACTATGATCAAAAAGCCGCGTGTTAATGCGACATGGACAAGGCCATTTTGCTTCCTAGCGACGACTTGCCTGCCTTGTACAGTCAACCCAACTGATCCGCCAAGAACTCGTAGTCATCAACCGGGCGATGAAAATCACGACCCTCAAGAAATAAAGCGACTTTAAAGGTTCAGGAGCTGACCTATTAACTGCTGGCTTTCTTTGATGGCCTTGTTGCTTTTAGGCGCGATGAAGATGTTGTCATCACCTGCTATGGTACCCAACACCTGCAAGCTCTCCCGATGCTGGTCAATAATTCTTGCAACCATGCCGGCAGCCCCAGGGGTCGTGTGGATAATAATCAGGGACTCGTTGGCTGCAATGCTTAGAACCCATTGGTGAATCATCGCCTTTTCTTGTGGTGAGGTGAGCTCATGAATCAAGCCCGTTTCATGCGGCAAACGATATTGGGTTTTCCCATGCGAATCAACTACCTTCACCGCTCCTATTTGATGGAGCAATCTTGAGACTTTCGACTGACTGCAGGCCACGCCCTTTGCCTCTAGGGCTTTTTGGATTTCAGACTGCGTTCTGGCATTACCCTCAGTTAAGATCTCTCGTAGAAGTGATGTGGTTGACGTCATAAAAAATTCGCCGACATAGAAAAAGCAAATCTTATCAGAAAGGTCAGTTTATTGGCTATTGGTAGGACTTAAAAAAGACGGGCTCCTGCCCTTGACCTCCTTGCCTTCTTATACCGATAGTGATTGATAAGGCGTTTTTTTGACAACAGCAGAGCACTAAGGTTTGTATTTCTTGATTGAGCAATAGTTGACGCTATTGCGATTGAAAGAAAAGCAAAGATTAGTTGGTTTGATTAAGTCAATAAATTGTCTTATCAGTCACTATCGGTATCTCAGCTTGGACACTTTTTTAAGTCCTACCAATAGCCAATAAACTGAAACTGATTTGATCAAAACAGCTTTTTTATGCCAGGGCTCATACAGGAGGGGGACTTCTGTTAGTTTGATCAAATAATGGGCTTTTACGGTTGACATATGAATAATTATTCATTTACAATGCATAATTATCTATTTGGTTTGAGAGTTTGTGGTGAGTGCGGGATTAGAGAGTCTGCTTAGGACAGAAGAACAAGAAGAATCTAATATAGTTCAGTTTCCTAAAACTAAGGTTGCTGAGGCGGTTGAGAAAGAGACGAGTCCTTACTCTTATCTTTTTGCGGGACTTGGCGCCCTGGGTACGGCCATTCAGAACTATCAAGCCATTGCCGCTCTTGCCAATGGCGGCCGATTGCTTCAGATTTGGATGCAAGCTCTGGCCATTGGTGCTGGAGGTCTTTGCAGTGGCTTAATAAACTATGGGGTGAACCTTGAGCTGCTAGAAGACTTTCGAAAGAGAATGACTTCCGAGCAGGAGTCTTTGGTGAAACGATTAAATCTCAATGCTTGGCAACAGCTGCAGTATTATGCCGGTCTCTTTGTTTTTGTGGTCACCGGGATCTTATTTGGCTTAATGGCTTTTACCTTTGCCATGAGCGGACCACTGGGACTCGTTTCAATTGCCATTGGCGTCTTTGTCGCAGGGGTGATGACCATTCAAGAAGTTGAAACCTGGCTACAAAGTTATGAAACACCAGAAGAGGACACAGAAGAGTTAACCCAATCACAAACCGTTGGTAAGTGGGTTGGCCACATTATTGCTGCTGGTAACGTGTTGGCTCTTAGCCTTCTTTTTACACTTAGCCTTGCCCAGGCGCTGCTAATCTGTAACGTCGCCTTAGTCCCTGCCATCATTGCAGGCTTTACTGTCGCCTTTAGCTTTGGCGCGTTTACCGAGTTTTATTTTTACGATCATCATCTGGCAAAATTTTGCAGTCAGTTTGATCAAAAGCTTCAGAAGCTGAATGAAACCTCTTGCGGGAAGCTCGGACTTTTTTGTGCCGTCACCAATGGTCTGGTTAACAGCGCACTCACCTATGTTGGGGTCATGATGCTAAGTACTTTGTTAATTAGCGCTCATATTTTCTTACCCCCACTAGCCATTGTTACGACTCTAGCAGTGATTTCAGCCCTGTTTGCAGGTGCCGCGTCCTTTACCCTAGGCGTTGATTTTTGGATTCGAACCTTTTCAAAAGAAAGCAAAGACAATAAGCAAGAAATCAATAATGACCTCTGCGAACAGGCAGAAACAAAGAGCGATGAGGCAAAGAGTGTGAGCAAGAGCTCCTCTTTTGCCACCAGCTTTTGCGGACTCTTTGGCAAAAGCCATAAAAAAGCACTCATTGATAAAAGCGCCACTGCCGCCAATAGCCAACAGGTAGACAGAGCAAGCGGCTCCTTCTCAAAAGCCGGGTAGTGCCGTTAGCGCTTTAATAAACGTTCTAACAACGCCTTTAAAAAGGCAGCTCGTGCTTGATGGTCTCTTTGAAGCGAACACTTTATAACTTCTAGCTCGGGCTCTTTCTCATCGATTAGATTTGCCGAGTACTCTGGGTGCACGCCTGATAAAATGGCGCGCCCTTTTTGAACTTTTGCTTCAACAACAGCCGCCTCGCCCTTAGGGTAATAGGCGAGCACCTTAATGCCTGGGTATTGAGAAGGGTTTAGAAAAGTACCGCCGCCATTATAGAAAACAGTCGTCTTTTTTAAACCAGGAATGGTCGGTGTAATAATCGGTGCTCGAGCGCCTTTAGCGCTGTGGTAGACATATGGAGCCAAAATTGGGCCAACCGCCACCCCGGGATAAAAGCCAAGCTCTCGCTGGCCAAACACTTCAAGCGCACCACCTTTATCAAACTCAATGGCACTCGCCCCATAATAGGCGCCAGCACAAAATCCCAAGTAAGCCCCACCAGCTTGCACATACTCTTTGATGTTTTGATTGCCCTGCCCTTTGAGCTTTTTAAGGTATGGCAAATCCGCACCACCTGGCATGACAAATAAGGCCGCATCTTTCGCCCATTGATTGGCAATGACCTCTTTTGCATTCAAGGTTTTAATCAGGTAACGAGGGGCAAGTAATTCTTGCAAGGAATGCAAGGTTTGTGCAAGTGACTCTTCACTCACCCCAGCATCTTCATAAACATACACCGTCTTTTTTGCTGAGTTAGAAGAAAAAGCGCAGCACACACCACAACAAACAAACAAAACAAAAAGCCCCAACAAACCACGTGTAAACATCAAAAGACTCCCACGGTACTCATCACTCTCCCAAAAGGTGCCAAAAGGATCCCGAACAAGAAAAGTACTCATCATTCTCCCAAACATTCTCAAAAAGCACTCAAAAGTCGAACCTCGCTCAAGGGAGGATTTTGAGTGCCTATTGGATTAAAATCACAAGGAAAAAACGCAGTGTACTGATGTACATGAGTACTTTTCCGAGTAATTTTAATTCAATAGGCGCCAAAAGGATCCCGAACAAGAAAAGTACTCATCACTCTCCCAAACTGCTGACGAAAACAGAAGACATAATCACCAACATCCCGATTGCCTGCACGCTCCCCAAACGCTCGCCTAAAAAAATCATCGACAATAATACGGTTAACAATGGACAAATGGTGGTAAAAATCCCAGATCTCGAGGCCATCATGTTTTTAGCACCCAAATACCAGCAAATAAAAAAGACGGTGGCAGAACTGCCCGTTACCAACAGCACTTCAAGGGTTAACAAATCCAGTGTTTTAAAAAGTGAGCAGCCATAGTAGAGCACAAACGGCAGAAGCCCAACAACATTAACCACATTCAAGAGGACCGATTTAACAAAAATATTAACCGGGGGCCGGTAGGCTTTAATCAAAAGATAATAGGCGGCCTCTGGCATTAAGGAAAAAAACACCAGCAAAATACCAAATGAGGAAGAAGCCTTGGTCGAGGGTGCGTAGTGCAAAACCATCACCCCACCTATGGCGAGCAAAATGCAAAGACTGCGACGCAGGGTCAACGACTCTTTTAAAAACAAAACAGCTACTAAGGCTATCACCGCAGGCAGCACGCTTAAAATCATCCCTGCTAAAGAAGCATCAACCGTTTGCAGCCCCAAAAAAATGAAGGCATTAAAAAGGCCTCCGGCACAAAGCCCTTGTAGGGTAAGAAAGATCCAACCTGTCAATGGTATTTTTTTTAGGGAGATCAGGCAATCCCGGTCGGCTTTGAACGCAAGACATAAAAGGACAGACACCACGGTTGCAATTGAAAAGCGCAAAAATAAGGCTGGCAAGACTGAAATGTGTGTGGAGATGACTTTACTTCCCACCACGTTAATTGCCACCATCAACTGAGCACAAATCAGATAAAGATAAGGCAAGTAAGACTTAGCCCTTTTAATAGAAGAAGCGACTTGGATCATGTGCAAACATCTCAAACAGCAAGGTTAATGAACGACTTGAATTGTACAGTTTGTTAATGATTGTTTCAAATGATTGTGAACAAAAAAGTCTCTATCCGCACTGATTTATACCCATGATACTTCGGAATGCCCTTTTTTCGGTGTGGTTCATTTCATCCCAGCGGCTTATCAAAAATAAGTCATATCCATAGATCTGGGACATTTTGGAGTCTCATGGGGATATTTAGAGCTTTAAAATGATAAACGTCTTCTTGGGTTTGGTGCTGAACATGCCCCATTATTTTTTAAAATGGATCGGTGAAAAAAGCCTGTCGTGTTTTTTGCGTGCCTACGAACGCTTCCTTGAGATCCATTAGGCTCGTCTTTCAATCCATCGTTCACCCCTCTTTTATGTACCAGTCGAAGCAAGCCTGCACGAAAGGAGAGCTCTTTCTCAATGGCCGTTTCTCGGCTGGGTTTGCAAAACTCCTCAATTTTTTCTTTGTTCACCCCAAGAGCTGCACTTACTAAATACTCAACACTTTTTTTCTGCACTAAACAATAAAATGATGCCGCCCCTATGGCAGAAATAAGGCCAAGGCCAATCATTAAAAAAGCGCCTAAAGGTGAGGCCATACCCGCACCAATGGAGCTAACACCAAGGAGAAACATCGCCCCTGCTTGACCGCAGAAAAAGCCATCAAAGAAATAGAGAAAACCACAAAGGCAACTACTTATTTTCTCAGCCCGCTCAACAAAGGGATCGTTGCCACTACTTCTTAATCGCTTTTTTTGTGAGGCCAAACGTTCTGCTTGTTGTTTTAGTAAAGCAAAAAGACAAGTTTGTTCTTGCTGACTCAAGGTTGAACGGCTTAATAACTCTAAATCGAGGCTGCGTAGAAGGTGCTTAATTAATTTATCTTGTTCTATGTAGTCATTCACCCGACTTGAGAACTCAAAGTAGTCCACCCCCAGTTCTTTTGCCGCTTGCGTAAAGTCAAAGCTAATAAAAATTAATCCGGCTATGAACGCAAAAAAAGCGCCTGGTAAATATAATAAGAGCGGATTGCTGGTAAAGAGTTGCAATACAGAAATAACACCATCAAACCCCCACATGCAAAAATTAACAAGTCCAGCAAACCCCAATGCGGCTAACAGCGTAATCAAAGAAGAGCTTGGGCCCTCCTCTAAAAATCCCAACTTATTGTCTTTGTTTCTTTGTACCGCGTGCAATAAATCCTTTAATAAAAAGGTGGTTAGCTGAAGATCTGCAAGCGAGGTTTCCTCTTCTGTAATCAAGCATTCTTTGAGGATCGCAAGCGTTAATTGTGACTTGTTATGTAAATGAGAGAACAGTGGCTGATTATCCTTAATGCATGCAAGCGTCTCTGCACTTAGTGGTATGCTAAATGCCATCTGTTAAACACCTTGTGTGATTTTAAGCCGAACAAGACAATTCGCTACTATACATCAAAAAGTCCAAGTTTCAAGCATCTTGAGAGGATAATCGTCGTATTGATGATTGTGAACTGGTTAAGAATAAATTGAAAGATTAAAAAAAAGCATTAAAGAACAAATGTGTCTTTAATGCTTTCGGTCAGAATTTTGGATTAACGATGCTTTTTGCGAAGCTTGCGAAGAGCATGAATTTGGGCACTGGCCCTAGCTAACTCGGCAGCTGCAAGAGAGTACTCTATGTCACCCTCTTTGCCTTCCATTGCTCGACGAGCACGCTCTCGAGCTTTTTCAGCTTTGTCTTCGTCAATTTCATCAGCCGGTAGCGCTTCATCGGCAAGCACCGTCACATGATGTGGCTGCACTTCTAACATGCCGCCCGAGACGTAGAAAACCTCTTCTTCACCACCTTGTTTGGTAATGCGAACATCACCAGGTTTTAAGTCGGTTAGCAAGGGTGCGTGTCCTGGATTGACACCAATCTCACCCAAGGAACCACTTGCGACCACAAGCTCGGCTAGACCTGAGAAAATCTCACGCTCTGCACTAACAATGTCAACTCTGACAGTCATCGCCATCTCTATACTCCAAGAAGATTATAAGGTTTTCGCTTTTTCAACCGCTTCTTCAATGCTACCAACCATGTAGAAGGCTTGCTCTGGTAGATCATCATGGTCACCGTTAAGAATGCTCTTAAAGCCAGTAATGGTGTCTTTTAGTGAAACGTACTTACCAGGTGAACCGGTAAAGACTTCTGCCACGAAGAACGGCTGTGATAAGAAACGCTGAATCTTACGCGCACGAGACACCACTTGCTTATCTTCTTCAGACAACTCATCCATACCGAGAATGGCAATGATGTCTTTTAATTCTTTGTAACGCTGCAAGGTCTTCTGAACCGCACGAGCCGTATCATAGTGCTCTTGTCCAACCACTAATGGATCGAGCTGACGTGAGGTAGAATCTAGTGGATCGACCGCAGGGTAAATACCAAGCTCAGCAATTTGTCGAGACAGTACCACGGTTGCATCCAAGTGAGCAAAAGTGGTTGCAGGCGATGGATCGGTTAAGTCATCGGCTGGAACGTATACGGCTTGAATCGAGGTAATAGAACCCGTCTTAGTCGAAGTAATACGCTCTTGCAACATACCCATTTCTTCCGCCAAGGTCGGCTGGTAACCCACCGCAGATGGCATACGACCCAATAGTGCAGAAACCTCAACCCCTGCTAGGGTATAACGGTAAATGTTATCGATGAACAACAATACGTCACGACCCTCATCTCTAAATTGCTCTGCCATGGTCAAGCCAGTCAAAGCAACCCGTAGTCTGTTTCCTGGTGGCTCATTCATCTGACCATAAACAAGTGATACTTTATCAAGTACGTTAGAGTCCTTCATCTCGTGGTAGAAGTCATTACCCTCACGAGTACGCTCACCAACCCCAGCAAATACTGAATAACCACTGTGCTCAATAGCGATGTTACGGATTAACTCCATCATGTTAACGGTTTTACCAACACCAGCACCACCGAACAATCCAACCTTACCCCCTTTAGCAAATGGGCAAAGTAAGTCAATCACTTTAATACCAGTCTCTAACGTTTCTTGGCTAGAGGCTTGCTCTTCATAGGATGGTGCTTCACGGTGAATCGACATATGCTGCTCACTGCCGATGGGACCTGCTTCATCCACAGGCTCACCAAGCACGTTCATGATACGGCCCAGTGTCTTCTTGCCGACAGGCACTTTAATTGGGTCTTTCGTGTTCAGAACTTTAAGACCACGTTTTAGACCATCGGTCGTTCCCATAGCAATTGTTCTAACAACCCCATCACCCAACTGTTGTTGAACTTCTAGGGTGATCCCCTGCTCTTCTAGTTTGAGAGCGTCATAAACTTTCGGCACTTGTCCACGTTCAAATTCAACGTCAACAACCGCTCCAATAATTTCAACAACTGTACCCATACTCATTTTAGTAACCCTCTTTATCGATCCAAAGCACAGAGCGGGAAACGACCATATTTAACCCATGCTGAAAGAAAAAAAATTTCTCTCAAGCTCGACTCAAATCTACTCGTTTTTGCCATGCACTAATAAATTCACATCTCTCGTATTTTTTTTACTTAACTCATGCAGTAAACGCTGCAGTATTCATCTCTATCCAATAAAACCACTGGGCTGTCAGATTTAGCGGTTCATCTCAATCCAATAAAACCGCTGGGTCGGCTAATGTGTCAACCCATCTCAATCTAATAAAACCAGTGAACTGTCAGATTTTGCTCTCAAGGGACGATTTCTTTCCCGAAAAAGCGCAGTGTACATGCCAGTACATGAGCATTTTGAGGGAAAGAAATCGTCCCTTGAGAGCAAAATATGGCAGTTCATCTCCTTACAAAGCGTCCGCGCCGGAAACAATTTCAGCCAACTCCTGCGTAATCGCCGCCTGCCGAGCCTTATTGTAGGCCAATCTAAACTCTTTAATTAACTCACCTGCGTTGTCTGAGGCGCTCTTCATGGCTATCATTTTTGCTGCTTGCTCACAGGCCACATTTTCTAATACGGCTTGATAGACTTGCAGCTCAATGAAGCGCTTAAGAAGGAGATCAATTAATGAACGAGCATCTGGCTCGTAGATGTAGTCCCAGTAGTGAGACAAATCATCTTGCTCTTCTTCAATCTTGGGAAGAGGGAGCAGCTTTTCCACTTCCGGCTTTTGAGTCATGGTGTTCACAAACTTATTGCTTGCAACGTAGAGTGCGTCAATTTCACCTTTTTCAAAGGCCTCAATCATCACTTTGACCACCCCAACGACGTCTGTCAGTTTGGGCGAATCGCCTAAGTTGTCTAGATAGGCGGTGATGTTGCCACCGGTGTGGGAAAAGAAGGCCTGACCTTTTCGACCAATGACACTTAAATCGATTTTGATGTCTTTGGCTTCCTCTTCTTTTAAAAACTGCAGCGCTTTTTTAAATAGGTTGATGTTCAAGCCACCACAAAGACCTCGGTCGGTGGAGACCACTATCAATCCTAAGCGCTTAACTTCCCGCTCTTGCAAGAACGTATGGTGATACTCAGAATGTCCCCAGGCAAGGTGACCGACGACTTGTCGGATCTTTTCAGCATAAGGACGACCAGCCGCCATTCTGTCTTGCGTTTTGCGCATCTTGCTGGCTGCCACCATCTCCATCGCGCGAGTAATTTTCTGCGTCTTTTCGATGCTGGCTATTTTGGTTCTAATTTCTTTTGCACTAGCCATTTATCTTAGCCTCTAATTAATAAGTGCCGGTCTTTTTAAATTCTTCAATCGCCGCTTTTAATTCAGCGTCGATGTCTTGGTTGAAGGCACCTGTTTCATCAAGCTTGCTCATTAATGACTGATACTTATCATGCATGAATTGCAGCAAGGCTTTCTCGAATTTTAAGACGTCTTTGACGGCAACGTCGTTTAAGTAACCCTTGTCCATCATGTAGAGCGACACAGCCATTTCAGAAACAGACAGTGGCGCATATTGAGGCTGTTTCATTAATTCAACAATTCGTTGACCAAGGTCAAGCTGTTTTCTGGTTGCTTCATCTAAATCAGAGGCAAACTGAGAAAACGCTTCTAGCTCACGGTACTGAGCAGAGGCTAGACGCACACCACCACCAAACTTCTTAACAATCTTAGTTTGAGCAGCACCACCCACACGAGAGACCGAAAGACCTGAGTTAATCGCAGGTCGAACACCGGCGTTAAACAAATCAGTATCTAAGAAGATCTGACCGTCGGTAATCGAAATAACGTTGGTTGGAACGAAGGCAGATACGTCACCTGCTTGCGTTTCAATGATAGGCAATGCGGTTAAGGATCCTGTTTTGCCTTTTACTTCACCGTTCGTTAATTTTTCAACTTCTTCGGCATTGATTCTGGCGGCACGCTCTAACAAACGTGAATGTAGATAGAACACATCTCCAGGATACGCTTCCCGTCCTGGTGGACGACGAAGTAGTAATGATACTTGACGATAAGCCCAAGCCTGCTTGGTTAAATCATCATAAATGATCAGTGCATCTTCACCACGCTCCATAAAGTACTCACCCATAGTACAACCCGCGTATGGCGCGATGTATTGAAGGGCTGCTGATTCTGAGGCACTTGCTGCCACTACGATGGTGTGCTTCAGCGCATCGTGCTCTTCTAGCTTTCGTACAATATTGGCAATACTTGAGGCTTTCTGACCAACGGCCACGTAAATACATTTAATGCCGGTGTCTTTTTGGTTGATAATGGTATCAATGGCAATCGCTGTTTTACCAGTTTGGCGATCCCCGATGATCAACTCACGCTGACCTCGGCCAACTGGGGTCATCGCATCAATCGCTTTTAAACCGGTTTGCACAGGCTGGTCAACTGACTTACGGCTGATAACTCCTGGTGCTACTTTCTCAATCGGCATATGTTTTGCCGCAGCAATTGGACCTTTACCATCAATCGGGTTACCAAGAGAGTCAACCACTCGACCAAGCAGCGCTTCCCCTACTGGCACTTCTAAGATACGGCCAGTACATTTTGCTTTTTGACCTTCTTCAAGACCGGTGTAATCCCCTAAGATTACCGCACCAACAGCATCTCGCTCAATGTTTAGGGCAAGGCCGTAACGGCCACCAGGGAACTCAATCATTTCCCCTTGCATCGCATCTTCCAGACCGTTAATTTTTACGATCCCGTCTTTTAAGCTAACGATTGTGCCTTCGTTACGAACATCAGAAACCGTTTGAAAATCTTTAATTTTACTTTTAATCAGCTCACTAATTTCTGAAGGATTTAATGCCACTTTATCGACCATTGTCATACCTCGTTTCATTCCCCGCCTGGGGCTTTATAAATAACTTAAACTTACGCTTGTAATTCAACTTCTAATTTCTTGAGCTTTCCACGCACAGAACCATCAATCACTAAGTCACCAGCATGGACCACAGCCCCACCCAGCAGAGACTTATCGACTCTTTCACTAAGCGTGACGTCACGTTGAAGCTTGTTCTTAAGAGAGGCGATGAGTTTATCTTTTTGATCTTTACTCATAGGCGCAAAGGATACGACCTCTGCGTTAATCGCCTTTTCATGCTCTTCTTTCAATTTGTCAAAGCAGGCCTTAACCGCGCTTAAGGCATTCAAACGATCGTTATGGGCAAGTAACCGCACCAAGTTTTTAGCGTTCTCATCTAGCTGGCTGCCCACTGCTTCAAACACCAAATCAACCATCTCTTTGCTGCCGACTTCCGGTAGCGCAATAAAACGAGCAAAATCAGCAACCTTAGATAAATCGCTTAATAACTCGAGTGTTGCAGACCATTGCGCCAGCGCCTTGTCTTCTAGTGCGCACTCGAATGCCGCTCTTGCATAGGGTCTTGCGATTTGAGAGTAACTAGTCATCGTATAATCAACCTTTTGCAATTACAGTTCTTGAATAAGCTTATCAACCAACGACTGATTGGAAGCTTCATCCACTTCGCGCTCAATAATTTTCTCAGCCCCTTGAATGGCCAGTGTTGCCACTTGCTTGCGTAGGGCTTCTTTTGCTGAGTTAATCTCTTGGTGCAATTGCTCTTTGGCAAGTTTTAATTGTCGATCGCCTTCGGCTTTGGCTTGAGCTTTTGCTTCCTCAACCATTTTAATCGATTGATGTTTGGCACCATCTAGAATGCTGGCCGCTTGTACTTTCGCCTCTTTTAAGGTCTCAGTCACTTTTGCTTCTGCCAACTCTAATTGTCGCTGACCACGCTCTGCTGCTTGCAGGCCGCCTGAGATTTTATCTTCTCGCTCATCCAGGGCTTTGCTAATCGGTGGCCAAACAAATTTCATGGTAAACCACACAAACAGAGCAAAGGTTATCATCTGTACGATAAGCGTTGCATTTATATCCAAAGCAAACTCCTTAAAAACAAAGATACGAGATGCGAGATGCGGAAGACAGGACCTTGTTGGAACAAGGACTTGGTCTTGTATACTGCACCTAAAACCTCGAACTTCTTTATAATTATATTTGCGAGAAACGAGCGGTTAGGCTCGAATCTCACATCTAATCTTTCAACTCTGTCTTGTTACTTAACGGCGTTTTCTGCCAAGAAAGCAACCAAGCTTTTAGCGAATGGGTTTGCAAACGTGAAGTATAAAGCAATACCAACACCAATCATGGTTACCGCATCAAGAAGACCAGCCACGATGAACATTTTAACCTGTAGCATTGGAACCATTTCTGGCTGTCTAGCAGACCCTTCTAAGAATTTTCCGCCCAATAAACCAAAGCCTATTGCAGTTCCAAGTGCGCCCAAACCAATTAACAGTGCGACTGCTACAACGGTCATGCCTTGAATTTGTGAAAAAAAGCCTGCTGCTTGCATTGATGTACCCCTTTGAAGTTAAAAAAATGATTAATGATCTTCGTGCGCCAAACTTAGATAAACTATGGTTAGCACCATGAAAATAAACGCTTGTAACGTTATGACTAAAATGTGGAAAATGGACCAACCCAGCGCAAGTAGCACCTGCGTGAAGGTTAAGACCCCTTCTCCAATTGACAATGGCCATGAGGCATTTAGGGTCAATAACGCAAGCAGAATGAAAATCAATTCGCCTGCATATAAGTTCCCAAAAAGCCGCAGCGCCAATGAAATCGGTTTTGCAATTAGGCCAACCCCTTCTAACAAGAGGTTAAACGGCACCATTACCCAATGATTAAAGGGCTGAAACGTTAATTCTTTGGTAAAGCCTTTAATGCCTTTAACTTTTAAGCTGTAGAAAATAATCAGAAAGAAAACACTCATGGCCATTCCAAGCGTCAGGTTTAAATCTGCCGTTGGAACCGCGCGGAAATAATGAAGGCCCATCATGTTTGCCGCTGCTGGCACTAAATCGACTGGCACGATGTCCATAAAGTTCATTAAGAAAACCCAGACAAAAATGGTCAACGCCAGAGGTGCTAACAAGGCATTGCGGCCATGGAACGAATCTTTTACCTGACCATCAGCAAACTCTAACAATACTTCCACAAAATTCTGCAATTTACCCGGTACACCTGCGGTCACTCGACGAGCAGTAAAATAGAAAAGGCCTAGGAACATCACACCGAGAAGGAAAGAGATTGCCACAGTGTCGATGTTTAGGGTCCAAAAGCCACCATCTTCGCCCAAACTCATGGTCTTTAAATTGAAGTGTAAGCTGTGCAAATGGTGTTGAATGTATTCAGTACTGGAAACGGCCACGGTCACAATTAAACCTTGTTGAAAAATTGCGGCAATAACCAACTGGTTAACTGCACGGCAATAAATGTTAAAAAAAATGGTAATGCTTTAACCGTCAAACAGGTAAACACCACCACCATCATTATCATTACTAAAATTATTTTAAACGCTTCGCCTTGATAAAAGGCTCTCACGATTTGTCTTGCCTGCTTCGCACCATGGTAGCGAAAACATCGAAACGCAAAATAGGTGCTGGCAATGACTTGTATCATGCCCCCTAACAGGGCAGATTTGGCACTGTCTAGGTCTAAAAAGCCCCAAAACAAGGCACTTACGAGCAATGTTAGCCCTAATTGAAACACCACAAAGGAACCAATTGCTTGCTTAATTGTGCTCTTCATCACGGCCTTTGAGGGTATTTCGTTTAAATCTCGGGGCGAATTATACCGATCTTTTGCTAGAGCTCAACTATTTGATTAGTTTTTTTCCATGGGAACTTTACAAACAAAGAGGCCCAATAATTATCCATATGATCTTTTGCTATAATATAAGTGTTGATTAAACACAAGGAGCGCAATGGGAAGTCATCTGGAGGGGCAAGCCCTATTCACGCAAGCAAGCAAAAAAATCAAGCTTAAAACACGCTACCAAAAACTAATGGATGAAAATATTAGTTCTATTTCAAAACATATCCTTGAAATCCATGAAGCATTTAAGGCAATTGAGAACGCTCCCGGGGATGATGTCTTGATTCAACAAGGCCTAAAGAAATTAAAATCCTTTGGCGAATTTACGGGAAGACTCTTTGAGGGACAGGGTGAAGAAATTACTGATGGGCAAGGCAATACCCGAAGAGCCGGCTTACGTGAAGATGATTACCCTGCAATTTTTGAAGCGTGCTTCCACGCCACGCGCCCATCAATGGAATTTACTCTTAAACAACTGAGTAGTTTCTATCGAATTAATCGCCTGAGAGAATCTGTTAAACAGCAGCATTATGAGAATGCTAACACTGATGACGAGAGTATGCTTTATACACGAGAAGCGAATTCTCTAGGCTCAGGCCTGTCTATTATATTATCGCTAAGTAACTACACTGAAGAGAGACACAACCCAAATCTAGACAAGAAACCTAATGAATTTGATGCAGTCTATGAAGACATGATTCGCATAGAGACCATGCCTGAAGAACTATGCCCTCGAAACGACTATAAAGAACAAGTTCGAAATGAACGCTTACATGCTCTAGCAGAAAAAGCTGATCGAGATGAGTTCTGTCGAAACAGTCAAGAAATCCAAGACTTTGCTCGTTTTTTAGAGAGTCAAACACAAAAATACCCTAGTCGACAGCAAAAGTACCAAGACCTTCAGAATAGGTTTGACAATCACATAATTGACTACATTGAGAACGGTGATAGAGACAAATTTTTAGGTCATTTGCAAAGAGAAATAGATGACTACCAAAACAGTGGTTGTTTTATACATAGAACCAAGACGACTTACCAAACCATCAAAGACAAGTTGGCTGAGAGCTTACCTCCCCCCATGTTGGATGCTGCTCGCCAAGAGAGTTTAAAACAACAACTCTCATTGATCAGAGAAAGGGAGAGCACCCTTACTGCTGATTCAGAAGATGATCTCACCCCTCGCAATGCGAGCTTAACAGATGACGATTATAACGCCTTTCGACACAGCTCTAACAACAGGTAATTTAATTCATAGCATAGGTTCTTTTTTCTGAAGCGAAAACCTAAGTAAAGAGGTGTCGAGCCATTTTTTTTTACTTTTATTTCAGTAGGTTATTGTGTTTTTCGCTTCGTAACCCTTTGATAATTTGGGCTTAAAATCAAGAAGTTAGCTCGATGATCACAGGGTAACTATGTGATTAATAAGACAAAAAAAATGGCTCGACACCTTTCATATTTAGTGATTAAAATAGGCTCACTTTTTTGTAGTAAGTTGCCTTTCGCATGTTAGCAGACGAGATTGTTTTTATTCCCTTTCACACAGGCGATACCACAAGCCTTTTACCAACCTTCGAAGGCTTAGAGCAAGCAGAGATCCCCTTTAAAATCATTCCGGTTGGCCAATCGGCTCGTCATCGTTTGCCAAAGAAATGGGCACCTTTTATCACCCTACCCAGGTTTATTGAACAGGGCTTGGGACGAAACGAGCAATCAGCTGAGTCATTTCCTGAATCCGCTGTGCAAGAGGTGGTTAATCTCAGCAATGGCGCTAAACATGTGGTCATTGGCTTTCCATCGCTACTGCAAGAGCAAATTGCACATGCCTTACCAAAGGACACCAACAAAATAATCTATTTTGATTGTTTGACCTTTGACAAAGAAAAAGCCGCACGCTTTATCCCATTAGCCGATACGATTATTGTGATGAGAGAAGATCTCAAGCAGCAGTTTGAGGCCACTCTAGAAGAACTCTCTCCTGCCAACAAGCCCCAGATTTTTTCAGCCTTGCACGGTGATTTCACCGCCTGGAAAGAACGCTTCATAGCAAACAATCAAGCTGACTCAAATGCAGACATTAGGCAACAACTTTGCCTCTCTACAGAAGACAAACTAATACTCTGGGCTGGAGGCTATGGCAACGTTGAGCAAACGGCCTTTAAAACCTTTATCACCGCATTCAAAGATTATAAAAAGGCCTTTAGCCTACGAATCACGCTTCACCCCGGCATCAAAAACATCTCATCCGTAGAGGAAAAATTAGCAACGATTCAACAATACTATGAAACACCCTTAAGAGAGGCAGGCTTTAAGGATGCCGCCATCACCAACCTAATCACTAATTTAGAGACCTTTGACGTTGCTCGTGTGTCGCTTGCGGTCATTTCAGCCGGCTCTACCGTCAGTGCACAAGCAATCTCGATTGGAGCTCGCGCTAAAAACGTGCATGCCGCAATTACCGGAGTGGAGAAAGTTCAAACCCTAGAGCGTTGGCATCAACTCCTTAATCGATGGCAGCAAAAAGAACGACGAGCACTCTATACCACCTCGTTTAGAAATGCCCAAAACAAAATGAGGCTCCCTAGAAAAAGTTCACTACATGTATTAAAAACACACTTTTTTGCCAACACCATCGCTTTGTGCCATCAAAGACACCCAGAAATGGCTCGCATACGATTGATTTGTGAGCATTTTAATCTTGGGGACTGTGAGGCCATTGGTGAAATAAGCCAGGGCTTGACCAATACCGTCTACCGCCTCAAAACAACTACTGGCAACTACGTGCTTAAATTAATTGAAGCTAGCTCTTGCCGCGCGCGCACTCTAGCGGACTATCAAACCATTGAAGCAGCCAATGCGAACTATAAAAAACGTGGGCTATCAACCATTGCAGCCATTGAAGACGACAAAGGCTCTTATGCATTTCCAATAGATGACAAAATAGCCTTAGTCTACCCCTATCATGCCGCGTGCCCATTATCAGGCCCAATTGGACCGATTGACTCATCCTACGCACAGGCAGTTGGCAAACTATTAGCAACAATTCACCAATTAGCCCCCGAGACGATGCCCGCACAAAGCATGTCATATGACATCAATGTCGAGACGTGGCGAACTCTTGTCGCTCAAGGTGTCGCTGCCAATGCCAGCTGGGCTGCACCCCTTCAAAACACTCTTGAAGAGCACTGTCATTGGCTGCAAGACTATGAGAGAGCTTACCAACAGCTCTCCACAAATCTCATTTTCAGTCATGGCGACTTTTGTCCACACAACCTGTTAGACGAGGCTGGTAGCTTGCGGGTCATCGATTGGGAAATGGCTGGGTTAATAAACCCTCAAACTGAATTAATGCTCTCTCTTATGATGTGCAGTGGTTTTGCCTCCAATGATGACTTTAATGAGCAAATCGTGGTTGATCTGCTCTCAAATTATCTACAAGCTGGCGGCCTCCCACTGCAAGACATTGAAGCGGCCACTTGGGGCGCCATTGGTAAAGGGTGGTTTGATTGGATAAGGTTTAATTTATCTCGCTCATTGAACTCTACTATGGGCTCAAAAGAGCAGCAAGTCTTCACAGGTAATGCCCTGATCGCCTTAGAGAGTCTAGGGCAAGTGATGGCAAAAAAAGAGAGGCTCATTTCAATCTGTCAGCAAACGCTTGACTCCCTGGAAGAGCACTCGCTCCAGCCATTGCCGTCAATCTAATTTGGCGAGGAAAGTCTCGAGTTCACGTTCGTTTTTAAAGTCAATCATCACGCGATGGCGACCGCCGCGTTTGCTTTGGATGTTTACAGGCAAGCCTAGGAGTTGTTGGAGTTTGCTTTCATAGAGCGTAGAGACTGGGTTTTTAGGGAGCTCTTTGGTGCCCTCCCCTTCTTTTTTGACGGCTTGTACTTGCCGCACCAATTGCTCTGCTTCTCGTACACTCAAGCCTAGGGCTACAATTTTTTTAGCAATGGCCACTTGCGTCTGTTCATCTAAGGTTAGAAGCGCTCTTGCATGCCCCATTTCAAGCCTGCCTTCGGCCAATAATTCTTTGGGCCCGGCAGCGAGCGTTAGTAAGCGCAGCAGATTAGAAATGCTTGCTCGCGATTTTGATAACAGCTCGGCTGCTTGTTGATGGGTTAGATCAAACTCATTAATTAAACGACTTAAACCTTCTGCTTCTTCTAGGGGACTTAAATCTTCTCGTTGGATGTTCTCAATAATGGCCAACGCCAGGGTGGTTTTGTCATCGACTTGATGGACAATGGCAGGGATTTCTTTAAAACCTGCTTTTTGGGCCGCTCGAAAACGGCGCTCCCCAGCAATGATTTCAAATTGATCGGGGCTAATGCGACGCACCGCTATCGGCTGCAGCAGGCCTTGCTGTTTAATCGACTCACTTAATTCATTAATCGACTCATCACTGATGGTTTTTCGTGGCTGGAATACGCCGGGCTGAATTTGTGAGAGGGCCAAAGACTCGATTTGCTGTCCTTCTTTCGGATCATTTAAGGCCTTCGTCGCTTTGGGGCGAGTGCTCAGTAAGACGTTTAAATTTTTCCCTAACCCTGACTTTTTCTGTGTCATGCCTCTTGCTCCATGCTGGTTTTACTCGATGCTCTTTGTCGGTTTAATAGTTCACTGGCAAGCACCATATAAGCAGCACTGCCGGCTGAGCGTCTGTCATACAAAGTAATTGGCAAGCCGTGGCTTGGCGCTTCGGCAAGCTTGATGTTTCTTGGCACCACCGTCTTAAAGACTTTGTTATTAAAATGCAGAAAAAGTTGCTCAGACACTTCCCTGGTTAATTTGCTTCTTGCGTCATACATGGTACGAAGAATGCCTTCAACCGAGAGCCTTGGGTTAACCGACTCTTTAATTTGTTCGATGGTTTCCAAAAGGCCTGCCAGCCCTTCCAGCGCGTAGTACTCACACTGCATGGTAATAATCACAGAATCCGCCGCTACCAGTGCGTTTAAGGTCAACATATTAAGAGAGGGTGGGCAATCTATTAAGATGAAATCGTAATCGAGCCCCTTTAAGGCCTTATAGAGCATGGACTCTCGAGACTCAAGCTCAAGCAAGGTGACTTCCGCTACGGTTAATTCGTTATTAGCCGGTAATAAATCGTATTGACCAGGTGTCTTTAAAACCGTATCAGCAACAGAGCTGTCACCTAAGAGCACCTCATTCGCACTGTGCACCAACTTACTTTTATCGATGCCGCTGCCCATGGTGGCATTGCCTTGTGGATCTAAATCCACCAATAGTACTTTTTTCTTAGTTAGGGCAAGGCTTGCTGCTAAATTAACGCTGGTGGTTGTTTTACCAACCCCACCCTTTTGGTTTGCGATGGCAATGGTCTTTCCCATTGGCGATCTCCTAGGAATATTATTCTTTGTCTTATTTAATCTTGATTAAGGTTCGCGTCCCTTCAAGAAACGGAACCGTCAATTCTATTGCTTCATGCACCAAGGTTTGCAGTGCTAATTGTTCATCTTCTTCTAATTTTGCTTTCATCGCAAGGTATACCCCTTGTGGGGCTTTTAAGTGCTCACAAAGTTGCATCATTTTTGGCAGACTACTAAAGGCACGCGATGTTATCACATCAAAGGGGACACTGGCATGAAAAGACTCGACTCTTTTTTGCACAACCTCAACGTTGTGTAAGCCGAGTAAATTAGCAGCCTGTGCTAAAAACCGCGTTTTTTTGCCAATGCTGTCGATCAGTGTGACGCGTTTTTCTGGAAAAAGTATCGCCAAAGGGATCCCAGGAAGTCCGCCACCACTGCCCACGTCTAAAATCCTTTTTCCCTCTAGGTAGGGCGCAATTGCTAAAGAATCAAGTAGGTGTTTAACCACCATCTCACTCTGGCGAGTAATGGCGGTTAAGTTTTTGGCCCGATTCCACTTCTCTAACAAGGCAAGATAACGAAGGCCTTTGTCCACATCAAACGCTAAGCCTAAACGCGCAACCCCTTCGACTAATAAGTCCCTCGCCTCTAGCATGCTTTTGCCTTAGCGTGTTTCTTTAAATGCACCAACAAAATGGAAATGGCCGCAGGTGTAATGCCTGAAATGCGGGCTGCTTGCCCAATCGATTCAGGCCGCACAGAGTTAAGTTTTTGTTGCACTTCGTTCGATAGGCCTTTTACTAGAGTATAATCCAGCGTTTGTGGCAATTTAGTTTGCTCGTTTCGCTTAGCGCGTTCAATTTCTAGTTTTTGACGTTCGATGTAGCCGTGATAGCGCTCATTGATTTCAACTTGCTCGAGAATGTCAGGGTTCTTTTCAGACAACTCGCAGAGTTTGGCAACGTCCACAACCGAGACTTCCGGACGACGCAAAAGCTCCAGCGCATTGACTTCCTTTTGAATCGGCTTATCGATTAGCTTATTTAACAACGCGGCCTTCTCTTGGCTTGGGTGGATCCAAATGGCTCTAAGCGCCTCGTTGGTTTTCTTAATCGCTTCTTTCTTTTCACAAAAGGCCTGCCAACGCAGATCGCCGACCACCCCTAATTCTCGACCAATCTCAGTTAAACGCAGATCGGCATTGTCTTCACGAAGTAATAAACGGTATTCCGCCCGAGAGGTAAACATGCGATAAGGCTCTTTCGTACCTAGGGTAATCAAATCATCGATTAACACGCCAATGTAGCCATCGTCTCGCTTAGGCGCCCACATTGAAAGACCTTGTGCTTTTCTTGCTGCATTAAGGCCTGCGATTAAACCTTGCGCACCAGCTTCTTCGTAACCGGTAGTGCCATTAATTTGCCCGGCAAAGAATAAATTTTCCATCGGTTTGGTTTCAAGAGTGCCAAAGAGATCTCGAGGATCAAAATAATCGTACTCAATGGCGTAACCCGCCCGGGTAATGTGAGCGTTTTCAAATCCGGTAATTGAGCGAACAAAGGCCACTTGAGTTTCAAAATCTAAGCTGGTTGAGATCCCATTAGGATAAATTTCATGAGTGCTTAAGCCTTCAGGCTCGACAAAGATTTGGTGTGAATTCTTATCTGCAAAGCGCATGATTTTATCTTCAATCGAGGGGCAGTAACGAGGACCAACCCCTTCGATAACCCCGGCATACATCGGCGACTTATCAAGGTTTGCACGAATGATGTCATGCGTCGTCTCAGTGGTGTGGGTAATAAAACAAGGCACTTGCTCTGGGTGCTCATCTCTTTTACCTAAATATGAAAAAACCGGTAAGGGCGTGTCGCCAGGTTGCTCGCTCATCTTGCTAAAATCCAAGCTTCTGCCATCAAGCCTAGGTGGCGTGCCTGTTTTTAATCGATCGACTCGAAAAGGCAGAGCGCGCAATCGTTTAGAAAGTGCGTTTGAGGGTGGATCGCCTGCGCGCCCACCAGTCGATTGCTTAAAACCTACGTGAATCACGCCCCCAAGAAATGTCCCAACGGTCAACACCACACTCTTCGCTAAAAATCGCAGCCCCATCTGGGTCACGACCCCAACGCACTTGCCACCTTCGACGATTAAATCATCCACTCCTTGCTGAAAGAGAGTTAAGTTTTGCTGGTTCTCAACCAAACCTCGCACCGCGTTTTTATATAGCACGCGATCGGCTTGCGCTCGAGTGGCGCGTACCGCAGGCCCCTTTGAGGCATTGAGGGTACGAAACTGTATACCACCTTGGTCAATGGCGCGAGCCATGACCCCATCGAGTGCGTCAATTTCTTTCACCAAGTGTCCTTTGCCAATGCCCCCAATGGCAGGGTTACACGACATTTGACCAATGGTTTCGATGTTATGGGTTAGTAGTAGTGTGGCAGAGCCTGTACGCGCAGCCGCCATTGCCGCCTCAACGCCTGCGTGCCCACCGCCAACGACAATGACATCAAATTGCTTACCAAGATTCATTACTTCTCAAAATGCGTAAAAAATTCCCGCAATTATACTAAATTTCTCTATTTTTGTGTATGGTTATGCCTCATTTTATTTAACGTCGTACCAATGCTTCGATCTCGACTCTCTGTTTTTGCATCCAGACTCGTAAGAAGAGGCTTTAGCAGCCAAGCAACCGCCATTGCCATCATGCAGGAAAATTTTGCAGTGCAATTAAGAGCAGAGTACCCACAGAATAGGCCTTATGCCGTTAGTGATGCCACACTCTGGGGCATTCAAAATCGGGCCCTAGCGGCTCATAAACAAGCTCTTTTTGGCTGGCTGAAAGAACAAGAGCCTCGCACCGAAGAGCAGGATCCGCTACGACATTTGGCAGAGATGGAGGCGCTTAGAGAGGCGCCCGAAAGGCTCTTTCGCGAGGTGATTTTGCCCGTGACTGAAAGAGAGCGCCCCCATCTACTAAATTATCAAGCCCCAAAGGAAATAAACTTTCGAAACATCCGACGGATCCTCGAGCCCTTTCGCTATGGCATGCATCAACATAAAGAGCAATCTTCCTGCGATGAAAGGCAAGCAGCAAACTACCATTATGCCATTCGCCAATTACTGGATTTCTACATTTTTTTGTTTCGCAATGAGTTGAACATTACGCCATTACAGCGCTTATTAGACGCACTGGAAACGGATAAAGCGCTCTATCAGTGGCTACAAAGACACTTAAGAGCCAACCCCTTTCAAAAACCGAGTGAGCTTTGGCGAGCAGGCTTTCACGAACATTTTCCTTGCTCCACCATTCGCCCCATTCTAGAACAGGCAGCCGGCATGAGTGAGACGAATGAGAGCCTCTGCATCACAGAGCGCACAGACAGGCTGGCAGCGATTGATTTACTGCTCCTTTTTTATCAATTGCGCAGTCGTTCAAGCTCCTTGTTTTTTTGGCAGACAGAGGAAGGTGAACCCTATACCATCAAAGGCGCCCACCCTCCAGGCTTAAAAACTGCTCTACCAATTGATGAACAAGCAGGCAACGATCTATCTCAAGGCTCTTTTGAATACCACCAAGAACTTAAAAAAAGTGTTGAACAAGGAGGCGCCCTTTTACACCTAGTCTCTAGGGCTGAAGAGATTACCAACCAGCACGTCTTACAAGGTCATGAATCTTTAGAAACAAGAAAAGAGGCTGCCTATACAATTTATGGTGATGATCTCAGCACCAATGAAGGACTGGCGCGGGCCCAAGAAACAATGGCAAAAGAGGCCAAAAAGAGATCCCTTGCCTTTCGCTTTTTTTGTCACGCACTCAAGGGCTCCGCCTCAACAGCATGTGTATCGAGAAAAGGAGTGTCAGAGAGTTCCGAGCCACAAGCCTCTCCCTAGCCTCGTTTGTCTTGATACATGCGCTGATCTGCAACTTTAATTAGCGCTTGGTAATCTTCTCCTTCCGAGGGATAGCAAGCAAGGCCCACACTAATTGAGCAATTTAATCGTTGCTGATGAAAGTTAATTGGTAGAGCACACGCCTCTTTAAGCTTATGGATGATAACCTTGGCCTTCTCGGGGGCTTCGTCAGCAATGAGCACTAAAAACTCATCCCCCCCTAAACGGGCGACAATGTCCTCTTGACGAAGGCTTGCCTTTAATCGTCTGGCCGTTTCTTTTAACACCACATCGCCTGCCTCATGCCCTAAACCATCATTTATCTCTTTAAATTTATTCACATCCAGATACAGCATTAACAGCGTGCCTTTTTGACGTTTTAGCCTTGAAAGCAATGGTGTGATTCGCTCTTCCAGCCCTCGTCGATTAAGCACATCGGTTAGCGCATCATAAAGAGCCGCCCGCTCAAGCGCGATGTTTGCTTGTTTAAGGTCGACCAAAGCATCACTAATTTTTTTCTCCAAGACATCATTGTGCATAATGAGTTTACCCGAGAGCGGACTCAACAAGCGCTGTAGGCCTAATAGAAAAATGATGGTAATGCCAATCGTCACTAAGCAAAGATGAAAAATGGCAAGTTTGAGTGATGAGTAAAAATGCTGCTGGTTAACGACAACGGCCACCCCCCATTTAGAATTGCGCACTGGCGAATATGAAATAAGCGACTTCTTACCAAATACGTGTCCTGTGATGAGACCCTGTTGTGAGTCGGCAATGGCTTCTCTTAAGGAATGAACCAAGCTGTTACTAAATTCTAAGGCTTCTGCTTGCCATTTTTTATCTTCTGGGGAAAAAATTTCGACGTGATCATGATTTAAATAGGCAACAATGACTTGCCCAAAGCGCGTTCTTAGCTTTTTATGCAGAGTCTCTTCTAGATGCGCGAGTGAGAAAAGACTAAATAGCACATGATTGCTACCTTTAATAGGGGTGACCACGTAGACATAATAGTCCTCTCGAATTTTAAAAGGTCCGACTATCTTTTGTGCATCAAGCGGCTCTTTTAAGATTTCATTTAACATGTTGCCGTAACTGGTGCCCACACTCTCTACCACCACACCTTTCTTGCTTAGCAAACTAAGCCCCACCAAATCATCGTCAGAGTTCATGTCCTTCACCATCACCTCTTTATTGAGCCTGTGCGTGACTTGATAGTGATTGGCTAATAATTGACTGACCTCTGATAAATGTTCAATGTAATCACTCAGCACTAAAATTGCGGTGTCACGAGCAAAGGCTAGGCCTCTCTCTTCGTAGGATTTAAATTTGCTTGAAAGCGGCCACATGATGGTAAAGGCAATGACGATGGCGACTAATACCACAGCCGTGGAAGCGTATCGAGAAATGGCGTTTTGCAGTTTGCGAGTCTCTCTGGACATGACAGCGCACCAAATAAGAAGGAACTGATACCTTACGTGGAAAGCGTCTCAAACTCAATTGTAAGCTAGTACCGTTTCCATTTAGTTTTGACGATTAACGAAAGTCAATCTGTTCAAAAATCAAGGCATTTTTGCGCAGGAATGGCAGCGTCCTTTCAAGCGAAAATAACGATAAGTTTTGGGCAAATTGACTTTCCCAAAGGGCCACCCTCTAAGGTCCTCCTGCTTTGTTATCTGCTTTTGACTTAGCGGTGCTAGGACTGCAAGCCGATGCCTCTCAGGAGAACCTTAGAGAGTGGCGTTAATCGTCAAAACTAAATGGAAACGGTACTAGTACATAAAATCAGGGAGCTTTCGATACTGCTCCTGTACTTGACTGTTTTTAATGTATTCTAAAAAAAGCGCGTGACATCGAGGGTTTATGTCATCCTTTTTACTTAAACCTGCGATGCAGCTTAACAATTCTGAGTTTTTTTGATACGTCTTCTTAGCAAGCTCTTTTAAACGAGTTAACTGCGTCTTTGAGGCAGCAAAGGGGCTACTTAAGTCCAGTGGAATGTCTGGATTAATGCGAACGTAGATAAGATGCGGCAGCGTTTTGTAATCACTCTTTTTTGCTTCGACCAACATTTTGTGTCTAAGGCTGTAGTTAATTAATGCACTGTTGGTATTAATAGAGGCACTTAACAACGGAACCAACCATTGAGAGAGTCCCCAAAAGGTCACTGTTCCAATGTTTTGGAAATCTGAATACCGGCCCGTTCCTAACGATAAAACCACAATGTGTTTGGTTTTAGGACAAGCCATCTTGGCTTCATTGTAAGTAAAATAACTTGGGTTATTTATGAGTGCTGCGGGATCACTTATCACGTATTCAA
Source organism: Legionellaceae bacterium (assembly GCA_030148065.1). GTDB lineage: Bacteria > Pseudomonadota > Gammaproteobacteria > Legionellales > Legionellaceae > JASBUC01. Next base: position 9,151 of record JASBUC010000052.1, on the reverse strand, counting down.
GCGTTGAGTCGCGCGCATAGAAGCTCATGGGAGGGAAGGCGACAATGACATTAGTCACAGCAGAGACCAAACTTGATAAAAAGTAGTTATTTAAGTTCGATCGGCAGGCTTCTAAATTACAAATGGCTCTTAACTTCTGTGATTTTATGTCATAAGCAAAGAGAACCACCTTGGTCAGTAAATCATTAATACTGGCCGTTTTATAGCTCGCTTTAAAGAAATCATTCTTGTAATTTGGATTCAAAGCAGGGGCTAACATGCCATTTAAGGTGATGATACGATGCCTTGTTTTGTTTGTAAAAAAATGAGCCACATTGTTAACATAGAGTTCCTCTAGCTCTTTAGGAGAAAAGGCCGCCTTGGTTTTATCTTTATCATCGGGTAGGGAAAGTGCCGTTGCAATTAATGCCCCGGTCGAAATGGCCCCCATCAAGTCAAACATTTGATGCACCTCTCTACCCGACACTTCTTTCATATTTTTTAAGTAGGAAATGGGAAGAATGCCCTTTGATCCTCCCCCATCTAGACTTAAAACCGTCATCACGTTTTTAGGGCATGCAATGGGGGTTAAGACATTCTCTTGTAGCTCATGATTAGGCATAGGATAGGCCCTAGAGCTAAAGACCAATCGTCTTGAATAGAGCGTATGATAAATAATTAAAAGCACCACAATGACCGCAAGCGCAAGCTTAAACAGCGTCCATAGCCTGATTAGAAGCGTTCTTATCATACAAAGAGGGCAAAATGACTGGTTGTTTTTAAAGATTAGGCAACTCTAGGCACTTCTGCCAGTAACTCTGCTCCTTGGCTATGTGAAACCCTGTACTATGGTAGAGAGAGACCGCAGGCCGATTGTCTTTGGCCACCCAAAGAGAGAGGACTTTACATTGACGCTCTTTGGCATGGCGCTCAGCTTCTTTGACTAGTTGCTTGCCATATCCTTGCTGAAGGTACTCTGGCGCCACGCATAAATTTTGAATGATGGCTTTATCCTTATCGTAGCGTAAATGAAGTTTAGCACGCAGTGTCTGCTCCTTAAGGATTAAAATCTCTCGGTCGGGCAGAATGAGTTGTTTGCTAAGTTCACCCAAATTTATAAAATTGTCCTCTTTAAAAACGGCTTTATCCAAAGCAAAGATGGCCTCAAGATCAGAGCGCTCTGCAATAGTTACCTCTACCTCATTTGCCAAGGTGTTAGCCGGCGACTGAGCGAATAGGCGTTTTTCCATCAAAAGCTCAAGCTCTTTTAGTTCAAAGTCTCTCGCCTTTAAAAAGTCTGGCTGATGATAGGCGCCTTGAAGTAAGACATTTGAAATGTTTCTCGGCTCTAAAAATGCTCGCACGGCACTCATTAATTGCGCAAAAAGAGCCGAGCGCCTATTAAATTCAGCATAGAGCAATACTTCAGCCATGTCTTGATAAAACAAAAAAACGCGTGCATACGCCAAAAGTTTTGTGCCCTCGATAATTAAGAAAGTGCTCTGATGCTTGGCTGGGCGTTCAATTAAAGGCCAGTCAAAGCAGAAGCCTTCACGGCTTTCTGGCAATGAGCGCTCGAGCGCTCTTAATTGTTTGAGTTCTTCACCGTCTAAGTTCACCCTTTTAACCATGCTAGACATCGATTAGAATGCTCTCTCGTATAAAATATTGCCAATCCTACAACGAAATGAAAGTTATCTCCATCAACACCAATGGCATTCGGGCTGCCAGCCGCAAAGGCTTTTTCGACTGGCTTGCACAAGAAGATCCTGATTTTGTCTGCATTCAAGAAACCAAAGCCCACATCGAGCAGTTAGACCAAAGCTTTTTTCCAGAAGGTTATACCGCAGAATATTTTAGTGCGGAGAAAAAAGGCTACAGTGGTGTGGCCATCTATGCCAAGAAAGCCCCAAAGAACATTACCACCGTCCTTGATTTTCCGTTAAGTGATCTTGAGGGCCGTTACCTGCAATTTGATTATGATGATTTAAGTGTGATCTCTCTTTATTTGCCTTCGGGCTCCTCTGGTGATGAGCGCCAAGTCAAAAAATATGAATTCCTAGACTTTTTTGAGACCCACATGCTAAGCCTTAAAAAAGAACATAAGAATGTCATTATTTGTGGTGACTGGAACATCGTACACAAAGAAATTGACATCAAAAACTTTAAAGCCAATCAAAAAACCTCCGGCTGCTTACCAGAAGAGCGAGCGTGGCTTGATAAAGTCTTTGGTGAGCTTGGTTTTATTGATGGTTTTCGAGTCAAGAACAGCGAGCCACATCAATACACTTGGTGGTCAAACAGGGGCCGGGCCTGGGATAACAACGTTGGCTGGCGGATTGATTATCAAGTCATCACGGAGGCTCTGGCTGACAAAGTCCGCAGTGTCTCAATTTATAAAGAGACCCGCTTTTCAGATCATGCCCCACTTATTATCGAGTATGACTTATGAGTTTAATCAGCAGCTGGAATGTTAACTCCCTGGGCGCTCGACTCGAGCACGTCCTTACCTGGCTAAAGCAGTCAAACTGCGACGTCCTTGCGCTGCAAGAGACCAAGACTCAAGATGAAAATTTTCCCTTCGATGCTTTTATTGAGGAGGGCTATGAACTGATCGTCTCTGGTCAGAAGTCCTACAACGGTGTGGCCTTCGTCTCAAAAAAAGAAGGCATGGATGTCCACACAGAAATCCCTGGATTAAACGATCCGCAAAAGCGCTTATTGGCTGCCACCTTTGGCAGTCTGCGTCTTGTGAACGTCTATGTCCCAAACGGTGAATCACTCGAGTCCGAGAAGTTTGATTATAAGCTAACTTGGTTAAAGGCCTTTCATGAGTACATCGAAGAAGAATTAAAACGCTACCCCAAGATGGTGATTCTAGGTGACTTTAACATCGCTCCCACAGAAAAGGACGTGCATGATGCGACCCTTTGGAAAGATTGTATTTTGGTCAGTGAACAAGAACGCACAGCCCTCAAATCCCTTCTAGACTTAGGTTTTACAGACAGTTTCCGCTTGTTTGCACAAGAAGAGGGTTCCTTTTCTTGGTGGGATTACCGCGCTGGCAGCATCCGAGCAAACCGAGGCCTCCGCATTGATTTAATCCTAACGAGCCTTGCCCTCAAAGAGCAGGTACTAAGTAGTTCCATTGACAGGGCACCGCGTGCTTGGGAGCGCCCATCGGATCACACGCCGGTGACTCTTAAGCTTTGCACTTCACAAACAGCCAATCAGAACAACGCAGAAAGCGGAGCACGTTGACGTAGGCAGTTTTATTAACGTTCAGACGTCGTTTATGTTCTAGAGTGCATTTTGAGTTGATTTTGCTATATTCTCATTAAATCAATGAGATAGAGTATTGACAATGGCAGTGCCTATTATTCGCATGACCGCGCGCGATAGAAAGTTAATTGTTAGTCGCATGGCGCATAAACGAACGGAATTTGAGCGAGAACTGCAAAGGAGAGTACGAGCCTACCTTCGAAAACTCAATGAGCGAAAGTTACTAAACGCTGAATTAGAGGAATACCACAAAACCGTCATCTTAGAAAAAGAAGAGAGCCTAAAAAAAGCAGAAACGACGACGGAAAAGGCTCAAAAAATTGGTGCAAGTGTTCCCGGCAGTATAGGCGTTGCGGCAAGTACCTTGGCTGCCTTGGGTGGCACCGCCGCAACCGAATACATCAAACATGACATCGAAACAATAAATTCCGAAGAACTCAAAGAAAAAATTGAGTCCTCAAAGCTTGGGCTCTACATTAAAGAAGAACAGCACGACATCATTGCCACACGAGTAGCTGAAATCATCGGTTTTCGTTTGCAATTTTTACTTTTTCGCCTTAATGGTGGCACTGACGGCTACATGCGATTGGCACAATTTTTAGCCGATGCAATGGAAGCCTTTGCCATAGAGAAGCTTCGTGGCAACAATAACAAAATTGATGCCCTCGTAGATGCCGCCTTTCCGGCTCCTAGTTCGATACGATATAAAGATTGGCGGATGACCTGGGAAAATGGCTATCATCGCACTCTAGACATTGACCAAGAATGCAATGACATTATTGAACGGTGTGGACCTGCCACTCGTTTCCTATTAGGGAAACACAAAAGCAATCATTGCTATTCGATTGTTGATGCCATCAACCATTCGCTTATCTTAAATGGTCGAGGTGAAGTTATTTCAGGCTCTCAATCTAAGAAAACCTCATTTAGGCAACTAGAAGGTGAAAATGAGAGCCCGATGCTATTACTTGCCCCCAATGAGCTTCCCTTTCACTTGGGGCTTGGGCATGGCACTTATCTGACTGATCAAAGTTTAGAAGATGAACACGTTATAGCCCTGCTCCGCTTAATTCCAGGATTTTTTAAAGAAGATCTCTCGCATGACATGATCTTAAAACCATCTAACGCTGATAAAGAAGCCACCGCCGACCTAGTGTTTGCCGCAGAGCGGCATGAGTGTTCATGGACGAAAGAGCGCGATCACCTCTGGCAAGAAAGAAGCTCTCATATTCATATCGAACTCACCAAGGAACAAAATTACTGGGATAAATATTTTAAAAAACAAGGCGTATTTACTAAGAAAGAGCAAGAAGAGTTAGAAGATTACATTGAGAACCGCCAAAACATCGCTTATCAATTTGATGCAAAAAGAGCTGAAGCGGATGTGCGTCAAGAAATACAAAAAGCACAACGAATACAAGCAGAGCTCAATGAACATGATCAAGATTTTTCACAAAGACGAAAAAAACAATACCGAGCAGCTAAATCAGCCGAACACATTACGCTTGCCGTACAACAACTTATTCGAGCAATAAAGCACCTTAGTTTGTCGAGCCGAGGTCAATATTTAAAATTAGCAAGTGATGCTCTACACATTGCTCGAGAAACCATAGCCGCCACAAGAGATGCCCCCGTTGCTGAACACCTTGAGTCAGACAAGATGGATAAAATGGTCAAAAAACAAAAAGAGTTGTATGAAACAAGTGCCAAACATTTAGAGTTTAGCTGGTCACTACTGCATAACGTGACCAACCAAGCAGAAGATCTACAAGCCCCAACCCTAACTAAAAACTTTGTCTATCGACAGAAAACCAATCGCTACGACACAACTTGTGATTTGATTTTTCAGGCAGAACAAGACTGTGATTGGAGTAGGAGCATTATCAAACAGGTGGAAGTCTTATTAAAGAATAATCAAAAAAAACTAGAAGAAACGCTTGCTAGTAATTGTACTTCAAGCAAGCAAGACGCAGAGGAAAGAGAACTGTTAGTGCCCTATGAACCCAAAGGGCGTCACTCTCGAATCAGTTGCTTTGATTTTGGCTGCCAAAGTATAAAACATGAGAGCGTTTTTGAACCAGGCTTACAAAACCCTTCCTCATCAGAGGAAAACGCTGAGCACTCAAATGCCCAAATTGAGCGTGTCGGGCAGTCAATCGATCAGGATAATTTTTCTAGCAATGAACAAAAAAGTGATGACATAGAACGACCAACCACACAAGTATTTGAAGAAATACTTGCAAGCACTATGACTGAATTTCAAAATAAAAAACCCAGCTCTTTGTTAGCTCGTGTAAAGAAAATTGATTGCTACTTAAATGAATTACATAAAGTTTTTACTGATATCTTGTCATCTCTTGGCATTGACTCGCTGAGTCAGAATGTTGCGTATTACTATGGTCAAGAAGTTCCTTTGAGTGCCGATGCTCTGCAAAAAGCAAAGAAAGCAGAAAAAGCCATTGCCGTAGCAAAAGCTCATCAAAAAGAAGCCAAAAGGCGACTAAAAAATAGTACAAAACTTAAAAAACCTTTTTGGTATTACCACATGAGAGATCGCATCATTCATGATGAAAGCGTTATTCTAGAAAAAAGAGAGGAGCTCCTTAAGCTTTTAAAAGACATCGAAACAGACTACCAAGAAAAGAACCCTGACAAGAACCATCGCTTCACAGCGGCAAAACTTTCTGCTGCCAATCGCCGCATTCAACATTTAACAAGTCAACTTCCAGAGAGCGATTATAAACAAAGTACGGTGTTTCGAACAAGAAAAACCAGCTTGAATGAAACCTTGTTAAGCTTAAAAAGGGAAGCAAAAAAATTCGAAGCAGACGTTAACCAAGAAGCACTTGATAAAGCGAAGAAGGTTCAAAAAGAGGCTCTTGATAAAATAGAAGCCTTGGGGAGTGACCCGTTGTCATTAAGTCAAGCCGCAGAGTATGCAAGAATTGCCAGAGATGCACGTGAAGAAATTATCCGAGTGGCATCAGGAGATGTGGTCGCAAGCATGTCGATGGCAGCAGAAGTTAAACGCTTAGTACAAGAGCATTACCGCACCAGCAACGATTTACGAGAAGTAGAACATAGTTTGCAAAACATTGAAAAAATCTGTAGCACTGATACCAAGACCATCACCCGCAATGACTTAACCATTCTTCGTTTAAATGATGCCAAACGACAAATCGAAAAACTTATTACTGAATTGGACGACCCTCTTCCCTTACCTGCTCCTAATGCGGCTCTCAATAAAGAAGAGGCCGAATCCATTCGTTTGCTAACGCGTCATCGCATAGAAGAGGTTATCGAACGAGCTGCCCTCTATTCACATCAGTCCAAAGAGCAGTTAAGAGCTCATATTAAAGAACGACTCCAAAAAGAACTACTTAGCCAAAATAGCAGCCTTTTTTTAAATTGGGGACTCTGGGCCTTAAGTGTTGTCTCTCGCTTTATTATCACCGACTTTAAAACTAGTTTAACCCCGGAAGAACTCGATGATCTTTCCATGCAATTTAACCTTGCGGAGTCTGCCAAGAGCAAAGCTGTCCCTAAAGCCATCATGCTCTCAACCAAGCTTATTTTAGCCGCCTTCCAAGAGCTAGAAGACGCTCATCAACCAAACCGAGATCTGGAGCTAAGTAGAAAAAATCATTCGTTAAACTCACTGTTACTCTGCGACAAACTAAAATGGGCAGGACAACTAAGCCAGAAAGAGAAAGCCTCAATTTTAGAAAACACTCAAGAACCCTCTTCCTATCAATTAGGCCCATCATTGTGCAACGTATCTAGAGGCAGTCGAAACAAAAAAAAGTCAGCACCCATTCGGCTGATTCATCGACAACTTAGACGGTTTTGCACCCTCTATTTGGATGAAAAAAAACACCTAACCAACATGCTCAATGAATATATGGATATTTTAAAAAATTATCGAAAGTCCATTGAAAAAAACAAAATCCTTTCAAACATTTCCTCAGCCGATCCTTACCACGAAATCATCCCCCTAATGGATAAGATGGCTGAGTTAATTAAGGGTGAATTAAAAATAGTTCGCGATAAGATAAAATCGATTGCGGTATTTAAAGATAAGTTACTTAGCAAACAAGAAAAACAGCGGGTCTTTTTTCATGATTGGAAGGCGAGATCTCATAACTCGGTTAAAAGTAGTGAGCTATTAAAGGCCTTGCAAGAAGCAACCGAGGAGCGAAGCATTAAAGCCTTTCAACGCATAAAAGAGGACTCAGAAAACAGTGACATCAACGAAGAATTTGAGCTGTTTCTAAACTCTGAAGTCATCAGTCACTCACTAGAAGACATCGAAGAAATGCTTCGCTCTCTAGAAATACGAATCAATGCCGTCTCGCTAGGTAAAAGTCTGCCAATGCGCACGTCTTCCTTCTTTGCTAGTAAGGAGCAGTCAAAGCCCTTGCTGGATGAGCAATTAGATGAGTTGGCTACCGAGCACATCATTTGATTTATCTACCAATCGTAGCAGGATAGCTCACTTTTATAATCGTCTTTGTCATATATTACTGACTCCTGTCTGTTCGCAGAAGTAGCAGTCTTTTCATTTGATGAACGCTTTTGTCTATTTCCTTGCAAGCTCGGTTCGCTCTCTTCGGGCTGCAACCAACCATGCATGATACTGGCAAGTCCATTATTAGGATCTCTCTGCCAGCGAGTTGCTTTTTGATCGCTTGTGGCATTCGATGAAGGGTTCTTTTGCCCTTTTGGGGCATCATCTGGACCTGGCATATCATTATCCTATTGTAAAAAAAAATGGCAGTTTAGCGAAAAGCCCTTGGCTTATCAAATGACAAAGATCGGTTGTTCTCAAGAACCAGCTGATCGTTTATAAAACAACCTCTCAAGCAATGGCGTTGTCATGAGCTACTCTTATCGCTAACTTAAAAAAGAGCAATAATATCAAAATTTACGCAACACTCCAAGGTGTTGCCGAGATGACTTGAACATCCGCGAGGAGTTTTATAGGGATTGTGAATGAATTATTTCAGATTTGGCGTATATTGAAAGAAAAGAGCTCCAGCGCACAGCAGACCATGGCTTCTATCGACACACTATTATTTATTCCCTTCAAGCAATTCACTCATGCCTCTAATCGTTTTTATTGGCTGTATTTTATTCCCTTTATCATTATTGTCGCCTGCTTGTTTCTATTAAGGAATCGGAAAAATTATTCGCTGGCAAGCCTGCAATCCATGTTATTTAATCGCCCTTTAAATAAACAGAGCATGTGGTTAGACATTCGTTTCTTTGCAATCAACAGTCTGATTTATTATTTGTTGATGCGATCCGTTGTGCAAATTTCCTATCTTTTAGCAACGAACTTGATGGATCATGGGATCCTTAAGCTGTTTACAGAATACCAAGGCTTTTTTTCTGGCACCAGCAGTAATAAAATTTTAGCCACCATCGTTATTTTTTTATGCATGGACTTTGGCATTTTCATTGCTCACTATGCCTTTCATCATGTGCCAACTTTATGGTTATTTCACAGAGTACACCACTCAGCAAAAACGCTCACACCATTTACCATGTTTCGTTTTCACCCACTCGATGATGGGCTCACCGCACTGACAGCGGGTTTTCTTAGTTTCATAGCAATCCGTCTTGCCACCTTCTTCATCAGCGACTTTCAGGCGTATTCTTTTGAGGGGGTGAACATATTTTTACTGATCTTTTATTTAACAGGCTTTCAACTACGGCATACCCATCTCTGGCTCGTTTGGCCAAAACCATTTAGTTATTTCTGTATAAGTCCTGCCGAGCACCAAATTCATCACAGCTCTTTAGCCCCTCATATTAATAAAAACTTTGGCTTTGTGTTATCCATTTGGGATAAGTTGTTTAAAACACACTACCCAGTGAGCAAAACACC
>JASBUC010000051.1 GCA_030148065.1 Legionellaceae bacterium | reverse complement strand
GGCTTCCAGATCGCTAAGATGCGGTTCCCCGGCCTGGTCTAGTGCGATGTTGGCCGCGTCAAGGTCGTTCTGAACGTCGCGGTCTGTGCCGTTGACGGTCGCGGACAGATAAGCGGGCAGTTCCCGGCGCAGGGCTTCCAGGGCCACGGGATCATTCCCGGCGGCCTGTATGACTTGTTCTGTGTCCCGGCCAGCGTCCAGCATCCGGCTGTAGCGATTCCAGGCCCCTTGCAGCCGCAGTTCGTGTAGAAGCTGGGCATCTACCGGCTGTTCGGGTCGTTCCAAAGCCCCGACTATAGCGTCCTGTGCGAAGCCGATACCGTCGTCAGCCTTACCGAAGATCGCGTTCAGGTTGTCGCGGGCTTCATCGTGCGCCTGTTCGATCTGTCTGGTTCGGCCAGTCTGGCTAAGGTCGTCGTTGGCCTGGATACTGGCGACCTTACCGCGGTAAGCCTTCAGGACTTTGGCAGCTTCGGGGATCGCAGATTTAGCGGACGAAATGCCCATCTGAAATTCAGTCTTCAGGTCGTCGATGTTGTAGATCATAGTAATGCCTTTCGTTAGTTCGTAGGGTTTCGGTTACGCGGCCTGCTGGCCGTCTTCCGGCTGATCTGCCAACGATGCGGGTTCTACAGCCAGGACCAGCGATAGTAGTTTGACCGTTGCGTTACGTGGACTTAGAAGACCACGTTCCAAGCGCGACAATGCAGGCTGTGAAATACCAGTCAGGGCCGCAAGATCATCCTGTGTAAGTCCGCGGGCGGTCCTAATCGTCTTCAGATTCTTCATGGTTTCCTTTCAGTAGGGTTGCTTAACTAGGTTCTTACGGGGGTCCACGGTTCATGTGTACCAGTACAAACCACTAGTCCATCACAGCAGTACAGCAGTACAGGGGGTATACCCCCTGTACTGCTGTACTGGTCTGCATTGTGCCGATAGATAAGCCGAAAAAGCAGTACACTTGCACGTGTACTGGTACTGGACCTGTCGTACCAGGGCTAGACGCTGACTTCATAGCGTCCGCCTTCGTTCTTGGTTATCCGGCCCTTGTCGCGCAAGCCACTTAGGGCGTTGTTGAAAGTTGTCCGGGACTTGATGCCGGACTGCCGGAACCATTCGTTGAAGCCGATACCGTCTTCTAGCATCTGCTGTTCTGCCAGAACCGCGAACGCTTTCCGTTCGCTTACAGTAAGATCATCTGCTTCTTCGACAGACCCATCAAGTTCGCAGATCAGCTTCCCGTTGTGGCCGCCTATCGTGTAAGTCAGCTTATCGGGCAGCATCCCTTCACGGTCTTTACCGTCGGTCCCGCGTCGAAGCTGGACAGACCCAACCCGGTTACGGTCGAAGCCTTCTATCAGCTTCAGTTCGTTGTACACGTCCAGCGCAGCCGGTTTCGCGCTGCTACCCCTGTAATGGCCTTCGCGGTTCGCGTGGTCCAGGATCAGAACCGCCCGGCCAGCGTTCTTCAAGGGCAGGCATACAGCGTTGGTCCACTCGGCAACGTCCGTAGACGAATTTTCGTCCAGCCCGGCCTGGCCCAGAAAGTCGATCCAGGAATCGAAGACGATCAAGCTAGGATCGTATTCTTCTACGGTCAGCTTCAAGATGTCCAGGCTTTCGGGGTCCGTTGTAAGACCCGTGCCCCCGAACCAGTGAAAGTAGTTCTTTACCAGGTCCTGATCCGCGCCCATCTTCAGCAACCGCTGTACCTGCTGGCGATACGAGTTTTCTTCGTCCAGGTACAGAACGTGTTCGTGTTGGTTGATGACGGCTATAGCGTCATGCAGGGCCAGCAGGGTCTTTCCTACCCCGTGGGGTGCGAAGATGCCGTGTATCGCGTCACGGTAGTACCGACCCGGCAACAGCATATCGGGGTCTTCAATGCCGGATTCCATCAGATCGCCCAGGTTCTTATGTCCCTGTAGCAAACCGCCCGGACCGGCTTTGGTCTTCGCGGGCATACCGGCGGGCTTGTAGCTGCGGGAACCACTGTTTCCCCCTGTTAGGATGGATTGCTTCTTTGCCCGTGAAAGTTCGACCTGTTCTAGCCAAAGCAGGCGCTTCCGTATATCTGTAGGAAGCGTTATGTGCTTCCAGTGTTCGACTTGGGTAAGTTCTTGGCCGGATTTACTTTTCTGGTCGATCTGTTCCCAAAGGTCTTGCATTTCGTCGGGGTTCAGCGGCGGAAACAAGCCGTTTGCGCGTGACGGGTTTTTTAGATCTTCAGGCGTTACATCTATGCCACGTATGGTATAATTAGACATTAACAGTTACCTTCCTGGTTCGGCCCTTACCCGCACGTTCCCCCAGCGGTTCGGGCTGCTTTACAACCTACCTTTGCAAACGAAAAGGCAGACAGCCGAAATAACAGGATGGTCGCAGCCGTCCCGAAATTTCTCTCTGTCTGCCTTCACTGTTAGTCCGTAGACTACCTATTACTGTAGCATAAAAAGTAGTCTGCCCCAAAACGAAAATCCCATAGGTATCGCTGTTAACAGCCGCAATCACGAACTTCAGCGACGCGCAACCCCATAAAGTAACAGCACGGGCATACCCGCAGTTCGCTAGACATAGGCGCGTCTTCGTCGTTCCCGACCGTTACCCCCGGTCCGTCGGTCTGGCAGATATCGCATACTGGTTTGAACATCTGGAACCCTTCAGGCATATGTACCCCTTCCAAGTAGAAACCCCGCCGGGATCGTCGCCCAACGGGGTTGGTCTTTACTACTACGCTTCGGCCTTGATCTGCCGACGTTTCGCTATAGCCAGATCGACAGCGGCCTGATGCGAACACGTCAGATGTCGCGGGGTTGGGCACGTGCAATAGCTGGGCCGGGTCCAGACGCCATAGACTTCCCCCGACGTACTGGTTACGCGGTAGCTGCTAGGCCCCGTCCGTTCTACCCCGCCCTTCTTGAAGATCGCCTGCGCCTTCGCTAAGGTCTTGCTTGTCATAAGGTTGCCCCCTTATGTCCACGGTCCGGGGGATGAAGTCGCCAAACTGTCCCGCCGGGCCTTTTTCCTACTACCTACCCGAAGTCGCCAGGCCGTGTCCCGGTCCCCTGCGCTTCGGTTGTCAACTTCCAGGGCGTTGTCTTATCGACCGCCTTACAGTGAATACTACTTCCTAACTTGACATATGTCAAGTAGTCGGATAAACTTTCTACAGACCAGAACAAAAAAGTTACTGAAGGGATAGACAAGATGGCAGAACAGACCATAGGGCGACGGATCAAGGTACTACGCGAAGAACGCGGCTGGACACAGCGTCAGCTTGGGGAACGCTGCGACTTGGACCATACAGCCGTCAGCCGGATCGAACACGACCGGGTCAGGCCGACCCGCCGAACCCTACGGGATATAGCACGGGCGTTGGGTATACCTGTCGAAGAACTTACGGACGGTCCAGCCCGGCAATAAAGCCGCCGGATCATTCCCCCGCCGGGCCTTCATCCCCCAACGTGTCTTCCATCGCATCGACAGCCGGGGCCATCATGCCGGGCAGTAGATGACTATATGTGTCCAGCGTGATCGAAATGTTCGCGTGGCCCAGCATTTCCTGAACGACCTTCGGATGCACGTCTGCCGACAGTAGCAGCGTGGCCGCCGTATGCCGAAGATCGTGAAACCGGATCGCGGGCAGCCCCGCGGCCTTCAGCGTCGGCTTGAAGTAACGATCTACAAGGTTCTTCGGATGCAGCGGGTTCCCTACCCGGTTCGTAAAGACCAGCCCATCGCCTGCGAACAATCCTGCGGCCTGTTGCTGGTCCCTGTGCCGCTTCAGGCTTTCGACGGCGCGGGCCGTCAACGAAACAGACCGGCGGGACTTTGCAGTCTTCGGCTTCTCGAACGTCTGCTTTCCCCAGCCCGTTACTAGCGTCTGGCTGATCCGCAGAACGGCCCGGTCCAGGTCTACATCCGACCAGCGCAACCCTAGCAGTTCCCCCTGACGCATCCCCGTGGTCAGGGCCAGGGTATACAGGGCTTCCAGTGAATCGCCTTTGACAACCCGTAGCAGCGTCTTCGCCTGCTTTGGGGTCAGCGGCCTTATTTCGGCGCTGACGCGCTTCGGAACGTCTACCGCATCACTGACATTGCGAGGGACCAGGCCGAAGCGCACAGCCTGTTTTAGCGCCCGATGCAGGGTCGTATGGATGTGTTCGACCGTTGTGGGGCTAAGGCCGCTGTCCAACTTTTCCCGGTACAGCCCCTGAACGTGGGCAGGGGTCAGGGCCGCCAGCTTTACCCGTCCTATACCCGGCTTCAAATGTCGCCGGACCACGGACAGATAAGATTCAAAGGTCCGACGCTTTACGGACCCCTTGACCGAATCAGTAAGCCAGCGATCCAGATAATCCCCCGTGGTCATGTTGCCCGCGTCGAAGATCAGGCCCTTGTTGCGGTTAGCCAGTGCTTCGACCAGTTTGTCGGCTACTTCGTCGTGATCCTTGCCGTAGATCGTCTTCCGCTTCGCCCCCGTGGCCGTCTGGACCGTATAGCGGGCTTCATAGCGCCCGTCCTTCCTGCGCCGAATTCCCCCCATGCCGTTCGCGCTTTTCTTGCCCAAAGCAGTCGCCCCCATTCTGTCGGGGGCCGGTTGGGGTCAACGTCGGGGTCAAACCCGTCCCGACTGCGGCGCGAAGCGCCCGCGTCAGGGGCCGTATGTCCCGCCAAAAGCCGCCATCTACAGCAAAAAGCCCCGAACCTTATGGTCCAGGGCCGGTAGTAGCGGGGGTAGGATTTGAACCTACGACCTTCGGGTTATGAGCCCGACGAGCTACCAGACTGCTCCACCCCGCGACAATGAAAACGAATTTTAGAGAACTTGCTCTTTATTGTCAAGCGACCATTACCAAAATTTTTATTATTGAGCCGTCGCCCCTGCTAAACAGATTTCATTCATTGAACGAAGCAACTGCCGCAAGGCTTGAATGCCCAAAGATTTTTGCTCTGTTGCACCTGCTGCTTTAAGTTTTTTATTAATGCAGTCAACAACCTCTTTATTTGAGGCGCCTGAAATTAACTCGCCATTAAACTTAAACTGGTAGGGAAGCTTGTCTTTAATGGTTAGCTCTCCTATGCAACAGACCGCGCAATCTGGATAAACACTAAGAGATTCTAAGCTTCGGTTATTAACCGTTGTGAGTAGACTAACCAGACCTAAAGGGGTTAATTTCTTTTGATAGCTAAGGCGACCGTCTGAAAGCTCGGCATGACTAACCCCCCCCATGCAGCGATCACCGCCATCAATGGTTCTAAGTAATGTAAGGGCGCCATTCTTGAGCTCTAAAGTCACGATGCTAGAAAAGAAACCGCTTCCACCCCCTGAATAGTTTAGTTCAAAGAGGAAATGATTCTTATTGTTTCCGACATAACGATAAAAGATGGCTGGAGGTCTCATGCTATGCTCTGCCTGCATTGGCAAATTGTACCCAAGAAAACCTCTTGTTAGCGCCTCAGGATTGTAAGGGTAGTCTGACTTCAAGCAAGGCGCTGATTTTAAAGATAGCGGTTTCACCTCATCACCTGCTAAGTTGACAAAAGGCGCAAAACAGAGAGGTGGAATCGGTTTTCCATTAACAAGTAATTCTGCAGGCAATGAAAAAGGTAGCGTCATTGCCTGCAAGTTAACAGAAAGAAGAAAGCTTAAAATCTTGAGGGTCCTTTTAATCATTGTTCTTCCTTACGATTTAAATTCTAACTAACGTCCACCCCTACATCCCTCGGCTTGTCCGAGGGACCCTGGCTATTCTTAACCATGGATTCCGCGGACAAGCCGCGGAACGTAGGGCGGAGGGGTCTGCGCGGAACATAGGGCGGGGGGATGTCCGTAGAACGTAGAGTTGGGGGTGTTAGTGACAACTGTTTCTAAAACCGCCCCTCTGCGGTTCAACTTGCTTCTTAGAAAAGCCCCTGAATGTGATTAAGCAAAAAGCCCGGTACGATGCCTAATAACAACAATAAAAGCGCATTAACACTGCTCACGCCCAGGGTTACCGTATTGAGACTGCTTGTATTAATCTTAGTGTCATCTTGCTGGCTGAAGTACATTTGTTTAACCACTCGAATGTAATAGTAGGCACCAAGAATGGCAAAGGCAACACCCCAAATGGCAAGCCAGATAAGATTAATTTCAATCACTGATTTCAGCACTAATAGCTTAGCGATGAAACCTGCTGTTGGAGGCACACCAGCCATGGAGAACATCAGAATCATCATTAGAAACGCAAGCCAAGGGGAATGCTCATTCAAACCGGATAAATCAGAGATATCTCGCACCTCGTGTCCCCTCTGGCTGAATAATGCCAACATGCCAAAGGTACACACAGCAGTCAAGCAATAGGTGATTGCGTAGAAAATTGCAGCACTGTAGCCCTCACTGGTCCCTGCTAACACGCCGAGAAAAATAAAACCCATGTGTGAAACGGTTGAGTAAGCAAGCAGCTTTTTAAGGTTGCTTTGCATCAAAGCAAATAAATTGCCGATGGCAATCGAGGCAACGGCTAGGAAAATAAGTGCACCTTGTAGAAGCTCGGTGTGATGAAACACCGGTACTAGTAAACGAAAGAAAATGGCAACAGCAGCAAGCTTCGGTGCACTTCCTAGAATGCTGGTCACAGGGTTCGGTGAGCCATCGTAGACATCTGGTGCCCACATGTGTAGTGGCGCCAGTGCTAATTTAAAGGCGACCCCAAGCAACATAAAGATGAGCGCAAATTGAATGCCAAACTGATTCTGCAGAGACTCGTTCATGCCCTTGGCAATTACATCAATTGAGAGAGAGCCCGCCGCCCCATACAGCAGCGACATGCCATAGAGTATGATGCAAGAGGCAATCGCACCCATCACAAAGTATTTAAGTGCCGCTTCGATGGCATAATCATCTTTTTTCAAAGCGATCAACACATACAATGGCAAGGACATTAACTCTAAACCAAGGTAAATAACCAGTAGTGAATTAGCAGAGGTAATCACAAACATCCCTAAGGTGCAAAAAAGCGCGAGCACATGAAATTCGTTAAAGCAAATTTTGCTCTCTAACAGGTAGTGTTTTGAGTAGACCAACGCAAACAGCATCACCAAGGCAATGGTGCCTTTTAGTAATAAGCCCAGATCATCAGCCAAATAGAAGTTAAACAAGGTTAATTTAGCTGGATTGCCAAAACCGACACCACAAAAAGCAATGACAGCTAGCAAGGCGACCAAAGAGAAATAGTAAGTCACCGTTTTTGCCCGATGCGAAAAATACAGTCCAGCAAGCAAGGTCAAGGTGGTCATTAAAAGAATAAAGACTTCAGGCAGCGCCACATAAAAATTTGTTAATTCTAAATTCATTTGACTAATTCCTATCAAGAAAGTTTGCTGACACTGGCTAGTGACAAAATGTGACTGACCGACTCATGCATGGCATTTAGTACAGGCTTTGGGTAAATTCCTAAGGCCAACACACCAATGGCCAACAGCACAAAAGCGGTTAATTCAAATCCTCGGATATCTGTTAGTGCGGCAATTTTGTCATTCTTAACCTCACCAAAGAGGACTCGTTTTACCATCCAAAGCGTGTAGCTTGCTCCAAGGATTAAGGTGGTTGCCGCTAAGGCTGCGACCCAAAAGCTGATTTTCATACTGGCAATGATCACCATGAACTCACCAACAAACCCACTGGTGCCAGGAAGACCTGCATTGGCCATAGCAAATAAGACCATGAAGCTCGCATAAAGTGGCATGGTATTAATGATGCCGCCCATTTCTGCAATCTGACGAGTGTGCAATCGGTCATAGATGTAACCAACGCCTGCAAACATGCCGCTGGAGACAAAACCATGTGAAATCATGATAATGATTGCACCTTCTAACAATAAGGCGGTGTCAACACTTGTGCCAGATTTCATTAACAAAAAGAAAGGACCAAAGCAGCCAAGGGTTACAAAGCCCATGTGTGAAATGGATGAATAGGCAATGAGTCGCTTCATGTCTTTTTGTACAATAGCAACCAGTCCAACGTAGACAATAGCAACAATCGATAAGATAACAATTAGTGACGCATACTTAACACAAGCATCTGGTACGATGGGCAGTGAAAATCGTAAAAAACCATAAGCGCCAAGCTTCAATAATACGGCTGCCAATACAACAGAACCACCAGCGGGTGCTTCGGTGTGCGCATCAGGCAACCAAGTATGAACTGGCCACATCGGGATCTTAATGGCAAAACCTAAGAAAAAGGCGATGAAAATTAGGCTTTGAGCGGTAAGGGAGAGTTTCAAGCCTGTCATTGCGGCTATCTCGAAGGACCCTAATTTGTAACCCATATATAAGAAGGCCACTAACATCAACACTGATCCCAAGAAGGTATAGAGGAAAAATTTAATCGCGGCATAAATACGGTTACTACTGCCCCAAATTCCAATGATTAAATACATAGGGATGAGGGTCGCCTCCCAAAATACGTAAAATAAAATGGCGTCTAAGCTTGAAAAAATACCAACCAATAGACCTTGCATGATTAAAAAGGCACTAACGTACTGCTCGGCTCGATACTTAATGCTGTCCCAGGTGGCTAACAGCACTATTAAAGTGGTAAAAATTGACAGAGCTATCAACAACACCGACAGGCCATCAACTCCAAGTGCGTAGCTAATACCCAAACTTGGTAGCCACTCGGCTCGTTCAACAAACTGCATCTTATAGGTGTCGAAGTCAAAAGGTGAAAGAACACCGTAGACAAAGATAAATAGTGTCAGCAAGACGGTAAACAGACCTATGCATTTTGCCGTCTTTGCCTCATTTTCTCGACCAGTAAACAGAACAAACAAGCCTGATACGATCGGCAACCAAATTAAAATTGACAGTGTGTGTGACATATTCACCCTTACTAAAATTATAACTAATCAGCATCTTCTAAACAAAATCACTCAACGTGGTTTTGCTTAGTAAGAACGATGAAAAAGCCCAGCTTAAAACGCAAGCCAAGCTAAAAATAAACAAATGGTTAAAATCATAACGATTGCGTAGTGGGCTAAATAGCCTGTTTGCAAGCGTTTGACTGCTCTTGAAAGCGCCCCTGCTGTTTTAGCCGTACCATTAACCACTAAACCATCGATTAACAGTCGATCGCCTACGCAGTAGAACAGTTGACCCAGTCCTTTCAAACAAGGCACTAATACGCTCTGGTTAAAGGCATCAAAGCCAAATTTATTGATTAACACCGCGTACATTAACTTAAACCATTGACAGAGCTTTTCAGGCACCCTTGGGTTAATTAAATAGCAATACCAAGTAATCACAATACCAGAAATGGCGAGCCAAAACGTGGTGGTGTGTGGTGCATGCATCATCATCGAAAAGGGATAGACTTCCTCACCATGAAAGTGACTCAACACATTGTGGCTGCTTAATACTTTAATCGAGTCAGAGAGCAGCACCGGTGAATTAAACAACATCGGACGAAACATGATGTAACCCAAAATGGTTGATGGAATGGCCAAAGCGATTAATGGCACAGTCACCACCCAGGGTGATTCTTTTAAATGCGCTTTCGTGTGCTCATCCATTCGCTCTTTGCCATGAAAGACCAAGAAAAAGGAACGGAAGGTATAAAGTGAGGTAACTAACGCCCCAATTAACACACAGTAATAGGCATAAGTTGCCCCTGGCAAATTAGAAAATTGGGTGGCATCAATGATGATGTCTTTTGAATAAAAACCTGCAAAGGGGGGGACCGCGCAAAGTGCTAAAGAGCCAATCAATGTACACACGTAAGTAATTGGCATGTACTTTCTTAGGCCTCCCATGTTACGTATGTCTTGATCATGATGCATGGCGATGATCACTGAACCTGCTGATAAGAACAATAACGCTTTGAAACATGCGTGCGTTGCTAAGTGAAAGATCCCGGCGCTATAGGCTGAAATGCCCATGGCGACCATCATGTAACCAAGCTGTGAGAGTGTTGAGTAGGCCACCACTCGTTTAATGTCATTCATTACCACCCCAATAAGGCCGGTAAAGAGTGCGCCAGTTGCGCCAATCACTAACACGACATTTAAAATGGCCGGGGTGTATTCAAACAATGGCGACATGCGCGCAACCATAAACACTCCAGCGGTAACCATGGTCGCTGCGTGAATCAAAGCAGAAATCGGGGTTGGGCCTTCCATCGATTCAGGCAACCAAACATGTAAAGGCACTTGTGCTGATTTCCCCATGGCACCCACAAAGAGTAAAAAGCAAATCACGCTAACAAGCTGCCAGGGATGACCTCCGAATAGACTAATGGTTTGCCCCGTTAGTTCAGGCACGGATTTGAAAGTCGTTTGATAATCAAGTGCGCCTGTGTAGGCAAGAATTAAGCCGATGCCTAGAATAAAGCCAAAGTCTCCCACTCGGTTCACTAAAAAGGCTTTTAAGTTTCCTTCAATGGCGCTCTCTTTTTTATACCAAAAACCGATGAGCAAATAGGAGACAAGTCCCACGCCTTCCCAGCCAAAAAAGAGCTGTAAGAAGTTGTTTGAAGTCACCAACATCAACATGGCAAAGGTAAAAAGTGAGATGTAGGCAAAGAAGCGTCGGTAGCCGCCGTCACCATCCATGTAGCCAATGCTGTAGATGTGAACTAAAAAGGAGACAAAGGTCACCACAACCAGCATCACAGAGGTTAGAGAGTCAATCAAAAAACCGATGCTAAATTGATAATCAAAAAAGCTGCTGCCTGACGCCCACGTATATAGATTGAAATTCTCGGGGGCTTGCCCATCTAGTGCAAACATTTTGAAAACTTTCAGCGAGAACACCAACGACACAAACATCAAGGCGATGGTTAAGCTGTGAACAAAGCCTTTGGGTAGCTTCTTATTAAACAAACCGCTAATAAGTGCACCAAGCAAAGGAGAGAAGGTAATAATGCAAATTAATGTTTTTAAACTCACCGTGTTAACCTTTTATCTGATTAATGGATTCTGTGCTAATGGATTGCTTCTGTCTAAATAAGAGCATAACGATGGCCAAACCAATGGCGGCTTCTGCGGCTGCAACCGTTAAGATGAAAAAGACAAAGGCATCACCCTCGACACTGGCCTTCAATTTTGAAAAATAAATAAAATTCGTATTGACCGCCAACAACATTAACTCGATGCACATGAGCACCACAATTACGTTGCGACGATTTACCACAATCCCAATTAATCCTAAAGAAAACAGGATCCCTCCAAACAACATAAAGTGATTTGATAATTCTAACACGGACTAATCCCCTATTTCTTCAGTGATACTATTTTCAAACGATCTTCTTTTCGAACCCGAACCTGTTTGGCAACCGATTGTTGCTTAGTGCCCTTCTTTACCCCTTTGAAGGCAAGGGCGATTGAAGACACGATGGCAACCAGCAATACGGCTGCGGCCAATTCAAAACAGTAGACGTAGTCCGTGTATAAGACCGCGCCTAAGGCCTTGGTGTCAGAAAAAGAGGCCGATTCAGATAACTTGACCACCCCAGGTGGGTTAAAAAGCTTGTACTTTTGGATCAAGCTTAAGAAGAAACCGGTAAAGACGGCGGTCACTGGCAGCCAAAGTAGTAAGTTTTTCTTAAAGCTTGAATGCTCTAAATCGGTCATCATCACCACAAATAAAAACAGGGTCATTACCGCGCCTACATACACAAGAATTAAGATAAGTGCTAAAAACTGGGTTTCGGTTAACAACCAAACGCAGGCGGTTAGCACAAAGGTTAAGACCAAGGCCAATGCTTGCCAAACTGGACTCTTAGCAAAGACCACTGCCAAGGCCGAGAAGGACGCCATCCCCATGAAGATGAATACTAATGTCTGATATAGATGTTGATGCATGCTTTTTCCTTACCGGTATTTCTCGTCTGTCTTTCTATCTTTACTTAAACGCGGTTCCATCATGTCGCCAATCGCCAGTAACTTTTCTTTGGTCATGATGTTCTGCCCTCGTTCGCTCATGTGGTAGTGATGAATGGGGGTCACCACAATCGAATCTACTGGGCAAGACTCTTCACAAAAACCACAGTTAATGCACTTAAACATGTCGATTTCATATTTAGTGGTGCGTCGTGACCCATCGTCTCTTGGCTCTGCTTCAATGGTAATGGCAAGTGCAGGACAGACCGCCTCGCATAATTTACAAGCAATACAGCGCTCTTCGCCATTGGGGTAGCGTCGTAGCGCTAACAATCCGCGAAAGCGTGGTGATAAAGGTGTTTGCTCTTCTGGAAACTGTACCGTTATCTTAGGACGAAAGAAGTACTTACCAGTAAGCTTTAAGCCTTTAAGGAGATCGACTAACAAAAATGTTTTAACAAACTGCTTAAAGCAACAGACTATTTTTTTCATATGACTCTCTATGCGTTAACTTGTCTTACTTAAAACCAAGGTTTTACTTCTAACATAACCATTAAACCAGTTACGAAAATCCATACGATGGTTACAGGGATCAGCACCTTCCAGCCCAAACGCATTAACTGATCGTATCGATAGCGTGGAAAGGTTGCTCGCAACCAAAGATAGACAAACAAAAAGAAACTGGTTTTTATTGCGAACCAAACAAAGCCTGGTACCACTAGAAAGATGTCTTCTAGATACGGCATGTTCTCAAAAGGTGACAACCACCCCCCTAAAAACATCAGGGCCAGCAAGGCAGAAATTAACACCATGGCCGCATACTCAGCTAGGAAGAAAAGTGCAAACGACACCCCTGAGTATTCCACATGGAATCCTGCAACAATTTCAGACTCCCCTTCTGCTAAATCAAAAGGCGCTCGGTTGGTCTCGGCAATGCCTGCAATCCAAAACACTAAAAAGAGCGGAAAGAGGGGTAGAAAATACCAGTGATGCAGGCCACCTTGTTGCGCATTAACGATTTCGGTAAAGTTTAAGCCACCTGCGGCCATCACTACGCCAACAATGGCAAACCCCATTGCAATCTCATAGGAAACGGTTTGGGCAGCACTTCGAATGGCACTCAGCAGTGCATACTTTGAGTTAGAGGCCCAACCTGAAATCAAAATGCCGTAGACACCAAGTGAGCTCATAGCAAAGACAAAGAGCACGCCTGCGTTAATCTCAGCAATCTGATAGCCTTCGCTGAAAGGAATGGCAGACCAGGCAACCAGTGCCGGCACCAAAGACAGAATTGGCGCGATAAAAAAGAGGTAGTGATTCGATTTGGTTGGCGCAATCAGCTCCTTGAACACCAACTTAATCAGATCGGCAAAGGGTTGTAATAAGCCCCTAAAACCAACCCGGTTGGGTCCGATGCGAACTTGAATGTAGCCAATGACTTTACGCTCAGCATAGGTTACATATGCCACCACCAACAACAAAGGCAGTACCACTAATGCAATCTTAATGACTACCCAAATTAAAAGGCCAATGTCTTCTAACATCTACGTTTCCCTTTATTTAGTATTATTTAACAAAAATCTCTGCAAATGGTTCGCTTAAATCGATGGTCTCAGCCAAACCACTGGCAATGCTAATTGAGCCTTCGGCAATGCTTGCATCCAACTCGATTGGTAAAGTGATTTCAATTTCACCTTGTGAGACCGTCACAGTTTTCGCAACGTTCACATGCTTTAAGGTCTCTGGATGCACTCGTGCAACAGAAGCGGCATTCGCCCCACTTGCCTGCAAAGGCTCGGCATAACGACTCAAAGAATCCATGCGATAGAGAGGCCACTGTCCAATGCGCTCAAGGTGACCTGCCGTTGTCTCAGTCGTCACTTGATAGCCATCTTGTGGAAGATAGAAGGCTCTTGCCTCTTTCGGTGTGCAGGCAATCAGATTCTCTAGGTCGTTACGAACTTGTTCTGATGACTCATACTCAATATCGGCAACGTCTAACAAGTTTCCAAGGACTCTCAAAACCTTCCAGGCAGGTCGCGCACTACCAAACGGTGCGACACAACCAGCAAACGACTGCCAAAGGCCGTTGGCATTGACGTAGGTTCCAGAGGTTTCGCTAAAGGCTGCAATCGGTAAAATCACATCGGCGCAATCAAGGGTTGCACTAGAGACAAAGGCACTGAGTGAGACCACAAAATCTGCTGCCAGCAGTGACTGTCTAGCAAGCGTTGGGTTCGCAAAGTCAAATTCTGGCTCAACCCCTAGCAATACATAGCCATTCATTTTCTGGCGAAGGGCTGCGTCTGCACCCAGCCCGCTATTTTCTTCTTGTCTTTGCGCGGGACCTTTAGTTGGCAACATGCCGGCTAAGTAGCAACCTGCACTGTTTGGTCCTTCGGTAATTTGTAAAATTTCAATCTTTGGTAAGTAGTGTTTTATAAGTGATAGCAATGAGCGAAGCCTACTTGACTCTGGGTGCTGATTGCTCAATAAACCACTAATTAAAGTAATCGGTTCTGTGCCTTGTCCTAGTGACTCAAATAAAGAAGAGATTGAAGGATCAGCATCTAATGGCTTAAAGACTTTTTGATGTTCAGGCTCTAACTCTACCTCTGATAAGAGTAAGCTCACCAACATGTGTAAGCGCTCAACCATTTTGCTTACCGGCACAATGTCTTTGGCAGCAAAATCGGTATTTAGCTCATAGGCGATTGGACTAATTAAGCCAAGTTTGGCCCCGTCTAACACGGCCTTACGAACTCGGATGGCTGCAAGAGGCAACTCTTCTCGTAAGTTGGCACCAAAAATTAAAAGATTCTTCGCTTTGTCTAGGTTTGCAAAGGCTGCCTCTGAAATCGGAGCAACACTGCGCTCATCGTCTCGAAGATCGGTTTGCTTTAAGCGATAATCAAGTGATTGTACGCCAATACCACGTAAAACTTTTTGCATTAAGTAGGCTTCTTCGACCGTGCTGCTTGGGCTACAAAAGCCTGCAATCTTGTTACGGCCGTGCGTGTTGTTTACTTTTAGTAAGCCCTCTGCCACAAAGTTTAGCGCTGTTTGCCAATCAACGTCTTGCCATTGACCATTGCGCTTAACTCTAGGTTGACCAATGCGGGCAGGGCTTTGCAACGCTGTGTAGCTAAAACGGTCTCTGTCTGAAAGCCAGGTTTCATTTAACTCTTCCATCTCACGAGGCACGGCTCTCATTACTTCTCCGCGACGAACGTGATATTCAAGATGCGAGCCCATGCAGTCATGTGGGCTGATGCTTGGGTGAGCGCTTAATTCCCAGGCTCTGGCTGTAAATCGATAAGGCTTAGAGGTTAAGGCGCCAACCGGGCATAAATCAATGACGTTGCCAGAAATTTCAGAGGCGATGTTTTTTTCAACGAACGTGCCGATACTAGAACTCTCACCACGCCCGGTCATACCAAGCTCTCTCATGCCAGCAATCTCTTCACCGAAGCGAACGCAACGAGTACAGTGTATGCAACGAGTCATGTCTGTTGAGATAAGTGAGCCTAAATCTTCGTCCTTCACCACACGTTTTTGTTCTTCAAAACTTGAAGAGTCGCCACCAAAGCCTAATGACACATCTTGCAGCTCACACTCGCCGCCCTGGTCGCAAATTGGGCAATCTAGCGGGTGGTTAATTAATAAAAACTCCATCACCGCTTTTTGGGCCGCTCGTGCCATGGGAGACTTGGTAAACACCTTCATGCCATCGGTCACCGGTGTTGCGCAGGCAGGCATGGCTTTGTTGACCTTTTCAATCTGAACCAAACACATGCGGCAATTTGCAGCAACGGATAATTTCTTATGATAACAGAAGCGCGGAATGCTGATACCGGCATCGTCCGCTGCTTCAATGATCATCTTGCCTTGAGCGACTTCAATTTTTTTACCATCAATTTCTATCGTTGCCATATGCCAACCTATGTTTATTCTTCTAAACTCAATAACCACTTAGTACTCGTCGAAGGTGCTTACGTTTAGACCTTTTCCAACGAGCGTTTTTTTAAAGCGTTTAATTTGTTACTTTTGCTGCAAACTCTTGATAAAAGTGTTTGACAAAACTCTGCACCGGCCAGGCTGCTGCCTCACCTAATGCGCAAATGGTGCGACCTTCAATGTTATCTGCCACATTAACCAACTTCTCTAAATCCGACTTTTGCGCTTCACCATGTAAAATCCGATGCAGCAGTCGAACCATCCAGCCTGTTCCTTCCCGACACGGCGTACATTGGCCACAGGACTCATCCATGTAAAACTCAGAAATTCGATAAAGCGTCTCAACCATGCAGGTATCTTCATCCATTATGATCACCGCACCCGAGCCCAGTCCGGAACCGGCTTTCTGGATGCTGTCATAATCCATGTTGGTCTTTAACATAATCTCGGCTGGCAGGACGGGCATTGAGGAGCCACCTGGAATGACGGCTTTTAATTTTTTACCGTCTTTCATGCCACCGGCTAAAGCCAGTAGATCTTTAAATGGTGTGCCAAGCGGAATTTCAAAGTTTCCTGGCTTATCGACGTGACCGCTCACACTAAAGAGCTTCATGCCCCCGTTGTTTGGTAGGCCTTGATCTAAGAACCACTGACCACCCTTTTCTAAAATGACCGGCACCGAGGCATAGCTCTCGGTGTTGTTGATGGTCGTCGGCTTACCATAGAGGCCAAAGTTCGCCGGAAACGGCGGTTTGAACCGAGGTTGCCCCTTCTTCCCTTCTAAAGAGTTTAGAAGAGCGGTTTCTTCCCCACAGATGTAAGCACCCGCGCCTAAGTGATTGTGTAAATCAAAGTCGATGCCACTGCCTTCAATGTTTTGACCAAGGAGACCTGCTTGATAAGCCTCTTTTAACGCCGCTTCCATGCGCTCAAAGGGCTCCCAAAACTCACCGCGAATGTAATTATAACCAACGGTTGCGCCCATCACGTAACCACCTATGGCCATGCCTTCGATCAGTTGATGAGGGTTATAGCGCATAATGTCTCGGTCTTTACAGGTCCCCGGTTCCCCTTCATCAGAATTGCAAACAACATATTTCTGCCCGGGGGCATCACGATTCATGAAGCTCCACTTCAACCCCGTTGGGAAGCCCGCCCCTCCTCGTCCACGAAGGCAGGACAACTTTAATTCTGAAATAATGTCCGCTGGTGGCGTTTTATCTTTTAATATTTTTCGCCAGGTGCTGTAGCCTCCCACACTCTCATACGCTTTCAGTGTCCAGGAGTCCTCTAAATGACGTGTTCTAAAACAAACTTTATTTTGCTCTACCATTGGATCTCGTCTCAATAAAAATTCCGCTAAAGGCTAAGGCCTTGGTGTACTAATACTCTTCTAACACCTTGTCGATTTTCTCAGGGGTTAGATTCTCATGATAATCTTTATCAATTTGCATCATCGGCGCACCACAGCAAGCACCTAAACACTCCACTTCTCGCAAATGAAACTTACCATCTTTGCTGGATTCACCCACCTTGATGTCTAGCCTCTTACAAAGGTGGTTGACCACCTCTTTGGCCCCTCTTAATTTACAGGAGACATTGGTGCAGACGTCGATGGCGTGTTTGCCTTGTGGTTTTAAGCGATACATGGAGTAAAATGTGGCAACTTCATACACCGCAATCTCAGGCATCTCTAGATAATCAGCAACCGCTTTCATCAACTCATCGGTTAAATGATTTTTTTCTTCTTGTACGGCCATTAAGGCACTCATTACTGCGGACTGCTTTTGCGATACTGGGTATTTATTTACCCAAGTGTCGATTTCATCGATGGTCTCTTTTGAGACTAACGCTTCCAGTTTTGCCATGTTAAAAACCTTTTTTTATCTATCTATTTCACCAAATACGATGTCTTGACTTGCTAAAATCGCCACACCATCGGCTAGGAAGTGCCCTTTGGCCATTTCCTCAAATGCATACAGATGTGAAAAACCTGGCGCACGAATTTTCACTCGATAAGGTTTGTTTGCACCATCTGAAATCATGTAAATTCCAAACTCCCCTTTGGGCGCCTCAACAGCCGAGTAAGTCTCACCGGCCGGAATGGCGTAGCCTTCTGTAAAGAGTTTAAAGTGATGAATCAAAGACTCCATGTCTTCTTTCATTTCCACTCGTCGTGGCGGCACGACTTTACCATCGCTGGCATGTACGGGGCCTGGGTTGTCTTTTAGCCACTTAACGCATTGTCGAATAATGCGGTTGGATTGACGCATCTCTTCAACTCGCACCAGGTAACGGTCATAACAGTCGCCATTGGTGCCAATTGGAATATCAAAATCCATCTCAGGGTAGACCGCATACGGTTGCTTGCGTCTTAAATCCCATGCAATACCAGATCCTCTTAGCATTGGCCCACTAAAACCATTGGCCTTAGCACGTTCTGGGCTAATGATGCCAATGTCAACGGTTCGCTGTTTCCAGATCCGGTTATCGGTTAAAAGGGTTTCATACTCGTCCACTTTGCCAGGGAAACGCTCGGTAAAATCCCAAATAAAATCTAGAAGCGTGCCTTCCCGGTTTTGGTTTAAGCGATCAACCTTCTGACGAGAGCTCCATTTAGAGGTCTCATATTTCGGCATGGAGTCAGGCAGGTCTCGAGCAACCCCACCCGGTCGGTAGTAGGTTGCGTGCATTCTGGCACCAGAGGCGGCTTCATAACAATCAAACAAATCTTCTCGTTCTCTAAAACAATAGAGAAAAACACTCATCGCTCCGATGTCGAGCGCGGTTGCACCAAGCCAAAGTAGGTGGTTTAGAATGCGTGTAATTTCATCAAACATGGTACGGATGTACTCTGCACGAGTGGGCACCTTAATGTCGAGAAGATTTTCAATGGCTCTAACATACGCATGCTCATTGCACATCATCGACACATAATCGAGACGATCCATGTAACCGATGCTTTGATTATACGGTTTGGTTTCAGCAAGCTTCTCAGTCCCGCGGTGTAGAAGCCCAATGTGAGGATCGGCTCGCACCACCGTTTCACCATCTAATTCCATCACCAATCGCAACACACCGTGCGCAGCCGGGTGCTGAGGACCAAAGTTTAAGGTGTAATTTTTAATTTCAGGCATTTTTAAGCTCTTTTCTTATTCTGAAACGTAACGACTGTCATCACGAATGACCTTGGGCACCAACACCCTTGGCTCTATTTCTACGGGCTCATAAACCACTCGTTTTAAGCTTGCATCA
The DNA here is from genome assembly GCA_030148065.1 of Legionellaceae bacterium. Taxonomy (GTDB): domain Bacteria; phylum Pseudomonadota; class Gammaproteobacteria; order Legionellales; family Legionellaceae; genus JASBUC01. Next base: position 52,127 of record JASBUC010000051.1, on the reverse strand, counting down.
TATCGCATCTCAACGTGCCCACTGACAGGAAAGTCTTTTCGAAACGGGTGCCCAACAAACCCATAGTCAGTTAAAATTCGTCTTAAGTCAGGGTGCCCAGAGAAAAAGACGCCAAATAAATCATACGCTTCTCGCTCAAACCAATTAGCAACAGGCCACACCTCTATGGCACTTGGCACCTGCTCTCCCTCATCAAGTGCGACCCTCACTCGTAAGCGGGTGTTTAAGCTCAATGACAGTAAGTGATAGACCACCCCAAAGCGCTTTGCTGGTTTGTCTTTGGCAGTGTTGCTTTCTTCGTCTTCACAGGCTCTAGAAAAGCCCGTTGAGGTCGCAGTTTCGGTCTGCCACTGGCTAATGCCATAGTGCAGATAGTCAACCACACACAAGTCAATCAACACATCAAACTTAAAGTCGTCATGATCTCGTAGGGTGCCTAAGGTCTCAAGCAGCGTTTCTAAGTCTGTCTCAAGCGTCAACTCCTCTGTTCTAGAGAGGGTGATGTTTAAAGCCTTAGGAAAGCTGGCGGATAAAGCTTCTTGTAGCTTCGCTGTTTGCATGTTTTTCCTCTTCGCTTTCTCTGCGACTACTGTCGGTCAATTAATCGTTTTTTCTTAATTTTGTTTTGCAGCTGCAAAATTCCATAGAGTAAGGCCTCGGCCGTTGGCGGGCAACCTGGCACGTAGACATCGACCGGCACAATGCGATCACAGCCTCGCACGACAGAATAAGAATAGTGATAATAGCCGCCACCATTGGCACAGGATCCCATGGAAATAACGTATCTAGGATTAGGCATCTGATCGTAGACTTTTCGAAGTGCCGGCGCCATTTTATTGCACAAGGTGCCTGCAACGATCATCACATCAGACTGTCTAGGGCTGGGTCGAAAGATGATGCCAAAACGATCCAAATCATAACGAGCCGCACCCGTGTGCATCATTTCTACCGCACAACAGGCAAGCCCAAAGGTCATTGGCCACATGGCGCCACTTCGTGCCCAGTTGGTTAATTGTTCAACGGAGGTGGTTAAAAAACCTTGCTTCTCAACGGTGCTTGCTACTCCCATTCTAAGGCTCCTTTTTTCCACTCATAAATAAAACCTACCACCAAAAGGGTTAGAAAGATCATCATCGAGAAAAAGCCAAACCAGCCGATTTGACGAAGTACCGCAGCCCATGGGACAAAAAAGGCCGTTTCTAGATCAAAGATGATGAATAGGATAGCCACCAAATAGAAGCGAACATCAAAAGGAACACGAGCAGAGCCAATTTCTTTAAAGCCACACTCGTAAGGCGCATTTTTTTCTTCGTCGTACTGAGAGCCTCCCATGAGTCTTCCCAAAACTAGAAGAACCGTCCCTAAAGCAACAGCCATCAGGACAAAGACCAAGACGGGTAAATAGGCAGCCAACATAGAGCTTTTCTTATTATTGTTTTTGTAATCCAGGGATTATAACCGAGATTTAGCGAAAGTCCCAAAGGAATTTCTCTCCTCTGGGAAAGACATTTTTGACGCACTCTGCTTTCAATTTATAGCAGTTAATATTTTCTTAAGACACAGAGTGCTAGAATGCGTCTAATTTTTGAAAATTTAGACAACCATGTCCTTTTATTGGAGTAGCAACATGCAACGTTTTAGACAAGCCGGTGGTGCCGTCATCGCAGGCAATCGAATGCAACAAATGGCCCAAGCCAGCAAAGATCAAAATTTAGTTGAGTGGCATAAAGAAAGCCAAGCGTTGTTAAACGACTATTTAGCGCGATACGATGGCGAGCTACTAAACCTCGATGAAATAAAAGCGGCCGTGGCCCTAGAAAAAGCCTTTAGTCGCCACATTGAAAAACACCGTCTGGACAACCGAGGCTGGCTTGAAAAGCTAAGCTCAAACTTGCCTTCACTACCGGGCGTACCGAGCGTTAGCCTCCCTAGTCTTAAAGGCTCACGCCTTGATCCAATGACTCAAGATGAGATTTATGATGAACTCGTTACCCTCTGTGATTTGGTTCAAGAAAACACTGATAATTTGCGAGCCCTTAAAGCAAACGGTTCCTTAAAGACAGCTGATGAAGTTGCCAACTTTGACGCAGAAACCGCTAAAGAGGCCCTGTCTCAGCAATACACCGAGGCGCATGGCACGGCCTTCAAGCAGATGGCTCGTAACACAGGAAATAGCGCGCTATGGGCCATCAAAGGCACGGCTAGTGGCCTTGCCTATGGCGCCAAAGCCACTGTTAATGGCCTAGTCTATGGCACCCAAGCTACGGTTGGCGGTGTTGCTAATGGCGTTAGTGCCGTAGGACAGACTGCTGCCTCTTGGATGCGCACAACGCCTTCTGATGAGGATAGCAGCAGTAGCAATAATCTAGACAACAACGTAGCACCAGAAGTGCTGCCTCCTGCAGCTCCTCTTCGTCGTGATAGCTCTGATTCAGAGACACCCAATCCCAATAGAAAGAGCAATGAAGATTATGCCCGAGAACTTGCAGACTTACATGGCGACGCTCGAGCAAAAAAGAGAAAGCAACTAAAAAAGAATGGTCGTTGGGTAGGCGTTAAAGCGGCAATGGCGCTTTTGGCTAACACCAACTCTGATTCAGAACAAAGTCAAGGCTCAGAAAATGAGGTAGAGCAACTGCAAGAACCAGTAGTCTCTCCTGCAGCCGAGCACACGCCAACACCTGACAATGTGGATGCAAACCAACCAGTTGGGACTGAACCACAAGCAGCCAACACCGTTGTGGAACCAACGCCTGCCAATCCTTTGCAAGCGGTGCTTGACAACATTCCTGCCGAAAACGTGGATCCAAACATCGAAACCGCTAAAAATTCCCGTAACGCCATTGATGCCTTACACGGTAAACTAAAGACTCGTATTGCGGGAGAAGAAGCGCGTCTACGACAGGAAGAACGCGAAAAAGAGCATGAACAAGACGCACCGAAGTCTGCCATTCGTAGAGCAGCTGGTGCTGTCTACACAGCAGGTGAGTATACCCTTTGGGGTGGCAAACAACTAGTGACAACCCATACCGGACGCTTAGCCACCGCAACCCTAGCTGGCACTTATGCATATGGTGGCGTTGACGCGCTTTACGGCCTTGCCGGAGCAGTTGGAGACTTGGGAATGAAAACTGCCTCAGGCGCTTCCTCCTACCTTCTAAGTTCAGGCATCGGAGTCGCTGGCTATGCTGCAAATAAAGCAAGCACAGTGTTTTGCTCTAGAGTCTCTGGTCAAGAATTTTGTAACAGTGCCGCTAACGTGTATGGCGACTACCTACAACCTGTTCTTGGTGGGGCATGGAACCTGGGTAGTGAGTATGGCTCCCATGTAAGCAACACATACTTGCAGCCAGCCGTGAGCCACTTTTGCACCAAACTCACTGATGGCAGCCTTTGCAAGCAAGTGACTGACGGCGCCGAATACTTGGCTACTCAGTACACAGAAAGTAGCCCCGAAGCTCAAACTGCAATGGTCGCTGGTGCCGCCGTTGTTGGCACCCTTGCCACAGCCGGTCTCATTAAGCACATGTTCTTCAAAGCGCCTACGCTACAAGCAGCTGCGCAACAGCAGCCAGCGACAGTCAATACCGTTGCCCCATAAGCATAATCCCACCCAAAGAAACACACCGCCCTCCTAGCAGGAGGGCGGTGTGTTTCTTTTATCAAAGGTCAGCAGGGCATTATGAGGTAGGACGAGTATCGTTCATCGCTGAAAGAATGTTCGGCAGCACTTCATAAGCTCTGTACGCACCTCATTAAGCTCCCTAAAAGAAAATAACCGCGCCCAAGAATTGGCCGTGCTAGTTGGCGTTTGCCTTTTACAAGACTTGTGGGATTCATTATTTTCTTGGCTAGTAGCACCGCTTTGAGCCTTAATTTTTGCTTGATATTCGGAGACTTTGTCCGAGAGCTGACTTCGCTGATAACCATCACAAATCATGATAAGTGAGGCACCTTGCGCTTCATAGGCTTGAACTTTTTCATGGTTTTTTGCCAAAGCATAGCCCCAGCCCACATTATCAATGCTCGCTCCTTTTTGAAGGCACGCCTCAACTTTCTCGTGGTTGTTGGTAACAGCATACCCGCCTGCAACCCCATCAAGACTTGCTCCTTGTAAGAGATACTCTTGAACCTTTTCATCATTCCCAACCACCGCATAAGCAGGAGCCACATCGTCTATGCTCGCACCTTTATTTAGATATTCTTGAACTTTTTGATGATCGTTGTGTAAGGCATACGCTTCGGCAATGACATGAAGGCTCACGCCTTTTTTCTCATACTCTTGCACTTTTAAGTGGTCATGGCGGCCAACATGAAAATGTATCACCTGGCGCATCATCTCTGGCTTTTCATAATAGAGAACTTTTTCAACGTTGCCAGCTGAAATATAACCTTGGGTCACCGATACCTCACTCGCACCCTTGGCCAAATACTCTCGTACCTTGGGGTGATTGCTAACGCAGGCATAGCCAAAGGCAATCAAATCGATGGACACTCCCTCTGCTTCCAAGGCCTGTACACGAGCATGGTTATTCGTGCTGGCATAAGTCAAGGCAACGACCTCTCGGCTCGCACCTTTTAGGAGGTACTCATCAACCTTCTCGTCATGACCGCCTTGCGCATAGCCTGCAACTACATGATAAATAAACGCCCCTCTCGCTAGATACTCTGCCACTTTTTGATGGTTGCCACTATGGGCATAGCCTCCAACACTCTCACTAAGAGGCGCACCCTTCTCTTCGTATTCTTTGACTTTGTCATGTTGGTTCGTTAGCGCATAAGCATATGCAATGCGACCCAAGGCAACGTCATCTCGACTCTCCAAGGCTCTTACTTGATCATGGTGGCCGCCCAAGGCAAAGCCAAAAGCAATCGACTCCATGGAGGCACCCAGGGCATGATAGGCATGGGCCTTTTCAGCATCCCCTCGATAGGCATAACCACTAGCAGGCGCATCATAATGACCACTTAGCTCTGCAAGACGACGAATGATTGCCTCATCCGCTTCCATTCTTGCTAAATGTTCAAGTGCATTGAGGTAGTAGCCCGCAACAGGTGTGCCCGGATCGTAAAATTCTCCAGAGGCTTCAACCTCTTTAAGAAAAACATCCGGCTCTTGTTCGACGCGACGAATTACCTCTTCATAGGAATAAGAAGTCATAAAGCTCCTCTTTGGAATGACAATAGTCGAATGACTTTAGAAAATGGTGCCGAAGGCCGGACTCGAACCGGCACGGATTGCTCCACCGCCCCCTCAAGACGGCGTGTCTACCAATTCCACCACTTCGGCACTTTAGATCTTTACTTCTTTCTGGGGAAGGCCACTTTTGCCTCCTGCTGGGTTTTAAGCACTCTAAAAAGTGCTCATGTACACAAGTACACTGCGCTTTTTTCTCGTACTGAAAACCCAGCAGGAAGCAAAATTGACTCTTCCACCGAGGTTCCTAGCCTTCCCCCTGTAAGAGAAAAGCTAATTCATAATCCCTACGTCCCACGGCTTGTCCGCGGGACCCACGCTATTCTTAACTCTGAATTCCGCGGACAAAGCGCTAAACCCAGACTAGGAGAAGCCTCTTGGCTTTTCTTCTCTCCAATCAAACCAGGGAAAAGTCGATTCTGAGTGCCTATTGGATTTAAAACATGAGAAAAAAGCGCAGCGTACATCAGTACGTGAGCATTTTTTCGAATGTTTTTAATTCAATAGGTGCCAAAAGCGGCTTTTCTTCTCCGATCCTATTTCTCGTCTTTTGGTAGGGCAATATCCGCCCCCACCTTCTTCTCAACTGCTGGCTTGGCAAACATTGATTGCTGGCCATAATAGTTTGAGGCAACGATGTAGCCTAATGAAAGGCTGGTTACAAAAAACAGGGCCGCCAACAAACTGGTAAACTTAAACAAAAAACCTGAGCTGCCTTGGCTACCAAACACCGTGCCAGACGCGCCTGAGCCAAACGCGGCACCAGCATCGGCGCCTTTGCCGTGCTGAATTAAGATAAGGCCGATTAGCAAGACGCTAACCACCATATGAACTACGAAGAAAATTTGGTACATGTTGCAATTTCCCAAAAAGAATTGACGTTTAATGAGGCGCCACCAATTAAAGCACCATCAACTTCGGCTTCTGCAAAAATAAGGCCTGCATTCTCAGGCTTGACCGAACCTCCATACAAGATGGGGGTCTTTTCTGCCAGTTCAAGGGAAAATTCCCCAATGAGGCTGCGAATAAATTGATGCGCCTCGTTTGCCTGTGCGGGAGTTGCCGCAAGGCCGGTGCCGATTGCCCAAACGGGCTCATAAGCCAATACAAAGTTTGACTCTAAAATTGTTTTGTTCTGTAACAATGGCAACAACTGGGCCTGTAGGACCTGATGGGTCTCGTTATTTTCTCGAGCCTCTAGACTCTCACCAAGACAAATCATGGGTCTTAGCCCGACTGATAAGGCCTGTAGAGTCTTATCGATAACAATCTCATTGCTCTCTGCAAAGAGCTGTCGTCGCTCACTGTGACCAATTAGGGCAACACTCGCACCCACATCTCGCGCCATCGTGGCAGAGACTTCACCAGTGTAGGCGCCTTCTTTAAAGCTTGATATAGATTGTGTTCCCAGCGCAATCGTCGCACTGTTTGCAAGAGAGGCTTTAGCCAAGCTCAAATAGGGGCTCGCTGGAAACAGCACCATCGCAGGCGTTGATTCTGCTTGCTCAGCATGCTGAACAAGCGCCTGGCAAAACGTCTGACAATGCTCGGCATCACCATTCATTTTCCAGTTCGCTGCAACGATAAACTCTCGCATTAAAACCCTAACTGCCTTCAAAAGGGCGAGATTATAGTACTCCCTGCCAAAATGCAAGCCTTTACTCTTCTCAAAATAACCCTTGTTTTACTAAAATGATGATGACTCAGACGCTTCCATGTGTCGCTTAAAGCACTCAAAAGCCAGCGTGGCAAACAATAATGTGATGGACACAATCAACGACATGACGAGCGTGGTTTTAACTTCCAATACAGAAATAATAAAACCCAACAATAAGGTTAAAACATTGATTGACAAACGAAGGACTGGTGGTGCAGAGGCTCTGTATTTTTCATAAGAGGCAAACGGCGATAAGGCCAAAGCGTAGGCACAAGGCGTTAACATCCCTAGCGTAAAAGCAATGAGAAAAAAATGAATGAGAAAAAACAGTAAGACATTAATTTCCATCACCCCGTGAACATCCAAAGTGCTCCGAAGAAACAGTGAAAAGGCATTGATCAAACTCAAATATAAGCTCACCCGCATAATGGTTATCCGTTTGCAATATTTTACAAGGGCATTGCTAACCACTATGCCAGCAAGATAAAGCAAACAAGCCAAGGACAACAACTCTCCAATGCGCTCCAAATTACGGTTAAATTGATACGCCAAAATAAAGGAAGCACTGGTCATTAAAGCCACATAAACAGCAACAAAAAGTCCTAAAAATAAGGCAATAATTGGAAAAAAACCAAGCTCTTTATTGCCAAAACACTTGGTGAGGTACAACGTATTTTTTAAGTATGCTTTGAAACTAACCCTCAACACACCACCGCCTTGCGGGGTAATGCCTTTATTAGTTGAGAAAATCATTAAAAGACTCACACCCCCTATGCAAACATAGAACCAAGGCATAGCAATGTAAGATGAAAATACGGCCACCGACAAGGGTGACAGAAATGCGGCCGCACCAATGGCGAGAGTGGTTAGAGAAATTACCGTTTTTGCTTAAATGATTCCATCGTTAGGTTTGAACAAATGGGGTCAACCGCTCCTGCTCCTAAGGCTTGTATAAAAAAGCCCAGTAACAGTAAACCAAACGTTGGTGCTACGGCAATCACAAAAGAGCCTAAAGCTGCCAGTATTAGTGCACACTTAAATGTGAGTTTGTTGCCAAAACGCCCTGTAAAAAAACCAGCCAATAGCTGGGAAAACATTAAACCGCTAAAGTAAGTTGGCATAATAAATATTGCCAGGGTTTTCTCAATAGCAAGGCTTTTCAAAATAAAGGGTAAAAAAGGGAAATACAACTCCATGGTATAGGAGCTTAGAAAAACACCCATCATAAGAATTATAATCAATCGGCGGTTTTCTCGAGAAAATTGTGTCTTGGCTTGGTCCATTTCATTAGAGTAAAAATCTTTTAAATAAGCCTAGCATCATTTCATTCTTTACAACAAAGTGTTGTTATAACCCGTGAGCCAGGGCTGTGAGCAAAACGGCTGTTTATACCCTATAATTACACGAAAGGCCCTAAATTTGTGCAACTTATGAGCTCATTCCCCGAAGAAACAAACCAGCGACGAAAACTCCTGCTGCTCGGGACAGAAGGCGTTGGTAAAACCCATTTGGTTCACCAGTTGAAAGGTGAGAACCCACCAGAAAAGATTCAGTCAACCATTGGAATCACTCAGCATAACATTGGTAATGAGAGCGCTCCCATTTCTCTCACAGATACCTCCGGTCAGGATAGATTTGCTTTTGCTTGGCAGGAGCTTGCCAAGAAACAAAACATGCACTATTGCTTAGTCTATTCAAGCGATGCTCCTAAATCCTTAAAGACACTTACAAAAATTGTGCAAGAAATAAAAGAGCTTGATAAAAAGGCTACTTTTTGTCTCATCCAAATTAATAAAACTACCAATACTAACAAGGTCGCTCACGAGGTAAACCAGTCACCCGTAACAGAAGACGACATCAACACTTTTAGAATCGAAACAGAGCTTCCCTCTGAGGTCTGCCCATTACAAACTAATGACACCGATAAACTAGGCACTTATTTTCGGGAAATCACAGCCCCACCTTTTCAAAGCCAGGGAGACAAGGTGCTTCTCACACGTGCTCTTGAAGGAGGAATACTAAAACAGAAAAAAGATAGAGCTATTTTTGATTCACAGAACCGAGCAAATACTCTACATGATTATAAAAACTCAATTTTAGAAAATAGCGAGACTCCCTTCTCAGAGTTACAAGCCTATATGAAAATACTCACCTACCCAAGCTACACCGCCTGGGATAAGAAAGGTGCCACCACAGCCTTTATGAGTTTTTTAAAAGGTGTCGATAGCATCGAAGATAAAAAATGGCAGCAAACCTTCTTAAAAGAAGTCAAAACTGCTCTAGAGATGCTAGAGAACAATTATACTCCAAGCAAAGCACTCTCAAGGGAAAATTTCTCGGTCTCAAAGGCCCTAAGCCTGGTTGGGGCCGCAATAGAAGCTCTGCCCCAACCGCATAACATGGGTGCGGCAGAGCCTAACACCCATTAAGATGAAACATCGGTTTTTGAGTGCTCCAAAGCGTCTGAGAGCTCATTAGCGTATTGATTGACTTCATCAAGCGATTGGCCTTCGACCATGACCCGAATCAAGGGCTCGGTGCCGGATGGCCGCACTAATACTCGGCCACGACCACTCAAGGCTTTGGTAATCTCTTTTGTTTTTTCTTGCACGCTTTTATTGTTCAACAAAAGAGGGGCGTCACTGGTTCTGACACTGCGAAGCACTTGTGGCAATTTTTCCATGCCCCCACAGAGCTCCGATAGAGGCTTTTGCTGCTTGACTAAAAAGGAAAGAACCTGCAAGGCTGTGACAATGCCATCGCCAGAGCCACTCTTATCTCGGCAGATAATGTGACCAGAGTTTTCCCCCCCTAATAGCCAACTCTTTTCATTTAAAGCTTCTGAGACGTATCGGTCACCAACATTGGTGCGCATAAACGGCACGTTTAAATCTTTTAGAGCTAGCTCCAAACCATAATTAGACATCACGGTGCCAACCACCCCACCAAGCTTACGCTTCTTGGTCAAATAGGCTTTTGTTAGCAAATAGAGAATGTCATCGCCATCGATGATTTGCCCTTTTTCATCAACCAACACCACTCGGTCACCATCACCATCAAGGGCGATGCCTAAGTCTGCGTTTTCTGCAAGCACGGTTTTTTGCAAGAGAGACGGTGCGGTCGAGCCGCAGTCTAGATTAATGTTAAAGCCATCAGGCTTACAACCAATTTCAATGACCTCTGCTCCCAGCTCAGAAAACACATTGGGTGCAATGTGATAGGTTGCACCATTGGCGCAATCAACCACAACCTTTAAGCCATTAAGTTTTGTTTTAGGGCTGATGGTGCCTTTACAGCGCTCAATGTAGCGACCGGCCGCATCATCAATTCGCTGTGCCTTACCAAGGCTCTTAGAGGGCACCATCACCACCGGTTTTGCCAGTTCTTCTTCGATGGCAAGCTCTATCGATTCAGGCAGTTTATGACCCGACTCTGAGAAAAATTTAATTCCGTTGTCCTCGAAGCCATTGTGAGAAGCACTGATGACAATACCTGCACTCGCTCTTAGGGTCTGGGTTAAATAGGCTATGGCTGGTGTTGGCATCGGACCAACCAGCAAAATATCAACGCCAGCTGCTGACAAGCCGGCTTCTAGGGCTGACTCCAACATGTAACCAGACACGCGGGTGTCTTTACCAATCAGCACTTTTTTTCGGGTGCCATTAACCAGCACCTTTCCAACGGCATAACCAAGTTTTAAGACAAATTCTACGTTGACAGCACTACTGCCGACACGGCCACGGATCCCATCCGTTCCAAAATATTGTCGGGACATCTCTACTCCTTCTCTCTACACTGCATCCATTGCATGACAAATTTTTAACATCTGAAGCGTTTCTTTCACATCGTGTACCCGCAGCACACTCGCCCCATTCAAGGTTGCCATCATGGCAAGACTAACACTGCCAATTAAGCGTTCAGTTGGTGGTAAATCTAGAATGTCCCCAATTGGACTCTTTCGCGACACACCCACCAACAAAGGGCAGCCTAAGGCTTTAAATTCGGCTAACCTTTTAATAATGGTTAAGGATTGTCCCACACTTTTTCCAAAGGCAAAACCCGGATCCAGCATAATGTTCGAGCGCGGAAGTCCTAATGCCTCACAGGCTTGCAAGCGCTCTTTAAAAAAAGCACTCACTTCTTCAACCACACCGGCTGCGTAATTAGGCGTCTCATCCGGCCCATAGGTTGGCGCATACTTCATGCTCTGTGGCGTCCCCTGCATGTGCATGATGCAAGCCTGCGCTTGGTGCTTAGCAATGACCTCGATCGCTCCTGGCTTACAAAGCCCATAGACGTCGTTAATCATCCAAGCACCCTCGGATAACACAACTTCCATCACCTCAGGTTTATAAGTATCGACTGAGACTTTCACGTTTGGCAGATCTCGAATGGCATAAAGCACTGGCAGAATCCGCTTTAATTCTTCTTCTTTGCTGACCACACTAGCACCTGGGCGCGAGGACTCCCCTCCGATGTCGATGATGCTAGCACCTTCGGCGATGAGGGTCTCTGCTTGCGCAATGGCCGCCTTTTCAGAAAAAAATTTACCCCCGTCTGAAAAAGAATCGGGGGTGACGTTTAGCACCCCCATGATAGAAACAGGTGATTGATTTACAACATACATCAGAAAAACTCCAAATTAACTACTCAGCGGCAGGCTCTGATTTATTGAGCGGTGCATCATCCGATTTCTTGGGACTCTTTGGTGGTTCTTGTTGCGAACTGGTGCCAGCACTGCTGCCATCAGTGTTGTTCCAACCTTCTGGTGCGCGCGGGCTTTGACCCGACATGATGTCTTCAATCTGCTTAGCATCAATGGTTTCATATTTAATCAAGGCATCCGCCATCACATCGAGCTTGTCTCTGTTTTCTTTTAACAGAGTTTCCGCCTTTTTATAGTTACGGTCTAAGATGGTTCGAATTTCTTCATCAATTTCATGAGCGGTACTGTCTGAGACGTCTTTTTGATGAGATTGACCACGACCCAGGAACACTTCTCCTTCTTCTTCCCCATAGGTTAGAGGGCCCATCTTCGATAAACCCCATTGCGTCACCATCTTACGAGCAATCTCGGTTGCACGCTGAATGTCATTGGAGGCACCGGTGGTTACCGCATCACTGCCAAAGACCAACTCTTCGGCAATTCGCCCGCCATAGAGGCTGCAAAGCTGGCTGTTTAATCGCTGTTTGGAATGACTATACCTATCTTGCTCTGGTAAAAACATGGTCACACCCAAAGCGCGTCCCCTTGGAATGATGGTCACCTTATAAACGGGATCGTGCTCTGGTACCAAAAGACCAACGATGGCATGGCCCGCCTCATGAAAAGCGGTCAGTTTTTTCTCTTGCTCATCCATCACCATTGATTTTCGCTCCGAGCCCATCATGATTTTATCTTTGGCTTTGTCTAAGTGGGCCATAGTCACCGTTCGTTGGTTCTCACGAGCAGCATACAAAGCAGCCTCATTGACCAAGTTTGCCAAGTCCGCACCAGAAAAACCTGGGGTGCCTTGCGCAATCGGTAATGGTTCAACCCCATCATCTTTTGGCACTTTCTTTAGGTGAACTTTCAAAATCTGCTCTCGCCCTTTAATGTCTGGCAAAGGCACAACCACTTGTCGATCAAAACGCCCAGGTCTCAGAAGCGCTGGATCGAGCACATCTGGTCTGTTGGTCGCGGCAATCACAATCACGCCTTCATTGCCTTCAAAGCCATCCATTTCGACCAGTAATTGGTTTAAGGTTTGCTCACGCTCATCGTGCCCACCACCAAGGCCTGCCCCTCTATGGCGACCAACCGCGTCAATCTCATCGATGAAGATAATACACGGCGCCTGCTTCTTCGCTTGTTCAAACATGTCTCGGACTCGTGAAGCCCCCACCCCAACAAACATTTCAACAAAATCTGAACCAGAGATGGTAAAAAAAGGCACCTTGGCTTCACCGGCAACCGCGCGTGCCAATAAGGTTTTACCGGTTCCTGGTGAACCAACCAATAACACTCCTCTTGGAATGCGGCCACCCAGTTTTTGGAACTTACTAGGATCTTTTAAGAAATCGACTAATTCAACCACTTCCTCTTTGGCTTCATCTGCACCGGCTACGTCATCAAAGGTTACTTTGACTTGATCTTCTCCCAAAAGACGTGCTCTTGAGCGACCAAAAGACATCGCCCCTTTGCCGCCGCCGCCTTGCATTTGGCGCATAAAAAAGACCCAAACGCCTATTAGCAACAACATGGGGAACCAGCTAATAAACACATGTAAAAGAATGCTCTCTTGCTGCTTTCCTTGGCCTAGGACTTCCACATTTTCTTTCAATAATTCACCGAGCAAGGCGTTGTCTTGCATCGGCATGTAGGTGGTAAAACGTTTATTATTTTTTGTAACACCGTGAATTTCTCGGCTGTTTTCGATCATCACGTTGCTAATCATGCCCTGCTCTAATTGTTTTAAAAATTCTGAGTAGGCAACTTTTTGACTCGTCATGGTTCTAGGGCCGAAATTACTAAATACCGACACCAAAACAATGGCAATAATCAACCACAACATCAAGTTTTTTACCATATCGTTCAAGGCAATGACTCCAGTAAAAATTAGATTGTACCAACAAGCTTAGTACAACCATCTAATATTAAGAACATGCTATCCAATCGCACCCAACATTGCAAAAGCTACTCCCTCAATCAACCACCACGGAGATAGGGAAGGCTGGATTTGGCGCCTTCCCTAGCCTTTATAACCTTTTGCAAGAAGGTACACCTCCTTCGAGCGATCACGCGATGCCTTAGGCTTGCGTATCACCACCCTCTCATATTTCTCTCGCATCATTTTAAGCGTTTCATCAAAGCCAGAACCGTGAAAAATTTTGGTTAAGAAACATCCCCCAGGCTCTAACACCCGATCGGCAAAATCGATTGCAAGTTCTACCAAATAAAGCGACTTAGGCCCATCGATGGCCTTATTACCACTCATATTGGGGGCCATGTCTGACATTACAAGTTGTACAGGCTTGTTTTCTAGGGCTAAGAGTAACTGATTGAGCACCTCATCACTTCGAAAGTCACCTTGGATGACCGTAGCATTTTCATGCCCATCCATCGGTAGGATGTCCAAGGCATAGACGTGACCTGTTGCCCCAACTTGCCGGCTAGCGACTTGCATCCAGCTGCCGGGTGCTGCGCCTAAATCCACAACCCGCATTCCTGGTGCTAATAATTTATCTTTCTCATTAAGCTCGATGAGCTTGAAGGCTGCTCGTCCACGATAGCCTTGTTTCTGCGCCTCTTTGACAAAAGGATCGGAAAAGTGCTCTTTTAGCCACTGTTTGGATGATTTTTTTCCCACAACTCAATCAACTTTACTAAAAATAAGACAATTTTACTGCAAAAGCCCCAAAAGAACAAAACCCTGCGTCCTTGTCTTGTACCCTGCCCCCTTTCTCTGTAAAATGGTTAATTTTTAGACCAAACAAAATAATGAGTGAACAACGAATCCCCCCATTGCCTCGCCGAGAAGCACAACTATTAAAAGGCAGAGCACACGCCCTTAAGCCTGTGGTCATGATAGGCGCAAAAGGCCTCACCCCTGCGGTCATGGCAGAAATTGAACTTGCCCTAGAAACCCATGAGCTTATTAAAATAAAACTTGCAGGCTATGAGAAAGAAGAGCGACAAGAACTGGTTGCAACCATCTGCCAAGAGACCAATGCTCACCATTTACAGCTATTAGGCGCTATACTGACCCTATACCGAGAAAAAACAAAAGAGGATTAAGCTCGTGACAAAATGGATGGTTGCTCTTACTTGTTGGCTCACCTACAGCGCGACCGTTTTGGCTGCCGCCCCCATTGATGACATCAAACTAAAGATATGGGCAAACAACACCATTGTCACCCTCTATAATTACGACTATAAAACCCTAAAGTCGGTACAAAGCGCCTCGTCTAAGAACTTTACACTAAAAGGCTGGCAAGCCTTTGTAGCGGCTTTTCTAGCCTCAGGCCTAAAAGAGACGGTCATCAATAATAAATACACGGTCAGCTCAATCACCATGCGCCCGCCTGAAATTAGCAAGCAAGGTGTGCTTGCCTCTAAGTATCAGTGGCAAGTTGGCATGCCCATTGTGGCTGTTTATAAAAACGAGCAACAGCAACAAGTACAATACCTAAAGGTAAAACTTACCATCCTCTACCAAGACGGTCAGGCCAAAATTGACAGTTTTTATGCAAAGGAAGGAAAAGTGCCTACTTGCCCTGAGAGCAAAGCGCCCACAAGCTCGCCCGATGACAAAGCAAGTGAGCAAGGCTCTGATAGTAAAACACCTAATGCGGCCGCTACTACCAAGAGCTCTTAATTCATAGTGGCTTTTGAATCTTCAGAGGGCTCTCTCTCTAATCGTTTTTCGGCTTTTATAACACGCTTTCCTAGCTCTTGAATAAAAGCCGGTGTGATGCTTTGCTCGTCACCGATAAGATTATTGCCTTGCATTATAGTGAGCTTTTTCTGCAAAGCTTTTAGCACTCTAACTTCGTCTGCCGCCGGGTATTCATCGATGCTGGCGACTTTTAACTTACTTAAAATATCGCTGTATAAATCGCTTCTAGTTGGTTGAAAGAGGCTTTGGTAGAGCCAATTAACAATTGGCACATAACCAATTAAGCCCGTGCCATACTCGGTGTTGTGAATCTTTCTAGCAATGTAGACCAAGCTGCCATCGATGATGTCTTTTCGATGCTCAAGGCGTTTGCCTGCTTTTTGGATCTGAGTTAAGGCTGTTGAGCTTGAGCCATCCTCTGGTGTCGCCTCACGAATTGTATCTAAAAAGCGTAGACATTCTTCGCGCTTTTTATTAACAACCTCATGGCTGCTTCGATAGTCATTTTTCACAGCTTCACTTGCTTGTCTGCTCTGACTGTAGTTGTCACGAGCCTCATCTCGTTTGGTCACGGCCACTTGATAATCGCTCTGAGGTGATTCCTCCCCACTGTTTGACTCATCAAACTCCGCCTGTTTTTGCTCTTCAGCCTCGCGCTTGGCTTTCCTCTCTGCCCAAACGTTTTTTCCCTCTAGTCCTTTTCCTGGCATTCCCTTCTCCTTTTGCTAACAATGTAACGATATAAAAATGACTCTCATCCTCTATTTAGTCATACCTCTGGTGCGTGCTGCATCTTTTTGTTCGTCATCCTGAGGCTCTTGCTCGATGGCCCTTTGCTGTCTTACTAGTTTGCGCTTTAGCGATAAAATGTACTCATTGCTGAGCCCAACTTCCGATGAGAGCAAAGCAGCTTGGTTTCGTTCAATAAAGTCAGAGACTTTTCGATTGGCTAAGCGGCTACTTTCCACATTGCCCAGTATTATTTTTGCTCGATCAAGATTAAAGATGGTGTTGCTAATTAAATCGTAGAGCGCACTGCCTCGTGAGATGGCTAAGGCGCTTTTGTTGCGATCGGGGGTATTTGCAACAAGCCAAGAGGATAATGGCACCCAGCCCAGTACTGTGTTCACACCAGACTTATAATTATGTTCTATGCCGTCATGAATGAGATAAGCTGCACCAAATAACTGCAAATACAAGCTTTCGATACTCTCCAGCATTTTATCAGTTGTCTCACCACTATTGCTCTCTTTTAAGGTTGCATGCTGCTTTTGAATGTCATCTTTGACAGACTCCATAAAGGTTAGCGCATAGTCTCTATCTGAGCCGGGAGTGATGCTGCTGCCTTCATCCAGGTAGGCTTGTCTTAACAGAGAGACCCGCTCACTTAGTAAATCAAGAGCATTACTACAACTTAAAAAATTGGCCGCACACCTATCTCGCAACTCTTGCTGCTGCCTAAGCGTGCTGGAGACCTCTACAGCACTTTGATTGCGCATTTGCTGGCGTTTACGGCGATTTATAGCGCGCTTTTCACGCTCAGACACTTGTGGAGTATTAATAGAATCGTCTGAAACAGGCACTTCCTTCATTGGTGATGACATCGCTTCTCCCTAAGCCTAAAAGTAAGCTACTACTTTTGATGTTTAGGGCCTTTTATATCAAGTAGACAATGAAAAAGTAAAGATTTTTTTGCTGGCTAATTAGTTAGTGCTTGCAATAGGGGATCTGCAAGTGCCGGTTCCTCTTGTAAAAGCCGTTGATAAATAAGGCTTTGATAAGGAAGCAGCTGTGCTTCTAGTTGATCTTTGCGGTTCATCAAAATCGTGAGCAAAGATAGATTAAAAATTTCCCTAATGCCCATGAGAATTCGAAGCTCATCCATGGTTGGGGCCTCTCCCCCCATACTCTGGTAGCCAGATAGTAATGAGCTTGCAAAAGTGGCAGGCTCTAGCTGATAGCTTTGTCGTACATTTGAAAAGCCATACCCGACATACAAAGGCGATAATAAATCCATCGCTTTGGGGCCACGACAAAGCCAGTCATCATCAAGAACGCTTATTCGCTCCTCTTGCTGACAAACATTGGCAGGATTTAACTGATGAAAAATCACCCCTTGCGGAAACGTTTTCATCTCTTCTAAAAGCCTAAGACACCGCTTACGAATTTTTTGATCAAATTCAGTTAAGGCAAGTTGTGAAAGATAGGCTTCATTCTCTAATCGCAACAAACCGTCCAGTTGTGCGTTACTTAAGCTTGCTTGGGCTTGATGCAGGCGGCCAATCTCTTGACCGAGACGATAAACGCTCTCGGCCTCAATGGCGCCATTACTCTCAACAAGCGCCTTTCCTTCGATAAAAAAACTAATGGTGACAAAAAAAGGCCTTGCTCGTCGCATAACCCGATGAGCATATTGGCCTTGGTTTGACAGAAGGTATTGAGGCAAGTGCACGCCTTGGGCTTGCAACGCATTGTTGCGAGCCGCCTGGGTTTCGAGTTGCTTCAGACTGCGGTGCAAAGAATGGGTAATGCGAATTAAAACACGCTCCCCAGTTTTTAATTGCCCCAATAAGAGTCCATTGACTTTATCGTGGTAGGGCTTAAAACTTTCTTCAACAACCGGCCACAAACTTGCAACTTGTGGCAACATGCCTTCAATATCCATCCGTTCACCAATTATTTATAACAAGGTATCTTATAGTTCATCCGTTTTTGAGCTTAAGAACTCTTTAACACCATCTGGAGAAGGAGTCATTGCAGCTTTACCTTTTCTCCAGCCAGCAGGACACACCTCACCGTGCTCATCGGTGTATTGAACCGCATCAATGATTCGAAGCAACTCATCAACGTCACGACCGATTGGCAAATCATTGATAATTTGAGAGCGAACCATTCCTTTATTATCAATGATGAAGGCGCCACGGAAGCTTACGCCCGCCTCAGGGTGCTCTACGTCATAGGCCTTGGCGATGTTGTGGTTAATATCAGCAATCATAGAGAAATTAACTGGTCCAATACCACCGCTCTCAACGGCTGTATTACGATAAGCATTATGTGAAAAGTGTGAATCAATGGACACTGCCATCACTTCCACATTTCGTGATTCAAACTCTTTCATTCGCTTATCAAGTGCAATTAACTCAGAAGGGCAAACGAAAGTAAAATCCAATGGGTAGAAGAAGATCAGGGCATACTTGCCTTCTGTTTCATTGGCAAAATGAAACGCATCAACTATCTCACCGTTTTTAAGCACGGCTGGGGCGGTAAAATCTGGCGCCTTACGGCCAACTAGAACACTCATTTGTAACTCCTCTATTGAAATTAGTTATGTGGGTTATTCACTCTGGTTTAACATCTCGGCTAACTCACCACTTTCATACAGTTCTTGAATGATGTCACTACCACCAACAAGCTCACCTCGTACCCAAAGCTGTGGAAAGGTTGGCCAGTTCGCATATTGTGGCAAGGTTTGTCGAATGTCTGGATTGGCTAACACATCCACCGTTGCGTACTCTACCTCACAGGCATTTAAAAATTGAGCGGCGCGCGAAGAAAAACCACATTGTGGTAATTTTGGGCTGCCCTTCATGTAAAGAATAATGGGGTTTTCACTAATTTGCTGCTTAATTTTTTCTATTGTATCCATAGTCATTTTTAATCTGTAAAAACCGCGAAGAGTACTAGATTGGTCCCAAAAAGGCAATTGTTGCGAACAAGTGGTAGAAACTATAAACTTTCGGCCAATTATACAACGCGACTTAAGGAAAAAAAATGTCTTACACTTTACCAGAACTACCCTATGAACTCGACGCTCTTGCCCCCCACATTTCCAAAGAGACACTAGAATATCACTACGGCAAGCACCATCAAACCTACGTTACCAACCTAAACAACCTCGTGCCAGGCAGCGAGTTTGAAGGCATGAACTTAGAAGAGATTATCCAAAAATCGTCTGGAGGCATTTTTAACAACGCCGCCCAAGTCTGGAACCACACCTTCTACTGGCACAGCCTCTCTCCTCAAGGCGGAGGCGAACCAAACGGCGAGCTACTCGAGGCAATTAATAAAACATTTGGCAGCGTTGACGCCTTCAAAGAGCAGTTTTCAACCTTGGCTGCGACCACCTTTGGCTCTGGCTGGGCTTGGCTGGTTAAAGACTCAAACAACGAGCTTTCACTGGTTAGCACAAGCAATGCCGCAACCCCTTTAACAGAAGGCCTTACCCCACTCTTAACCTGCGATGTTTGGGAGCATGCTTACTACATCGACTACCGCAATGCTCGTCCAAAATACATCGAGGCATTCTGGAGTCTTGTAAACTGGGACTTTGCTAGCGAAAACTTCAAAAAATAAAGACTAGGTGCTAGCACCCCCTACTCTACGTTCCACGGCTTGTCCGCGGAATCCAGAATAGTTTGGGTCCCTCGGACAAGCCGTGGGACGTAGGACGAGTATAGCAACAGGGCTGGACCACGTGGTCTATAGCCCTTTGCTAAAACCATCAACACACCACTCACTAAGCCTCGCTATGGCGATCGCCACGTTACAATTCTTTACAATTTTAAACCTTCGAATTTTTTGCATTTTTTCTGTAGAAGCATGAAATAGTCAAAGATCAAGTACCTTTTTTTAAAAAAACGCCCCACAAAGTTGAAAATATGCTGCTATACCTTCTCTTACCCACTGAGGAAATTGGCCAATAACTCGGAAGAATACAGACCCTCAATACGGAGGGTAACACTCAGTTTTTTGAGTAAAAAATTAACATTTCCTATTAATACCGGGGAGGATATATGGAAGCTATACAGCCTTGTCCACACTGCTCACATCAAGCAGACGTAGTCACCGTCAACCATAAGACGGCCTATCGAGATCGTTATGCCTACTTCATCTATTGTGACAATTGTGGGCACAGTACTAAAACGGCCTATCCCAGCATGGCCAATATCATTGGGCTTTGGAACACTCAAGCCCTACAACTGCAACAAGCCTAAGCGTTTTCGCGAACTTGGTCCTCTCCTCCAAGTTCGCTTTTCCACTTCGCATTATCAAGCAATTTTAATTCAAAAGGGCCCAAAAGGATCCCGAACTAGATATGAGTAGAACACTCAGGGTATACTCCTTTCCTTATACGACATCAAAAGCGTTAAACCATGACAACGGAAAAAACAACGCACTTTGGTTATCAAGAAGTGCCGCTTACTGAAAAAGCAAAACGAGTGGGAGAGGTCTTTCACTCGGTGGCGAATAACTACGACTTAATGAATGACCTGATGTCTTTTGGGATCCACCGTCTCTGGAAAAAACTTACCGCTGAACTAAGTGGTCTTAAGCTTGGGGATACGGTCTTAGACATTGCCTGTGGCAGTGGTGACTTAAGCAAACTCTACAGTAAGAAAGTAGGCTCGCAAGGTCGGGTGCTATTATCCGATATTAATCGTTCCATGCTCGACGTTGGTCGAGATCGCATGATCGATTTAAATCTTTCAAAAAACATGGCCTTTGTGCAAGCCAATGCAGAGTGCCTGCCCTTTGCTGACAATAGCTTTGACTGCCTAAGCATTGGTTTTGGTCTTCGAAACGTCACCAACCAACAAATAGCCTTAAACAGCATGTTCAAGGTGTTAAAACCAGGTGGCAAACTACTAATTTTAGAATTCTCAAAGCCAACGCTACCGGGCTTGTCACCCATTTATGATGCTTTTTCCTTTAAAGTGCTGCCAAAACTTGGAGAGTTAATTGCCAATGATGGCGAGAGTTATCGCTACCTTGCTGAGAGCATCCGCATGCATCCCTCACAAGAGACCTTAAAGAATATGATGGCGCAAGCAGGCTTTGAGGATTGTTATTATCACAACCTAACGGGTGGCATTGTTGCCCTACACATAGGCTACAAATATTAAGCACAAAGAGATGGAAAAATCTGCCCTACTTACAAGCTTAGAGCTGCTACTTAATAAAACCTTGTCTTTGGATGAGAAGAGCGTCCACACCCTCGCGGATTCAAATAATAAAGTACTGGCCTTTAGACTCTCAAATTACCCACTTTTTATGGTGGTCAAAGGTCATGAACTTATCGTCTTTTCGACATGGGATAAGAGAGTTGATACCACCATATCCAGCACTCTGCAAAAGCTCATCCCTTTTGCCTTAAGCCCTAAGACTAAACGGCGAGATTTAATGTTAGAGACCTTTGAGATTCAGGGGGACTTAGCATTTGCTGAAAGCTTAGAAACAGTATTTTTAAACTTTGAACCAAATTGGTTGCCCGTGCTCTCAAAACTCGTTGGTGAAGACTCGGCTTTGCACCTGCACCGAGGTCTTTCAGATTGTGCAACGAAAAGTCGCCAAGGCTTTAATAATTTTTTTGAAACTGTTAGTGAATACCTCCAAGAAGAAGTTAACGTCTCTGCCAATCATGAAGAAGTAGAAGACTTCTGCCAGGAGGTCGATGAACTAGTACTCGACGTCGACCGACTAGAGCGTAAGCTAACTCACCTAAAACGACAAAAACAACATGAAACAGATGGTTACTAATTTCTACCGACTCTTTAGCATTCAAAGCATTTTAGCAAAACACGGCCTGGATAAGATGTTATCCGACGTACCTGTTTTTCGAGCCCTGCGTTTTCTCTCTCTGCTAAACCCTCGGCACTTTTTTCAAAAAGCACCCAGCACGCGAGGCCCGGCCATTAAAAGTGCGCTAGAAGAGCTCGGTCCTATTTTTGTTAAATTCGGACAAGCCCTTTCAACACGGCAAGACTTATTACCCGATGACATTGCCCTCTCCCTCACAGAGCTACAAGACAATGTAAAGCCTTTTAATGGTGAGCTGGCAGTCGCGGCAATAGAAGAGTGTTTTCAACAAGGCATTGAGCAAATTTTCGCTTCCTTTGAAAAAGAGCCACTTGCCAGTGCCAGCATTGCACAAGTGCACTCCGCCACCCTAAACTCTGGCGAAGAGGTGGCGGTAAAAGTCCTTAGGCCCAATGTTAAAAAGCGAATTGAACAAGACTTAGCCTTGATGCGTTTTATAGCAAGACTTGTACAAAAGTACCATAAGCAGAGTCACCGTTTAAAACCGATGGCCATTGTGGCGGAATTTGAAAAAACGATTTTGGATGAGCTTGATTTAGTGCAAGAAGCAGCCAGTGCCTCACTTTTAAGACGAAATTTTAATCAATCCGAACTCCTTTATGTGCCCAAGGTCTATTTTGATTACTGTAAGAAAAATATTTTGGTCACTGAGAAAATTTCAGGGATCCCCATTAATGATGTCAAGGCACTCGATGAGCATAAAATTAACCGACGAGTGCTGGCAGAAAGAGGGGTTGAAATTTTCTTCACCCAAGTGTTTTTTCATTCTTTTTTCCACGCAGATATGCATGCTGGCAACATTTTTGTCTCCCAAGAATCACCAGAATTACCTCAATACATTTGTGTCGATTTTGGGATCATGGGCTCTCTAAGTGAGTTTGATAAAAAATATTTAGCGCTTAACCTGCTAGCCTTTTTTAATCGTGACTATCAAAAAGTTGCCAAGCTTCACTTTGACTCTGGCTGGGTCAACCCCAAAGCTAGCCTAATTGATTTTGAAAGCGCCATTCGGACCGTTTGTGAGCCCATCTTTGAAAAGCCCTTAAAAGACATTTCCTTTGCAGAAGTCTTTATGCGCTTATTACAAGTTGGACAACGCTTTGAAATGGAAGTACAACCACAACTGCTGCTCATTCAAAAAACCTTGTTTGCCGTAGAGGGCTTAGGCCGAACGCTCTACCCAGATCTCAACATCTTTCAAAGTGCTAAACCGATTCTTGAAAAATGGTTAAAGCATGAAACCGGTGTTAAAAATTTCTTGGGAAAACTAAAAGCCAATCTACCATTCCTATACGAGGAACTGCCAAATCTGCCACATCTTGTGGTCAATACCTTAAAATCACAAAAAGGCGCTTTACAAGAAAAGGCCGCAGCCCCCCCTCCTTTAACTAAAAGCGCAAGCCTCTTTAGCCTTGCCTTAATCTTGCTTCCAAGCAGCACCTTGTTGCTCTCTACTTTGCTTAACAAGAACCTGATGAGTGCAATCGTTTTAGGCAGTAGCCTGGTTGGTGCTTTGCTTTATTGGAAATCAACAAGTAAATGTTATAGTGTCTTAGATTAATCAAAGAAGGAGAATGCAATGGGATTAAGTGGCGTTAGCCCCCTTTCACTGGTGCTAATACTATTAATTGTGTTGGCGCTGTTTGGAAGTAATAAATTAAAAAACATTGGCAGTGATTTAGGCAAGGCTGTTAAAAACTTTAAACAAGCGGTCAATGATGATGACATCTCCAGTAATGAGCCCAAATGAGCATTAATCAGCTACTGGTTGTTTTTTTGGTTGCGCTTATTGTCTTTGGCCCTGAAAAACTACCAATGCTTGCCACTCACTTAGGTCGGCTCTGCCGAAAAGTCACTGCTTTCAAAAACATGCTGGCAACCGAGTTTGAAAAAGCCGAGCAGCGGCAACAAGCCCTAGATGAAAACTTAAAAAAGGCACTCGATGCCGATCAGCAGTACAAAAAAGAGCACAACGGTGAACATTAAAAACTACGCCGACGCTCTTTTAAGCAAGCCTTAACATCAGGCGCCTCCTGACTGTCTGTGTCCTTAAACAGGGTTGAAAAGGAAAGGAGAGGCGGCTTATTGTCTATTTGTTTGTTTGCTTGCCAGCGCTTAAATAAATTGGCGTGCTCTACTGATGTCTTATCGTTTGATGAGCAATCCTCGTTCTCTTCTTGTAAATGACTTGCCCAACGCTTAAGGTTTTCAGAGGTTTCTGTTAACTTTTTAACGCTTTCATTGAGCGCTTGACTCGAGCCAACAGGTTGCTTCTCTTTCGCCTTCTTACGACCAAACAGGCGTCTAATCAGACTAAAAATGAAAGAAAGCAAGGCATTGACCCCATCGAATAACTTGTTTCGCCTAACCGCCAACATGGGCCCTTTGGCTAACAAAAAATTCTCATGCCGGGAAGCAAGCTCCAAAGCAAAACTAATACAGCTCTCTTTACTCGGTGATACGGCAAAGTGTTGCCCTTTAAAAAGGTTAAAACTCAACTCAAGCCCCACCCCATAAAAGTCCTTTAGGGCCGCCAATTTCTTTTTAGCAAGGTTGCTGTTATCACCGCTTAGTTCTTCTATTTTTTGATTGAGGGGTTTTAAGGATTTCAAAAGCTCTAAAAAACTCTCAACATTAATCCACTCAGCAATCAAGGCCTCCTCACGCAAGGCCTCACAAAGCGCTTCACAAAAGCTCATTTGCCTTTCTAGCTGAAATTGATTCTGTGGATGAAAAAACACTTGTTGCAACCAGCTTGCATCGCGGTCCTCTCTAAGTGGCAAGAAAAGTTTTTGCAATCTTTCTTTACGAGACACATTCTTTGGAAAAAGCTTTAACCACCTATCGAGGTTACAGGCGATAATTGCTTCATTTCGATACGCTTTTCTAAGAAGCTCTAGTTTTTCTTGCGTGCTTCTTTTTTTCTTTTCTCTTAGCAAGGTTTTGTCATTTGCAGACTCTAATAGCTCATAGAGCCTATCCATGGCCATCTTATAGTCAACCTCACTTAAGACTTGCCGAATAAAGCCTGTGAAGAGGCTTTGGATCGTGGCATGCCTTGCTGGACGCGAAAAATCTGAAAAGCAAGCAAACAGCTTTTTTCTTAATTTAAAAAACTCATCCTTCTTAAATCGCCCGCCAGCGTAACAGTGGCTCACATACAGCTCATCAAGCAGCTGTGATAATTTAAGAAGCAATTGCATGCTCTCTTTTTGCTCTAGGCTCACTCCCGAAACCGCATTTAGAAATAGGGTTTGATGCCGTTCTATGGTTTTGATGCGTTTATTTTCTCGAAAGAGCTTAAGTGCCTGTCCTGAAAGTTCTTCTTCGACTTCTTGATCGCTTAGTAACGATAAATGAAAAGGGGTTGCCCCGTACTTGTCTTTTAAAAAAAGATTGGCCCCTTTCTCAATCAAGTAGTTAGCAAGCACAAAGTCCTGATAGAGCATGGCATAATGCAAGGCACTTCGCCCTCTTGCATTGGTTTGATTAAGCAGTGCGCCTGCCTTAATGAGCGCACCGGTGACGGTATAATCATAAAGCTTGGGAGCAGCATAGTTATCGGCGTAGGTTGCCTCCAAACAAACTGCTTTAATCAATGGCGTATTGGCAAGCGCGCTGCCGTCCGGGGTGTTTAACTGTGCCTTTGCACCATAAGCATCAAACTCCTCGAGCTGACTATAATTGATTAATTTGGTAATGGCGCTGATCGCCCCACTTTCAATGGCTAGAATTAAGGGGGTTGCATAAAAGGGGGCCCCAGAACGCTCTGTTAGAACCCTTTCTGCCTCCGCTGGCTGATAGAATGCCGCCTGCGTTACCATGATAGCTCTGATTAAACTCGAACGATTATGTCGACATACCAGATGCAGAGGATTAAATAAAAAGACATTGGCCTTTGAGATGGCATAAGACGGTGCGTCTTTTAAGCACTCATTGAGCTCTTTTAAATTGAAAGGCTCATTATTGGGTCGTAATCGCTGGTAGAAAGCCTGAAAGTCATGTGTTCCTTGTAAGGCCGCTACTTTTCGCAATCCAATTAATTGTTGTTTGCCATCTCTGATAAGCTTTAAGCGCTCAGCATCGTTTAGAGACACCTCTAGGCGGTATTTCGTCTCTTCTAGAAAGGCATCAATTTGCAGAATCACTGCTTGCTGTAAGCCGCTTGGCATGCTTGACGCGTGTATGGCAGCTTTGAGCTTATTTTCTTCAATTCGCAAAGTACTTAGGGCATTGCTAACAATGATGTTCTCTTCTGAGATGTGCTCTTTTTCAGCTAGACTGCTCACAAAAGACTCTCGCTGTTATACTCATCATACCTCAAGGCGACCGTCTTAGCCTAAAGAGGAGAAAGGCTACCAGGGCAAATGCCTAAACGTCTTTTTACCCTGGAAAGTAATACGGATTTGAAAGGCTCTGCTCGACTAAATCAAAAAATCTCACGCATTAAAATGGTTGAATCACGCTCAGGGCCAGTTGAGATAATGTCCACCGGTAACTCTAGAAGAGTTTCTAGGTAATGAATGTAAGCCTTGGCATTTTCTGGCAAGTCTTCATAGACAGTAATGCCCTTTGTGGAACTCTGCCAGCCTGGTAGGGTTTCATAGATGGGGGTGTAGTGTTGATAATCTTCCGCATCATATGGCGGTAGTTCAAAACGTTTACCGTTGCCATCTTGATAAGCAACGCACACTTTTATCTCAGCAAGCTCATCCAAAACGTCCAGTTTGGTCAAACAAATGCCGCTTAAGCTGTTTAATTGTTTTGCTTTGCGGTGAAGGACTGCATCAAACCAGCCACAACGTCTTGGTCTGCCAGTCACCGCCCCAAATTCATGACCTTGCTTTGCAAGATGCAGGCCGGTCTCATCTTCTAGTTCCGTTGGAAATGGGCCACCGCCAACTCGAGTGGTGTAGGCTTTGGTAATACCGAGCACATAGTCTAAGTAGCGAGGACCAAAACCTGCACCATTGGCGACACTTCCCACACAGGTATTTGAGGAGGTCACAAAAGGATACGTACCGTGATCGATGTCTAGGAAACACCCTTGGGCCCCTTCGAATAAAATAGGATCTCCTGCCTGTTGATGGTGATAGAGACGCTCTGCAACATCGTCTACCATCGGCAAAATCGCCTTGCCCCACTCTAACAATTTCTCAAGCGTTTCTTGATAGTCTATGGTCGGCTGCGAGAACTGCTTCTCGAGTAGAAAATTATGATACTCTAAAATTTCTTTTAATTTTCGCTGCAGTGCCTCAGGATGAAGCAAGTCGCGAACTCTCAAGGCACGTCGTGCCACTTTGTCTTCATACGCAGGACCAATGCCTCGGCCTGTCGTGCCGATGGCAGACTTGCCCTTAGCCGACTCTCTTGCCTTATCCAAAGCAATGTGAGACGGAAGAATCAGTGAGCAGGCAGGGCTAATCACCAAGCGACTGCGAGCGTCAATGCCTTTGCTGTGTAATTCATCTAACTCCGACAACAAGGCTTCAGGTGACAACACCACGCCATTTCCGATGTAGCAATTAACGCCGTCTCGCAGCATCCCAGATGGGATTAACCTAAGAACAGTCTTTTCGCCATTGATGTCTAGGGTATGGCCTGCATTATGACCACCTTGAAACCGCACCACTACCTTGGCCGTCTCGGTTAAGATGTCTACAATTTTACCTTTCCCTTCATCCCCCCATTGGGTTCCAACAATCACGACATTTTTAGCCATTTTAAACTCTCATTCGCTTAATGATTACAAATACAATCCGAGAAACAGGTAATTGTATCGTCGGTTAGTCCAAAAAGAAAGCACTCTCTTGGCAAAAAAGGGCTTAAGTCAACAAAAACTTGAGCTTTTTCGCTGAAAGTGCCTACTTTTGCCAAGAAAACCTTGTTTTAACCTGCTTTCTTCACAGTCTCGTTAGGAAACGACTTAAAATAGTCAAAGAACTGGCTGCTATCGTTGAGTACTAACACGTCTTGCTTGCTGTTAAAGCTCTCTTCATAGGCCTTAAGAGACCGATAAAGTGCAAAGAACTCTGGGTTTTTCTGATAAGCTTCAGCATAAATTCTGGCCGCATCCGCCTGACCTTTTGCTCGAATCTCTTTCCCCTCACTGTTGACCTTGGCTAACAGCACGGTGACTTTGGCATCCGCTTTCGCCTGAATGGCCTCAGCATCTCGCTTCCCATCGGCTCGATGCCGATTGGCAATTTTCTCCATGTCCGCCCGCATTCTCTGATAGATGGCCTCGCTGGTACTCTCTGGTAAGTCAATGCCTTTAATACGAACGTCTTGGATGGCCACACCTAAGCCTTGGGCTTGAACATCGGCTTTGGCTTTGAGTATTTCCATCACGTCATCACGTTCACCAGAGACCACATCGGCAATGGTTCGTTTACCAAACTCAGCCCTTAAGGCGGTGTTTAATTTTTGCTCGAGCAGCGTCTGGGCTTTAAATTCATTGCCTCCTGTTGCTTTGAAGTACTTGGCTAAATCCTCGATACGCCACTTGACGTAATAATCAACCATTACATCCTTCTTCTCCAAGGTGACAATACGAGAGGACTTAATATCCAGCGTTTGCAATCGCACATCAAACACCCTAACGTGATTGATGAAAGGAATTTTAAAGTGTAGGCCGGGCCCATACTCACGCACTTGGCCGCTCAAGGTTTTGGTTAATTCTCCAAGCCTTAAAAGCAGTGCCTTTTGCCCTTCTCGCACGGTATAGAGACTCGAGCCCAATAGCAGTAAAACAATTAAAAAAACAATAAACGCACTCGTTCTAAGGGAGCTATTCATTAGTAGACCCTCCTTCTCTGATAGGATTCACGGTTCCCTCGGGTATAATTTCGTTTAGAAAGAATGGTGGGAGTTGGCTCCTCAGCCGCTGATTCCTCTAGCGAAATCTGACTCTCATCCTTTGCGGACGCGGATTTATCAGAAGCCGCCATCATCTTCTCGATGGGCAGATAAATCATCTTACCACTGTCACCTTGCACTAAGAGCTTGCTGGTACGCCCAAAAATTTTAGATAGGGTCTCT
This sequence comes from Legionellaceae bacterium, assembly GCA_030148065.1. Taxonomy (GTDB): domain Bacteria; phylum Pseudomonadota; class Gammaproteobacteria; order Legionellales; family Legionellaceae; genus JASBUC01. The sequence continues at coordinate 23,257 of JASBUC010000051.1, read as the reverse complement.
AGGTACATGCGCTTACCTAGAATTGCTGGAGCAAGCTTATACTCTGGCAACAAGGCCAAAAACTCCGCCACGTTACCAACGGCGGCCAGCGTGACTTCTCGAGAATACGCCTGCGCTTCTTCTAAGATACGCTTAGCACGCCCTTCGGCAATTGGCACCACGCGCGCAGCATACGCATAGGCTTTCTCTTTGTAGCGCTTTTCATCTTCTTGTGCCTTAATCGCATCATCGAAGGCATCTTGTACCTTCTCTGGCGCTCGCGCAGGCTGTGGAGAAACGCTGGAAATGTGAATGCCGACTTTGTAATCATTTAATAATTCTTTGAGCAAGTCTTCAACCTTACCACCCCAAGTCTCTCGACCTGCTGTGATGATTTGATCAAGCGTTGTATGCCCCACGACTTGTCGCAAGGCACTGGCTGTTGCTTGCCTTAGACTCTCAATCGGATCAGACACATTAAAGAGATAGTCTTGTAAATTTCCTAGACGGTATTGAATGGCAACCGAGACCGAAACTATGTTTTCATCCTTGGTTAGCATTTGAGCAGAATAAGTAAATTCATCTAAGCGACTAACGTCTCTGGTGATGCGAGTGTCGATAAATCTTGGGATCCAATGCGGGCCAGGGCCAACGGTTTCAACGTATTTGCCAAACCGCAGAATAACAGACTCTTCTGCCGGCCCAACAATGAATATGCCCGATAAGGCCCACAGTAAGAATACCACCCCAAAGGCAAAGGGCAACAACACCGTTAGAGGGTTGTCATTCTTGTTGCCTCCGGAGAAAGAGCCGCCACTTCTGCCTCCTCCAAGAGCCTTTCGAAGCTTGTTGCTGAGCTTTCTCAGTGCTTCATCCAGATCGGGGGGGGAATCTTCTTTCTTGCCCCAAGGCGTCTTATCCTTGTTATCATTGCCTGGTTCATTCCAAGACATATAAGTCTCCTAGCTAATGGCACACACCAAATGTTTTATCATACCCTTATCCCCATTAGACTTCAAAGCGTTAGGAAACTAGAGCAACCGCATGAGCCTCATTTGAGTTAGGAAACTCTCGCAATTCCAGTACGATGGGGTATAATCGTTTGTTAGTTAATAAAAAGGGGACCAATATGAACAAAAACGACCTAATCCAACGGTTGGTAGAAATTACTGACCATGATAAAAAAACTGTAAAAACCAATCTGGATGCACTGCTAAGTGCGGTTTCAGAAACGTTGGCCAAAGGCGAAAGCATCGTCATTCCTGGCTTTGGCACCTTCACTATTAAAAACCGAGCCGCTAGAACAGGCAGAAACCCTCAAACTGGCGAAGCCATTCAAATTGCTGCAGCTCGTGTACCTCACTTCAAAGCAGGCAACCAACTTAAAGCCTCTGTTGCAGAAGACACTGCCGACGCAGAATAAGTTAAAGCCACCTTTGATGGCTGAAAACTACTTTTAGTCATCAAAGGTGTGGTGGCTTACCCCCTTCGCCCTCACCCTCATTTTGTCCTTTATCAAGATCTTGATGTAAGGCCTTGATCCGTTTTTTCATATCAAACATTGCTGGGGTGACCCGTCTATCCTGAGCATGAATGTCTAAGCGATCTCTAACCTTTTTAATAACCTCTTCTAGGCTTCCTTTTGTCCGAGTAGAACTGAAGTGATGCTCTCCTTCGCTAAGCTTAGTAATTAAGATATCCCTATCAGCAACATCACTTGACTCACTGGTATAGTTGGCAATAGCTTTTTTTAACTCACTGATAAAACGCTCTCTTTTCTCTTTCTCACCGCTTGGGAGCAATGCATCTCTTAGGCAGTAGTGCTCAGCTCGAGCACGCAGATAATCATCAAGAAACCTCTCACAGTCTTGCTGACGGGCCTTTAAAATAGTGTTTTTTAATACACGATACTTCTCGAGACCTTCTTCTTCCTGCCAAAGTTCTGGCTCTATTGTAGGAGGCTCTAGCTGTTGTTTTGACTCTCTTTTATTGCACTTAGCAGCACCTTCCTCTGAAGCCCTGCTAAGTACTGCCATTCGGCTCATAAAGGATTGAAAAACAGAGCATACACCCGACCAGACTTGGAAAGACAATGAGCTAGACTCTTTCATCACGTTCGAAGTCTTTGCTTGGTAATTTTCAATACTTTCAAATATATTGGCTCGCTCAGAGGGGCGCAGAGCCATTGCCTCGCGCTCCCCTGCGCCCATTGACATCACTTTATCACTCAAATGGTTTAAAAGCCTCTGTTCTACCGTCTGAAGATCTCGCAAAATATTCATTGAGGATGGCGAGCTAGAAAACTCTTTTTGTAGCTTATCTCGTCTTGCAACAAGCGCCTCAATCGTTTCTTCTTCGGCTACTTGCGCTTTTTGTTCGCCTTTTGGGGCTGGTAAAAAGAATGACTGTAACTTCCTAAAGACGGTCTCTGAAAATGTTTGTTTAAATGCAAGACTATAATTATCTAAAAATGCTCTGACCGCTTCTTTGGCTTCTGGAGATGGCTCGCCGTCTTTTAAGAGCTTTTGTACCTCATCGCGCTGACGTTTAAACTCAACCGTCATCTCGCTAGTCCAATTATAGTTCCCATTGTTTTGTGCCGCTCTCCCGTCTCTTTCGAAGGCAATGAGCGATAGAGAACTCATTACCTGCAAAAAATCATGGTCAGATAGAGTCTCTTGACTTGCTTGTTTATTGATGACAGCAACCGCGATCTTAGTGTCCGCCCGCTCAATAATTCTATGCACCGTATTACTAATCGGCGCCCAGGTACTATTAATCAGAAGCTCTTTGTTTGCTTTAAGGAGTTCAGCAAGAACCTTTAAAACGTCAAGATCCTTTTCCTCTGCCAGAAAATTCACAAACTTTTCATTAAAAGCCGTGTAATCTTCCTTTCTGAGCACATTCATTAACTCTTTGAGAGCCGGAGACACCCCCTCATAACTCTCCGTTTTTGTAATAGCCTCTAACGTTTTTTTAAATGCCTCTTTATTAACAGCTTTTGCACTCTCTAAAATGGCGTCCAGACTTGCTGTCTGTTCCATTACAACAGACTCCAAAGGCAAGCCGTCATCTTTGTCTGCGACGCTACTTACTCTTGTTAGAGCTTGCTCATCATCTCTTTGAATACCCACAAGAACCCCATTTTGAACAATAGTTTAATTATAGACCAGTTAATAATTTGGATTTGTAAAGTAGAAAAAAACCAGCCTTGTTGAGGGCTGGTCTTACCTCTGCGTATAGAGTTATAAAAGTTTATTAGTAAGACTGGACGATGACGCTGTCGCCTACACTTAGAAAGTCCTCATTTAGCCATCTTGCATCGGCCTTTTGAACCCGGATGCAGCCATGGCTTTGATGGCCGGTTGGACCACCGGGTGCACCATGAATGGCAAAGCCTTTGTGAAAGTGCATGCAGTAGGCCATCGGTGCACCACCTGAACCCAGCGGGTATTTAGAAGAAGTACAATCTGCCCCACCTTTATTATGAATGGCAAAGTTACCCGTTACCGTGCGACAACTACGGTTGGCTTCTGGACAAACGTTACTGCCACCTGAGGCATGCCCAACACGCACTCGCTGGCCTTCTTCATTATACGCTGCATATGAATAATGCTTTGGACTAAAGACAAACGTCTTTTTACCCGTTGCAGCTCGCTGTGATGGAAAGGCACTAGAATTACCACTGGCGCTGGCACCACTTGGTAAATAACCCACATTCCCCATACTGCTACAGCCGACTAAAAAAACCGCTGGTAATAAAACTTGTAGTACTCGAATCATTTCCTCCCCCAGTTCGATTATGTTTGACTACCCCTACTATCGACACTGCCAAGAAAAAGTTTAGAAGTGACCTTTTGCGGCCTGTTTAAAAAATAGTCTACAATGTGATTATATACACATTCCTCGGTTCAGGACTTTGAAATCACTTAAGGCGTTGTTCTTACAATTACAAAAACAAGTACTGAGCCTTCATGCCATCCACTGGTTGGTCATTGCCTTATCGCTTTCTCTAACCCTTTTTGTCTGGTGGTACTCTAAAGAGCAGCTGAAAGAAAAGCGTCAACTGCAATTTGACAAGCAAGCAGAGCAAATAGTGCGCTTAGTCGATGATCGCATGCAAAAGTACGAAGATGCCCTTTGGGCGGGTGTTGCCTACATTCATGCCAATGACAATCACATCTCCTACCTCAAGTGGAAAAACTACGTTGATCACCTAAACATCTTAAGCAAATACCCTGGGATCAATGGCATCGGTGTTATTTTTAGTGTTAATAAGGAGACACTCGCCCCCTTTCTAGCACGTCAGCGACAAACAAGGCCTAACTTTAAGATTCATCCAGCCAAAGAACGAAAACACTACCTACCGATTACCTACATCGTCCCCGAAAAAGACAATGAAAAAGCCGTGGGACTCGATATGATGTTTGAGAAAAACAGGTTTCATGCCGCCCTCAAAGCAGAAAAAAGCGGTCAGGCTCAAATGACAGGATCGATTGTACTAGTACAAGACCAAGAAAAAACACCCGGCTTTCTCTTGTTTGCACCGTTTTACTCGACTAAGGACTTAACAAACGCCAAAGCGCGTCAAGAACACTTCCTAGGGCTAGTCTATGCCCCATTTATTATGAGCAAATTAATGAATGGTACACTTGCCAAGGCCCATCGCGATCTAGCTTTAAAAATTTTAGACAATCACACTATTTTATACAATGAGCTGGTTAAGACAAACTCTCACTTTGATCCCAATGCCCTCTATAAGAAAGAATTAAAGGTCAACATCTATGGACGAACTTGGACCTTCATGCTTTGGAGCTCGAAATCCTTTATTAAGAACACATCTAATAATCAAGCAAAAACCATCCTGGTTGCAGGTCTCATCATCGATGCCATGCTCTTAATACTCTTTTTGCAAATGACGAATGCCAGAGCCCGTGCCCTTTCCTATGCAAGTCGATTAAGCGAAGACATCAAACGAGAATCCATGGCCCATTTTGAGGTCAATAAACGCCTAGAGCTTGCCTTAGCCGCCTCAAAAATCGGCGTCTGGGAATATGATGTTAATACCCAAGAACTCATTTGGGATGATGCGATGTTCCCACTCTATGGCGTGGATAAAAATAACTTTGCTGGTGCTTATCAAGTATGGGAGCAAACGCTCCATCCCGATGATAAAAAATCGGCAACGGCTTTACTAAGTGACTCCATTGAGCAGGCTAAAAAATTTGATACCTCCTTTAGAATTTTATTGCCCAACCAAGAAATCAGAGTGATCCGAGCCTTGGCTGACGTTATTTTGGAAAACGGTCAACCTAAAAAAATGGTGGGAGTGAATTGGGATATTTCCAGTGAAAAAGATAAAGAAAACCAACTGGAACAACTAGCTAAATTTGATGCCTTGAGTCAACTAAGAAACCGTTTTAGTTTTAATGAAATGAGTCAAAAGCTCCTTCTTCGGGCCCAAGAGGTCGAGCGTAAATTTGCCCTGCTATTAATTGATCTAGACGACTTTAAAAAAATAAACGATGTCTTTGGCCACCAAGTCGGAGACAAATTCATTAACCTTGTGTCGGAGAGGTTTAAATACGTCTGTCGCAAGCGCGATCTTATCTTTCGGCTTGGTGGCGATGAGTTTGCCATTTTGGTTGACTGTTTTGATGAGCCAACCATTGCTGGTGACATTGCCGAACGAGTGATTGAGGCGATGCGCATCCCTTGCCAAATTGAAGGCCAATCGGTTAAAAGCTCTTGCAGCATAGGCATTGCTGTCTACCCACATGCGGGTCAAAACAATGATGAGTTGATGATGAACGCAGACATTGCACTCTATAAGTCGAAAAAAGAAGGCAAAGATCAAATCAACTTTTTTACCGATTCGCTAAATAAACAAGCACAAAGACAACGCTTTATCAAAAATAACCTATTGAGTGCAGCAAGAGTTGGCCAGGTCTTTATGAATTATCAACCGATTGTTGATGCCCGTTCACAAAAAACCTTCGCCATTGAAGCGCTTGCGCGCTGGGAAAGTGACATTGGTCTTATCCCACCTGATGAATTTATCTACATTGCGGAGCGCGATAATCACATTCACGAACTAGGAAAGATTATCATTGAGCAAGTATTACAAGACACAAAGAGCATCGACCCAACCATAAAACTCTCCATTAACTGCTCTTCTAAGCAGCTACTCGAGAATACTAACTTTGCCAAGCAGCTGCTTGCTGAACTAGACGCTTATCAAGTTGCTTATCAAACCATCATCCTTGAGATTACAGAGACCTATCTCATTAGAGACTTTGGATTCATTCAGAAAACACTGACCGCGCTCGATAAGCAAGGCATTGAAGTTGCGCTGGATGATTTCGGCACGGGATACTCCTCTTTATCAGTGCTTGCCAACATTCCGTTCCAATATTTAAAAGTTGATAAATCGTTTGTGGATAACCTTGATTCCCCAAATGGTCTAAAAGTACTAAAGAGCATTTGCAACATTGCCCATAGCCTAGGAAAAGACATCATTGTAGAAGGGGTTGAAACCAAAAAACAGCTCAATAAGCTGCTCTCTATCGGTCTTAGACTGATGCAAGGCTACTACTTTGCAAAGCCTGGCAAATTAAGGGAGCTAAATCTTTAACCCCCCATCAAAGCTCTCTTATAAAACATCCGCAGCAAAATCAGCAAGCCTAGAGCGCTCACCATGCACCAAAGTCATGTGGCCTGCATGTCCCCAAGATTTAAACCTATCAACCGCATAAGTTAAACCTGAGGTCGTCTCAGTAAGATAAGGCGTATCGATTTGCTTAATGTCACCAAGGCAGACGACTTTTGATCCCGGTCCTGCCCGAGTAATTAAGGTTTTCATCTGCTTAGACGTTAAGTTTTGTGCTTCGTCGATGATGATGAAACGATTTAAGAAAGTTCGTCCTCGCATGAAGTTAAGCGAACGGATCTTAATGCGCTTTTTTAGAAGCTCATTGGTCGCATCTTGCTCCCAGGCAGAAGAGCCCCCGCCACTGCCCTGTAAAACTTCTAAATTATCCATCAAAGCACCCATCCAAGGCGTCATTTTCTCTTCTTCTGTCCCCGGTAAGAAGCCAATGTCTTCTCCAACCGGCACCGTCACTCGGGTCATTAAAATTTCATTGTAGCGTTTATCATCGAGCACTTGCTTTAGACCTGCTGCTACCGTCAGTAAGGTCTTACCACTACCTGCCGTTCCCACCAAGGTGACAAAGTCAATGTCTGGATCAAGTAGTAAATTCATAGCAAAGTTTTGCTCACGGTTTCTGGCATGAATCCCCCACACCGAGTGCTTTTTAGGGTAGAAATCATCCGCCATTTGAATCACCGCATGATTGGCTTCGACTTTTTTGACCAAGGCAAAAAAATCACCGTCTTCTGTCGCCAAACAATCATTGGGCAGCCATTCTGAGGCGTCTGATTTAGAAAAGCGATAAAACGTTTTACCTTCTTCTTGCCAGGATTCCATGTCATTTGCATGTTGTTGCCAAAAATCACTGCTCAATTGATGATTACCAGAATGCAAAAGACGGACATCGTCCAGCACTCTGTCATTGAAATAGTCCTCCGCATTAATACCTAAAATGCCTGCTTTGATTCGAAGGTTAATGTCTTTTGACACCAGAGTAATTTCACGATCTTGGTACTTTTCTTTTAAAGCCAAGACGGTGCCTAAAATGGTATTGTCAGCCTTATTGCCAGGCAGCGTTTCTGGCATGATTAATTTAAAATCATCGGTCTGAAAGTAGAGCTTACCGGTTTTTAAATCACTGGATTGTTGAATCTTAATTGGAATACCACGGCTAATGTCGTCTTGACTAGCAAGCGTGGTCATCTCAACTAACAAGCGGTTTACTTGCCTGACGTTTCGTGCCACCTCAGACAAACCCGTTTTATGAGCATCGAGTTCTTCTAAAACCACCATAGGCAAATAGACATCATGCTCATCAAAGCGAAAAATCGCCATTGGATCGTGCATTAAGACATTGGTATCCAGTACAAACAAACGATGTATTCCATTACTTACATTCATTACCGCTCCTTTCTTAAATCCCTAAAACTTCATTTAACCACTTAAGATGATCTTTAACGCTAACCTTACGATACTCAGCACTCAAACAGCCTTCTTCATCAATGACAAAGGTACTGCGCACAATCCCCATATACTTTTTGCCGAACATGCTTTTTTCTTGCACAACCTCAAATAAATCACACAACTCACTGTCACTGTCGCTGATTAACTCAAAAGGAAAACCTTGTTTTTCTTTGAACTTTTCATGCGAGGCTAGAGAATCTCTAGAGACACCAAACAACACCACGTTATTGTCTTTGATGCTGTCATAGGCCTTAGTTAGATCTTGACCTTGTTGGGTACAACCAGGGGTTGAATCTTTCGGATAGAAATACAGTACGACGGTTTTACCACGATAATCGCTTAAAGAACCACTCACCCCACTGGTGGCATTGAATTTAAAATTAGTAAGTTCTTGCCCAACTTCAACACTCATAACTCATTGTTCCAAATAGTGATCTTAAAAGCCAATATACCAATCCCCATTTAAAATGCGAGCCTTTTATTTTTACATTTAATTTTTCTTGTGCTATTAAGAACTAATGCTGGAGCATATGTCAAAGATAGGGAGATCAAAATCATGTCCACACTCCAAAAAATAACTGCGTTTATCCTTCTTCTTTCTGCCAGTTTTTGGGCTCAGGCAGACGAGGCTAAAACCCCCATTCCATCCATGGTTATCTTTGGCGACAGCCTCTCAGACAATGGCAATCTAAACCATTTATTGAAGAGTTTACGCTTTGATGAAGATCCCGCCTATTTAGTTGCCCCCGTTAAGCAGTTTGTTTTTAACAAAATGGATGACTTTGCCGAAGCCTATTACATCCCACAAAGTTTGGTCTATGAGGGCAAGGCAACCGTTAAACATTTTTTAGACGATGAAGTTGCCCCAATGATTGCCTCCATCGTTGGCACCATCAGAACCCTGCCTCTGATCCCAGAAAATCCCTATTGGGAGCATCACTTCACCGATGGCAAGGTCTGGAATGAATTCTTAGCAGAACAGCTAGGCATCAACACCCTTGATAAAGCACACTTTAGCAACCAGGCCTTTGGTGGCAGCTGGGCAATGACCTATGACTACCAATTAACCACCTGGAACTTAATCACTCACCCACTTCAATCTCTGCAAAACCTCATTCAAGGAAAACTGGTTCCCCCAAGCCTAGGCCTTGCCGTACAAGCACATTTACTTGCCACTCGTAAGTTTGACACCGAGGCCGGCTACTTTATTTTCTCCGGCGGCAACGACTATTTAAACATGTTGCAATTTGAAGATAATTACAATCGCGATAAAGGAGAGCTCTATGTCGAGCACGCCATCGATGGCTTGCTCTTTTCAACCAAATCCTTAATTAATGCAGGGGCTCGAAAAGTGGTTATCTTTGGCTCAGCTGACATTGCCAAAACGCCTTTTTATAATAAGACCAGTGACGCACCGTACTTAGATGAAATCATCAAACTGCACAACGCCAATCTGGCTGCGCAAGTGAACATTCTAAAAGAGACCTACCCCCACGTTAAATTTACCTACATTGACATTGCCGAGCGCATGAATGAGATCATTAGTGCACCGGCTCAATATGGTATAAAAGAAACGGTTGAACCTTGTATTGACTTGCCCCTTCCAACAGCCGCCTTTGGTCCAACAAGTAACGCTCGTAAAGCCTATGGCCATAATCTCGTGCTTGAATACTTAGAGCACACTCATTCTCTAGTGGGCGGCAAGCTGCAAACGAACTTCAATCAATGCGAAAACGTCGATGACTACTTCTTTTGGGACGTGGTCCACCCCACCGCCAAGGTCCACAAAATGCTTGCTGATGGCATTTGTCAGGCACTGTCTGAAGATGGTTATGACATTAATTGTGAAAAGCGTGCCTAACCGTACCCTATTAGCTCCCATGGCTTTCCATGGGGGCCACACACGCCAAAATGCTTTTTGCTCCCCTTCGCTTTTTCAGGTAAAATCGCTCAATCCGGATATTGAAATGTAATTGAGCAAGAAACTGTGTTCATCGCCTGTGGCTTAAATCATAAAACTGCACCGATTGAGATAAGGGAGCGACTCTCGGTAAGCTCTGAGCTAGAACAACAGAAATTGATTGAAGCTCTAAAAGGGCATGCGGACATCCAAGAGGTGGTGGTCTTATCAACCTGCAACCGCACCGAAATCTACTGCGCTTCCCACTCTGAGCTAGAACTTCCCCCTTGGCTTGCCAAACACTATGATTTTGAAGTGCCAAATCTGCGAAAACATTTGTACACCCACCAAGACGAGCAAGGCATAAAACACGCCATACGGGTGACTGCAGGCTTAGATTCGATGATGTTAGGTGAGCCACAAATCTTTGGTCAGATGAAAACCGCTTATCAGTTAGCCGAAAAGCACGGCGCCATTGGCCAGACCCTACGACCCATCTTTCACCATGTGTTCGCGGCAAGCAAAAAAATTCGCACCAAGACTGAGCTGGGCGTGAGCCCTGTTTCGGTAGCTTATGCTGGGGTCAACTTAATTAGCCAAACGCTTGAGAACCTTGAAGACTTAAAAGTACTACTGATTGGCGCCGGTGAAACCTCTCAACTGGTGGCTAAGTATTTAAAGAACGCCGGGGTTAGCCAATTTATGGTCGCCAATCGCGACCTAAAAAATGCCTCAAATTTAGCTCACGAACTAAACGGCGAATCTTATGCGATTAATGATTTGGCCCTTGCTATTGAGCGTGCGGACATCATTATTTCCGCAACGGCCTGCCCTTTGCCTTTTATCAGCAAGCGCCTAGTGCAAGCGGCCATGGAAAAACGCCCTGAAAGCCCAAAGTTCTTTCTAGATTTAGCCGTTCCCCGTGACATTGAAGCCAATGTCGCAGAGCTTAATAAAGTCTTTCTCTACAACGTTGATTCATTGCAAACCATGGTTGAGAAAAACCTCGATCAGCGAAAAAGTGCCGCCTTCAAAGCCGAAGAAATCATTGATTTTGAACTAAATGAATACATCAACTGGCTGAAAGGACAAAACGCCACCGAGGCCATATTAAACTATCGAGAACAAACCAAAGAAGAGGTCGGCAAAGAAATTGCCCGCACTCTCAAGCAATTAGACAATGGTGCTTCCTATCAAGACTGTTTAGAAGAACTTGGCTATCGCCTGCATCAGAAAATTGCCCACCAACCAACCCAAGGCTTACGACGAGCCGCCAAAGATGGCCGACAAGATCTGGTTGAACTAGCCGCCGCCCTCTTTCAGAAAAAAGGTTAAAAACGAACAATGATTGATACAATTAAACAAAAACTAGAGACGCTCGCCCAACGATTTGACGAAGTCTCGGTGCTGTTAAGCAGCCCTGAAATCATCGGTGATCAAAACAAATTTAAAGAACTCTCGAAAGAGTACGCACACCTAGAGCCAATTGCCGAACATTACAAAGCCTACTTAGAAAGTGTGAGCGCCTTAGAGGATTCTAAAGCCATGTTAGAAGAAGATGATGCGGAATTGAAAGAGTTGGCAGAAGAAGAAATTAAAGAAAGTAGTGCCAACATCGAACGCTTAGAAAAAGAGCTTAATATTCTCCTGCTGCCCAAAGATGAAAATGACACTCGCAACATTTTCCTTGAAATTCGGGCCGGGACCGGTGGCGATGAAGCCGCGATTTTTGCAGGCGATCTCTTTCGAATGTATTCACGCTACGCCGAATCTCAAGGCTGGTCTACCGAAGTCATCAGCGCCAATGAGGGTGAACACGGTGGCTTTAAAGAAATCATTACTCAAATTCGCGGCCGTGATGTCTATGGCAAATTAAAATTTGAATCAGGCGCACACCGAGTCCAGCGCGTCCCTGAAACAGAATCACAAGGTCGAGTGCACACCTCGGCCTGCACGGTTGCCGTGATGCCAGAAGTCGAAGAAGTCGATGCCATCACCATCAGTCCAGATGAGCTTCGCATCGATACCTTTCGTGCCTCTGGCGCCGGCGGTCAGCACGTTAATAAAACCGACTCCGCCATTCGAATTACTCACCTGCCAACCGGCACCGTGGTCGAATGCCAGGATGAACGAAGCCAACATAAAAACAAAGCACGAGCGATGAGTTTGCTGCAAACACGCCTGCTCGATGAAGAGCTTAATCGACAACGACAAGAGCAAGCCAGCACCCGCAAAAGCTTAGTTGGCAGCGGCGATCGCAGTGAGCGCATTCGTACCTACAATTACCCACAAGGGCGCCTGACCGACCACCGTATCAACCTAACCCTCTATAAGTTAGCAGAAGTGATGGAAGGCAACCTAGAAGAAGTGCTCTCATCCCTAATGACGGAGCATCAAGCAAACTTACTGGCTGAGATGGCCTCAAACTAAGACTGACATGCAGCTAAAAGACTGGCTGGTTAACGCCAAACAAACACTTGCTAAGCGCTTTTCCTCAGGGCGCTTAGACGCAGAAGTCATTGCCGCATCTAAACTTAACAAACCAAGAAGCTACCTTTATGCTCACCCAGAGCATGAGCTCACTGAAACCGAACAAGTATCACTTGAGAGCGCCCTAAAACGGCGAATGATGGGCGAGCCTGTTGCCTACATTACCGGCTGGCAAGAATTTTACTCACTGCCCTTTCGCGTCACTCAAGACGTGCTGATTCCTCGAGCCGACAGTGAGCTTTTAATCGAGGAAAGTCTTGCCTTTTTGCACCCACTGAGCGCCCCCAAAATTCTTGATTTGGGAACTGGCAGTGGTGCCTTAGCGTTAACCCTTGCCAAACACCGACCTGATGCTTTGATAAGCGCGGTTGATAAAAGTGAAAAAGCCCTTGAAATTGCTAATCAAAACAAAGCATTACTAGAGCTTAGGCACGTTACATTCCTGCAATCAGACTGGTTTTCGAATGTGCCGTCACAAGAGTTTGACCTAATCATTGCTAACCCTCCCTATATTGCCGAACATTGCCCGCATTTAGAGGCTGAAACCCGCAAGTTTGAGCCCATTTCAGCGCTCATTAGTGACGAGGACGGCCTGTCTTGTCTTAGGAAGATTATTAGTCAAAGTCCTAAATATTTAAAGGCTGGTGGCATGCTGATTGTTGAGCATGGCTTTCAGCAAGCCAAAGTGGTCGGTCAAATTTTTGCCAGCTTTCACTATAAATCAATTACTTATCACAAAGACCTTGCTGAAAAACCGCGTGCGATTAGTGGCACAACTTAAAGATCACTGCTAAAATTATGGGATAACTGTATTTCAGTGATTGTCATTTTTGGTTAAGAGAGAAAGACACCATGAGTAATTTTAACGATCAAAGCCCTGCCGAATTTAAAAAATATAAAATGAAAAAGGGCGAAGAGTATATGAATGAAAATCAAAAGGACCATATACGAGCGATTTTACAAAACTGGCGTCAATCCTTGATGGAAGAAGTCGACCGAACCGTCTCCCACATGAAAGACAAAGCAGCAAATTTCCCCGATCCTAGTGACCGAGCCAGCCAAGAAGAAGAGTTTAGCCTAGAGCTTAGAACGCGCGATCGTGAGCGTAAACTACTGAAAAAAATCGAAGAAGCGCTGGAGAACCTTCGCAGTGAGGACTTTGGCTACTGTGAAGCTTGCGGCATCGAAATTGGCATTCCCCGACTAGAAGCTAGGCCCACCGCCACACTTTGCATCGATTGTAAGACCCTATCTGAGATAAAAGAGAAACAAGATTCAGGGGTTTAAAGGATAAAAACCACTATAAAGGTCGCGGGACCCGTCACATATGAGACAATGTTGCGGGCCTATGGTTGATTGGTTATTGAACACTGTGCTTTTTTTGTCTAATCTTAGGGGAGTACTCCCTTAAAAGGATGACAATGGTTTCAATATTGGACTTTGATCAAACCTTAAGCATCAATCACTCTTTCCATAGCTTTCACAGAAATACTCAATTTTTTGATGCCGAGGGCAATCCAGGCCTGGTGTTGCAGGCCCTCTCTGATGCTTTTAAGGATTCACCAGAGAGAAGTGATCAGCTAATAGCACTAATGAGCGGCTTATCCGATCACCCAATTCGCGATGAAACCTGGAAAAAGCTAGGAAAACTGCATGCCAGCATCAACTTAAAGGCTGGGATCCCAATCGAACGACTAAGCCCTTTTGCGATAGCATCCCACCATAATAATCCTGATTTTATTGCTGGCTACTTGGAAGTCTTGTTGGGTAAACCCTTAACCCCAATAACAGAAGAGCCAAAGCTCTCTGGAGAGCCTCAAGTGGCAATCAAACGATTTCAGATAGCAGAACAAGCAGAGCCTCTTTGTATTTGCTACTTACCCGATGTTGAGCCTCAAGCTTATCAAGCAAAGCGAGCCGCCTTAGACAATAATAAAAACCATCAGATCCAATTCTTAAGAGAAACGATGGGGCTGGTTATTTTCAGGCCTGAGGATCCTTTTAGGTTGGAACCTGGTAATGAGCTTGCCTCAGAAAACGACATCGAGCATCGAGTCACTTTCTATGATGATGATGCGAATAATTGCAAACAAGCTATGAGAGCGGGTCTAGTTGATGAAGCCCTGCAGGTGTCACGCAGCTTCGACTATTTAGCCGCCCCTTGGCAACCAACCGCATGGGAGGCCATTGAAAACATCAATGCATCAGGCGCAGTTTTTAAAGGCTTGAATGATGCAGAAATAAGATACGTCTTAGCGCAGAACCAAGGCAAAGTGATTTTACGCCCTAGTTCACAACCAAACGATGTTACCATGGTCGCGCTCTTAGGCGACACGCTTTGGCAAACACGACTTAGTGGTTATCGAGACTTTTACAACCAATTAGCCAAGGCTAGAACCCCTGCATCCGCCTTATCAATTCTTGATGGTCGAAATAAATCTGTGTTAAGACCTGAAGACATTAAGCTTTGCTTACTAAAACAGAGGCTTTTTAATGATGCGTGCGTCTACAAAGGCACCGATCCTGCTGAAATACAGCGCCTGGCTCAAAATAAAATATTACTTCGAGCCTCTAGCCAAGCTGGGGAAGTATCCGTTAGTGTCAAGCTAGAAGGGGTGGAGCAATTGATTCAGTATCGAGTGAAAGGGATTATCGGCGTAGAAAGTATTAATCAACTAAACAGCACCACTGAAGCCATCAAGTATATCCAACGAAGAGTTACCGATGCCATTAGAGCTCAATATCCTCAGCAGTTAGAAGGAATAGAGATCCTACCAATTTCAAACCAAAACACCGCACAAACCGCTTTTTTCTCAGCCGCTACAGCAGAGGTACACCACGCGCCTGATGCCTCCCTTGAAGAAAAAAGTACCGCGAATCGTGAATCTCAAAAACAAAGTGGTGGCCCATCTTAAAGATAGCCAACCAAGAGCTTTAATGGATCTTATTAACTAGTTCCTTAATGGTTAGGAGGTGAGACTCTAGTGCTCCTCGGCTGGCATTTAGGAGTCTGCTGGCGGCTTTTATTTGTTGCTGTCTGGCACTTTCATCCTTTAACAAACGAGATAGTGACTGTTGCAACGCTTCTTTGCTACCGACAATGCAGGCCCCACCACAGGCCTCTAAGTCGTGATAAATCCCCTGCCAATTAGAAAATTGATTACCAGAGACCACCGCTGACTTAACTAAAATAGCCTCTAGCGGGTTATGCCCTCCAACTGGCACAAAACTGCCTCCAATAAAAGAAAGCTCACTCAAGGCATAAAAGCTTAGTAGCACCCCAAGTTTATCAAGGAGAAGAATGTGAGCGTCTTTTGGCAGGTTGCTTATCCCTGAACTAAGACAAAAGTGCGCCTCCCCCCGCTCTTTAATCAGAGCTGCTACTTTCTCAAACCTGTCTGGGTGGCGAGGGGCTAAAAGCAACATTAAGGAAGGCGTCTCTTTTCTTAATTCTTCGAACACATCAAGTATTAAGGCTTCCTCGCTTTCGTGGGTGCAGGCAGCCATCAATAAGGTTCTACCTTCAAAATGGGGCTCTAACTCACGAACCATTTGTGACATTGATGCTGGGGCCTCTATATCAAACTTCAAATTTCCAGCAATGGTGACATTCGTTGCCCCCAAGGCTTTAAAGCGATGCCCGACAGGCTCATCTTGAGCTAGTATGTGACTGATTTTCGTAAAAAGCGCCCGGTAAAACCAGCCAAAGCGATACTGCTTTTGAAAAGAGCGCGAGCTCAGCATGGCATTGGCAATCACCACAGGAATGCCTTTGCGATTAGCAAGAGAAATTAAGTTTGGCCACAGCTCTTTCTCCATTAACACCAAGGCTTTGGGCTTAATCCCCTCTAACCAAGGCCTAAGGCAAAGCGGGCTGTCGATTGGCAAGTAACAATGTTGTACTCGCGAGCCAAAGGCCCTTGAGATTTCTTCACTGCCGGTAGGCGTAGTTGAAGTAAGAGTGATTTGATAGCCTTCTGCTAAAAGTGCATCAACCAAAGGCCCTACCGCTCGCGCTTCTCCTAAAGAGACCGCATGAATGAGCAAATCTGTCTTAATAAGCCCCTTATGATTTAAACCAAAGCGTTCATCAAGGCGTGCACGGTAAGCAGGCGATGTTCTAGAGCGCCAAAGAAACCTCAGTAAAATGACGGGCAAAAGCAGCGTAATCAGCAGGCTGTATAAGAGTCTCATGGCAGGCTTTATAATAAAATAATGGCGCATTATACGAAAATGAGATGCGAGATGCGAGATGCGAGATGCGAGATGCGAGATGCAAGCATGGTCCCAGAGATACACAGCAACACCATTGTTGAAACCGCTAAGGTTATCCCGTTTAGGGGATTGCTACTAAGGAGAGCCATCTGCGCGGCCCCCCCAGAAAGCGTTTGGAGTCCATCATGAAAAAAACAGCGTACAAAAGGAAAACTTTAAAAACCAGGGCAAGATCATCATGATATACTCCCCCATATATTAAAGTTCTCCAACTCTATCGCACCAAAGATGCGTTGAAAGGTGTCCCGACCATGGATGGTATGTAGGGCCACGGACAGGAGTCCGTCCTTTCAACGCGCCTTTGGTGCGATAGAGGTGGAGCCCAATTTGGAATAATCATGCAAAACACGCTTGTACTCGTTGATGGCTCCTCCTACTTTTATCGTGCCTTTCACGCCCTACCACCGCTGACGAACTCCAAAGGCCAAGCGCTAGGCGCCGTCTATGGGGTGGTGAATATGGTCAAACGTCTAATGAAAGACTACCCAACCGACTATTTCACCTTGGTCTTTGATGCCAAAGGCAAAACCTTTAGAGATGAGCTCTACAGTGAATACAAGGCCAACCGCCCTCCGATGCCAGAGGAGTTGCGTTCTCAATTTGAGCCCATGATTGAAGTGCTTGATGCCATGGGACTGCCAATTGTGATTATGGATGGGGTGGAAGCAGACGATGTGATTGGCACTCTTTGTGTTGAAGCACGCAAACAAGGCATGAAAACCGTGGTCTCAACCGGCGATAAAGATTTAGCGCAATTAGTCAATGAGCAAGTGACTCTTATAAACACCATGAGCAACACCAAAATGGACATTGAAGGCGTTAAGGAGAAATTTGGTGTGCCGCCAGAGCTAATCATCGACTACCTCTCTTTGATTGGTGATAAGTCCGATAACATTCCAGGTGTAGAGAAAGTAGGGCCAAAGACTGCCGTGAAATGGCTAGAGCAATACGGCTCACTCGATGCTGTGATGGAAAACGCTGATAACATTAAAGGCAAAGTCGGTGAAAACTTAAAAGCCGCCCTTAATCACCTACCCTTATCAAAAACGCTGGTCACCATCAAAACCGATTTAGAGCTAGAGCTTGAATTCGAAAAGCTTAAGAAAATTACCCCCGCCACCGAAAAACTAATTGAGCTCTGTGAGCATTATGAGTTTAAAACTTGGCTAAAAAGCTTACAAGAAAGTGAAGGCCTTGATGCGCCTGCAGAAGTCATTGAGAAACATTATAAAACAATTAGCTCTCTTGAAGAACTAAAGGCCTATTGTGAAAAAATAGAAGAAAAAGCTTGCCTTGCCATCGATACTGAAACTACCAGTTTGGATGCAATTAGTGCTAAATTGGTTGGCATTTCGCTCTCGATAGAGAAGCATGAAGGCGTCTATCTTCCCATTGCCCATCAAGAGTATGAGAACAATCTAGCCCTTCTGGACGTTATTGAATACTTAAACCCTATTTTAAGCTCACATGAGATAAAGAAAGTGGGGCAAAACTTAAAATATGATTTAAACGTCTTAGAGAAAGCAGGCTTTACCTTTCGAGGTGCTTTATTTGACACCATGCTAGAGTCCTACATCATCAATTCTACCTCCAGCCGGCATGGGCTCGACACCCTTGCTCAAACCATTCTGGGTGTTGAGACCATCAAGTTTGAAGAGGTAGCCGGCAAAGGAAAAAAACAAGTCACCTTTGACCATGTTGCGGTCGATAAAGCCACCGAATACGCCTGTGAGGACACCGACATTACCTTACAACTTCATAAAAAGTTCTACCCGCGCATCAAAGCCATGCCCAAGCTAAAATCGGTATTTGAATCGATTGAAATGCCTTTAATGCCCATTTTGGCCGAGATGGAAAAAACAGGTGTGCTAATTGATCCAGAACGTTTGAAGACGCAAAGTGAGACCTTAAAAAAGCGCATCGAGGTGCTAGAAGAAATGGCCTATCAGTTAGCAGGCGAAGAGTTTAATTTAGCCTCTCCCAAACAACTGCAGCACATTTTGTTTACCAAGCTTGGTTTGCCGGTGGTTCAAAAAACCGCGAAAGGACAAGCCTCTACGGCAGAAAACGTGCTGCATGAATTAGCAAGGGAGTACGAGCTTCCTGAAATTATTTTAGAGCATCGAAGCTTAACTAAATTAGTGAGCACCTATTTAGACGCACTGCCTCAAAAAATCAATGCAGAGACTGGACGCGTTCACACCTCTTATAACCAAGCAGTGACCTCAACCGGGCGGCTCTCCTCAAGTGATCCGAACCTACAAAACATTCCAATTCGAAAGAGTGAAGGACGAGACATCCGACGAGCCTTTATTGCCAAAGAAGGATTCAAACTGCTTGCTTGTGACTACTCACAAATAGAGCTTCGAATCATGGCTCATTTATCAAACGATCAAAGCCTTTTACGAGCCTTTAGTGAGGGGCTAGACATTCACCAAGCCACCGCCAGTGAAGTCTTTGCAACCCCACTCGATGAAGTTAGCAGTGATCAAAGACGCAGTGCAAAAGCGGTGAACTTTGGCCTAATCTATGGCATGAGTAGCTTTGGTCTTGCCAAACAACTAGACATTCCACGAGGGCTTGCCCAAGAATACATCGATTTATATTTTGCCCGCTACCCAGGCGTTAAAGAGTACATGGAGAGCACCAAAGCGCTTGCTAAATCACAAGGCTATGTAGAGACCTTAATGGGCAGACGACTTTATCTGCCTGACATTAATGCCAAAAATAAAATGCTCGTGAAAGCGGCCGAGCGTTTGGCGATTAATGCCCCAATGCAAGGCACTGCTGCTGATTTAATCAAGCTTGCCATGATTGAAGTCAATGCTTGGCTCAAAAATTCAGAACTTGATTGTAAGATGATCATGCAAGTGCACGATGAATTGGTCTTTGAAGTAAACAATGAGCACCTTGAGAGTGCCAGTATCGAAATAAAAAGCTTGATGGAGAATGCGCTAGAGCTTAAGGTGCCTTTATTGGTTAGTTGTGATTCTGGCGCTGACTGGGAAGCTGCCCATTAGATAGTATGGAGCAACTAGCGAGGCACCGTCATCTCTTGTCCAGGCCGCACGAACACAGCTTAAAAAGGTGCTCATGTACACCAGTACACTGCGCTCTTTTTTTCACTGCGTTCGTGCGGCCTGGACAAGATCTGACGGCTTGAAGTTGGCTGGAGGAGTGGGCACGCTGTAGGTAGTGGGTTTGGAGCAACTGGTGGGGAGTCGCCATATTTTTGGATCTTGAAAGGAGGGGTGATGGAGTTGACGGTAGAAGAAGGGAACGTGGTTGATGAGTTGATGGCGGTCTTTAAGGAAAATCCGAGTTTGCTGGATAGGATGGCCAAGACTTGGATTGACATCCCAAACAGTTACAAGCTGCTGGGGGGACTCGCACCGCTACTTGGCATTGGTTATGGCTTTCGACATACACCAGACTTTGTGATGCCAATGGCTCTTTGTGTTGCGGCCATTTGTGCTATGGCTTTTAATCAAATCATGGTAGAACATCAGGGGTCGAGCGAGCGCCACCTTCGAACATTCTGTGAAAACTGCATTGCGATTTATCGCACGCAAAAAAGCTTAAGCAACAAATTAGGCATTAAGTCCCCAATGAGCGAAACCTTAGAAGAGTTTGCTGAAAAGCTAAAAGAGAAAATTAGGGCAAGTGAGCCAATGACTGAACTCAAAATGCATTAAGACTGTTTATTGTGAGTAGTTGGGGGTGATTGAGATGTGGAGGCGTTTGAGCCTTTGTTTGCTGCATCGTTTAAACTTTCCTGGTGAATTGTTTTTGCCGCCTTAAACCAAGCAGCTTTATCAATTTCGCGCTCAACCGAGGGTTTGATTTTATCAAAGATCAAAGCAGCGTTAGTAAAGGCATCATTGGTCTTATCACTGTCAGTCGGAAGGGCGCCTTTGATTTTAATCGGTTCTGCGATGTCTGCGCCATTGACCGTGGTCACGGCTAGGCTCATGCCTTTTTCATTCTTTAAGTAGCTTAGGTAATCGATGGCAATTTTGGCAAGAAAAGGATCTTCTGTGTCCACTTCCACAACATTGCCTTTCGCAACCACATTATCAATCATGGTCATCATGGTCACCGCCGTTCTTTGCTGGTGCTGAAATTGAGACTCAGACGCCCTTTTTTCACTATCAGCTGCGGTCAAAATGGCTTTTGGTACGTCATTGGCAAGCGTAAAAACAAAGTTCTGCCCAGAGGGCGATTGCAATGCTTGTCCTTTTTCTGAGAGCAGGGCTCGCTCCTCGTCATCTGATAGTTCATGCTCTAGATAGTTTATCGCAATCACCAGATCTTCGGGCTTAGCCTCCCCAGTTGATACCTTATTTAATGAAACAAAAAGCGCTGCAAAATCATCATCGCTCCATTGTTTTAAATGTGTGTTTCCATAGACCGTGTGCCGAGTAGGAGAGCCTCGCGTATTGGGCTGAGGTGGGGTGGACGGAGGTGTGCTCGGCGGAACCTGTGGTGGTTGAGGAGAGCTTGCTGGAACTTTCTTAGCTCTATCTTGAAATTGTCTTGCCAGAAGGTTCTCTTTGTTGACAATAGCTTGTGCCAAATTGGTCGATGAGTCAGAGAGAAGCTTTTTATTGTACTTAGCAATAATCGCTTTAATGTCACGCTCTATTCTCTCTGATTCTTCTTTCAACGATTCAAAATCTTGACAGTTATCGTAATGATTTGGCAACCCTTCAAGTTCTTGCAATACCTGACTAAGCATTTCAAAGTCATCTATTTTAAGCTGTATATTGCCCGCTAAATCATCCATTTGTATTTGATGTTTGGATTGGAACTTTTCATAATCGGCAATTAAATCCTGCTTCATGCTTACTAAGTTATCTTTCTTTCTAATGACCTCAGTCAAGTCGTCTAGGGGAGCTATTGTGATCGCCTTATACTGGCCTGCTGCCACAAGTCTGTCTTCTGCTTCATCATCAAGTGCCACTTGGGCATCCCTCACTGCTTGACTTTGACGCCCTTTCTTACTAATCAGCTGCTCAACATTAAAAATTGCGCGTAACTTTTTTGCAGAAACTCTAGAGAAGGTATCCGCGGGTAATGGGGTGCGAGCTAATTTTACCCCTTGATTAGTAAGAGCGGGTGTCGGTTCAATAAAATTAAGATTGGTTATCCTATTTCTTGCTGTCTCATAGTTTAGGACTTCTCTATCAAGACTGTTTAACTCATCTTGGAGTTGATTGTAGGTCATGCCGGTTATATCGGTCTCTGCAATTGGCTTTTTAAACCCAAGTTTCTTTTCTTGGCGAGCTAATTGACTTTCATAATCATCACATTCGCTTTTTTCTCTTTGTTCATTCATGGCAATTTTAGCAAGAGCGTCATTAAGCATTTTTTCAAAACTAGCTTTAGTATCATCATCAAACTTATTGTCAACACAATCCTGGTTAAATTGCAGCTGTGCTTGTATAACAGCCTGGCTGATATCAGAATACGTTGTAGCGGCATCAGCTAATTGAGCATTCATAGTATCAATGGCATCAATAACGGCCTTTTCAGATAAACCAAAGGTGCTTAGGCGATGATCACGCCGATCATTGACAGCGGTTGCCAATGCAACTGTTTTAAGTAAAAGAGCATCTGTATTATCTGAATCCAGAGTGGTGCTTTTAATTGTTTGTATTAAATCTGTCAACCGCCTTGATAATTCTTGGGCTTTAGACTCAACAATCACTCTTGTAGACATCGTATCAATATTAGGGATTAAAGTTTCAATGTCACTAATGGAATCCGTTAATGATTGATAATTGGCTACCTTCCGAGACCTATCTAACTTCTGTGTTTGGATAGCAACAATAGAATCTAGAAGATCATTTGATTCATCAGGAAGAGCTTTTGTAGTGTTATTTCTTAACCCTTGAATGACTGTAATCATACCTTGATAATCAGACTCAATCTCAACGACTGTTTTACTGCCATCTAAAGTAATATTACTAGTTTCAAGTTCAAAAATCCTCTGAACTAATGCATCTATTTTATTCTTTAGTTTATTAATAGAAAGCTGATCCGCGGTAGAGTATTTGTCTATATCCTGAGTCAACGCCTGGTTAAGCTCTTCTAGCTCTAACCTCTTATTTGAAATTTCATCAGAACTAGTAAACTTCATTCCTGCAATTGCAGTTAAAGTTGTTTGTTGCAAATTTTGAGCCTCAGTCGAGAGAGCATCCATAGCTGAATTTAGGGCTTGTTGACGCTGCTTAATTTCATCAATTTTGCCTTGAACCACCGTTGAAATTCTTCCTCGTTTCTCAACTAATGTATCAAACTCTGCTTGAGGCGAAGGAGAGCGACCCAATTTTTGTGCTTTAGCTCCTAATCCTTGGGGAGGCTGTTGGATTACAACAAGCCCTATTCTTTCCTTCTCGGCGAGATATTTTGGTAGTTCATCGTGAAGTCTATTATGCTCAGCCTCTAGATCACTATATGGCGTCCCAGCTAAAACAATAGGGGAACCTGGAATG
>JASBUC010000049.1 GCA_030148065.1 Legionellaceae bacterium | reverse complement strand
AACGACCTTGCATCATCATATTAAAAAATAAGACGCCACCGCTGATTAACAGTTGATGATCAGAGACTTGTGATTCGATGGTCGTTTGCTCCCCAAGGCTTAACAGTTTGTGGTAATGCGAGCGTTTCATGCTGGACTCCTATTAATCATAAAGTTGAACTCTATGACTAAAGTTTATCCAGAATAAGGCGATTAATAAATTAAATTAACTCTATTGATATAATAGCCTTTAGCTATCTAAAGCCCCTCTCCACCCATTAACCAAAACACCCTACACCAACGTGCCACGCTTTATGCGCGGCATCCAGGAAGTCAAATGAACTAGACACCAGCATTAACCATTAACCAAAACGCCCTACGCCAACGTGCCACGCTTTATGCGCGGCATCCAGGAAGTCAAATGAACTAGACACCAGCATTAACCATCAACTAATATGCCCTCCTTTTAACCTTATTGGTCTATATTTGTATTAATAGTCAATATATGGGAATCTAATGGGCAGTTCTTCTCCTCAACCAGAGCCACAGCAGTATGCTAAGCGTCAACTCTACGTCGATGAAATAAGGGCCAGATGCTCGCATAAAAATAGATTTAGCCTAACAGAGCTGGGAATTATCACATTAGAAACACAAAACGAATTTCGCGCACTATTTGCCATCGAGGCCAAATTCAATCAGTTTGAAGTAATAAATGATAACGGCAGAGAAAGGCTGGCATGCCAAAGCTTAGCAAACGGAGACTCTACCCTAAGTGATAATGACTGCAGAAAACTGATTAACTACCTTAACAGAATTGACATCAGTAATCTGTCTGAAAGCTTACGTATAAAAACACACATAAGGGAAAAGTTAATTCAAACAAATACTAGTCAACTCACCAAAGCTGTATTTAATTTTATTTTAGTAATTAAAAAGTCAAAAGACACTTACCTCCAAGAACTTAAAAATTACATTATTCAATACCTAAAACAACAAGGCGAAAGCCGACTAACCAATGTCTATTATGTATTACAAAACCAACGTTCTATACAACTTACTCTAAACCTTGCTGAAAAAAAATCACTTCTTCATGCATTAACTAATGAACCTAGAGGGCACTTTGATAAATATAATGATGAGGAGCTGGATCAATTAATTTTTAGACTTTCAGGTATCAAGCTTACTAATCGCTTATTTTTAACTAGAGGAGAATCTAGACAAAACTCTTATGAGTTAAATGATTCTTCAAACCCTGATCATAGGGAAGTACAACGCTGGATTTTCGACAATCACCAAGCTTACTGGAATACTTATCAAGAAGCACTTTCCTCTATTATTCTAAAAGGACTGACTGGCGAAATGAAGTTTTCAGAAGATGACTACTCTAGCACTATTTGTTATTCACTGAGTGTCAATGAAATGAAATTCTTAGTAGAGAAGCTGGGAGCAGAGTGGCACCCCTCTGAAGGAAATGAAGAACAGTTTTATAAAGATATCACCTCTCGCCTAACAGGAAAGAGGGCTATTGAGTCAATCTCCATGACTTATGATTTAGATGAAAATGAAACACGTTCTGTCACTATTTCCGGGTTGGAAAACAGAATCATAATGCCCGTAAGTTCTTTGCCAACAAAATACGGCAAGGACTTGGAACGAGCCATTAATAACCAGAGAATCATTCAACGTCAAATTGAGCTCTATCAAATTGCCAATGAAAATTTAGATCAGTTAACAATATCAACCTATGGCAAAGTGACTATACCATATAGGGGAAAAGCTATTATTCTTGATTATGAAGAGGATCTCTCAAGATCCCCCCAAAAAATAAAAGAGCAAGCTCTTAGCTTAAGATCCGCAATTCAACAAAAGAATTATAATAGTTACCTAGAATACATTGATGAGCTGATGTTAGAGAGAATTTCAAGAGGTGATTATAATCATTTACAAGAGCACGGCATTCAAGAAGCCACCTTTGAATTCAAAACAGCCCTGGATTTTCAAAACTTATTTATCGCATTAAATATATACCCTCCTAAAACAATAGAAAATAACCCACTAGAGCTCTCAAAGTTCCTGAGTCGTGTTATCGGACAAGAAGGTGCCAACCCTATAACCAAATACTACAAAATTCAATGCTCACAGGATCATAGCAGATCCCAACCTTCTACTGTTAATGAGGTTGAGCGACAACTTTCTATCAGAGTTGAGCAATCAAAAGAAGAAGCACGCTTTAGAGAGTCTGTCGAGCTTTACAAGAAAAAGGGGTATACTCTCATTAGCCCTGAAAGAGAGATATCAAACAATCTTAGAAGAATTATTACGCAAGCAAATAAAGAATTCCTAACAGAGGCTTTAGGGAATTCCTTTAAAAAAATCGCTTACCAGGCCCTTCTGAAGCACTTAAAAAATCACTCAGCATTAACAGAAACCAGAAATCGCTTTAGCTTCGAAATTAATTTTAGTGACCCTATTAATAAAAAAACACTCTATGAGGATCTTTATCAAGCAATGAACACAAAGGTAAGTGTTGATTCGATAGAGTTTCAAACGCTAAAAAATGAAGTGCTAAACCTTACGGGGTGCCAATTAACTGAACAAGTGAGTGTGCCTTTAGACTTAAGTTTGGATTTGCAATTAGTCGACTCTGATCCTGTTTTCAGAGATGCTTTTTATGAGGTTACTAGGATTATTCAAGAGAGACAGGACTTACTTCAGTCCTCTCTTAACAAAGAGCGAGCACTTAATATCTTCTCATTGCTTGCTTTTCAACAAGAACAACAGGACACATCAAGCCATAGATTCAATCAAGATGGTGAATTAATTCATCAATTCACCATCAATGATGCAAATATTGAGTCTTTGCATTGTTACCTACAATTTGACCCTTGTGATTTAAATGGCTTGAATTTGTTCTCTGGGTTTGATTTTAAAAAAGATCAAACCATCACTATAAAGCTTTCTCTTAATTGTAATGGTGAAAACCGCTACCAAGTAACGTTCTTAGAGCCTATCAATGAATCCCATCAATACAAACCTCCGCACTGGGTGGAAGCCGAACACATAGTGCCGTTAAGCCAACAAATTAAAGGCTTTCAAGAAAGTCAAATAAGAGAAATGTCAACAAGAACCACCTCCTCCACACAGTCATCAAGTCCTGAGCAGCAAAGCTTTTTTACCCCGGGACGGACGGCCTTTACTGGTGGCTTTGCCATAGCCGTAGCTGCTGTGGTCGCGGCATTGGTTCTTGCCGGCCCTCTCGGCTGGGGCGCCCTTACTATTGGAGTGGTGAGCGCAAGCCTTTTTGTTGGCGTAGTGCTGATTGCTAAGGCTGCTGTACAATATAACAAGCAAAATACATCTAAGACTACTGCCTTGACTGAGGAAGAAAGAATAGACGGACAACCTACTATCTATCCAACCTCAAGTCGCTCATTATCAAAGAACTCTGCGTCTGCTAATTTTACTTTATTAGAGCAGTTGCAAGGCCGCACTTCTCAGAGCCAACATCGCGATGATCCACCTGAATCAGATCCCCACTCCAAAAATGAACAAAAGAGTCCAGGACAAATGGGCTAGATAAACTCTCGCATTCCTCTTTGCTTTGGGTATAATCCCCCCCTCCGATTGCTATGAGATTCACCACCATGTTGAAAAAACGTTTTATTTTACTGTTCACTTTTTGCCTTAGCTTGTCTGCTCTTAGTTTTGCAGGCCCGCTAACTGAGCTAAATAAGAAAGAAGAACAAACCTTAAGTGCGATGATTAACTATGAGCTTAAGTCCTTTTACTTTTATACAGCTCTTGAGATTTATTTTAATAACTTAGGCTTAAGTGGCATGGAGTCGTGGGCCAAACTACAAGCGGATGAAGAGTTAAATCACTTTAGACTGCACATTGAGTATGCTAAAAGTAAGAATGTTACCTTGACCCCGATGGACATTTCAGCGCCTAAAGAAAACTTTAGCTCACCGCTTGATGGCTTTAAGCAAGCGCTTAAGCGTGAAAAAGAATTAGGGGATTTCTTTGCCATCGAATACAAAAAAGCCGATGAGCAATTTCACTCGTCGTTTGTGAATCATTTAAATAAATTCATCTTAGAGCAAGACGAAGAGATTAACTCGGTCGATCACATCGTGCAACGACTGAGCCTTGCTGAGAGTGGGGCAGGCTTAATCTTGGTCGACCAAGAACTCGGTAAACGCCTAAAGTAGCCCTCAATTTAAGGCGCCTTGAGAGCTCTTAAGGCGCCATTCCTAAAAACTCCAATATTTCATCTCGTTTGGGTTCTTGTAGCACCTCTTGAAACTCCACCAAAAACAAGGTCTTAGTCAATTGAAACCCCTTGTGCATGGTTTTAAAATCCACCCCAAGATGGGCGGGGTTATCCAGGCCATAGTAGGGGTAGTGATGCAGATAATGCCCAAAGAGCGCCTCACAATCTTGCTGGTAGCGCTTCGTCTCTAGGATGTGATTGTGCCAGATTTCATCGATTTCATAAGTTGGTGGAATGGTCGGGTAATCGTTCTGATATTTTACTAAGATGAATAAATATTTTCGATAACGCTCGACTGCGTCCAAAACATCCTGTCGTTGCCAAAGGTATTGATACGGGTGCGGGAGCTTATCATTCGAGAGCTTTTTTATTAGCATGGAAAAGTCCATCTTCATGATGTAGTCTTTTTTTTCCTCGAGGTTCATCGGCTCATCTCCCGGTTAAGTGATTCTGCAAAATTAATTAGTTGATCAAGCGCACCATCATTAATAAAGCTTAGATCTGCCATCGGTGTAAGCTCTTTAAGCCAGCGTTCATTTAATTCAATTAAAGCACGGTTGCTCTTTGCCCCTCCCTGCTCTCGCGCCTCTAAGCGTTTTAATTGCAGTGAGGGTGCTGAAGATAAAAGAACAAGCTGACCCTTTAACGCTTGGTAGAAGTGTGCTAGCTCTTTTGGCCAGAGTGGTAGGACAATCAAGGCATAAGGCGCATTGTGTTCATTCTCTAGCGCGCCCTCAATAAGTTCAGAGAGTGCTGGCAGAAGCTTGCTCGCCAAAAGGGTCCGAGCAGGAAGGTGGGTAAAAATGGCTTGCCTTAAATCGTTTACGTCAATTTTTTTTTCTTTCTCTAGTTCACAGAGCTCAAGAAGCGTTTGATAGAGTTGTATGCCTTCTTTATGCCTTGCAAAATAGGTGCGGGTTAACTCATCAACCTCGATGATTTTTGCGCCATAAATCATTAAAATTTTAGCAAGCGTGCTCTTGCCAACGGCAAGCCCACCACAAAGAATTAGGCGCTTCATGCTAATTTGAAGGCTCTTTTAGACCTTTACTTTCACTTAAGTGCCAAGCATCAAACAACCAATCAAAATAAGTTGGGGTGTTTCGATCATTTCGACGAATAAGATCACCAATGCCTTGATGCAGGCAGTTAATTTTTTGGCGTATGGTCAGTAGGTTCATAAGTTTTGCTGAATCAACGTCCTCTCGACCCAGCCAACTGATGGTTTGCTCTCGGTCAAAGCCGCGACTTCTTGCCATCTTGCCCACCCCACGCAAGAAAGACTCTTTCTTTAAGTGGATGTTTGCTTGTCGCATTTGATACTCAATGATGAGTAAAAGCACCACCATTTTTTCAAGTGCCTTGTGATAGGCCGGCTGCTCATCTAACAAATAAAACGCCTGTGCTTCTCTAAGATAGCTTTGTACCATCTGAGGGTTTAAGCCAGAGAGACAGACTTGCTGGCATAAGTAATCATATAAGCCATTTAATTCTGGATGACTCTCTAAGTATGAAAAGCTTATCTTTAGTGAATAGAGCCCCTCTTTTTTAACTAAGTCATCGAGCACATGACTATCAATTTCTGCTTTATCCACTTCCGATAAGAGGTATAGATTTTTTAGTAATATGGCAAAGTCTGTTAACAGGCGATAGTAGGGCTCGTTTTCCTTCTCGAGACGGATGAGCTCTTTTTCACGATCGGGTAAAAAATCATACGGCTTTAAAAACGGGGTCGAGAAACCATAATCAATCAGCTGATTGATAAATTTGGTCACTGGCATCTCAGCTTTCTCATCAGAATGTTCTTGAAGCTCGCGAGCTTTAAGTGTTTGAAGCGCAAGACGTGCGTCTTCTTTTTTTAAGTCAATCACCCCATGTTTTGCAAGCCACTCTTTAAGTGCTTGTTGCTCTTTGCGATCTAGGGTCTCGGCTTTTGAAACGGCTCGGCTTAATAACCGATTGGGGTAGAATTCGTCCTTGCAAAAGGCAAGTAATATTTCTTCAGACTCGCTCGAGATAATGTGTTCATCGACGGCAAGTTTCAGCGTTTCTCGAATGTTTACCATGGCATCATTAATCGGCACAAACCCTTCTTCTTCACTCTTATGAAGCACCGCAACTTCATCATCATCGTTTAAGTGTCCATCGCGAAAGGCTTGAAAAATCTTGCCAATGCCTTTCATGCCAACTTGATGGAGCTCGCTTGCGCGCAGTGCGCCCATGCTTGATGCCCCAATGACTTCCACGCCCAAATCAATGGCAAGCATAATTTCTTTGTGCCAAACCGCCGGGGTAAACTCATAACAGCCATCGATGATTAACACTGTTTTTGGCTTTAAGCGCAAAAGGCGAATGAGCTCCCCACAACGAATGGGGTGATGATAATACGCATTTGGCAAAATCTCTTTGGCCTCTGCTTCTGTGATGGTTGGCCCAATAAAAACATGTGGTTTATCCATTTTAATTCCTTTTCAAAGACCGATCTCTTTGGCTTTTACTTAATAACATTCAGGCTTTCGATATCGTTAGCCATCATTGGTGTGACGGAGCATGTCAAAATTTAAGCCTGGCACGATGGCATGCACCACCGGGATCCCAAACTCTTCTCGTGTGTGATCGTAGACGATGGCTTCTTTAAGACCGTTATCATTTAAGTTTTGTAGAAGGCTTGCCAAGGTCTCCTCAAAGGTCTCTGGCGTTTTGGTCTCTACAAAGGGGCGATGTGCTTTGCCCTCTTGCTGAAACTCTTCCACCAAACCGTATTTGACATGATTTTTATACATGCTTGGGTAGATGTCATCACGAGCGCCTGAAATGACCGTTGCTCTTGCTTGTATCGCTTCTGTTATGGCTCGAGAGAGCGCCACCACGCTTGAGAAATGAGAGCCACTACCACATTGTGTGCCCACACTTCTTAAATCATTTGCATCATTTAAGTGAGCATAAAAGGTGGGCACCTTTAATTCATTGGTGAGATCCCAGACATCGAGACTTAAGTTTCGCTCTGAGAGATGCGCTTTTAATTCCAGCAGGTGAGGTGCGCTTAAGTTGTTTAGATCAACTTTTGGTTCGTTTAAAAAATTCTCATTGCTCGCCTCACACTCTCGCTCTATGACTTCAAAAAGAGCGTGACACAAAGCTTCTAAATAGGTATTGCCAGACGCAAGTCCATTGGTTGAGGGTGGGAAATAACGATAGCCCGGCAAATAGCGGGAGGTATCGACGTTAATTAGGGTATAAGGAAAGTAGACGTCTCTACCCGTATTTAATTCACGTCCCTTGGCCCAGGGAATGGCAAGAGACTCAATGTCATGCCAATGTAGGGGCCCACCGTTTAAGTGAGGCTCTAAGGGAATTAGAGGGTATTTTTTATGCAGGCTTTTATAGGAGCCAAATAAATCAGGCTCTCTCATGTTTTCCGAATGCCAGCCCTCAATCGATTCCATCAAAGCAGAGGTTTTAGCAAGTGGGTGATTAATCCCTTTGCCTTGGGCGGTGGTTAAAAGCTTTGAGCGTGGACGAACGGCAACGTAGGTGGGAATTTCAACATTATCCAACCCTGTAACATTTGCCACTCGGCTTATTCCAAAGGCTTGCCACATCATTGGTTCAATCTTTGCCAGCGTCTCTTCTGGCGACACTGCACGGTATGTTCCGCCCAAATCCAACATTTGCATATACCCTTCCTTAGTTTGGAGCACTAATCAGGGAAAGTCCGCTTTTGGCACCTATTGAATAAAAAACACTCGAGAAAGTGCTCATCTGCACCAGCACACTCCGCTTTTCTCTCATGTTCTTTATCCAATAGGCACTCAAAATCGAGCTTTCTCCGAGATTCAATTCAACAACACCTCAATTCCACCAGATATAATTAAATCACCTAATGCTTTCTGTAGACTTTTTTGTAAAAAATGTCCGAACCATGGATGGTAAGAAGGCCAAGGGCTGGACGCCCGTTTTTTTACAAAAAAGCCTACAGAAAGCAGTTATACTCATTTAGTATTTAGTTAACTCTGGCTCTACCTCGTCTATCCAAGCAAGTATGCCGCCTTCTAGGTTATACACTTGCTTAAAACCTGCTAAGAGCAAAGTCTTGCAAGCACTGGCACTGCGAACACCACTTTTGCAGTGTACGACAATCAACTCATCGCTATTGAGCCTTGCCAGCTCTTCTTCTAGTAAACCAAGGGGGATGTGCTCACCACCCATATGGCTTATTTCTCGCTCATAGGGTTCACGAACGTCAAGTAGACAAAAAGGCTTGCCACTCTCTCTTAAGGCTCGTAGTTCTTCTACGTACATCGATTGATAGCTTAGAGGCTTGCTGTTAGCTTGTTCTTCAAAACTAACCAAGGGATGGCTCTTGCAATCTTGCTTAGTAATTTTAAATTGATTAAAACGCATCGAGAGCAAATCAAGGCTTAAGAGTGTGCCTGATAAAACCGTGCCCTTATTAAGTAAAACTTTGATAACTTCTGTTGCTTGCAGGGTTCCAATAACACCCGGCAGTACCCCGAGTACCCCACCTACCGCGCAGTTTGGGGTTAATTCAGCTGGAGGGGGTTCTGGGTATAAGCATTGATAGCAGGGGCCGTCTTGATAGTTAAAAACGCTCACCTGTGCATCAAACTGGTAGATGCTTGCAGACACCAGAGGTTTTTTTAAGTCGCGGCTTACCTCATTGATTAAAAAACGCGCTTTGTAGTTATCGGTTGCATCAATGATTAAATCAAACTCTGGAAAGAGCGCGCATGCGGCCTCTCTGTCTAAAAAGCGTGGGTAGCTATTAAATTCAATTTGGCTATTTAGCGCTTGTAAGTGAGAGACGATGGTCTCTGCTTTGTTTTGCCCAACATCACTTTCTCTAAAGAGCACTTGCCTTTGTAGGTTACTTAGTTCAACCGCATCGCCATCGACAACCCCTAAGGTACCAACGCCTGCGGCGGCTAAATATTGTAAGACTGGGCAACCAAGCCCACCGGCACCAATGCATAAGACACGAGCCGCTTTTAGCGTTTCTTGGCCATCTAAGCCAATCACCGGAAAATGTCGGCTATAGCGTGCTATTTCGTCTTTTGAGAGTGTTGACATTATTAGCCTCCAACCAATGCCGTAATTAGCTCAATTTTATCAGAGCCCTGTAGCAAAGTACTCCCTTCTTTTTCTCGAATGCTCTCCCCATTAATGTAGAGATTGACATAAGGGTTTAATTCACCCTGTGCATCCAAGATAGTATTTTTAAGTTTAGGGTATTTTTGACAAAGCTCGGGCAGTAATTTGTCGACGGTGCTGCTCTCTAAGCGTATGCTGCTTTGATTGTCTGAAAATCGTGCTAAAGATGGGTGTATGTGTACTTCTGCCATGTGAACTCCAACACAGTATTTGTAGAAACGCCCCTAACGCCCTAAGACGTCAGGGTTGTTGAAACGACTAAAGCGCTTGCAAATTATAGACAAGCACCAGCTGCCACTGCCGCAGTCGCATCCGTTCCTGCGCCACCACCGGCGATTTTATCAGCCACTTCTTTTGGAAGATCGTTAGGATCGATGTTGTTCGCTTTTAGAGTTCCAACAGGGTTGTCGATGAATTGCTTTAGTAAGTCTCTGTCATCAGCACATCTTTTTAGGAAGGCTTTCGTTGTTGCATCAGTCATAATAAATAATCTCCATAGAGTTTAAATACAGATCCGTGTGCTGCATAAGTGAGTACTTACACAGCGCTTTTGCCCTTAAACAACTAGGGTAAGTAAAATCCTAGAAGGTTATGAGCAACTCTTCAAGTATCTTAGAAATTATATGAAAAATATTTAACGATGGGGTCACGCGTTATCCTTGCTCTTTGGGGTGTGCAACATTTGATCTTTTGCTAATTGATAGAAGAAACCTTTTTGAGCTAAGAGCTCTTCGAACGTGCCGCTTTCTGAGATTTTACCGTTTTCTAACACCAGTATTCTATCGGCTTTTTGAATGGTTGAGAGTCTGTGAGCAATAGCAATTCGGGTCATCTGAAGTTGATTAATACTCTCTGTCACCAAGGCTTGTGATTTATTATCAAGAGCGCTGGTTGCCTCATCGAGCAATAAGAGTTTGGGTTTTCTCACCAAGGCTCTCGCAATTAAGATTAGCTGCTTTTGACCGCCTGAAAAAGAGCTCATGCTTTGTGAGACCACCGTTTGCATGCCCATCGGTAGTTTGGCAATAAATTTATCAAGCCCAATTAAGCTTGCCGCGGTCCACGCATCGTCCTCGCTTAAGTTTGAGTTCCCGATGATGTTTTCTAAAATGGTGCCAGAGACCAACTTACCATCTTGTAGCACCACGCCCATCTGCTTTCTTAGGGCCTTAACGTCGATGTTTCGTATCGATTGACCATCAATGGCAAGAGAGCCTTTATTGGCAAAATAAAATCCCAGCAGCAGCTTAAAAAGGGTTGACTTTCCACTGCCAGAGAAGCCAACGATGGCCACATACTCACCTGGCCTTATGTCAAAACTTATCTCACTTAATACCATCGGCGCATCCTTACCATAAGAAAACGCAAGTTGTTCGGCTTTTATTGCACCGACCAACTGAAATGCGCCATCGCCTGACTCTTGGCTTGTTTCCAAAGGTGCATCGAGCAATGGTTTTAGTCGTCGATAGAACACAATGGCCGGCACGATGGCAGTGGCCGTTGATGAAAACATCAACATGCCTGCCATAAACTGGGTAAAGGCTGAGAAAAAAGTAATGAAGTTTTGAAATTCAATGCCTTTGCTATACCACCAGGCAACCACGATGAACAATAAAATCATGGTAAAGAGCTGAGCGATGCTAAAGAAGGTCGAGCGCCAGGCGCCAAGTAAATAGCCTTTTAGAAGGTCGCGGCGATACTCACTGTAAATGCCTCCCCATGAGCTCTCAGCAAAGGTCTCACGGGCGAATAGTTTGACCCGGGTAATGCCGTTAATGACTTGATACATCAAGCCAAAGGTATCCCCCATTTGGTTCATGCTCTTTTGCATGTAGGGCAATTGAAAAACGGTAAAGCCGTAGAAAATCGCCAACATCAATAAGACGACAGCAAGCACAATCAAAGCCAAGACCCAGGCATAATAGAACATCAGTACAAAGCTTACCAAGGAGAACACAAAGGTGAGCATGCCATTAACATTGTTCCCTGAGAACGTTTTAACCATGGCATCCACGGCCAAGATCCGGTTGGTCACATCACCAATGCTGTAGTCGCTAAAAAACTCCAAGGGTAACTTCAGCACGCGACTCATCAACGCACACTGCATGTTGTAGTTCATCATAGTCTCAAAACGCACCAAGACAATGTTGCGCACAATGGTAAAAAGGCCAATGGTAATGCCAACCCCTAACAGGGTGAGCGTCAACTGAAACACTAAACCAAGGTTGGCATTAACGATGGCATCATTGGTGATGTAGCCTGTAACCACTGGGTTGGCAAGCCCCAATAAAGCCACCATAAAAAAGGCCAGTAGCAGCAAAATAAAATTAAATTTATTGCCTAAGAACGCATAGCTAAAGAGTTTAGAAAAGCTGATGGTTTGGTCACTTAGCTTTGGCGAAACCAAATAAACCGTCTCTATTAAGCTTGCTGCTAACTCTTCTGTTAAAAGACGCTTTTGTCCGGTTCGACAGTCTTTTAACACATAGCGCCCCATTAAAGTTGGTAGTAGCGCATAAGCCTCCCCTTCTTTTGAAAAACACACATAGGGGGTTGAGCCTTTTTTCCACCAGCCTGGGCTTAAGGTAATTTTATTGACGTGCAAATCAAGGTGGCTTGCTAACTCCTCGAGCTCTTCTGAGCGCGTATCAAAGAAGACATCATTTGGTTTAAAGCGCGCAATTTTTATTCTTAAATGTTTGCTGATTTCAGAGAGTGCTGCATAAATGTCTGTAACATCAAACTGATCACTGCTTGCTTTGTCGAGATCTCGAAAAAACAGAGCCTGGTTAATGTTGTTGTTTAATTCAACCTTTGCAAGTTCTTCAACTTCTAGCTGTTTTTTGTAGTGATTTTTTTTATTAATCTTTTGAATTTGAAAACGATCGTCAATCGAATCGAGTAAATCACTCCAAAAGGCTTTGATAAAGGAGAGCCCTTTTTTGTCTAAAATGCTCTCGGTTGTTTCAATAGTGGCCTTGCCATCACTCTCGGCAAGAAAGACTCGCCCAACCGGAAAAAAGATAGTCCCTTGTAGCGATTTATCCAACACCATGCCTTTGACGCGTACCTCATCTGCAAGCACCAACCAGCGCATGGCTTTAGAATAGAGGTAATGATTTTCATTTAAGTTTATCGCCGTGCTCTCAGCCGTGACACTCTGCGCTCGATAAGGCTTAACCACGTCTCGATAAAAGTGAGAAATATTACTAAGCCAGCTAACCACGTCTTGCACCCCATCTGGGCTTAAGCGCTCTTTGTTAAAATCGCCGGTTCTCTCAACGAGGCTTGCTTCAAATGAGAGCTTAGCAATGACCTCTACTTTACTTTGATGTTGAAAGGAGAAAAACACTTCCCCCTTTTCAAAGCGGGCAATGGGATAGAGATTGCCTTTGAATTCACCCTCCAACACCCGAGCAAACACATCGACAAAGCCCTCAGAGACCAAAAAACAACGATCCGTTTCAAGCATTAGCTCTGGATGAGAGTGATAATCAATGGTGTTATTGGTCGCGTCCGCCATTGCTACGTTCCTATTAGCTCTAAATAAATCTTACATTGTTTTTTTATTAATTCATCGTGCGTGCCAGAATCCACAATCTTGCCATATTCAAAGACATAGAGCTTATCGACGTC
This sequence comes from Legionellaceae bacterium, assembly GCA_030148065.1. Taxonomy (GTDB): domain Bacteria; phylum Pseudomonadota; class Gammaproteobacteria; order Legionellales; family Legionellaceae; genus JASBUC01. Next base: position 17,204 of record JASBUC010000049.1, on the reverse strand, counting down.
TCGAATGGTGGAGAGTCGATGGGCGATGCTAATGGTAGTAATGCCAAGGCTTCGCAAATTTCTATCAACTTGTTTTTCAACAATGGGGTCAAGCGCACTGGTTGCCTCGTCTAAAATCAAAATATTAGGCTTCATTAACAACGATCTAGCGATTTCTAGACGCTGCCTTTGGCCACCACTTAAATTGCTCGCACCTTCTGATAGCTCACTCTCAAAGCCTTTTGGCGAATTGACAATCAAGTCATGAATGCAGGCTTGTTCTGTTACTTCGACCAATTCACTCTCTTTAAAGCCACTGCCCCAGAGGCTTAGATTCTCTGCAATGCTGCCTTTAAAGAAGAATTGATCTTGACTGACCACAGAGATGATATTGGCGCGCTCTTTGGGTGGAATGTCAAAAACGCTCACCCCATCGATTAAAATCTCACCCTCAAACGGCTGATACAACCCAGAAATAAGTTTAGCAAGCGTGCTCTTACCACTACCGGATAAGCCAACAAAGGCCACCCGCTCCCCCGGTGAAATACTAAGGCTTAACTCTTTAAAGAGCGGCTTATCCAATTTGGAATAACCAAAGGTGAGGTTTTTAATTTCCACTTTGCCATGAAAATAATGAGAGGCTAGCAAACTCTTTTCCGGAGTTTCTTCTTTGATTTCAGATTGCTCTTGATAATGGAACACATCCGCCACCCGTTTAAAGTCCGCTTCAATTTGCTGAATTTGCCCACCGACGTCCACAAACTCTTTTATCGGCTCATTAAAGACTAAAAATAAGGCTTGGAACGCGACAATGCCACCAACTGATAAATCACCATTAATCGCTAAAATGGCACCAATGCCTAAAATCAAGGCTTGCGCCACCGTACTTAGAAAAATGGGCAGCCCAGTTAATAAGGTATTAATGAAAGAGAGTTGCTGATAGGCATTGATGTAATTAATTAGTTGGTTTTGCCACTTATCAAATAAATCATTTTCACTGCCACTTGCTTTTAGAGACTCCATCATTGAAATGCCGCCCATGGTAATCGAGGTAAGCTTGGCGGTTTCTTGCTTGGTGATAATCGATAAATCACTTCGTTTTCGTTTGACTAAGTGATAGCTCCAGACATTGAGTGAGGCAATCACCAGAGCAACCAGACCAAGGGTTAGGCTGTAGCAAAACATGATTATCAAGTAAATAATGGTTTGCATCATTGAGATTAAGGTAATTCCCAGCGGCCCGGATAAGAGTTTGGCGATGTTGTCATTTGATTGCAGCCTGGTAATTAAATCCCCTGTTTGTCTCTGGGCAAAAAAGCTCATTGGCAGTTTTAACATGTGCGAAATAAGCTGCTTGTTAAATTTAAGCGAGAGTCGGTTCTCAATTCGCTTTAAGGCAGAGCGCTGCATGTAGATAAGAATAAATTGAATGATAAGCAAAAAGAGCATGACTGCTAACAAAGGGTGCAACCAATCAACCTGACCACGGATTAGATAATTATCAATGTAGATTTGACTAAAGACCGGCACCGCCAAGGTTGGCAGGGTCAATAACAGGGTGATAAACACCAAAAACGACAGCGACTTACCATCGCCTTTTAGCGCTTTGGCAAACTCTTGGAACACATTGCCTTCTTTTTTGCGTGTTTTAAACTCTTTGGTGGGCGTAAAGCGAATGGCTACTTGTGAAAAGCCTCGTTTGAAAGCGGCCACATCCATAGAGCGACGACCATTTTGCGGATCGTTGACATACACACGTTGACCGCGAAAACCTTCTAGCACCATAAAATGATTGTGATTCCAAAAAATAATCACCGGCAAGGTTAAGGTTTTTAAATCTTCAAGATCAAAAAATCCAACCTTGGTCTCACAGCCATAATGCTCCCCTGCTGTTGCAATATTGGAGGCTTTAGAGCCATCTCTTGAGACATCGCACTGCACTCTTAATTCTTCTAAGGGCACAAAGCAACCATGGTAGCCTAAGATCATGCCAAGAGAGGCCGCCCCACATTCAACCGCCTCCATTTGAATTACCGTTGGTGTTTTGACAACCGCCATTAAGCCTCCACTCCCAACCAACGTCTTAGCAACGGAATGACTAAGGTTATTGGTGCTTGCTCTTTCACGTTGACCATCACTCTTAAAAAAGAGCCTGGGGTAATGTGATGGGGTGGGCCTTCTGATGAGGTCCACTTAAACCCAGAATAAGTCATTTTATCGTGATCTAATTGCACCTTGGCCATTAACATGGCGTTGCCATTAAAGCCTAATTGCTTTAACCACGATTGCTCTAAAATCACCGACAGCACCGCCGATTGGTTGGCAGGGTACATATTTATTTCTTTGACTTTACCAAGGATGGAGCCGTATCGATATTTATCGATGTAGGTTGGTGCGGCATACGCTTCCATCCCTTCTCGAATGCGTTTGCCCTCTAGCGGCTCAAAGAGTACAAAAACGGTTTCTTCTTCCGATTTTGGCACCAAATTTACTAGGGGACTGCCTTTGGCAATGTACTTGCCAATGGTGCCCATGATTGAAATCACACGGCCACTGGTTTCTGCTCGAATGTGTCTTGTTTCTTCTCGCTGCTCCTCTAACACGCTCAACTCGTTGTAGCGTTGGATGAGGTTTAGACGAATGTTGGTTACTTTCTCAAACATCGAATACTGTTGCTGATCCAAACTGAATCGAGACTTAGCGAGACTCATCATGGTTTGCAAAATGGTATTAACCGTGTCGTAGTATTGATCTTTGTATTGTTCAAATTTTGGCAGCGAAACATACCCTTTCTCACGCATGCCTTTCACCCCACTTAAGAACTTCGAGAGGTATTCGCGGTATTCATGACCAAACTCTTTCTTTTGCATCAAGGCTTTGACTAATTCTTGATGGTAGACATCGAGGGCTTTTTTTTGTGAACCAACCCGCTTGAAGATTTCTTCTTGCTCGGCTTCTAGTTGAGCAATGTAGCGTTTCTGGTTGATTATTTTTTTATCAATGTAGGTTGTATCGAGCTTTGCAACCACCGCTCCTGCTTGCACTAGCTCTCCTCGTGAGACTAAGATTTCTTTGACAATGCCCGAGTACTTGGGGGCCACAGGGTAAATGTTGGAGGAGCCGGGAATTAAAATGCCATCGCCGTAAACGCGGGTGTAGACCGTTCCAAAAAGGCTCCAAAGTAAGAGCACCAGTAAACCAAAGGCACAGCTAAAGACGATTAACCAACTGTGCAAGGCAATCAGCTGCACCGGTCCTTGCTCTTTATCAAAGAAGGCAGATTCCGTCTTTTTAAAGACTTTCTTTGAGTCCATCCATTGACCATCTAAATTTATACCTGTTTCAAAGACTATAGCGTAACTATACTCAAAATACTTGAAAATCCCCTCAGTACGAAGGCTTATCGACAGGGCTCATCGAGGCTCTTTCTAATTTTAAACCAGAATGGAATAAAGATAAGCGCTAACAGCACCGAGACTTGATACAAGCCTGCCCAACCGATGGTGCTCTGCATGAACACGCCCATGGGGCCTGAGAACACTCGAGGCAAGCTAGCAAAGGCCATTAACATTGAAAACTGAGTGGCCGTAAACTCTTTATTAACGATTCTCATTAAAAGAGCCACCAATGCCGTAGAGCCTAGACCCGTTGCAAAATTATCACTGACCACTGCGGTTGCAAACCAGAAAAGATCAGGTCCCTTTAAGGCTAAAACCACAAATAAACCGTTGGTGATCGCTTGTAATAAACCAAACACCAAAAGAAGATGAGAAAGAGAATAGCGAAGCGCACTAAAGCCTGCCACTAAACCGCCAGCAATTAAGGCTATGGTGCCTAGTACTTTGTTAACATAACCGATAGTGCTTAACGAAAACTTTAATTCATAGATTAAAAATGGCATGACGATGCCGCTAATGTTTGAGGTAAAGACTTCTCCTAATTTATAAAAAAAGATAAACCCTAGAAACATGGCTATCTGAGGCGTTTTAAAAATAGAAAGAAGCGCTTTAAAGTAGAGTTGATAGGCGCTCTCTGTTGGCGCTTTGATGGTCACATCCGGCTCTTTGCTAAGTAAACTTGCAAGTAATCCTATGAGCATCATCAAAGCCATGATTTGATAAGTCACAGCCCAACCATAACGCTCTGCCATAACCAAGGCATAGCCTCCTGATAACAGCATACTAAACCTGTAAGCCGTGGAGGCAAAAGCTGCCCCCAAAGGATGATAGTCTTTTTTTAAATATTCAATTCGATGCGCATCAATCACCCCATCCTGGCTGGCCGAGAAAAAAACCAAGATGGTTGCAATCATAACAAACACCCATGAATTTTGCTTAGGCGATAAGAAAGAGAGCAACAAGAGTCCAAGCAGCAACCCAATTTGAGTGATAATTAGCCAGCTACGGCGCCGGCCAAGTTTTTTCACAAACCATTCATCTATTAACGGCGCCCATAAAAAACGAACAATATAGGGAATGCCTAAGAGGCTTAACATGGAGGTCGCCACGATGCTCTGTCCATCTTTGGCATACCAAGCCTGTAAGGTGGAGCCAAGTAAACAAAAAGGAAGGCCTGAAGAAAACCCAAGCAGAAAGACAACCCCTAAACGTTTTGCTGCCAAAATGCGCGAAACCCAATCATTTTTTTGCATAGACACATCAACCCAGAGTATTGAAAAGGCCTATCATCTATGATTGTCGCCTTAAAATCTAGCCTCCTTGGTTAGATGGGCCTTTTGGATATTTTTGCGCTTTGGCGGCCTTTTCTTGTGGCGACGATGGGGCGTGATTTTGTTTCTGCTCTCCTTCTTTCTTACTTGTGGTCATGCTGTCTCTCTCTGTGAGTTCTACTTCAGAGGACCTCTCATTTTCCATCTCTCCTTCAATGCTAGAAGCAAGCGTTGAGTCTCTGTCTTCAAACTGTGATGACATACGACTAAAGCTGCAATTTTCAGAACCTCGTGTTAACCATGAATCAGATTCTACTTCAACCTTATTTTTCTTAGTCGCGCTGTCGGTTTCAAAAGGACGTGAGGCTACTTGCCCCAAACCATCGCCAGCCTTAGAGAGGAGAAACGCAGCAAACTCAGGAATCGCAAATACTGCCGCAACTCCCACTTTTGCTATAACCTGCCCTGTTGACGATGGCACCTGCTCTGAATTAGAGGCAGGCCCATCAATTAAACGGTTGATGCTCATATGAAGACCATTTAGAAGGACCGACGGCCAATTAGTTATCTTAAGGGCATTGAAGCCAATGACAGAAAAAAAAGAGCTTCTTGGTACGCTAAGTCCTTGAAAGGCTTTGCTTGGCAAAATAAACCGATTGATCTGACGAGCTTGTAAAACAGCCTTTAACAGTTGCTCTGCTCTCTCCGGTGGATATTCTTCAGACGTTAATGACTGAACACCTTCATTATATAATGTCGCAATTTGTCTTTTAATCTCCCTTCTAAGATCAGGTTCACCGAATGGTTTAGCGACTTCTCCTAATGACTCAAAAGGGGACGCCAAGGCCCCCAAAGCTTCTTTTTCTTTAATCGTTAAATGACTGCTTGCGGGTAATAGAGCCTCCACCATCGTCTTTCGCCAAATGCTGCCAAAATCGTCTCGACCTCTTGAGCGCCGAAACGTTCCTGGCTGTTGCAACATGCGACGATAGTTCTTTGCAAACTGTGCTAACCCTTCCGAGCGCAGAATATTAACTCTTGCCATACTGCCACCAAAAAACACCTTTTGGTTAATTATAGACCATTAGGCTTTTGGTGGCGGTGTCTTGTTAGGAGCGTTTGGCTGTGATGACCGAGACGTCTAATTCATCTTGAAAAGGAAAGCTCAAGTGTTTGTTAACCAGTTGTTTAAAAATACATTTTATAGTACCAACTGGCATTAAGGGATGAAGTAGGCCATTGGCAAACCAGCCTGCATCCATGAAAAAATCACAAAAGCTGTTGGAATCTAAAAAAGAGACTTGCAGGCTCAGAGACTCTTGCTGCAAAACCTGAAACCCTGCCTGTTTGACTTGCAAAACAAACGCATCAAGACTCTTAGGCACAAACACAGTCTCTAGTGCTCGACTGACATGCCTATCGAGTACTGTTGCCCACAAACGTTTGCTGGCAACCAAGGCCTTAAAGGCCGCCATCAACTTAGGAAATGAGGCGCTTGTGTTGCTCACTAATGATACATAACCATTTTTATTCAAGAGCTTATGGCTTTGCTGAAGAATCACTTCAGGTTTTACGTAAGCACAGACAAAGTGCGCCAAAATCAAATCAAACTGCTCATCTTGAATGATTTGGCTAGCCGCATCAATGCTGCCATGATGGGTTTTGCACTCAAGCTTCTCCTTTGCGTCTGCTAACATTTTTTTTGAAATATCGAGACCTGAGAGATTCGCCTCAGGGTAGGCCTTCTTATAAGGCAACAAAAAGGCACCATCACCAACCCCCAGTGCTAAAATACTCTTTATTTCCGAATCATGCTGGCAAATGAAGTCAAAAGCCTGCATATTGGCTTTTTTTAGAACCTCCGCACTAATGTCTTGACCATAATGCTTAACCGCCTTGTTATAAATTTGCTCAATCGACATACCCCTACGTTCCTTGATATACGCTCTCATCTGACAAACATACACTCATCCGGAATGTGAGGCAAAAATCTTTGAGAGCCCCTCATTTTTAAGGGACCAAAAGGATCCCGAACTAGGATGGGTATATACTCTGAAGAATCGACTCATAATTCAAATCCCGCTCAAGGGAGGGTTTTGAGCGCATATTGGATAAAATTTATGAGGAAAAAGCGCAGCGTACTGGTGTACGTGAGTACTTTTCCAAGTAAATTCTATTCAATAGGAGCCAAAAGCATCCCGGACTAAATATGAGTCGATTACTCAGGATCTATACTCAAAATACTTGGAAATATGTTTTCTTTTAAGCAAGGAGGCAGCATGAGGTATGTAGTATCAACAATGACACAAAATGAGGTACAAACTGCTTGCGACTGGGCAGAGCTTGAAGGTTGGGGGCCTGGCTTAAATGATGCACAATGCTTTTACAGTGCCGATAACGCCGGCTTTTTCAAAGGAGAATTTGATGGGCAGATTGTCGCCGTTGGCTCAATGGTCTGCTATGACTCACATTTTGCCTTCAGTGGCCTCTACATCGTCAAGCCTGAGTTTCGGGGTCGAGGATTTGGTCTTGAATTAACCAAAGCTCGCCTAAATTATGCCAAAGATCGCTGCATTGGCTTGGATGGGGTGATTGAGAACGTTCATCTCTATGAGCGTCTAGGTTATCAATCATGCTTTCAAAACCATCGTTTTAAGGGCCCAGTCTCACACACAGAAAAGCTCGATGAGCATATCAAAGAAGCCACTGTTTCGCACCTTGAGCCACTGATACTATTCGATAGGCATTACTTTCCAGCACGGCGAGAGGATTTTTTAAAGGCCTGGATTAATAACCGCCATGCCAAAGCCCTGCTCATGGAAAAAGATGGCAAGATTCTTGGGTTTGGGGTAGTTCGAGAGTGTAAGGGCCCTGCAAAGATTGGACCGTTATTTGCTAAAAATAAAGACGTTGCAAATGCGTTGCTCGATGCGCTTTTAAATCACACAGAGGCCCGCGAATACTACCTCGATGTGCCAGGTAATAACCCTGCTGCACTCGAACTTGCCAAGGATCGAACACTTGAGAGTGTTTTTAGTACCATGCGCATGTACCGAAATGGTGCCCCTGCCATTGAACATGACGGAGTGTTTGGCATTACTAGCTTTGAACTTGGCTAGATCTTACTCGTCCTACCTCATAATGCCCCGTCTGAACGTTGACAAAACGACTAGCTTAAAACTTAACTCCTTGACGAGTATATAGCCTTGCATATCGGGCTTTATTTGTGCAGAATTGCACCTCTATAGTTGATTACTGTGAGACAAAGCATGCTTCAGCGGGTGCAACAGTTTGTTCATGAGTGGCGCGGTTTTTGCTTTTTTGCCCTTCTTTTGTTCGCCGGGCGTTCTGCCATTGCCGACTGGAACCGAATTCCATCAGGCTCTATGGAGCCAACGCTTTACGTGGGCGATTTGGTTCTGGTGAATCGCATGGCCTATGACTTGAAAGTCCCTTTTACCACCAAACACTTAAAAACCTGGGGCGACCCCAAGCGAGGTGATATTGTCGTCTTCTATAAACCAGAAGATGGTCAGCGCCTAGTAAAACGAGTGATTGGCACGCCAGGCGATCGCATTGAGTTAATCGACAATACCCTATTAATTAATGGAAAAGCCATCGCGCAACCCACAGCAGAACAAGCGCTTCACTACCCATTGCCGAAAGACGAGGTAGAAGAAGCCATTGTGGTCAATGAACGCTTAGGTCGCACCACTCATCAAATGATGCTGCTGCCCAATACGCCTTCTTTGAAAAACTTTCCTGAAATAACCGTCCCCGACGGTGAGTTTTTCATGATGGGCGACAACCGCGATGCCAGTGGCGACTCTCGCTATTTTGGCTTTGTGCCAAGAAAAGAGATTCTTGGCAAAGTTCAGCGTGTGATCATTTCTTGGGATAAGGAAAACGCCTACAAACTACGTACTGGTCGCACTCTGCAAACCCTTGTTTAACAATAGCCAAAGGCATAAGGGGCTTGATGATTTTTAAGATCGTCAATGTCGTGGCGCGCCAATCGACCAAGTAAACCACCCCATAGGCCCAATAACTGAACCAAAAGGACGACGTTCGGTGGTCTTGGCTCTACGGATTAGGCATCTATAGCGCAGAGCTTAAAAGTCAAACAGCGACGTTGAGCATAAGTCGAGTACTCAGCTACATAAAATTGAAGTACGCTTTTAGTACAATGTTATTCGCACTAAAATTTTCTTGATGTAGACGGTTTGTTCTTTGGTTCAAATATAAAATATTGATGGCAAGACTTGGGTTTAACTGCTGCTCAATGCCTAAATAAACTCGGTTTTGATCAATCACTGGCGAGAATCTATCATCAACTGGGTTTCTAAGGTTAATAAACAGCTCGTCCATGGCAAACAAAAAAGTGCCTTTCAACTGGTGAATTGGTTTTTTTAGACTAATGGCTTCTCTAAATCGCCAACCTACATTGTCATTATTTCGAAAGAAGCGTTGCTCTAGTCTCGTTCTGCTTGAAAAAACTAGCTCCGGAAAATTCTTTTTCCAAATGAGCTGTTCCCATATTCTGTTTTCCTCATTAGGAGGCTGCGCTAAAGGAGCGCTGGTATAAAACCAAGCATACCCCACCCAAGCGCTACTTTTATCGCTTAGTTTTTGACCAATTGCCGTTCTTAGAACCGTTTGAGAGAGTGTTGAAACATCTTCCCCAAAACGCGTTTGAGCTTCCAGCCAATAGAGCGAGTCTTTATCAGAAAAGGAGCCAGTAACAAGTAAAACATTCCATAGCTGAAAATCATTCTCTGGGGTTGAAAACGACACTGTCGTAAAAAAAAATAAAAGAAAATAACAAATAACTTTTTTCATATGATCCCAACTAAATCCTTTCTGTCTCCTAATTCTTGCAGAGACTGCGAAAGTTGTTCTACCGCACGGTTTTGACACACTTTTTGGCTAAAGAACGGAGTGGCTTGCTCTATTCTTGCACTAAAAAGTGGCATCTCTTTGGCTAAAAGTAATATACGACGCTTATCTTTTAATTCTAATACGCTGTCATCAAGCTGCTTAAGTAGGGCCTTTAGGGCCTCTTCACGAATGCTTAGCCGGTCTGGCTTATTTTGCCAATAGTGTTGCTGCGCTTTTATGAGTGGCGCCATGGTCATGCTGGTTAAATCTGTAATCTCATCATTTTCTTCACAACTTTCAGCCAAAGCTTGCACGTGAGGCAGCCCATTTTTTCGATAAAGGTAATGAATGAAACGCTCATAACGCAAGGCATCATCACTGCCTTGATAGCAATATTGCACGTGGCGAAGTGTATCAAGTTGTAAAAAATAAAAAGGAGCTACTTCTTCCCCAGACTCTCTAGCCTGCAAACGCTTAATCGCTACTCGTAGAGCTAAACGTATGGTATTTTTATGAGGTACCACATCATCGACAATGGAGGAGACCATCACGGTTGGAATGTGGTTTGGGTAAGTGGTTGCATGTCCTCTAGGTTCTTGCTCTCGTTGAGCCAAATGCCTTTCTCCAATCAACCGTTTTCGTAAGCCATCTTGCTGATAGAGCCATGCTCCCAGCCGTTGACTTTTAAACAACGTTTGGGCAAGCCCTTCGATGGAGTCAAAAGGGGCTTCTAACACACAAAGTTTTACATTTTTGTAGAGAGAGTGATGGGCGGCAAGTGCACTAAAGGTGGTTGCAGCCCCTCTAGAGACGCCGTATAAAACCGTATGTTCATTCTCTGGGGCCTGCTTTTGCATAGCGAGGATCCGCGCTCGATGAGCATTTTTATCAGTTTCTTGCGCAAGAGACGCATCAAGATTATTAACCTGAAAATAGCTAAGGCTCCCTTCTTCATCGAGTGGGTAACAAGGTTGATAATCAGGCGCTTTATCATCGATTAAAACAGGTACCGCCTCACCAAGCCACCAACCTTTCAAATGGCTCTTGGCATAAAATGCCCATTCGCTGCATCGTTCACTCCAGGTTCTAGGGCTACCATCTTCCTTGCCAACCTTTTTGACCACTTCTGGCAGTTCGGGGTATACCCAAAGGCTCTCTCGTCGCATGGTAAAGACGGTTGGCCATGGGCAGGAATACTGTTCATTGGTAGTGCTCACAAAGGGGTGGTTACCAATGTAGGAGGCGGCATGCAATTGGCTTTGTAAGCGCCCCTGATAGAAAACAAACTTAGTCTTACCAAGCTCTCCTTGCCAGTCGAGTTGTGACGGTTCAACGCTAGCCATAAATATTTCCTGAGAGATTAATAAGCTATAACGCTATCATTAGTTCATCCATTCAACAATAAAAGTGTCCCAAGAAGTGGATTCTTTCCTTCTACGACATGCTCTAAGGCTCCTGCGTTTAAGAGCATGAGTGCAACCTCAATATAACGAGCCCATTGCTGCAATGGTTCAATGCGATAACATTAGCTGCCTACTCTTTGAAGAAAGCGCGGAATATCCAGGAGCTGTTCGGTGATGATTGAGATTGGGCCTGCGCCATGGACTCACCAGAAAATTGGGATTAGTGATAAAACAGCATCCACGACTTAGTTTTTCTTTACAAACTGGGACTTTAGCTTCATTGCGCCGATGCCATCAATCTTACAATCGATGTCATGATCACCATCTACTAAACGAATGTTCTTTACCTTGGTACCCACTTTTACCACAGATGATGAACCCTTAACCTTCAAGTCTTTAATCACAGTGACACTATCGCCATCCTGAAGGACATTACCATTCGCATCTTGGACTGTTTTTTCAGCGTCGCTATCTTCAGCCTTTTCAGCAGGGTTCCACTCATGAGTGCATTCTGGGCAGATGAGGAGTCCTGCATCTTGGTAAGTATACTCTGAACCGCATTGAGGGCATGGTGGTAAATCGGTCATGTTTTTTCCTTACAGTGGTTTTAGTGATGACACTCTTGCAATGAACTCATTTTTTTGCTTTGCATCGTCAGTCGTTATTATGAGCGTTTTCAAAGGTGCGCTTGCACCGGTTTTGATTGAAATGTTAGTTTGAGGCACTTTGAAATATTTTGATAACAATTTAATTAGCTCCGCATTTGCTTTTCCCTCAGCCGCAGGGGAATGTAGTTTTATCTGGAGTCTGTCATCTTTTACCCCCAGAATTTCAGTCCTCTTTGCATTGGCTTTTATTTTTAGCATCAATAAGAAGCCTTGTTTTGTTTGCTGCCAGCACACTGAATTGCTCAATATCTAATCGTCCACTAAAGCCCACTGAAACTCACCATTAGGACCTAAGGTTACATAGGGGTTATAAGCTACTTCCCAAAGAAAGTTATCTGGATCGGCGAAATAACCAGAGTAACCACCCCAAAACACTTTTTGTGCTGGTTTGATGATTCTTGCCCCTGCTCTTTCAGCTTCCGATAATACTGAGTCAACTTCACTGTCTGATTTAACATTGTAAGCTAAGGTACATTTTGGGAAGCCTTTCTGCTGCAAATCAACTTGGGCATCTTCGGATAGCTGATCCGCGGGATATAACGCTAAAGCCATTTGGTGAAAATTGTAAGCAACAATCCCACCATCACCTTCATTGGCAACCTGCCACCCCAACTCTGTGTAAAAGCGTTTAGAAGCAGCCAGATCGGCTACGCCTAAAGTGATGATGCTCAAGCGTTGTTGCATTTTAATACTCTGACTCTAAATTGGGCATATTATACTCTTTTAAATGTGGCTAGAGAACAAGATATAATGCTTTCAGTCCTTCTTTGCCCACGTCCGCAAGCTCCCGCAGGTTCAATTCCCACCACCTCCACCATCAAAATCCTGCAAAGAGATTTTTCGCCTATTGGATTTTCGTGACGAGCTAGCGGCAGGAGCATACACCAGAAAGTAAGGTGCAGAAATAATGTTTAAGCTAATTTTAGCTGATAGCTCAACTTCTGTTGAATGAGCAAGCGCTTCTTTGTACCATTTGTTTGAAAAGCCAAATACTTTCTTATCAATAGGCATGATATCAACTAAGATGCCATCACAGTCCCAACGGCAAATGGGATGATCACCTGTTGCCATTTCTTTAAAGCCTTTAGCTCATAACTTTTCAGCGAATGAATAATAATCTGCACGAGTGATGACATTGATTATACAGTTGACATCAACTGTAAAGCGCACATCAGAAGCTGCCTTATCAGTAATTAATAGCCCCATAACACATCCACCAACAAACGTTACTTCGCTCAATAACTCACCCAGTCTATGAGCAATGATTGTTAATGATTCAATATTCTTTTGAGTCGAACTTCTATTCATGTATCACTATCACTACTATTTACCTGACTTTGCTTTAAATATTTCCAACAATCGAAGCTTTGCAAGCTCTCGGTCTCTAGCACGTCCTGAACGAATGGCATCAATTAGACTCAGCAAATCATAGAATAGAGGATCAGGGTGCTTTGCAATAGATTCAGGCACACAAGCATATAGCGGTTTAAGCGCAACACCTCGCTCTTCCCCTTCACCATAGGGCCAAACAGGAATAGGCTCACTTCCTTTGATGATGTCCTTGCTTAAGATAGGCGCAGCATAGCTCGTTGGGATCCCGCGAACAACCTCTCCCAGCTTCGCCGGGAAAACATACTTAAGGCCATGAATAAAAAACTCTTCACACGCCTGTAGAATAGGCTGAGTCTTTTCTGATGACTGATAAGGCATAAGAAAACCAGCTTCAACTAACCTTTTGAATCCACTATTAATTTGAGATGGACTTAAGCACAACTCATTAGCAATACTATTTTGAGACCAATTGTCATCAGTACTCTTTGACAATAATTTTGCCAAAATAACAATATCTTGTGGTTTTATAGACATGACCCAAACCCTCTATTCCATATTCTAGAATCTAGAATACGGAATAGTGTTAGTCAAGTGTTAGATTTAGTAAGCGGTCAATTAATAGAAAAAGATCCACGGTTTGCCTTTGCCTATGTCGATGAAGTAAACCACTTTGCTAGTGATGCTAAGTTATTTCGAGGATGTGTAAGGCTAGAAATGATAGAAAAAGAAGTTAACGATAATCATACTGAATGATTGCTCCCTCATCTTTATTCCATAAAGACATTAAATACACTGCTCCAAAGTAATCGATTTGCTCAAAGGCATTGTTAATTTCTTGCTGGAATTCTTTTTTATCTTCTTCCTTTAACCAGAAATCATTGTATTCATAGATTACATCATATGTAACAACAAGATCGGTAATATATAAAAAGCCTTTCGTTCGGTCTGTTAGAATAGAAAATTCTATATTTTTAACTTGATCAATGTAAGGTATATTAGGTAGCAAGCAATATGAGGTTATTATATTAAAGTCTTTCAGGTGTTCTGAGAATATTTCCTCTTTGGTCACTTGCAAACGATCGGCCTTTCTTGTCCGCAACCGCCCCTCAACCTTAGTGTTAGTAAGCTTTATTTGAAAAGTATAGTCATCCCATGCGTGTTCTATATAATTTACCGATGAAGCCACATTATGACTTAATATAATTTCTGTTAACGCTACATCAAAGTGATGATCCTCTTTGTCAGAGGGCTTAATTAAATTCACTGAATTTTGAGTTTCATTATTTTTATCTTTAACTTCACCATTACAAAATTCATTTACATCTAAATTATCTAGCCATTTAGATAAGCCGGCATCCTGGCCAAAGAGGTCAACTGTGTATTTGTTAAGCTCTGATCCTGCAATTTCAGATTGACCAGTAATTTTTTCAATCGATTTTTCAACGCTTATTGAAAACGCTTTGTCCACTCTTTGAGAAGAGGGAAGTTTTTTTATTGACTCAAGAATTTCTACTGATTTTCTAGTCAGTTCAAGTAAATCATTCGTATTGACCAACATATTATTTTTAATCGTCGCATCAATTCGGCTTGAATATGTAGAAGGCCTAGCTATTTTGTAAGCTGCCATTTCATCAATTAAACTTGAATACGTGCACTTTAGCGAAGAAAACACTTTAACTTGCACATCTCCATTAATCACAATTGGAATATCAATTAAGCAAGTCTCCCTGGAAACAGCAACAATGTCATTTTGGAACCTATTATCATAAATTGAAACTAAATCATTATGGCCTTGGGTATAAAAAAAGCACTTACTATCTATTACTTTATTAAGCTCATTTCCTAGCAATAGCCCCCATCCAGGCTCAAAGATTTGATACCAACTACTGGCTATATAGTATTCATCTGACAAACATCCCATTATATATTTGTGCTTAATTAAGGGGCCACCTACCTGGGACGCTACAGATGCATTCCACAATAAAGAATATACGGCAAGTATGTCACCACTAAATTTCTCAGAAGCCATTTTTGGATCAAAATCGAAATCTAAAGGTTCTAGCATTGGATGTGCATAAGTATTTGACGTCATAAAAATCACTCCACTTAATCCAATGCACGCTTCAGCATGAATTCAAACATATCGCCAGAACTAGGGAAACTTTCCCATTCAGCCTCTGCCACATACTCAATAGCTGCATACTTTCCTTCTTTCACGTTGTAAACATATAGCTCTTCGTCTCTAGTGCCATAGTACACATAATCATTGCTAAGCGAAGCTTGAAGATTATGGTTCGCTTGAACTAATGATTCTTTAAAATACCAATATTTGTGTGTTGGCCATATTGTAAGACCATTAAAAATCAGCCCATCCGATAATTTGAGGATATCAATATATTCTTTGGGAATGGATACATTAAAGTCCATTTTAAATATTCTTATTACATCAGCGATTGACTCATCTGTAGCCGGCGTTGGCATCTCTTCCACTTCATCACTTAGCTCATTTAAAATCGTCCCAATTAAGTTAATAATTGTCATCATATAACTCCACTAAAGCACTATTAGGAACCCTTTCGCACGTGTTTTGATTAACTGCGTTGGGATATACAACAGCATCATCAGGCGGAACAGGTAGTGTTACTTCTGCAGAATCACCCACTTTTAGCTGTTTAATCATGAGTTCTCCAGGATTGTAATATCCATGCACTGAGCGATGCTCTACATCATTTCTAATTAGTATTAGGTTTTCTTTAGAGTTATCTCCACCATCATCTAGTGGGACTCTATGATGCACTTCATAGCCAATAGGTGCACGCCCCTTAGACTTCATTATTGATATTTGTTTGCTTGTAAATCCTGCGGATAATAGTTCTTTTTCTCTCTCTACCGCGATAGCTTTGATGAAGCTGGAGCGTTCTTTACTTGAGAACTCACGACGCTCAGAAGCATAAATTGTTCTTTCCTTTTTTTTATATGAGATCTTTTGATATCTAAATCCCTTGAGAGCCCGCGCTCCACTATGATGGTATACAAGTACTGCTGAACTCATTCCCTTATTATCTCTGTCTCTTTGCCATTCGATTAATCTACGATTTATTTTCCTCAGATATTCTATGTCGTTCTTTTTTTCAATTAGTAGTTGCTGCATGAAAACCTGTAGTCGGACATTAATTTTCTTTGATTTCAGTAAATATGTAACCTTCTTAAACCCCAGAGAACACAAGCTTTTTATCTCAGAAGAAGTTCTCAAATATGTGATAAAGCCGTCCATTAAACAACCTCCTCATGGTTGCTCAAAAACTCAGGAACAACACCTTCATATAAGCCTTCTAAGGCCTTCATTGTTCTAGAGGGAGGAATCCGTAACTCACTATAACCAAGAGATAGGATTTTTGCTGTATTTATTGCTGGATAATCATCTATCTGCTCTAACTTATATCCATATCTAAATTTAATGTCCGGTTTATGCTTTAATGAATAGAGCACCTGTTCAGAAACCTTCTTCGCTTCCAAGGGATCTGAAAATAAAACTGGCTGAGAACTATCACCATTGGATACTACAAAAACTATTTCATTATCATGTTCTACCTTACCCCGAACCTCAATATAATATTGCTCATCTTTATCAAAAGAGGATTTTACAACATCTATAATAGCCAATTGAACCCTACCGATACCTGAAGAAAAACTGTTTTTATCTCCTTCCCCAATTTTATGGGGGTAGTGCTTTGAAATAATTTGATCAAGAATAGATCTAAAAAGGGCTGACTTAACTAATCCTGAATTTAGCCCATATTGCGCATTTTGGTATGCATCTTTTATTTCATTTGATGTTAAGCCATAGAAAAGCATTCGCCTTACATCTACTTTATTGCTTGCATTTCTAGGTAAATAGTCTTTTACTCTGTTTAAAAAATGCCATGCTATGCATTCACCTTCTGAATCAGGATCTGTTGCAATGTATACTGATTCTAAATCTGGCCATAGAGTTGCTGTTTTTTCATATAATTGCTGTTCACGTTCAGATAAAGTCTGCCACTTTGGTTGCTCAGCAATCAATGGGTCCCATTGAGCACTGATATCAAGTTGAGTGAGGTGACCACATGTAGATACAACTTCTAACTCCATCCCCTGAGATAGCGCATTTGATATGTGACTAATTTTGTTAGGAGACTCTATAACAACCAGTCTTCTGGAGTTCATCCTTTGACCATTTTTTACAATATAATGAAATAGATAATCACTTGGTTTTCTTAGGCGTGAAGATTTTAT
>JASBUC010000048.1 GCA_030148065.1 Legionellaceae bacterium | reverse complement strand
AACTTTTTCTCTATTTAACGCATCATGGTAGGCGAATTCGAATTTAAGTTTTGCTCATCCTTAAGCCCATTCTGTCATCCTGACAGTCACTTAAATTCGAACTCGTATGTCCACTATAACAGCATGCCTGAGCATTAATAGTGCTAATTTACTGCTTCTTTTGTAAGAATTTTCTTGGTGTATTGAGAAATAGTTACCCATACGCTCAAGTTAGCCGCCAATATATGAATTTTTGTACCCCTCAATCTCTGCTACATTCCTCGCCCATTCTTTCTCCCAGACAGATGGGGGGTACATCTTGTGCCAAGCGACCATCAGTCTTCTTTGCGATTTTGAAAGTGGGATTTGATAATGGTCACTCATAAATAACGTTGCTCTTGCCACAATCCCTTTTGCGTCATCATCTGGTGTGACTTTCCTTGCTTTTTTGTCAACCCAAAAGTTACAGTCCCCTACTCTTTCACCACTGGCAGGTGCTGAGAATCGATAGTTAGAACGGAGCTGATTAACAAGACCATCTGAAGGCCATAGGTTGTATAGCTCGCCCTCCATTAATCGAAATTGAGCTGAAGTCCTCTGGCAGCACTTTCGACCCCTATATGGTTTCCCCTTGCTGGTAGTACATATCTTTTCTCGCCAGCACTGAAAATGACGGCCAAAATTTTCGCTTGGCATTATGTGCTCGATTTCTACTCGTCTTGCTCTAGACTTGTTTGAATACTCTTGTAGCCCGCAGCTCTTCAAGTCTACCTGCTTCTTGGTATTGAAATTACACTGACAGTAGAGTGTTTTTTGATGGCCAGCAAACAGAGCTGGCATCAGTTTCTTTGCATCACGAAAGTCACTTGGGCGCTCAGAAAAGGCTGGCGAAATAAATAAAGCGCCTGTTAGTAAAAATAGAAATAATCTCATTTTTCCTTCCCATCAATACTTTTTAGAAGTTCACCCAAATAAGGGACACTTAGAAGACCAAAAAAAGCTACAAAATACTGGGAAATTAACTCTTTCCCCCATATGCCCCAGGTAAAGTAACAAATCATAGATGGAATAAAACACACGAAAAAAAACGCTTTGCTCAACTTTGTTAGATTGATAGCGTCATTGTCTAAAAGTCTTTTAATGAATTTATCCATTGCTTATACCTTCTTTGTGCCTATATCATTTGTCTCATGATAGAACCCTACAACTTTAGCATCATGAGAATCACTGAGCACGAAAAACAATTAATCAAAACTATTGATGAGCAAGTCAAAATGCTACAAGACAAAAATGCTAGTGATGACACTATCTTGTGCACGCTCGTTGACTTTTTTCCTGACGTAAAGTGCTTACTAGAAGGCACTGAGCCAAAAGAATTAGAGCTCTATCTTTCAGCAAACAATGGATTCTCATACCTTGTTAATTTGATATCTTTAGAAAGCAAAAATTCTATCTAAAAGACTCTTTGTGATTCGAGACTAATAGATATGTTAGAATACCCCAGCTAATTAATCATTTCTGAGGAATACAATGAACGCAAAAAAGAAAGATAGTGGGTGTCCGGTAAAAGAAGCAGTAGAGGCTTTAGAAAAGCATCAAGCTGATTTTATGAAGTACCTTGAAAAAGAATCGGCTTACTGCAAAAAAACAATGGCTTCTTTAAAAAAGAAGAAATCCAAAGCATCAGAGACTAAAGCTAAAGCTTCTTCACGTAAATTAACTGTTGCCGCTAAAGTTAAGTCAAAACCGACTGCAGCCAACAAAGCTCAACTTGAAAAGGCCAAGGATGCTCTTAAAAAAGCCTCAGATGACCTAAAAGCCATCTCTGAAGAAATAGCCAATATGAGGGTCGTCACTGATAGAATGACATCTTTACACAAAGAAAGAGTAGCTGAGGCAAAAACTCTCGCTAAATTTAGAGCTAATAGAGCGAAAGCAGAAGCAAAGAAACTTGCGAAAAAGAAAAAATCTCCTAAAGCAAAGAAGAAAACCACCTCTGTTCACGAAAAGTAGTAAAAACTATGTCCTTGTGCTCTAGAATTTAATCTGGGGCACTGCCCCTCAAACCCCGTTTCTGTCAGTTTACCCATAGTTCATTTCAAATTTGCAATGTGGCAGCCTCTATGATTAATCGTGCCGTTGGTTGGTGATTTTTGTAAGTTTTACTAAGGCTAGGAGAGTGCGGTTAACGCCTGTAGTTGAGGGTTTGAGGCAGAGATTTTTACCAAAAATTCAGATAGACCTAGCGCTCCGGAACTTGCGCCCTAATGCAAAAATAATGAGCCTTAATCATCCACTCTAACTTGAAACAAGCCATATCAAATGAATACAGCTCCTTAGTGGTCAAACCAGAAACATTAATCCCACAAAAACAACGCTTTCAGTGTCAAAAAAAATAATTTAAAGCCTTTTTGGGGCCTCGGCTAGCTAAAATAAAACCAATGTCTTTGATTTTTTGCATCAGGGCGCAAGTTCCGGAGCGCTAGGCCTATAGGTCTGATTTGATCTGATAATCCTATTGAAGCTTGTGCTCTACCGACAGGGTCTTCTGTTCGATAGAGTTCACAAGACTTTCTTTATCGAGGCTTGCGATTACTTCTAGAAGTTCATTTTGACAATCACTTTCCTCTAGTTTGCAGATAGAGTCCTTTAAAAAATTAAAACTATTGGTATTACCAGTAGAGTTAAATACACCACGTGGTGTATTTATTTCTGTTGCAAAGTCGATTAATTTATCCCTTAATTCACTGGTGTTATCTGCATCATTAATAGAGTTGATTATTTTGAGTAACTTACGCTGGCGAGCAATGGCACTCCGTGCATAAGGAGTACAGCCAAAGAACGAGGCGGCGACAGATTTTTTGCTGGTATTTATTTTAGATGCAGCATCAGCTAGTAATTTTTTTAATTTTCTGTTCTTAAGAAGAAGAGCTAAAGGCTGATCTTTGTCATTATTAGCATGAAGATTTGCCCCTAATCTAACTAGAGTCAAGGCATCTGATGTTGACCACTTTTCTTGACTCATTAAGCACTGTAGAGGAGTTAGTCCCTCAGAATTTAGACTATTAATATCGGCTTTATGGTGTTTCACTAGCGTTTCGATTGCTCGCTGGTTATGGGGGGCAATTTTCCTTGAATCGTAGCTGACAAGAAGGTGAATAAGAGATTGCCCATCCTTGTTTTTGGTGTTTGGGTTTGCACCTAGTTGAACTAAGTCCAAGGCATCTTTGGTGTACCAGGTTTTTCGATTTAGTAAACATTGTAAGGGGGTGAGTCCTTCTCGGTTTAGAGCATCAACATCAACTTTATAGCGATTAACTAGCGTTTCGATTGCTCGCTGGTTATGGTAGGCAATTTTCCCTGATTCGTAGTTGACAAGAAGGTGAATAAGAGATTGCCCATCCTTGTTTTGGGTGTTTGGGTTTGCTCCTAGTTGAACTAAGTCCAGGGCATCTTTGGTGTACCAGGTTTTTCGATTTAGTAAACACTGTAAGGGTGTGAATCCTTCTCTGTTTGGACTATCAACATCGGCGCTATAGTGATTAACTAGGGCCTTGATGGCTTGACGGTTGTGATTTTTAATTTGACCGTAGTCGTAACTAACAAGGAGGTGAATCAACGATTGTCCATTCTCATCTTGGGTATTGGGATCGGCGCCTAATTCAACCAAGCGAATCATTTCTGAAGTGTACCAGGTCTTTTGGTTAATTAAGTTTTGTAAGACGGTCTTCATTATCTATACCTCAGATGATTCCAATTTGCGCAGATGGTACTGCCAACGCCCTTAGTTGTCAACAAATCCGCAAGAAAGTTGTCTGAAATAGATTAAATATCAACTAAAAGTTAAACAGACCAAGAGGCTTTAAGGTTTTATTAAGAGAGAAGGGCTCTAATGTGATGAACCCTCCCACCCCATAAGTTGGCAAGTTTAAATTCCCAACTTATTATTTAAGGTGACTAAAACTTAAAAGGATGGGTGGTTCAAATGAATGTTAAAACATTGGGCATTGATATTGCAAAAAATATTTTTCAGCTACATGGCATTGATTCTTCCGGTAAGACAGTCATGAAAAAGCGTATAGCTAGAAATGAACTATCAAATTTCATAGCAAACCTACCGAAGTGCACCATTATTATGGAATCTTGTGGTGGTGCAAATTATTGGTCAAGAGTATTTATGCGAAGTGGTCATGATGTAAAATTGATTAGTCCACAATTTGTAAAGCCATTTGTTAAAACAAATAAGAATGACGCCAATGATGCTGAAGCGATTGTTGAAGCAGGAAGTCGTCCTTCAATGAGATTTGTTCCTATTAAACAAGTGGAACAACAAGATATCCAGTCAATACACAGGATCCGAAGTCGACTTGTTAAAAATCGAACAGCCCTAATTAATTCGATTAGAGGGCTAAATTTGGAATATGGCATTACTATTCCCATGGGGGCCTTAAGAGTTAGGAAAGAGCTTCGTTTATTAATTGATAATAAGCAAAATGAATTAACAGACTTAACTAGGGAATTAATGGAAGACTTATATGAAGAGCTAGTTGAAGTAGAAGCAAGGCTTAAAAAACTAGAAAAAAGAATAAGAGTGATTTGCAAGAAAAATGAGAAGTGTCAACGAATTCTTAAAGTTCCAGGTATTGGAGAATTAACTGCAACAGCAATAATCGCGGCCGTTCCAAATGCAAATGAGTTTGAAAATGGAAGGCATCTGGCAGCATGGTTAGGACTAGTTCCACGACAATCTTCTAGTGGTAATAAACAAATCTTATTAGGGATTAGTAAGCATGGAGATCGGTATTTGCGGACGCTCTTAATACATGGTGCAAGAGCAGCATTATGTTTTAGTAAGCAAACTAATAGTAATTATGGAAATTGGCTAAATAGAAAAAAAGCGACATTAAACTTTAATAAGGCAGCTGTTGCTTTAGCTAATAAAAATGCTCGGATAATTTGGTCTTTGTTAAAGACAGGGAATGATTTTGATTGTAATCAAAAAATGGCGGCGGCTTAATACTCAATATTAAGCGCTAAAACATAACTTTAAAAAACATCACAAGTTTGCTTTAGTTAATTTTTTAATGATGGTTAATAGGTTAAACCTACTCTTTTAAAACCTGTTTTGCACCACGGCACTTAGATGCCAGGGTTCTGATGAGGAAAAAGAGTGCGGATTTACATCAGGGCGCAAGCTAAGCTTAGACGCCGAATATATGACAGCAACTTAAAACCTATAACATTGATTAAAAATTAACTTGCAAAACGGGAGGGTTCATATATGGTGAAAATAGCCAATATTTGCCGTTTAAAATCACTGGACGATTTATGAAGCCCCCCTTAATTAGCTGTTGCCTGTCCCTACTCTTACTGGCAAGCCCGCCCGTCGATGCCGCGTTCAAAGCCAAAGACGATAAAAGAGAACTCCCCGTCTATACCCAAAAAGGCTTCATTCGCCTCGACAATCAAACCGTTGCCATGCCAAATGGTGAAAAAGACATGGGGCTTGTGGGGGCACACTATTTACTAGAACTCTCGCCCTATCTTAATCTTGGTGGCGGCTTTTTAGGCGCCGTCTATGGCAATCAGGGTGGCATGTTTACTCTTGGGGCAACTGCGAACTCAAAACTGCCAATTACTGACAACCTCTATGGTGAAGCGGGCGTCTACTTTGGCGGCGGCGGTGGTCAGCGGAGTTTAGTTGGCGGCGGCATGGTGCTTAATTATCATGCGGGGCTTGGCTTTAACCTTAATTCCTTGGCCTCGCTGGAAGTGGCCTATGCCGATCTTAATTTTATCGATGGGGCCATCCATTCCTCACAACTGATGCTGATTCTAGATGTCCCTTTTGACTATCGCTACAGCAATTACCAACTGCACAATTTAACCAGACCCTTCAAAGATCTGAATTTTATCAACACCCTTCCCTACCCCTCAACCGCCTACCTTGCCATGCTAGGCTTTGTTGGTGAGCCGGTTAACAACACAGTCACCCTTGATAACCAAGCGATCAATTCAACCCTCGGCTATTTAGGAGCAGAATTTGGTAATTACCTCGACAGTCAATGGTTTGCCTATGGGCAAGCAGCCGCCATGGTTGATGGCCTACGAGCAGGTTACATGCAAGTTCTTGGTGGACTGGGGCTTGATTATGCCCTGAGTCAACATTTTCACCTATTACCCAAAGCCGGCCTTGGCGCAGGTGGTGGCGGTGGCACCGACACAGGCGGCGGTTTTTTGCTAAATTCAGAGCTTGCGCTTGAATACCAATTAAACAATCACTACGCCCTCGATTTGGTTGCAGGCTACCTCTATGCCCCTGATGGCAATTATCAAGTGGTCACCGGTGGCATTGCAGCAAAATACCTGCCCAAGGCTTTCTATCACAACAAAGCCGAGCAGCCTGAGACCTTCCAAGGTTGGCGATTAAACGTCGGCCATCAAAGTTATACCTCCGCCAAACGCTTAGGCCAGCGAGAACATCTTGGCCTCTTACAAGGCCAACTTGATTTTATCATCAACCAAAATCTCTATCTCGCCGGTCAAGGTGACTTCGCCTACATTGGAAACTCCGGCGCCTATGGTGAGGGCCTCTTTGGTCTAGGGCTGCAAAAGCCCATTGACCAAGACGCTCACCTTGAGCTCTTTGCAGAAGTTTTAGCCGGCACCAGTGGTGGTGGTGGCATCGACACTCAAGATGGGTTTATTGTAAAACCCACCATTGGCGTGTTTAAAGCCATCAATGAACAACTGGCCCTACGAGCCAGTGTGGGAGAAATGTATTCGGTTGAAAGTAAGTGGTCGACGCTCTCCCTACAATTAGGCATTAGCTATAAGCTTTCAACAGTTAGTGAGGCATAGACCCTGAGTAATCGACTCATATCTAGTTCGGGATCCTTTTGGTCCCTTTTGAATTAAAATTGCTCGGGAAAGTGCTCATGGACAGCAGTACACTGCGCTTTTCCCTTACAATTTAAATCCAAAATGAACTCAAAATCCTCCCTT
>JASBUC010000016.1 GCA_030148065.1 Legionellaceae bacterium | reverse complement strand
CATTTCGTCTTTGTAGAGACTGTCGAAGTACTCTAAACATATTGAGTTCTTTTGATGATTTATGATTCGTCATATTAGTATCATGAAGCCGATAATATAAACCAACTTGCTCAACATAGACAACTAAAAGTCTTTTTTCTCTAACTCTAAAAAAGAAATCAGTGTCTTCACCAAACGCTAAAGAGGAATCGAGCAGTCCTATTTTGTCAAAGACATTTGTTTTGAAAGTGGCAGCAGTAAGACTGGTTGAATGCAAACAGTCGGCTTTAAAGCGAAAGTCTTTTTGTCTGCATAAACTATCGGCGATTAATTTTGTCTTACCAACGATAATGTCTGCGTTGGGTTCTTGGCAATAAGCGTTTAAATGTGATTGTAACCGGTCTTTAGGCCACCAATCATCACTATCTAAGAATGCGATAAAGTCACTGTTACTTTGTTGAATGGCAAGGTTTCGGGCTCTTGCAGGACCAGCATTTTTTGTGTGGATTATGCTAAGGGCTATGCCACTGTTTTTTTTAAATTTCAGACAACGTTGAACGGTTTGATCCGTTGAGCCATCATCCACAATGATAATTTGTAGATCCGATACTTGTTGGTTTGCGATGCTCTGTAAGGCTTTCTCGATAAAGTGCATTCTATCCTTTACCGGAATAATGACGGTTATTGCGGGCATTATTTGGTTGTTAGTTTTGCTTGTTGGTAGGTAACTTTAAACCCTAAAGATTGTAAGGTTCTATAGTGTTCACGTAATTTTTGTTTTTTTTCTTCATTTTCATCAATAAACAGAATCATTTCCTTAAAATGTCTAGGCTCTTTTGGAAGATCACTGGTTAGATTAATCAAACAGGCGCAATGACTCTTAGGAAAGGTAGTATATAGTAAATGCACTGGAGGTAATGGGATTGGCCCTTCACCTTCTACGTTATGGGGAATAAAACTGTCTTCTTTAAACTGCCAAAGCGCCTCATCGAGGCGCTCAGCTTGGTTTTTATTTTCACACCAGACAAACATACTTTTTTCTTGCTCATAAAGAGACTCAATGAGCTCACATACAAAAAAAATTTTAGCGTCATCATTGGTTACGTTGACATTATAAAAGGTTGCATTCATTGGCATTCATTAATTAAATATTGTAATAAAAGGGGCAGAGGTCTGCCGGTTGCTGCTTTATTCTTACCAGAGATCCAGGCCGTGCCAGCACAATCAATGTGAGCCCAAGGTACCTCTTTGCAAAAACGTGCAAGAAAACAAGCCGCTGTAATGGAGCCAGCACTTCTGTCGGCGCCAACATTAGCAATGTCTGCAACATTACTGTCTATTTGAGCATCATATTCTTCCCAAATGGGCAGCTGCCACGCTCGATCATTGGCATCTCTGCCAGCTGTAAGGAGTTTATCACATAAGGCTTCATCATTACTCATGACGCCGTTCGTGTGATATCCCAGTGCAATGATCATAGCGCCTGTTAAGGTTGCGATGTCTACCAAGGACTTGGGCTTGTATTGTTGGGCATAAGTTAGAGCATCACAAAGCACTAAGCGACCCTCTGCATCAGTGTTTAAAATTTCGATGGTTTGCCCTGCCATAGAGGTTATCACATCTGAGGGCTTCACCGCCTCACTGCTTGGCAGGTTTTCACTGGCAGCAACAATTCCCATCACATTAATAGGTAGTTCAAGCATTGCAACCGCTTTTAATAGGCCAATAACCGATGCTGCACCACACATGTCATATTTCATCTCAACCATTCCAGCGGGCGGCTTCAGTGAAAGTCCACCAGAGTCAAAGGTAATTCCTTTGCCCACAAAAATATAAGGTTGTGCCTCTTTTGCACCACCTTGATAGTTAAGCTCGATGAGTTTTGCAGGCTCTTTTGAGCCTTGTGAGACAGCAAGGAGGGTGTTCATGTTAAGTTCTTGCATTGCTTGCTCATCGAGCACTTTGCAGCTTAAGTTTTGATAGTCCTTGCTAAGAGAGGTGGCTTGCTCAGCTAAAAAAGTGGGCGTGCATAAATTGGCAGGTCTGTCTCCTAACTCTTTGGTCAACTCTAGAGCACAGGCGAGTGCCTGTCCTTGTTTGACCGCGTTATCATTGATGGCGTCTAGAAAAAAAGTTTGAGGGAGAGACTCATTTTTTTCTTCTTTTTTCTTTAAATTGAAGGGGTTACTCTTTGCTAGCAGAGTATATCGCACCACCTTCTCACAAAAAGCGGCCTCACTCATCTTGTCAGGTTTAGGAAGTGAAAGCGCTACTCTCTCATACTCTTTAGTCTGATTAATAGTAAGTTTAATGAGTGCTTCAAGTGCGGATTCATTGTACTTTTCTGGCTTTCCTGCGTTGATTAAAAGTGTGGTCGTATTGCCCTCTCTTAACAGGAGGCTTTGATGTTTTTCTTTGGGTGCAAAGCTCTGTGGCGCTTCATTTTCAAAATATGCTGTGACGGTGCATTGTACGTCCTTGGTACCCATTTTCTTAAATTCTGTCATAATTCGCCTCTAGATCCTTTAATTGCCGATAAGTGTAACTTAAAAAATGAGCCTGATCATTGATTTGGAGAAATAGGTGTGATCTTTCGCTACATCAGTAAAGAAATTTTAACCACCTTGTGTGCCTTAACCACCTTGCTGTTACTGATCTTTTTAAGTAATCAATTTGTCCATTATGTAGGAAGAGCTGCCAATGGTAGTTTTCCAGGCTTAGTGATTGTCAAATTAATGATGCTTGAAATCCCAAACTTACTGGGCTTAATCTTGCCTTTGGGGTTTTATGTGGCGACTCTGCTTGCCTTGAGTCGGCTCTACGTTGACCGAGAAATCATCGCCCTTCATGCTAGTGGGTTTTCCTACGCCTCTCTGGTTAAAACAGTATTGTTACTAGCAGTGTTTTTAAGTGCCATCACGGCACTTCTTTTATTATTCTTAGCCCCAAATGTCTCTAAATTAAGAACAACGCTTATCCGACAGGGTGGCATTAATGTTTTAGTGAAGACGCTTGCGCCCAAGCAATTTCGTTTAATTAATGGTGGTGAAAAAGTCATCTACGTTGAAGGAATTAATCAAGGCCACTCCAAGGCTAAAAATGTGTTCATTGCAAGACGGCTTGATAAGGCAAAGCAAGGGTTTGAAATTATGAGAGCCAAGCAGGCAGCTCTTAGAGAAGATGCTGATGGTGGCATGATAAACCTAAGTGATGGTGCTATTTATCAGGGGACGCCCGGTACTGGCGCTTTTAAAGTGACGCGCTTTGCTGATTATTTTTATCAAATTCCCCCATTAAACATCGATGTAAAAGACGATGTTCGAACGTTGCCAAGCAAAACACTTTTATACGCGGCATCAACGGATCTTCGCTTAAAAACAGAACTTATTTGGCGAAGCTCTATTCCTATCATGGTGATAGTCTTAGCACTCCTTGCCATTCCTTTGGCAAAGGTTGATCCCCGACAGGGGAAGTTTGCATTGTTAATTCCAGCCATTTTATTGTACGTTTTTTATGCGAATTTTATGTTCATTGGCCGCGATTGGCTACTGAGTGGTAAAACGCCGCTTTGGTTAGGGCTTTGGTGGCTGCATGGCACATTTTTTGTGTTGGCTTTGCTTTTAATCTGGTTTAGACAAGTGAGGCAAAAGTGAGATTGATTAATCGATATCTTTGCAGTGCTGTTTTAAGATCAACTCTGTTGGTTTGTTGTCTTTTATTGGGGTTGATTAGCTTTATTTTATTTGTTGGGGAGTTTTCTGATCTTGGCAAAGGAGACTACGGTATTTGGCAAGCCCTTCTTAACATATTGATGCAGCTGCCAGCACAATTGGTTGCTTTTTTTCCAGTGGTGGCGCTACTTGGGGCAATGCTTGGTCTTAGCACGCTTGCAAGCAATCATGAGTTGGTGGCAATACGTGCCTGCGGCTACTCCATTTTACAAATCATCTGGCAGATTTTTAAGGTCTTTTTTCTTTTGGTCTTATTGGTTTTTATTTTGGGTGAGAGTCTTGCGCCTAAGTTGACAGAATATGCTAGCAATGAAAAGGGGCGCTACATTAGTCAAGGCAAGGCAATTTCAGTGGGCGCTGGCGCTTGGTTTCGAGAAGGCAACAGCTTTATCTTTATTGAAAGAGCGTTAACGACTAAGTCGCTTAAGGGTATATTTCAGTACGAATTTAATGAACACAATGAGTTGATTCGTGCACTAACGGCTTCCGGAGCGAGTAGAGACAATGAAAATCATTGGTGGTTAGAAAACGTCAAGGAAACCAGCTTTAATGAAAAAACGCTCACAAGCACAAACGTTGAGAAAAAAAAGTGGCAAGAGGAGCCACCCATTTATCTATTAACTCGTAAGAGAAAAGAGTTGGATCAACAGGGAATTGCTTCTCTTTATCAATTGATACAATTAAAAAAATCGCACCATTTAAACAGCACTGTAGAAGAGCTTATTTTTTGGCGGCGCTTTATGTTACCTGTGACCACGGTCGTGATGTTATTGCTAGCACTTCCTTTTGTCTTTGGAGGCTTACGACAAAGCTCAATTGGCGCCAAATTAGTAGCCGGGGTAGCCATTGGCTTTGGTTATTACATGTTGAATGATTTAATGGTCCCCTTGTCGATGCTCTATCAATTACCACCGTTAATGACAGTGCTAACCCCGCCACTGCTTTTTTTGGTGTTAGCAATTATCTTAATCAGAAAAAGTACTTAATTCATTTAAATGGACACGGTACTAGCAAGCAGCAACGAGAATTTGTGGCTTTTGAGCTTCTTCTAGCAGCTCGGGCTTGTTGGCCTCTAGGAAGACCCCCAGATCTTTTTTCCTTGCGGCTAACATGATGCTACAGCCATTGAGTAGACTGTTGTTTGAGCCTTCTAATTCCGTATCGCTAAGTTCTTCCTGATGGCTTGCTGGAAATCGGTTTGGATGTTGCAGTAGTTGATCACTTAGGATTTGTTGCAGTCCATTCCCATAGGTGTTAGTTGGAATGCTTTTAATATTTAAATCACACAGTATGGCATGTTGCTCGGCAATCAATTCCTCATCGCTTTTCTCATTTTGTGGATCTATTTGTCTCAATAGCTCTATTAATTCTTTACGATTATTAAAAAACGCAGAGGTTGCATGACGGATTTGTTGTTCACGGCGTTTTAGGATGTCTTCAATGGAAATAAACAACCGTTCTTTCAGCACATAATGTTGAACGCGATCTTGATTATTAAGATCCGTTGTCATCTGGAATGCGCCATTGTTGGATTTTAGTGCAAGAGGCTCAACATTGCTCTCTTCAGGGGAATAGCCATAGTAATTTTTCTGGGGCAACAGGCCATCGTCTTTTAGATCAACATACGTAATGGGACATGCCAGTACATTTCGAGCGATGGCTTGTAAAAACGTGTCTGTAAGCAGAGGATTGCTGCGAGGAGCCTTACTTAAAATGGCAGACACGGCTTCATCGTTGTGTAGATTAAAGTATGCAGGCTCTTTTAAAATGGCATCAAGTGCCAGTGTGTGCAATGAGTTAGCAATTTCTTTGATGACGTCTTGTCGATCATTCATCGTTAACTCAATTAATTTTGAAAGTCTGTCTTTGTCTTTGGCACAGGCTGGAATTAGGGCTCGTTGCTGTTGCTCGATGGTTCTAATTAATAGATCGAAGTGACCGGCTTCTAATGCTTGGTGTGGTTTACCACTGTCTTCAATGCTATCTTTAATCCTGGCGAGATAGTCATAGACCATTTCTGCCAATGCTTCGATGGGATTATAAGTGGTAAAGAGTTCGATTTGCGGTGTGTTGTCTTGATTTTTAAGTTTAACTGCAACAGGGGTGCGAACCACTGTTTTTTCTGGCGCTGGGCGAAAGAATGAATTGCTTCCCATGTTTCCTACCTTGCTCTTAAAATTAAGAGATAAAATCATTTTATACGACCATTTTATTATCGGAGCATTAAGGGAGTATTAAATATAAACAAAAAAATCAAAAAAAGTGATCTATACTTAGATTTACATGAGCTTAAAATCACTCAAGGATGAGTTAAATGACTGATAAATTTGAAAAAACCACAAAGAAAGGGCAAGCGTTGCTCTCAACCCCATTACTTAATAAAGATACCGCTTTTAGTGAGGAAGAGCGGCAAAAACTTGCTCTAAATGGCCTTTTACCCCCTCATGTTGAGACCTTAGAGGAACAAGTGGCGCGCTGCTACCAGTCTTTTTCTGAAGCAAGCAGTCCGCTTGCCAAACACATCTATTTAAGAAGCTTACAAGACCGAAATGAAACCCTATTTTATGCCTTATTAAGAGCCCATTTAACCGAAATGATGCCCATTATCTACACGCCAGTTGTCGGAGAGGCATGCCAAAAATTCAGTCATATTTACCGTCATAATCGTGGTCTTTTTCTTTGTTATGCCCTAAAGGACAAAATGTCTGAGATGATTGAGCATGCCATTGCTGATCGTGACATTAAGGTTATTGTGGTAACCGATGGCGAGCGAATATTAGGTTTGGGCGATCAAGGGGTTGATGGGATGGGGATCCCGATTGGTAAACTCTCTCTCTATACAGCCTGTGGTGGCATAGAACCTGGTGCAACGTTGCCAATTGTCTTAGATGTTGGAACCAATAACGTAGAGCGTCGAAACCATCCGGACTATTTAGGCTGGCGACATGAACGCGTCACTGGAGAGGAGTATTATCAGTTTGTTGATGACTTTGTCCAGCAAGTAAAAGAAAAAATACCGGGAGTTTTATTGCAATTTGAGGATTTTGCGCAAACGCATGCCTATCCTTTGTTAGAGAAATATCGAGAAACACTTTGTACCTTCAATGATGACATTCAGGGTACTGCAGCTGTTTCTGTTGGTTCAATTCTGGCAGCCGTCAAGACTGCAAACGTCAAACTAAGTGAGCAAAACATTGCCGTGCTTGGTGCAGGCTCAGCAGGGTGTGGCATTAGTGAAATGCTCATACAGGCGATGATGCGAGAAGGGTTAAGCTATACGGCTGCCAGTAATAAATTTTACCTAGTGGATCGCTTTGGACTCTTACAAAGTGACATGGAGCATTTACTAGATTTTCAAAAACCATTAACACAAGATTCGAGCACACTTGCTAGTTGGCAAGTTGAGAACGCTAAAAACATCTCGTTGTTGGACGTGATGAAAAATGCACATCCGAGTATTTTAATTGGTGTTACGGGGGTTCCTGGATTATTTACCAAAGACATTATCAAAGAGATGGCTTCTCATCATCAACACCCCATTGTCTTTCCTCTATCAAATCCAACCTCTCGTTGTGAAGCGCAACCTGAGGACATTCTTCATTGGACCGATGGCAAGGCATTGGTCGCGACCGGTTCGCCATTTAAGCCTGTTGACTATCATGGAACGTCGATTGAGATTGCTCAAAGTAACAATTCCTATATTTTTCCAGGCATGGGCTTAGGCATTGTTGCTGTTCAAGCAAGCTATGTGTCAGATGAAATGTTTATGGAAGCAAGCATTGCCTTGAGTGAGTTTTCACCTCTCTTAAAGGCGCATGATGAGACAATGGTTCCATCCCTTTTACCACCTTTGTCTGAGGTTAAAGAGGTGAGTCTTGCTATTGCTTTTCGGGTTGCGAAAAAAGCCATCGAACAAGGACATGCTAGTGAGATGAGTGATGAGGAATTAAAAAAGATTATTGATGATCACTTCTGGCAACCCAAGTACCACTCCTACCTCTAAACATTTTACAAAATCCGTTATTCCTGCCACCCCCCCTACGTCCCTCGGCTTGTCCGAGGGACCCAGACTATTCTTAACTATGGATTCCGCGGACAAGCCGTGGAACGTAGGGTTGAGAGATATCCGTGGAACGTAGGGTTGAGAGATATCCGTGGAACGTAGGTTAGGGGATGTTAGTGTCAACTGTTTCAAAGGGCACGCCTTTGTGGGTTGCTCGCATCTCGCAGTGCTAGACATTCGTAAACCATCCGTATAAGGTGACATTTCTATTTTTCGCTTAGCTAGGTGCTCTTATGGATAAAGCCTTAAAGTTTTCAGTTCTTTTCTCATTCCTCTTATTATTTAATCAGTTTGCACAGGCTTTTGAGCCAGAGAGAGAAGCAACCATTATCACCTCTAATTGTCTAAGAGCACACCTTCCCGACTCAGCAAAGGTTTTGGTAGAAGGCAGTGAGCAAATAGTACTTTCGCTACCAGAGAGCGCGTTGGAGTCACTTAAAGTCAAAGCGTTTAAACATCGTTGTGGTGGATTTAAAAACATAAGTGATAAGCACAATACAAAAGAGCAACTTAAAGCTCTTCTACAACAAAAAAGTGTCATAAACGCGCCGTCATTTGAGCATGAAAAAAGCGTACTGGATGAGCAAAGCATTAGAGAGCACTTAAATAGAATTGAGGGGACAAGAATTTGGGATACCCTTGAGACCTTAACCAAGTTTGTTGACAGAAGTGCGACAACGGATACGGGCCTTGCCGCCGTTCACTGGATGCAAACCGAATTTCAAACCCTCGCCGAGCAATATAAGCGAGATGACACAGACTCCTTTCTAGTGAGCTCTGGCTGGTTTTATAAGCAGCCCTCACTGGTGAGCGTCATTGGTAAAGACATCAAGGCTGATGCCATTGTAATAGGGGCCCACATTGATACCCTAAGTTATAGTAAACCAGGTGCCGATGATGATGGCAGTGGTTCTGCAGGCATCCTAGAAATTGCTCGAGTGATGTTAGAGAGCAAAGAGCCATTAACACGCCCAGTTTATTTCATGTGGTATGCCGCAGAAGAGCGGGGCTTGGTTGGTTCATCCCACGTTGTTGATTACTTCAAAGCCGAAAAAATTCCAGTTAAGGCTGTTTTACACTTTGATATGACGGGCTTCCGTTATCATGATAAAGAAACCATCTACTTGTTAAAAGATAACGTCAGTCCAGAGCTAACTGATTATGTCAAAAGCTTAATTGAAACATACATTGGAGTTGAGGTTGGGTATACCAAGTGTGGGTATGAATGCTCCGATCATGCCTCTTGGAATAATGCAAAGGTGCCGGCGGCTTGCCCCTTTGAAGCCGATCACTGGGCAGGTGAAGACAATCCTTACATTCATAGTGGTGAGGATACGCTAGAGCACGTAAGCCTTGCCCACATGGTTAATTTTACCAAGCTTGGTCTTGCTTTTGCCCTGGATTTAGGAACTTCTTGAGTATAGTCAAATAATGAGCTATTTGTTAAAAGATAGAAACGTCTTTTAACAGGTAACTTATGATAGTCACAGGAGCAAAACTATTAGTTCAGTGTCTCGAACGTTTAGGCGTTCGACGTGTCTTTGGCATTCCTGGCGCTAAGATTGATGCCGTCTTCGACGCACTAGTAGACTCACCCATTCAATTAATCGTTTGCCGTCATGAGCAAAACGCAGCCTTTATGGCGGCCATGCATGGTCGCTTAACTGGCGAGCCTGGTGTTGTGTTGGTCACTTCAGGCCCAGGTATTGCCAACCTTGCCACGGGGTTGTTAACTGCCACCACCGAAGGCGACCCCATCATTGCTATTGGTGGCAACGTTGCCAAAGAGATGTTGCATCGCGCCTCTCATCAAAGTGCTAATAACGCAAAAATCATGGAGGCCGTGACCAAATTTAGTCAAGAAGTGGTGAGTTCAAAAGCCATTGCTGAGACGGTTTTTAACGCTTATCGATGCGCTGTTTCTAGAATGCGAGGCGCAAGCTTTATAAGCATTCCGCAAGATGTTTTAGCAGAAGAAGTGAGCACTGATTCTTGTTTTTTAGGGGATGCTTGTTTGGAAAACTTGCGACAATCTGGCAGGGTTGCGCAAGACTTAGTCAAGGTTGCCGCAGAGAAAATAACCAAAGCAAAGAAACCTGTTTTGCTCTTAGGGCAGGAGAGTAGTTGTAAAGAAAATGCCGAGGCTGTGCGTGCTCTTTTAGCAAAACACCCTTTACCAGTTATCTCAACGTATCAAGCTGCCGGTGTTGTGTCTCGAGATCTCGAGCACCTTTTTGTGGGACGAGTTGGGCTTTTTAGCAATCAGCCGGGAGATGTGCTGTTAAACGAGTCGGATTTAATCATTAGTGTTGGTTTTAATACGGTTGAGTATGATCCAGAAGTTTGGCATCAAAAAAATGCGCAACCCATCATTGATATCAACTATCAATACC
This sequence comes from Legionellaceae bacterium, assembly GCA_030148065.1. Taxonomy (GTDB): domain Bacteria; phylum Pseudomonadota; class Gammaproteobacteria; order Legionellales; family Legionellaceae; genus JASBUC01. The sequence goes on along the minus strand of JASBUC010000016.1, from coordinate 55,013 downwards.
CTGAATTCAGAGGGAGTTATCAACCCGAGATTGAATTATCAGGCGATGTTTGCAAGACGCTAGAGTTGCTAACAGAGGCGCTTGAGCAAAAAGACTCACCTCCTAACATCGGGAAGGCAAAAGAACTGCACTTGGCTTTATATGAAGAAATTGAACAAGGTAAAGACAAAGAAGGAGAGAGAATTCACCCCCTTCGATTTATCTATGAGCTTCGAAAGGCGATAGATGATGAGACCATTGTGACGTGTGACATTGGCTCAGTTTATATGTGGATGGCGCGTTATTTCTTAAGTTATAACCCTCATCACCTGCATTTTAGCAATGGCCAACAGACCTTAGGGGTTTCGCTTCCCTGGGCCCTTTCGACAAGTTTACTCTATCCAGAGAAAAAGATTATTTCGTTATCCGGTGATGGAGGCTTTCTATTCTCTGCGACAGAATTAGAAACCGCTGTTCGAGAAGGGGCAAACTTCATCCACTTTATATGGCGAGATGGCACCTACAACATGGTGTTAGAGCAAGAAATCATGAAGTATCAGAGAGAATCAGGCGTTCGTTTTGGTAAGTTAGATGTGGTTTCCTTTGCAAGAGCGTTTGGAGCAACAGGCTTTAATTTAGAAAAGGCAAGTGAGATAGCGTCGTTAATTAAAGAGGCTCAAACCATCAAAGGACCAGTGTTGGTGAACGTTGAGATTGATTACTCGGATAATCCAAAACTCTTTGCCGCCACCAATCCTTATGGAGGACATTAAAATGGAATTAGAGGCGATTGCTTGGTTAATACTAAGAATCGTCTATGCTTGGCTTTTTCTATACCCCATCAAAGGCTTATTAGAAGATTGGCAGGGAGCGCGCTCATTAGCAGCTATGGCCATTCCTATCTATCCTCAATTGTTTAGCATTGTCATGGCTGTGGTGATGTTTTTTGGTGCCCTGTCGATATTATTAGGGGTTTATACGGAAGTGTCTGGCATTATCTTATGCCTTTATTGCCTCTTGGGTGCTCGTGTACACTACAAACTTGCAAGAGAGTTAAAAAAACATCAGTTAAGTAATGATGCTTGTGAGGAGGATAGAAAAAACCTTCTAGATGCTATCAATCTTGGGGTGGTAGGGCATGTTACTTCTGCTCAAAAGAATTTTGTATTGGCCGCGGTGTCGCTATTGTTTGCCTTTGTTGGCAGTGGCCCCTACAGCATTACCGACAATTTTATTTTTATAAATTTGCTAAATAATCAATAACGATGCAGTTCACAGTGTCACGCCTTTGCCTTATTCAATTTTTTTAAGCTCATGCATTACATCAACATCACACGATACCTTTCTAAATGCGTCACTATCAGTTAAACTAATTTCAAAATCATAAAGGGGTTGTAGCGAAATCGTTGCTGATTCTATTTCAAAGTCAAAAGCATGTCCGCCTATTGCTCTTTGCGCATCAATAAAATGATAGTGGAAACCAGGAATCGTCAGTGCCATAGAATACAAAGGACAAAATGTCGCAACTAAAGTGCCTTCATGGTTTGATAACTCAAACCCTTTTTGAATTTTAGGCAAAAGCTCCCCCAAAGGCTCGCAGCTTGGGTATTTCAAACATTCGCTTCTTAAGGAAATGTGTTTAAAGTGAGCATTAATTCTAATCATATGAAAGATGTTTTCACTGATAAGATGAGGTCTCAACGCCTGATTCAAGGTATCAATATTTGCAATATTCTTTAGCGTAATGTGTTGATGTTCTCTAAAAGGACAGACGAGTGCAAAGGGCGTCTTATCACTGCCTTTGACTTCTTTCGCTTCTCCATGTTCGCAGATCCGATAAAATTTACCATCTACGGCAACCATTTCACCTTGTAAATTATTTAAAATACCAAGGCCAATGTTCCCTTTCTGCTTTAGGTGTGAGAAGGAATGTGTGCCTTCATAAATTCCGTTCAAAAAGGCACTTAACACACCCACTTGATATAAGTTGCTCATGTTAAGTCCTTATAGCCCCATTGAAAGGAGTAGTAACAGTCCACCGATGGTCATCGATAAGTTGGTTATAAAAATAATGGTATTAAGCGCTCTTAGATCAGGGCTGGAGAATTGCCAAAATCGATGAAAAATAAAAGTAGCGGTAATGTCGAAAATAATTAAGGCCGCAGCTGCAATAGCAAGGTATTGGTTTAAGATAATTAATAAACTAGCAACAAGCATTAAAAGCAACCCGAAATAAAAGACTGCTGGAGCAAAAGGAATGTGGTTCTGTTTCATGACAGGAATAGCTTGTTTTCGATGACAATAATTCCAGAAGACAAAAAATATGAAATAACCAGCAATAACAAAACGGGCCAAACAAGCGACATGCCAAGGTGTTAAATAAGCCATTAATGGTTCCTAGAAAAAAGGTTCAATTTAACTAATAGCAAAAGCGTTAGGAAATTCAAGAATTTATCTCCTCTGCACACTCAGGGCTGAATGGATTGATTTAGCGAGGTCTGTTAACAAAACCTCTTTGCTAAGGCCTATGTTTGCAAAGGCAGAGAGGATCTCGGTATTGTTTAATAAGGATTGTTCTGCCTCACTAAACGCTAATCGCTCTCCTTGATAAAAACGAATGAGCTTTTGGAGGGCCGTAATTTTCTCATTAATGTGTGGATCATGAGAAAAAAATTGAGCGGTTGCCACGGCGGATGTTTGGGCTGCGTATTTTGAAAGCACTTTTTGTAAGGCTCTGAGTTTCTCTTGATGGGGATTTACATCTTCTTTAAGAAATAACCCCACTTGTTTACTGTTAACAAATGTTAATCGTTCAACGTGCAATTTATGGCGGTCATCATGCTGAGTTTCTTGATGTTTTAGGGCATATTGAGTGGCTGAGGCAAGTCCTGCAATGGCTAGTATTGTTACGATAGCAGGCAAATAAATAGAGAAGAGGGGGCTTAGTAAGATAAGTGGGGCTTGGCTTAAGGTCACGGATAAAACAAACCCTGTAATGGCAACAATGGGAGTCATGATGCGCCCAAACAGATTTCTATCAAAGTTTGCCAGCCATTTAGCGGAGGCTTCTTTTGAATCACTGGTTTGTTTTAATATTTCTAGTTGATAGAGACTGGCAAGCCTCAAATCACGATACTCTGGAAAATATTCTAGCTGGTCAAGTTTTTTCAAAATACGATAGATGACTTTATTAGAGAATGAAAAATCGCGTATTATTTTTTCATTACTAATTGTTTTTATTTCTGTCTCACTTAGCCGACAGTCTTTTTTCAAGACCGCATGGAGTCTTGAGTCTTTTTTTAGACATGCGCGTAACAACCAAAAGAGGTTAGCCCCTTTTTTTTGATAATGATTTGCTTTTATTCGAGCAAGGCCTTCGGCGGCAAGAGCAATGAACGGTGTTGCGGTAATTAATAAGGGCAAGAGAAATGGCGCACTTAAGCCTGTAAATAGAATGCTTAGCCCAAAAGACGCGGCGGCAACAGCACTGAGTAACAAGGTGTCAGATACTCCCCAAGCAATGGCTAGTACATTTTTATCATTTGAGATAATGATGTTTCGTTGTTGTGGGAGATGCCCAACGAGAAAAAAGCTAAGATTAAAACGACTGGCAAATAAGTTGTTAATTACCCCATAACATAAGCCTGCTAGAAAGGTTACACTGGCTGTAAAAAGAGCCAAGGCTAAATGTAGCAGAAAAGGACTGGCAATAAGCGGGGTGGCAAGATAAAACATGCTTGCAAAGGCGCTAAAGAGTAGGCCTTTTTGAGCAAGTCTGAGTAGATGGGGGCCACTTGGGTTGACAAGGTTTTGTCCTTCAAAAAGTCGTTCTTTTGCTTGTCCATCCGAAATGGAATGATACTCTGCGGTCATGACTGGATAGTGGTAGACCATCTCATAAACGCCTTGCTCTTTTAGAGCCTTAACAAGTTTTGTACTAAGCTTTTTATCTTCAAGTTCTTTTATCAGTTTTTGAGTGACGATTTTTAACTGCTCTTCCTGAAATAACCCAACAAAGTCTAAAGAATGAGTTTTAGCATAGTAAGTCTCAAGCGTTGATTTAAGGGTAGGGTTTTCTGCAACATTAGCAATTTTAATAGCGTTACTAACAGCAGTTAATAAAGTATTCGCACGACTCTTCCAATTCTTAACCATAGCAAACCTAAAATCGACCAAATGGCAAAATTAAAGTCATTCTAACAGTCACAATAAGAGGGTCAATGTTCAGGCTGCACGAATGAGGTGAAGGATTGAAGAAGCCCACAGGCTTCTGAGGCGCAGTTTATTGAGATAAAACCGATGATTGTAAATCATCGCAGTTTGTCGAGCGTACATGAGCACTTTTCCAAGCCTTGATCGTTCAAGCTGGGCATAATATGGCGGTGCCAAGAAAGATGTCCCAAAAGAAGTGCCAAGCCCACCAGCTTTCTTCAAGCCGTCAGATTCTGCTCAGGTTGGACGAACGAGGTGAAGGAAAAAGCGCAGTGTACTTCCGTACATGAGCACTTTTCCAAGCCTTGATCGTTCAAGCTGGGCATAATATGGCGGTGCCAAGAAAGATGTATAGATCTAATCCTTAATGCCGAGCCCACGATCTAAACAATGCAAATTAAAGCCTCCCAATGCAATAATGCAGACAAAGAGTACACAAAGAGCAGGAAGAATTTCGATGTCGCTGACCCCCAACATGCCATAGCGAAAGGCATTTACCATGTAAAGTACAGGATTGAACATAGAAAGTTTGTGCCAGAAAGATGGTAGCATGTTAATGGAGTAAAAGACGCCACCCAAATAAGTAAGAGGCGTTAGAATAAAAGTTGGGATTAACATGATGTCGTCAAAGTTTCTAGCTAACATCGCATTGGTAAAACCTGCTAGTGAAAAAAAGCTTGAAACCATTAGTATGGCTAAAATCATCAGCCATGGGTGAGCGACATGTAAGGGAATGAAAAAAAGCGTCACCATGAGAACTAAGAAAGCAACCGACAGACCTCTTAGCACACCGCCTGCGACAAAGCCAATCAATATAAATAGATTCGGTGTGGGGCTAACCAGTAGCTCCTCAACATTTTTTTGAAAGCGCATGCCGTAGAAAGAGCTTGCAACATTGGCGTATGAATTGGTAATGACACTCATCATGATGAGTCCAGGTGCGATGTAGCTTGAATAGGGAATTTTATCCATCTCACCAATTCTCGGTCCAATAAGCTCCCCAAAAATTAAAAAGTATAGGCTCATGGTAATAACAGGCGGCAAAAACACTTGGCCTGCAATGCGTAGCATGCGCATCCATTCACGGCGGATAATAGTATAGAGTGAAATGTATTGTTGTCGTTTAGGCATTTTGAATAACGTCCAAAAATAATGTTTCAAGTCGATTTTGTTTGGGTCTGATGCTTCTAACTTGTATATTACACTGGTTCAGCGCTTCAAAAATCTCGTTAATGGTCGTTGATTTCTCAGCATTGACTTCCAGTGTTTGAGCGCTGCGCTGCGTTAAGCGAATGGTTTCACATGATGGTAAACTTGCCAGCGGCTCTACTAATTCAAGAACAAAACTTTGCTGGTGAATTTTATCCATGACTTTGCTCATTGGTCCACACTCCACCAGTTGTCCTTTGGCGATGATGCCAACGTTTCGACAAAGATTTTCTGCTTCTTCTAGATAGTGAGTAGTTAAGATAATGGTGGTACCTTCGCTGTTTAGTTCCTTTATGTATTTCCACATAGCATGACGAATTTCAATATCGACACCGGCAGTGGGTTCATCAAGGATTAACATTTTGGGCGAGTGAATCATGGCTCTGGCAATCATTAACCGGCGTTTCATCCCACCAGAGAGTTCGCGTGTTGGCGTATTTCGTTTTTCTGCAAGACCTAATTTATCAAGCAACTCGAGAGCGGTCTTACGTGCTCTTTTAACCGGGATCCCATAATAACCCGCCTGATTGATTAAAATGTTCTCACAGGTCTCGAAAATATTGCAATTGTATTCTTGGGGGACAAGGCCAATGCAGTTCTTTGCTTGGATGTTCTCTGTGTCAATGTTGTGTCCGTATACAGAGACTTCTCCTGATGTTTTGGTCACCAGCGAGGTAATAATCCCGATGGTGGTTGATTTGCCAGCACCATTTGCGCCAAGCAGGGCGAAAAAATCACCACACTCAACGGTTAAATCGATTCCTTTGAGCGCCTCAACGCCATTTCGATAGGTTTTTGTCAGCTGTTTAATTTCAAGAGCATTCATGGAATGGGTGAATCAGTTGCTAAGATTAGAGTATTATACGGATCTTTTTTGAAAAACAACTCTAAATTTATGTCGACTGAAAAATTAGTACGGTTAAAAGGATTGGTTGGGGAGTTAGAAGGCTGTTGGTTAAAGCCTGCAGAATGCCGTGAAGACGTTCTTGCAATCATTGCCCACCCTCATCCGCTTTATGGTGGTACCATGAACAACAAGGTGGTTACCACCCTTGCCAAAGCCTTTGCAGAGCTAAACATTGCCTCTCTTCGATTTAATTACCGAGGAGTGGGGCAGAGTGAGGGCTCTTATGCAAAGGGCTATGGCGAAGCAGATGATTTTATCCATCTTGCTAAGACTCTACAAAAGCGCTACCCCAACACCAAGCAGGTTTTTGCCGGTTTCTCTTTTGGGACCTTTGTCAGTGCAAAGGCGGCAAGCGTTCTAGAGCCTGCAATGCTGATAAGCATTGCTCCCAGCGTTGAGAACTTTGATTTTAGTGAGTGCTACTACCAAGAGGGGGCCTGGCAAGTCATCATTCCACTAGAGGACGAAGTCGTTAGCAGTCAAGCGGCCCTCGACTTTTTTTCAATGGGTCAAGAAAACGTGCGTATTACTACCTTTGCAGAGACCAGTCATTTTTTCCATGGCAAGCTGCTTCCTTTGAAAAACACCGTCAAAACATTGCTTAGTGAGTCTTTATGAGTTTAACCCTTGATAAGACGTATTCAGACTTGGTTAATCAGCAAGAGATTGTCGATGATCCTTCTCAGCGCCGAGTTTTACCCTACCTACAAGCTATTTTGCAAGGAGCAGAGGCCAATCAACAATGGTGGCGGCGCCTTCTTCATTTAACTCAGCCAGTGAAAGGTCTTTATTTTTACGGCGGTGTTGGGGTTGGAAAAACCTTTATGATGGACCTTTTTTTTGCAGCGTTCCCTGGTAAGCGCAAAGTTCGTAAGCATTTTCATGAGTTTATGCGCGATGTGCACGAAGCCATGAAATCGTTTGAGGGCCAAAGTGATCCCTTAATGCGAGTGGCGCTTAGTATTGCCAAAGAGATCGATTTATTGTGCCTTGATGAATGTGTGGTCAATGACATTGGGGATGCGATGATTTTAGAACGACTCTTTACTACGCTTTTTAAACAGAAAGTGCTATTGGTAACCACCTCTAACTTTGCCCCAGATGATTTGTATCTCGATGGTCTGCACAGAAAACGATTTCTAGGCGCCATTTCTTTGATTAAGCGTTCTTGCACCATTTTACCTGTGCTTAGCAAGCAAGATCATCGAAAGGCCTTATTTGAGCGCGCGGGCACGTTTTTGACCCCCTTAGGAGAGGAGACTGAAACGGCATTAGGAACGTTTTTTCGAAGCTTCTCTGCTCAAGGTGAAAAAAAATTACCCTTATCGTTTGAATTAAGTGGTAGAATGTTGCAAGCCAAGGCGCGCAGTGCCGAGGTCATTTGGTTTGACTTTAAAACGCTTTGCGCAAGCCCAAGAAGTCAGCTTGATTATTTAAAGCTCGCAGAAGAGTATACCGTCTTTATTGTGAGTAATGTGCCAGCGATTGCTGAAGATGACTTATCATCGGTCACCTACTTTATCTTGCTAATTGACGTGATTTACGACAAGGGGCGGGCGCTTATTCTCTCGGCAGAGAAAAAAGCAGAAGCCTTATATCCTGAGACGGGCAAGAAGGCGTTTGAGTATCAGAGAACCTTGAGTCGACTCAAAGAAATGGGTTCAAAGCATTATTTGGCGCAGGCACTGGAAAATGCAAATGAGAATCATTCTTGATAGAGGGTGTTTTTTTCAGTATAGTGGTAGAACAGTATGAGGTTAGAGCTTGATCAATGTTAATCGGTGAATTAAAGCTAGGGCAGCGAGCCAGAATCATTGGATTTAAAAAGGAGAATTCTGCTTATAAGCAGAAGCTGCTGGCCATGGGGTTGGTACCAGGGGTTGAGTTTTCAATTCTGCAAAAAGCCCCTTTGGGTTGTCCGGTCCTTATCTCTTTCCGTGGGGGAGAACTCGCCCTTAGAGTTCATGAAGCAAGGGTTTTATCGGTAGAAGCACTATGAAAACATTGGCCTTAGTAGGTGATCCCAATAGTGGTAAAACAACCCTTTTTAATGCCTTGACTGGACTTCGGCAAAAGGTAGGGAATTGGCCAGGGGTCACCGTTGAAAAAAAACAAGGTGAGATTCGATGCGCGGATAAAAGGGCGCTCTTAGTTGATTTGCCAGGAATTTACAGTTTGAGTTTGCCGGAAGCTGATTCCAGCATGGATGAGACCATTACCCGCAATTACTTAAAAGACAATCATGCAAGCTTCTTTATTAATGTCATTGATGCACTAAATCTAGAGCGCAGTCTTTATTTAACCAGTCAGTTAATCGATCGAAAATTGCCCTTTATTGTGGTGTTAACCAAACTTGATTTGGCCTTGAAACAAGGCCTTGAAATTGATGCAGAAAAGCTCTCATCAGTACTCGGAGTGCCTGTTTTTACTACTGAAGAGAAAGGATCTAAACAAGCATTAATGACTTTTTTAGTCGAGAAGGCGGCAAAGCCTTCAGATAAAAAGCTCCCTTTTGAAGCAGCATTGCAAGCGCGTCTTACAGACTTAATTCAGCAGTACCCAGAAGACGACAGCGCGCGCGCTCATGCCTTCGCAATAGAAACCTTAGAAGATCATGACGTACAAGAATCGAGCGAAGATTACTCGGTCTTACTTGCAGCAGCACGCTATCAGTTTGCTCATCAAGTTTGCAAAGACGTTCAACAAAAAGTGACCTTAAAAGCCACACACTTAAGTCGAGTGCTTGATAAATTATTCTTAAATCGTTTGCTTGGCCTACCCCTGTTTTTTCTCGTGATGTATGCCATGTTTTTTGTCTCAATTAATCTAGGTGGGGTGTTTCAAGAGGCGTTTAGTGGCATCAGTCAAGCCCTGTTTGTTGAGCTACCAAGCCAACTATGTGAAAACTGGGGACTCTCTCCTTGGGTGAGCGCCATTTTTGCAGAGGGGGTTGGTCAAGGAATTAGCACCACGCTTAGCTTTATTCCTGTGATGTTTGCCCTTTTTATGTTTCTATCTTTTCTTGAGAGTTCGGGTTATGTGGTGCGAGCGGCGTTTGTCATGGATAAGCTCATGCGCGCTCTTGGCTTACCAGGCAAGGCTTTTGTCCCTATGATTGTTGGTTTTGGCTGTAATGTGCCGGCAGTGATGGGAACACGCGCACTGGATTCAGAAAGAGATAGAATTTTAACCACCTTGATGGTGCCTTTTATGTCATGCAGCGCACGCCTTGCCATCTTTTCAGTGTTTGTGGCAGCCTTTTTTCCAACCCATGGGGCGCTGATTGTCTTAAGTCTTTATCTGATTGGTATTGTCTTTGCGGTGTTAACCGGTTGGGTGGTTAAAAGGGCTTTTGCGTTTGAACAAGATTCAATCCTCATTCTTGAATTGCCAAATTATCAGTGGCCTAAGACTCGCTTGCTGGTGCAAGAAGCAACCCTTAGACTGAAACATTTTCTAAAACGGGCGATACGAGTGATTGTGCCTGTGTGTATGGTGCTTGGGAGCTTAAATGCTCTGACCATCACCGGCGAATTCAAACCTGGCAGTGAGACGTCTTTATTGGCCATAATGGGGCAGTGGGTCACGCCAATGTTTGCCCCCATGGGGATTTCTGAGAGCAACTGGCCAGCAACGGTTGGTCTTTTAAGTGGTGTGTTGGCAAAAGAGGTGGTCATTGGCACTTTAAATACTCTCTACACCCCAGAACTCACAGAAACGGCCGCCCACTCATTTCATCTTTGGACGGCTTTAAAGGCAGCCTTCTTTAGCATTGGTGATAACGCCAAGGAGTTAGGCGGAGCGCTATTTTCACCCTTTACAGCCGCAGCCCCCAAAGAGTCTCTAAATCAGGCGGCCTTTGGGCAAATGGCAAGTCAGTTTAGCAGTGGGGCCAGTGCCTATGCCTATTTATTATTTACTCTTTTATACGTTCCCTGCGTTTCAACATTGGCGGTGATAAAAAAAGAATTAAACCGATTTTGGATGATGTTTTCACTCGTTTGGTCAACGGCGATGGCTTATTTTATTGCCATGGCCTTTTATCAACTCAGTCAGCTCAGCATCAGCCTATGGTTGGTGTTGCTACTAAGTTTTGGCTTAATTGCTTTGTTTGCCTGTGTTCTTTTAAGTTTGCGCTATTTCTTAACGTTACGGATGAAGGTTTTGAGATGATTATGTATGAGATAAAGGATTACATTAAAAAACGGCAGGTGGTCTCGACTAAGGAGCTTGCTCGAGTCTTTGACATGTCTGAGTCTGCCATTGAAGGCATTGCCTCTTGGTGGGTGGCAAAAGGGGTAATCGCTCCTTATCAACGAGCCATTTGTCAGGGCTCGTGTGCAAAATCCCAATGCTCTCTTAAATTGCACTATCAATTTGTAAACGCTTGAGTAATACAGAAGGGCAAACGTATGAGTGTATTTTTAGTGTTCAGTCTAGGCGAAATTGTTTCGAGGAGCGGAGTTTACATGTAAGTAAATGAGCACCGCAAAAACAACTTTAACAACGAATGGACCAAAAAGACGTTCATGCGTTTGCCCTGAATAATACAGAGCTTGACCCATGCTCACAGAGGTTGATAGGGTAGAGGGATGAAACTATTTGCTAGATTTTACTAATGTCGGACGTTCCAGAAAACCATCAACCTGATACTTCAGCCGAGCCAGAAGGCGGCAGCAATCCTATGAGCCACAAAGAAGACGATTTGCAAACGCAAGTGGCAAACTTAAGAGAAGAGGTCTCGGTGGCGATGTATTCACCAACCCTTGACGAACTAGGCGGTGAGCCTCTCGACATTGAGCGTGCCCTATTCTACCTCTGGATGACCTGGGCTGATTTTCATCTGACCATTACCTGGCCTGTGGTAAAACGACTAGAACCACCCATACTGCATCTTCCCAAAGAACTCGAAGACGGCCAAGTAGAGAATGTGTTTACCATTGTCGACAGCGGCTCAATGCTTAGTACTTCTCGTGGTGAAGATGCCTTTGTTGCCTCGAGTGGTTTGAGCAAATACTACAACACCATCGATAAAATGATACGGCTTTTACTTGATAAACTGAAAGAGGGTGGTGTAGGCACAGAAGACGAAGTACGAGTTGCTTTTCGCGGCTTTGATCTGGGTTGTCGTAAGGCATTTGAAGCCATTTTAAACCTAGAAGAGAACGTGCTGGTCGTGAACTATGATCCTGGTCGCTGGGGGGACTTGTATATGAAAAACATCCTTGAGATGGTTGAGCGGGGGTATGGCATGCCCAAAACCCTTTCTTAGATCTTTACATCTTTCTTGGCACCGCCATATTGTGCTCAGGCTGTACGAACCTAGCTCAAAAAGGTGCTCACGTACAGAAGTACGCTCCGCTCTTTTTTTCTCTACGTTCGTACAGCCTGAACAAAATCTGACGGCTTGAAGAAGGCTGGTGGGCCTGGCACTTCTTTTTGGACATCTTTCTTGGCACCGCCATATTGTGCCCAGCTTGGACGAACAAGGCTTGGAAAAGTGCTCATGTACGGAAGTACACTGCGCTTTTTCCTTCACCTCGTTCGTCCAACCTGGGCAGAATCTGGCGGCTTGAAGAAGGCTGGTGGGCCTGGCACTTCTTTTTGACATCTTTCTTGGCACCGCCATATTATGCCCAGCTTGGACGAACAAGAAAAGTGTTCATGTACGCTCGACAAACTGCGATGATTTACACTCATCGGTTTTATCTCAATAAACTGCGCCTCAGAAGCCTGTGGGCTTGGCATCCTTTTGTAACCTGTAACCTGTAACCTGTATCTCGCCACTCGCCGCTCGTATCTCGTATCTCGTATCTCGTATCTCGTATCTCGTATCTCGCGGCTGATTTTTGTATAATGGGTGCTTTTAGTGTTAGGTGTAAGCGTTGATGCAGCAAGAAGAGCGGATTGTTACGGGGTTAAACCCTCTACAGCGAAAGGCCGTAACCGAAGGGTTAGGGAATTTATTGGTGTTGGCCGGTGCTGGCAGTGGTAAGACTCGAGTGTTGGTTTGTCGCATTGCCTGGCTGTTGTTTCATTACCGTTTATCAGAGCAATCCATTCTTGCCGTAACCTTTACCAATAAAGCGGCCAAAGAGATGAAAGAGCGTTTAGAGAGCGTGCTCAATCACTCGGTTCGTAATATGTGGGTTGGCACCTTTCATGGCATCGCTCACCGTCTTCTACGTCAGCATTATGAAAAAGCTCGATTGCCTGAGAGCTTTCAGATCTTAGACAGTGATGATCAGCTTAGAATGATTAAACGTGTGATGCGGCAATTGCACTTAAATGAGGAAGAATGGCCCCCCAAAGAAGTGCAGTGGTACATCAACAATAAAAAAGATGAAGGCTTAAGAGCCCAACACATCAACAGCCATGGGGACTATCGAGAGAATCAATTCTTGACCATCTACCGAGACTACGAGCAAGCTTGCTTTCGGGCTGGAGTGATTGATTTTGCCGAAATTTTGTTAAGAGCGCATGAGCTTTTATTAAATGATCCTTCTCTCTTATCTCATTATCAAAGACGCTTCCAAGCTATTTTAGTTGATGAGTTTCAAGACACCAACGCGGTGCAATACGCATTCATTCGCCTACTAACCAGCGAGCAAACATCATTAACCGTGGTTGGAGATGATGATCAGTCCATCTATGGTTGGCGTGGGGCGAAGATTGAAAACATTCATCGAGTCTCTCAAGATTTTGCCAAGGTTGAAACCATACGCCTTGAGCAAAATTACCGATCGAGTGGCCACATCTTGCAAGCCTCAAACGCCTTGATTGCGCATAATGAATCACGGCTTGGCAAATCACTCTGGACGGAGTCAAGCTTAGGGGAAAAGATTCATCTCTATCCAGCCTTTAATGAAATTGATGAAGCACGCTTTGTCCTTCAGAACATTCAAGCAAAGTCTACTGAGGGCATTGCGCTTAATGACATCGCCATTTTATACCGCTCCAATGCGCAGTCTCGGGTCTTGGAGGAAGCCTTTTTACAATCAGAGGTTCCCTATCGCATCTATGGCGGTTTGCGCTTTTTCGAGCGAGCTGAAATTAAAGATGTGATGGGTTATTTGCGCCTGATGGTAAATGGCCACGATGACGCAGCTTTTGAGAGAGTAGTGAATTTTCCAACGCGAGGCATTGGCGAGAAAACCCTTAGCGAACTTCGAAGCATGGCTCGTGAGAATCAATTCTCTCTTTGGCAAGCGGCAAAACACGCCCTGAAGGAGAGTAAGTTTACCGCCCGTGCTCACAACGCCCTGTCGGCGTTTGTTGTCTTGATTGAAGAGCTTTCTGCCTCCTGGAGTGATGAATCATTGGAAGAAGTGGTGCATCAAGCGGCCTTAAAGTCTGGTGTGTTATCCCACTATCAGAAAAAGAACACGGAAATTGCCAAAGGAAAAGTAGAAAACATCGAAGAGCTGGTGGTTGCAGCAGGCCAATTTAAACAAGAGGATCCTGATACAATAGACCAAGCGTTTGATTTACCAAGCTTTATCTCGCATGCGCAATTAGATGCAGGCGATGAACACTCAGAGGATGAACAAGAAGTCGTACAGTTAATGACCATGCATGCAGCGAAAGGATTAGAGTTTAAAGTGGTCTTTATGGTCGGGGTGGAAGAGCCTCTTTTTCCATCTGCACGCTCGCTTGCTTCCAGTGAAAAGTTAGAAGAAGAGCGACGACTTTGCTATGTGGCCATGACTCGGGCTAAAGAAAGCCTTTGGATAAGCTATGCTGAGAGTCGCCATTTATATGGGAGAGTGGCCTATCATCAGCCATCTCGTTTCTTAGCAGAAATTGACTCGACCTGTATTCGTGCTGAACATGCAGAAGAGGCCTTTTCAACAGAGCCCTTTGCCAGCCAAGACAAGCAATATAAAAAGGCAGGAAAAACTCATTTTTCAGGTGATGATAAGAGCGATTCTGGCTTTTACTTAGGAGAGCAGGTGGTGCACCCAGTGTTTGGAGAAGGGGTGATTGTCAATTTTGAAGGAAATGGGGAGCAAGCGCGAGCAGAGGTAAAATTTGCCACGGCTGGTAACAAGTGGCTGGTACTTGCTTATGCAAAACTAAGCTCTGTTGCTTGACTCTTAGACTAGGGATGGTAGTGTTTGGCCTTTCAGTGCATTTTAACAGGGGAAGATCGAGTGAATAAACGTATCGGTGTGTTGTTAATGGGAGCGTTGCTTGCGTTTGGTAGTGTCGGAGTACAAGCAGAAATCAGCAACAAGGAAAAAAAGCAAATTGAACAAATTGTGCATGATTATCTATTGTCTAACCCAGAAGTCTTAATTGAGGCCTCACAAGCGCTGCAAAAGAAGCAACAAGAGAGCATGGTTAAGCAAGCCAATAGTGCGATAGAGCAAAATGGCAAAGAATTATTCTCTGCAGGCCCAATGATTGGCAATCCAAAAGGCAGTGTGACCATCGTTGAGTTTTTTGACTATCAATGCGTGCACTGTAAGAAAATGGAACCCATCATGAGTGCTCTGGTTGAGAAAGATAAGAACTTACGAGTAATTTATAAGGAGTTCCCCATTTTTGGTAAGAGCTCAAATGATGCAGCCTTAGCCGCGATTGCTGCCGAGAAGCAGGGCAAATATCAAGAGATGCACAAAGCTCTATTGTCTAAGAGCGCACGTCTGAATCTCGCTTCCATTATTAAGACAGCACAAGGTGTTGGTTTAAATACCACCAAATTAAAGGCGGACATGAAAGCCGATGATGTTAAGAAAAAAGTCAATGACAACATGCGTCTTGCGGAAGCTTTGCGTTTAATGGGCACACCTGCCTTTGTTATTGCCAGCACGCCTAATGGTGAATTTAAAGAAGGTTCTAAAGCCTTTTTTGTTCCAGGTGCTGCCAGTGAAGCGGCTTTACAAGACTACATTAAGAAGGCACAAGAAGACTCAAACAAGTAGCAGTCGCTATTTTTTATTAGGTTTAGTTACCCATCATGAAAGGCGCATACGGTTTATACCCTATATGCGCCTTTTCCTCATTTTGCAAGGAGCAGAGGCGACATCCCTCAAACATGATTGATGAGTTAGGGGGTCGATAACGAATGGATCTTGGGTGACGTTTACATAGGTCGTTACAGATGATAAAAACGTTTCAAGATGTTATCGCCACCTTACAAGCATTTTGGGCTGAGAAAGGGTGCGTTATTCTACAACCACTGGACATGGAAGTGGGGGCGGGGACTTTTCACCCAGCAACTTTTTTACGCGCCATAGGTCCAGAGCCTTGGAATGCTGCTTATGTGCAGCCTTCTCGTCGTCCAGGAGATGGTCGTTATGGCGAGAACCCAAACCGAGTACAACACTTTTATCAATATCAGGTGTTGTTGAAGCCCTCTCCCTTAAACATTCAAGAGCTGTATCTCGATTCCTTGAAGGCATTAGGCATTAATCCTGCTATAGAAGACATTCGTTTTGTAGAAGACAACTGGGAATCTCCCACCTTAGGCGCTTGGGGGCTTGGTTGGGAAGTCTGGCAAAATGGCATGGAAATTTCACAGTTTACCTATTTTCAACAAGTGGGCGGGTTAGAGTGTAAACCCGTTAGTGGCGAATTAACCTATGGTCTTGAGCGCATTGCCATGCACCTGTTAGGCGTTGACAATATTTTTGACATGCCTTGGAGTGATGGTGGTTTAGGACGGGTTACTTATGGGGATGTGTTTCATCAGCAAGAAGTCGAAATGTCGACCTATAACTTTGAGTACGCCAATGTTGATGAGCTTTTTCGTCAATTTGATTTTTATGAGCAAGAGGTCAACTGCTTACTTGAAAAACAATTGCCTCTGCCAGCTTATGAGCTGGTGATGAAGGCCTCACACACCTTCAATTTATTAGATGCACGCTCTGCCATTTCGGTAACTGAGCGCCAGCGATACATCCTAAGAGTAAGGGCGCTGTCTCGAGGGGTGGCAAAAGAATATTACAATGCACGTGAGAGACTTGGGTTTCCTATGTGTGGAGGCCATGACCATGAATAAAGTTGATTTTCTATTTGAATTAGGTGTTGAAGAGTTGCCGACAAAGTCTTTGCAACCCATCAAAGTTCACCTTGAGAGCAACGTTGCAGAAGCGTTTGAGACGCTTGGTTTGAACTATTCCAGTCTGCAGGCCTTTGTCAGTCCTAGACGACTTGCGCTGCTTGTAAAAGAGCTAGAGGATGAGCAACCACTGCAAAAAGTTGAGCGAAAGGGACCAGCGAAAGCTGCAGCCTTTGACGAGAATGGCGCTCCGACCAAAGCTTTAATGGGCTTTGCTCGTTCTTGCCAAGTTGAGATTGATGAGTTAAGTGTTGAAGAGACAGAAAAGGGCAGTTGGATGATGCACAGGGCTGAAGTGCCGGGTCAAAAAACGCGGGCTCTTTTGCCGAAGATCGTTGATGATCTTCTCTCTAAGCTTCCCATTGCCAAAGAGATGCGCTGGGGTGATGAAACGCGTGCGTTTGTTAGACCGGTACACTGGCTTGTGATGCTCTATGGCGATGAGGTTGTGCCTGCAGAACTATTTAACTGTCAAAGTGATCGCATAAGTTATGGCCACCGAGTGATGGGCAAAGGCGCGATTGTGATAAATCAGCCAGCAGACTATGAAACAGCTCTGAGAGAGCAATTTGTGATTGTAGACTTTGATAAGCGTTTGCACGAAATTGAAAAACAAATCACTCAACTTGCGCAACAACATCAGCTCACACCAGTCTTAAACAAGGCATTGTTAGAAGAAGTTTGCGCTCTTGTTGAGTGGCCAGTAGCCTTGAAAGTTGATTTTGAAGAGCGCTTTTTAGAGGTGCCGCAAGAAGCATTGATTGCCGCGATGGAATCTCATCAGAAGAGCTTTGCGCTTAAATCGTTCGAAGGCCTGTTAGCCCCATCGTTTATCGCCATTGCAAACATAGTCAGTGAAAAACCTGACGTGGTGATTGCGGGCAACAAAAAAGTGATGACTGCACGCTTAAGTGATGCGGAATTTTTCTTCAAGCAAGACCAGAAAACACCGCTTTCAGAGCATCTTGAGTCTCTAAAGAAAGTTGTCTTTCATAAAAAGCTTGGTAGCTTGTTTGATAAAAGCATGCGAGTTTCTAAAATTGCACAAGCTTTGTCTGCTCACTTAGGGATAGACTCTTCGGACTTACAAAGAGCAGCAGAGCTTGCAAAATGTGATTTGTTAACGGAAATGGTGCAAGAATTTCCTGAGCTACAAGGAATTATGGGGCGAGAGTACAGTCGCCTTTCAGGTGAGAGAGACGCCGTTTCGTTAGCACTGTTTGAGCAGTATTTGCCTCGTTTTGCCGACGATGAATTGCCAAGCAGCGCACTTGGTTGCTTGCTCTCTGTTGCCGATAGACTCGATACTTTATGTGGCATTTTTGGCATTAATGAAAAGCCAACAGGAGCAAAAGATCCCTTTAAGTGTCGCCGACATGCGCTCGCAATCATTCGCATTCTTCAAGAGAATGAATGGGATATTTCCTTCTCTCAACTACTAAAAATTGGTTTTTCTGCCTATGCTGACGCATCGTTTAGTGAGGAGGCCCCGTCTGAATTAAAAGCCTTCATCACCGATCGACTGGTAAATTTCTATCATGCTCAGGACATTGCGGTGGACGTAGTCAAAGCGGTTAGTGCAAGTCATGATAGAGTCGCCAACCTCTACCCATGCATGCAAGCATTGCGCCAATCTCAACAAAGCCTTCAATTTAAAAGCTTAATTGAGGCAAACAAGCGAGTGGTTAAAATTCTACAGAGTCATGATAGTTTAAGCGGCGAGGTATCAGATGAATTGCTCGAAAGTATGGAAGAAAAAGCCCTGAAAAAAGCAGTTGATAGGCTCATTATGCAACAAGATCTTCTCTTAGAGTCTCGAGACTTTAAAGGCTTATTGACTCTTTTTGAGGAGCTCTCTGAGCCGCTTGCAAACTTTTTCGAAGCGGTGATGGTTAATTGCGATGACATGGCTCTTCGAAAAAACCGTTTGAATCTTCTATTCTCAATTAAGACAATTTTTTCAAGGGTCGCCGATCTCACCAAACTGCAAGGATTATAATGAAGGTACTCTTTCTCGACAGAGATGGGATCATCAATTTTGATTCCAAACACTACATTAAGAGCCCTGAGGAATGGAAGCCAATTCCTGGTAGCATCGAGGCAATCGCACAACTCTCTAAAGCGGGCTATAAAATAGGGGTTGCCACGAATCAATCGGGCATTGCCAGAGGTTATTACAGCGAAGAGGTACTCTCAAACATTCACCAAAAGATGTTTGATTTGGTCAAAGAGGCAGGCGGACAGATTCAAGAGGTGGTTTACTGTCCTCACATGCCTGATGCGGGTTGTGAGTGTCGAAAGCCGCGGCCTGGAATGTTGAAAGAGCTGGCAAAGCGTTTTAATTGTTCGCCTAAAGGCGTTTATTTTGTTGGTGATAGAGTCAGTGACATTCGTACGGCCAACGCTGTCTCGGCAAGACCCATTTTGATCCCCTCACAAATGAGCGAAGAAGAGGCGGCATTGTTTCCTGAGGTGCCGCGCTTTAAAACCTTGCTCGAATTTGCAAGTCACTTAATAACAAATGCTGAGCGTTAAACGAAAAGCCGAGCAGTTTCTTAGAGAGCGGCCTTATAGCTTAGAGATGGTTGAGGGTAAGCTCTCTCTTTGTGCCGAAAAAATAAAGCCCTTTAGCATCGATTTTTTAGCAGGCAAGAGTGATTTTAGACGGCGAGCGCAAGGTCAAAAAGAGCAGATTGTTAAAGCAACGTTGGCTGGGCAAAATGACGCAGAAATATTAGATTTGACCGCTGGCCTTGCTCGTGATGCGTTTGTAATGGCTGGTAGTGGTGCGAGAGTGCTGCTTTGTGAGCGAAACCCGGTAATGGCGGCTCTTTTAGATGATGCCATCAGGCGCTTAGCCCAAAGCCCAATTGGGAAAAAGTATCAATTAACACTGCGTTTTGTCGATGCTCTTACTGAATCATTTCAACCCTCTTTTGAGGTCGTGTACCTCGATCCGATGCATCCTCCTCGAAAGAGTACAGCACAAGTTAAAAAGGACATTGCCATGGTACAAGACATCGTTGGCAGCGATCTTGATAAAGAAGCGTTGTTTGCCAAAGCGTGCAAGCTTGCATCCAAACGAGTGGTTTTAAAATGGCCTGTTAAGGTGCCGCACATTAGCAAACGAGCGCCTGATTTTATTTATCAGGGGAAAAGTACTAATTTTGAAGTATATTTAAAGTAGATAATGGAAAGAACATTAATAGGTGTTTTTTACTACGATTACTCAGGGGATAGAAGCGTATGAGCATTGGCGTCTTTGATTCAGGCATGGGAGGGCTAACGGTTCTCAGAGCACTACGAGATCTCTTGCCGAATGAGCGCTTTGTCTACCTAGGCGACACTGCAAGGCTGCCTTATGGCACCAAGAGTGTGGAAACCGTCATAGCTTATGCACTGCAGATGGCCCAAGTGCTCGTAAACCGTCAGATTAAATTATTAGTGGTGGCCTGCAATACGGCCACTGTCTCAGCTCTCGAGGTCTTAGCTCATCACTACCCTGAGCTTCCTGTAATAGGGGTGATAGAGCCAGGTGCACATGCTGCCATTCAAGCGTCAAAGACTAAAAAAATCTGTGTTATCTCAACAGAGACCACCGCTAAAACCAATATTTACCCACAAAAAATTAGAGCACTTGATAAGCACGCTGATGTCATTAGTAGAGCAACTGGGCTATTTGTGGCCCTAGCAGAAGAAGGTCTAGTAACAGGCCGAGTGACAGAGGCTGCAATTGTACATTATTTGTCTGATCTAAAAAGCTTAGAGGTGGATACACTATTGTTGGGGTGCACTCATTTTCCTGTGTTAAAAGAAGCACTTCAGGCGATCTTACCAAGAAATATTCAGTTAATTGACTCAGCTCTGTTTACCGCTCTAGCCGTTAAGCAAATTTTAGAAGAGAAAAACATTACTAGCAAAAGCACCGCTCCCAATCAACCTATGGAATTTCTGGTTACAGACTTGCCAGAACGATTTTGTCGGGTTGGTGAGACCTTCTTAAAGCGTAAAATTAAAAGCTCTGAAGTAGTTTTAATCTAGTACCGTTCCTATACCCATCCTAGTTCATTATGCGAAGCTCTGTTTAAGTCAAAGCTTCGCATAATGAATCAGTAATTGGAACAGGCCTAACCATTAAGCAATATTAGAAGCTCTTCAAATCCAATTGGCCGACAAAGATGATAGCCTTGACCCCAGAGACTAACCTTTAATGTTTTAAATTTATCTTGCTCTAAGTAATCAAGCTGCCTTTCTGTTTCTATTCCCTCAATGATAATATCATTGCCAAGAGAGTCGGCCATTTCAATAATGGCTTTAACCAGCAGTGGTTTATTACAGTTTGACTCAATGGCATCCACGAAGGATCTATCAACCTTAATAATATCAACCTCAAGCTTTTGTAGGTATTCTAATGACGAATAACCCGTGCCAAAGTCATCAATTGCAATTTTAAAACCATATTGCTTTAAATCCTCCAAAATAGATTTGGCAACGTCGAAATTTTGCACCAGTGATGACTCTGTGACCTCTATCACAATTGGTATGTTTTTAGATAAGACATCTTTGGAGCTTTTGATGTACGCCAACACTTCATTATCGACCAATTGTTTGGCAGAAAAATTAATTGATAGATTAATCGTAAGGGCATGCTGTCGCTTGCTTTGTTTATTTATCTCTTCTAATTGGCGAATAGAGGTCTCAAAGACCCACTCAGTTATTTCACGAATGGCGCCAGTTGCTTCTGCAATGGAAATAAACTCGAGAGGGGGGATATTTCCAAGCAAAGGGTGGTTCCAACGCAAGAGGGCTTCAAGGCCTACCATTTGTGAATCTTTTAGGTTGTATATGGGTTGGTAATCAAGGTAGAGCTCATCATTATGAAGTGCTGAGTGTAAGTCTCGTTCTATAATAAGGCGTCTTTCTTTTTCTTGATTTAATTTCTTTGTATAGAACTCAAACACATTCTTGCCATTTTCTTTGGCGCTGTACATGGCAATGTCAGCATTTTTAATTAAGCTTGCGGCAGTTTCTCCAGCATAGGGATAGAGAGAAACACCTATGCTAACAGAAATTTGAACATGACTATCACCAACAATAAAAGGCTCTGAAAAGGCATTAATAATTCGTTTGGCAAACTCATCAATTTCGCCAGAGGAATAAAGGTTTTCTAAGATGATGACAAATTCATCGCCGCCAATGCGGGCAACAAAATCTCCTTCCCTGACTGAGTTTTTAAGGCGAGCGGCTGACTCTTTTAGGACTAAATCGCCAGCTGAGTGACCTTTAGTGTCATTAACAATTTTAAAGTCATCTAAGTCACAAAATAAAAGAGCTAGGATTTCATTAGTTCTTTTTGCTTTGCTAAGCATTCGTGCTAGTGCATCTTTAAAATAATTCCTATTTGGAAGGTTGGTGATCTCATCATAATTGGCAAGTTCATTGAGTTGCTTTTCAGATATTTTTTTCTCAAAAACATTGCCTAGTTGACGGCCTAAAAGACCAAAAGCTCTTATAAGCTCCGGATCAGTTTTTGCTGGTTTGAACTTGAAAAATTCACAAACAGCTACAACTTGGCCGCTTACAATGACAGGTAAGGCACAGGCAGCTCGAATATTAGTATCTTGCTTATTTAAGTAGCGCCTTATAAAAGATGGCTCCTCATTTATATCTTCAATCCAAAGAGGTCTTTTAGCATCCATTACTTTTCCTGGCAGTCCGTCGCCAAAATAAAAGGTTGCATTCTGCGTCGCTTTTTTAAATTTTAGAGATTTTTCCTCATTTGAAAAAAACCATGTCGCTTGAGACATAAATTTTTTATTCTCGTAGTCGGTAATGAAGACGTGACCAATGTCCCAGCCAATTAACTCACAAATTAAACTTAAACAGTCATGTAAGGCTTCTACTTCACTGCTGGCTTCTTGCGCAATTGAGATGGCTTTGTATATGAAAGTAAGCTCTAAGACCTTTCGTTCTAAATCAAATTCGGTTTTTTTCAAGGTGCTTAAATCAGTATGAGTTCCAATCATTCTTCGCTGCTTGCTGTCTTCATCGACAATTGCTTTACCTCGACACCATATCCACTTTGTTTCCCCATTTTTACAATAATAACGCACTGTTGGCTCGAAAGGCTCACCAAATTTTATATGATTTTCAAAGGCTTTAAGCGCCAGGTCCAGATCTTCCGGGTAAATAATTTTTTGCCAACTTTCAGCTTTGTTTGGTAATTCTTGGTCGCGATAACCCAAAACACTTTTAAATTTAGGACTTAAGTATTCATCATTTGTTTCTAAATTCCAGTCCCACCAGCCATCAGTTGTTGCATCCAATATGTCTTCATACATTGCCTTATTTTCAGTAAATAATTTCTCACTTGCCAAGCGTTTTTTCTTTTCACGCTGTAATTCTTTGGTTCGCTCGGCAACTTTTTGCTCTAAAATTTCGTTAGTATTTTTGAGAATGTCTTCAGCTTTTTTTCTAGTTGTAATATCTAAAACAGAGCAAAGGATATAGTCTCCGTCAATCATAGGAACAGGGGTTAGAGTGACTTCAACAGGGAATTCACTACCATCTTTTCTAACCGCTATAAAGTCTGTGCCTGAGCCCATTGGGCGTTTAATTGGATTTTTTAAATACTCTCGCCGATGAAGTCTGTGGTTTGCTCGAGCCTTCTGAGGGACAAAAATTTCAATAGATTGGCTCATTAATTCCTGAGAGTGGTAGCCAAAGAGTTCTTCAGTTGGTTTATTAATAAATTGAATAGTACCTTCTTTGTTGATTAATAACATTGCAATGGGTGAGGCCTGAAAAGCGGTATTAAGTTTTGCATCGGCTTCTTTTTCATAATGAACGTCAGTTAAAGAGCCCGTCCACTCATAGATTGTTCCATCCTGGCCAACAAGTGGTGCAGCCATCAGGCGAACATAACGATAAGCCTGATGTTCTTTTGACCAGAGACGAAGAATTTCTTGTAGAGGAGTTTTATCACGAATGCACTGATGCCACTTTTCTTTAAGAAATTGATAGTCACTCTCAAAAAAACTTTTTAGCCAACCATACCCTTGCGCTTGTGAAAAACTTTGTCCTGTATAATTTAGCCAATGTTCATTTAGTTCTTCAAATTTTCCATCAATGGTTGCTGACCAAATAAATGAGGATGAATTCTCAATTAATGTTTTATAACGTTTTTCATTAAACTCTATTGTCTGGTGAGCCTTTCTTACTTCATCAACATTCATAAAGGTTAAGATGATCCCATCTTGAACCTGATTTTGGTTAAGATAAGGAAGGACTTGCATTAAGTACCATTGGCCAGATTTCAGTTGCACTTCTGAAATAATTGCTTCAGAGCTTTTGACAACTGTTTCAATGACTTCATCAAGGTTTACCAGAACGATGTTATGGCTAAAGCTTTTTAATGGCCTGCCTAGGTCATTTGATGATAAATCAAAAATTTTAGCAGAGGCCGGGGTATATAATCGAATGTTTAAATGTTTATCTAAAAAAATGGTCCCGATGTTAGTGCTTCTTAGAAAATTATCGATGTCATTATTTGTTTGGGTGAGTTCTTCTATTTTTTTTTGGTATTCAGTATTTACAGTGTAGAGTTCCTCGTTAACTGAATGTAGTTCCTCATTCGTTGATTGCAGCTCTTCATTAGAAGCTAGTAGTTCTTCATTCGTTGATTGCAATTCTTCATTGGTTGTTTCAACCTCTTCAATCGTTGCCTGCAGAGATTCTTTAGTAAACTTAAGTTCTTCTTCTAAGCCTTTGACAATTTCGTTATGTTCATCAGATGGTGCATAACTTTTCTCTATAATAACCTCTTTTTTTCTTGCACGAAGGAAGGCTAGTTGCACGAGTAAATATCTAATTTTTCCTCGTTCGTTTGTGATAGGACTTACGGTTAATTTAACCTTGCGCTTTTTTTTGTTAAGGGTATATTCAATGTCGGTGTAACAAACAATTTCATTATTGTATCTGGATTTATGAAGTGCGGTGGAAAGAGAGGGCTTAAGTTCTGTTGAAATAGCGCTCAGTATATCGTGTTTTGCCCGTCCGCTAGGGTAGCTTAAAAATTCATTTGAACCGCCGAAGACGTAGATTATTTCATGGTTTTCGTTAATTAGGATCCCATCGGGAATAAACGTATCAAGCAAATAATCATAAGCAAAGGTATCTACCGCTGTATTTTTATGCATAAGGTTTAATTCGGTAGAATTTGGAAGGGCCGATAGTCTTGTATTGTAATTTTTTTTATCAGGCAGAGAAAAATCAATTTCACGCTTTGTTTCTAATACTTTTCTAAATATTTTCCAACTGCTATCAATGATCTCAAAATCATGCTCCACATCCGCAATGGTTTCGCTGGGGCCTAAAAAAAGAGCACCTTTTCGCTTAAGGGCAAATCGAAGCAAATTTAGTATTTTCTGTTGTATTCCTGGTTGCACGTAGATTAAAAAATTTCGACAGGATACTAAATCCATTTTGGTAAAAGGGGCATCACTTAATATATTGTGCTTAGCAAAAACAACCATTCTTCGTATTTCTGGTGTAATTTGATAGTGGTGATCGTCGACCTTTATGAAATAGCTTGATAAAAGGTGGTCCGGCATAGCAGATAAAGCGCCGTTTTCATATTTTCCTTGGTTTGCAGTGGCTAAAAAATCAGTGCTTACATCACTTGCAAATACTTTAACTTCACCAACAAAGTCAGAGTGTTTCAACGCTTCTTTTAGCAAAATAGCAATGGAGTAGGCTTCTTCACCGGTTGAACAAGCCGCAACCCAAACTCTTATTTCTTTATTCGAGTTTTTTCTATTTTGAACGAGTGGAACAATGACTTGGCTGTTTAGGATGTCAAATGCTTCAGGATCCCTAAAAAATGCTGTAACCCCAATTAATAAGTCTTTGTATAATAGCTCTAACTGTTCTTCACTGTTTTCCAATAATTCTTTGAAATCGACAAGGCTCTCCAAAGATAGATTTTTGGCTCTTCGGTCAATTCGCCTTGATATGGTTGTCGGCTTATAAAAGTTAAAGTCAATCTTAAATTTGTCTCTGAGTAACTCAAAGATGTAATCGTAGACAGATGAGTGATAGTTAATTTGAGTAGTATACTTTTGTTCATTAAAGGAGTTTGGAGATGAGGCATAATCAATGATTGCTTTGGGCATTTGTAGCACATCTAAAATGCACCGAACATGCTTGGTTGCAATCGCATTTCTTGGCATGCCATCAAATTTTGCGGTATCAGGATCTTGAACTATGACCAAACCACCCCTGCGTGATAGTTCAATAAGCCCTTTAGAACCATCACTACCAGTGCCTGAGAGGATAATGCCAATTGCGTGTATTTGGCACTCTCTTGCAAGTGATTCAAAAAAAATATCCACAGGTAAATTAAGATGATGACCTCTAATTTGTTCTGTCAAGCACAAAAGTCCTTCTTTAATAGTCATGTTGTGCTTGGGTGGAATTAGATAAATGGTATTCGGCTCAATGGCCATTTTATCAGTGACAGGGCGTATGTTCATCTCGGTGTTTCGTTTAAGCAGCTGATCCATTAAGCTCTTAAACTCAGGTGATAAATGCTGTATAACCACAAAGGCCATACCAGTGTTAGCTGGCATGTGATCAAAAAAATCCTGTATGGCTTCCAGACCGCCTGCTGATGCACCAATTCCAACAATGTATTGTGTTTTTTCCATGTAATTCAGAGTCTTATTTTAAATTTTAATGATGTTAAGCCCTCTAAGCAGGCCATACAAAAATTAATCTGAGTATAGTCACTATTTTTCGTACTTACCAACACTCTGTAACGCTAGAGTACTTTCCTCGCTACGGCGATAAATGCTGGAAAATCAAACAAAAAAGAACTAAAATGGTACTATACATCATGTTTGGGGGGTGGTATGCTTCGCATCAGCAAAATGGCTGATTATGGCACGTTTATTATGGCTTCAATGGTGAAGCCGAAAAGTCGCCTATTGAGTGCACAAGACATTGCAAATCAGACGCACATTGCCTTGCCATCTGTTAGCAAGTTATTGAAAAAACTAACAAAGTCTGGGCTTTTAGAGTCTGTTAGGGGCCCAAGTGGTGGTTACCGATTAAAAGGGGATCCTGCTACGATAACCGTCTTTGACATCATCACAGCGCTCGAAGACAAGTTAGCGCTGACCGAATGCAGCGACAGTGGTAGTCAGTGTGTATTACAGCCGGTGTGTACCACCAAAAAGAGTTGGCGTGTGATAAATCAAGCCATCGTCAGCGCCTTAAGTGCGGTGACGCTTGCCGATCTTGCCCAGGAAGAGCTGGGTGTGACGGCATGCCAACGTGAACAACCATTAACCTTTCAACCCCTCGATGGAGTAAGTTGTGACAAACAGTAGTGCAGAAGATCTCGATAAGTTATTAGAGACGCCGTATGAACACGGGTTTGTAACCGAGATTGAGTCAGAGTCCTTGCCCCCAGGCTTAAACGAAGACACCATTCGTGCAATTTCTGCAAAAAAAGGTGAGCCTCAATTTTTATTAAATTGGCGACTTGAGGCGTATCGACACTGGTTAACCCTAGAAGAACCAACCTGGTCGAGCGTCCATTATCCCAAAATTGATTTTCAGGAAATAAGTTATTATTCCGCACCCAAGCAAGATAAAGACAAGCCTCAGAGTTTGGATGAGGTTGATCCTGAGCTCTTGAGCACCTACAACAAATTAGGCATTCCTCTTGAGGAGCAAAAGTGGTTGGCCGGTGTTGCGGTCGATGCGGTGTTTGACAGTGTCTCTGTTGCGACCACCTTCAAAGAAAAACTAAAAGAGTACGGCGTTATCTTTTGCCCTTTTTCAGAGGCAGTCAAAGAATATCCTGATTTAATCGAAAAATATTTAGGATCCGTTGTTTCATATCGAGACAATTATTACGCGGCCTTAAATGCCGCGGTGTTTAGTGATGGCTCTTTTGTTTACATCCCAAAAGGCGTTCGCTGCCCGATGGAGCTTTCAACCTATTTTAGGATTAATGCTGTCAGTACTGGCCAGTTTGAACGAACCTTAATTGTGGCAGATGAAAACAGTTATGTGAGCTATCTTGAAGGATGTACGGCCCCAATGCGTGATGAAAATCAACTGCATGCTGCGGTGGTGGAGTTAATCGCAGAAACCGATGCGGCCATCAAATACTCAACGGTACAAAATTGGTATCCCGGCGATAAAGATGGCAAAGGGGGCATTTATAATTTTGTCACCAAACGAGGACTTTGTCGCGGCAAGAAGTCTAAAATTTCTTGGACTCAAATTGAAACTGGCTCTGCCATTACTTGGAAATACCCAAGCGTTATCTTAAAAGGCGAAGAGAGTGTTGGTGAGTTTTACTCTGTGGCTCTTACTAATAATTACCAGCAAGCAGACACTGGTAGTAAGATGATTCACATGGGCAAAAACACTAAAAGCACCATTATCTCGAAAGGGATCTCGGCAGGCTTTTCACACAATGCTTATCGCGGTTTAGTCAGAGTAACCCCCAGTGCCGAGGGTGCTCGAAATTACACCCAGTGTGATTCAATGCTGATGGGTGATAAATGTTCTGCTCACACTTTTCCCTACATTGAAGTGAAAGAGCCAAGTGCGCAAGTTGAGCATGAGGCGACCACCTCTAAGATTTCAGAAGAGCAGTTGTTCTATTGTCAGCAACGTGGCATTGACACAGAAGATGCGGTGTCAATGATTGTTAATGGCTTCTGCAAAGAAGTATTAAAAGAATTGCCCATGGAGTTTGCGGTTGAAGCGCAAAAGCTCTTAGGCATTAGTTTAGAAGGGTCAGTAGGTTAATTATGTTAAAGGTTAATAATTTACAAGTTCGCTCCAGTGATGGTGAATCCATTCTTCATGGCATCAATTTAGAGGTTAATGCGGGTGAAGTTCATGCAATCATGGGCCCAAATGGCTCGGGCAAAAGCACTTTTTCAAAAGTACTTGCCGGCAGTGAAGACTATGAAGTCGAATCAGGCAGCATCCAGTTTGCAGGAGACGATTTACTAGAGTTTAGCATCGAAGAGCGAGCGCAAAAGGGGCTCTTTTTATCCTTTCAATACCCGGTTGAAATTCCTGGGGTGACCAACATTAATTTTTTAAAAGCGTCTGTGAATGCGGTGTTAAAAGCACAAGATAAGAAGCCACTCGATGCCATTGAGTTTCTTTCTTTTGTGCGTGAAAAGTGTGAACTCGTTGGCATGGATGAGAGCTTTCTCTATCGTAATGTTAATGAAGGGTTCTCTGGTGGTGAGAAAAAACGAAATGAAATTTTGCAAATGGCGTTGTTGCAACCAAAATTTGCCATCTTAGATGAAACTGACTCGGGTCTTGACATCGATGCACTAAAAACAGTGGCAGAAGGGGTGAACAAAATGCGTTCTGCTGATCGCGCCATCGTCTTGGTAACCCATTATCAACGCTTGCTTGATTACATCGAGCCTGACTACATTCACGTGTTAGCAGGTGGTAAAATTGTCAAATCAGGTGATAAACATTTAGCAAAACAATTAGAAGCAGAAGGCTATGCTTGGGTGGAATCTCATGACGCTGCTTAATACTCTAAAGACAAACAGCCAAGAGGAACCGAATTGGCCGCTTTGGTTGCGAACTCACAAAGAACAGGCGGCAGAGCGCTTTTTAAACCAAGGGCTGGCCACTAAAAAAGACGAAGACTGGAAGTACACGGATTTATCCGGACTCACATCGCACGATTGGCAAAAAACAACTGATGCGCGATCGTCTTTTCCAAGCCTTGAACCTGGTACCGTTGCCTTTCTTGATGGACAATTACAAGAAAATGTAAGCAAACGCTTGCCTGCTGGCATGGTAGTTTTGCCAATTAAAGATGCGCTGGATCGTTTCCCTACCCAGTTAGAAGAAGCGTTAAACTTAAATGAGCAAGAGGAAGCCCTTAGCCTTGCAAATCTCGCACTCTTTGAGTCCGGGGTGTTTATTTATCTAAAAGAGGGCACGCATGCCCTTGAACCGCTGCTTTTAAAGCACAGCACTCACCAGTTTGGGGCACGACATCTAAGGCATGTTATCTACCTCGAAAAAGGGGCAAGACTTAAGCTTATCAATCACTATGAGGGTGAAGAAGGCACCACCTATTTTAATAATGTTGTGGTTAATCTGCACTTAAAAGCACAGGCCGAACTCTCTTTTTGCTCAGTACAAGCAGAGTCTAGCAAGGCATATCTTGTGACCGCCACAACAGCATACCTTGCTAAAGGTGCTAAATTCACCCATTTCAACTTTGACTTTGGTGGAAACCTTGTGCGCCATACTCCGTCGGTTCATTTCTTAGAAGAAGAGGCCGAGGCAACGCTTAATGGGCTTTATTGTGTCAATGATAATCAGCACGTAGACACCCACAGCATGTTTGCTCATAAGGTGGCGCACTGTGAGAGCTCTCAGCTCTATAAAGGCATTTTAAATGGCAAAGCAAGAGCGGTGTTTAACGGGCGAGTATTGGTAGAAAAGCATGCCCAAAAAACCAACTCATCCCAACAAAACAAAAATTTACTGCTTTCTAAAAAAGCAGAAATAGACACAAAGCCTGAGCTGCAAATTTTCGCCGATGACGTTAAGTGTGCCCATGGCGCCACCGTCGGTCAGCTTGATGAAACAGCACTTTTTTATCTACGATCACGCGGTATTTGTGAAAAAGAAGCTCGAAAATTGGTGATAGCGTCTTTTGCCAATCAATTGCTAGATGATCTTGAGTTAACTCGAGCCAAAGCAATGGTCACACCTTATCTAGAGCGTTATTTAGAAGAGGTGAGTGATGTCTAACGGGTTTGATGTTAAGAGCGTTCGTGAAGACTTTCCCATCTTGTCACAAACAGTACGTGGTAAGCCGCTAGTCTATCTAGACAGTGCCGCGACCAGTCAAAAGCCCATACAAGTGATTGAGGCGGTAAGTCGTTACTATCAAAGCATTAATGCCAACGTTCATCGGGGGGCTCATTTTTTAAGTGAGCAGGCCACCGAAGCATTTGAGAGTGCCCGACAAAAAGTTGCAAGCTTTATTAATGCACCGGCAGCGAAAGAGTGTATTTTTACTCGTGGTACCACCGAGGCCATTAACTTAGTTGCCAGCAGTTTTGGACAAGGCTTAAAGGCCGGTGATGAAGTGTTGATTTCTCACTTAGAGCATCACTCAAACATCATACCTTGGCAGTTACTTTGTGAGCGACAAGGCTTAAGTCTAAAAGTTGCTCCAATTACAGAGCAAGGTGAGATTGATTTGACGGCCTTCAAAGCGCTCCTTTCTGACAGGACAAGAATGGTTGCCCTAAACCATATCTCCAACGCTTTGGGAACCATTAACCCGATAAAAGAGATGATTGCACTTGCCAAAGAGCAAGGTGCAACCGTGTTGGTAGATGGTGCGCAAGCACTGCCGCATCAACGAGTTGATGTACAAGCCTTAGGGGCTGATTTTTATGCCTTTTCGGGTCATAAAATGTTTGCCCCCACCGGCATCGGTGTTTTATGGGGACGGGCAGCACTACTTGAAAAAATGCCACCCTATCAAGGCGGTGGTGAGATGATTTCTTCTGTTACCTTTGCAAAAAGTGAGTATGCACCTTTGCCGCATAAGTTTGAAGCTGGGACCCCAAACATTGCAGGCGCCATTGGACTCTCTGCTGCAATCGACTATTTAAACGGGCTTGATATGCAGGTGGTGCAAGCGTATGAAACATCACTCTTAGAGTATGCAAGCAATCAGTTATTAGACGATCCATCGATTCGAATCATTGGTCAAGCACGCAAAAAAGTGTCAGTCATTTCCTTTACCCTTAAAAACATACACCCACATGACATTGGCACAATTTTAGATTCCGAAGGCATTGCTGTTCGAAGTGGCCATCATTGCGCCATGCCGGTGATGGACTTTTTTAAGGTGCCTGCTACCGTGCGAGCATCATTGTCGTTTTATAATACCAAAGACGAGGTTGATGCCTTGTGCGCTGGGCTACAAAAAGTTAAGAAGGTGTTTGCCTAATGGATGTTTCAGAACTCTATCAAGAAGTTATTATCGATCACAACAAGAGCCCCCGAAATTATCACACCATGGAGGGCTGCTCTCATCAGGCAGAGGGGTTTAATCCTTTGTGTGGGGATAGGCTTACGCTCTACATAAAGCAAGAAGGGGATAGGATAATTGACGCAAGCTTTGTTGGCGAGGGATGTGCGATTTCAACCGCGTCAGCCTCTCTAATGACTGAAATGATTATTGGTAAAACGGTGGCAGAGGCACACAAAATTTTTTCTTCTTTTCATCAATTGGTCACCGAGGAAAAGGCAGCACCGCAGACAATTGATAAGCTTGCCGTGTTGGCAGGGGTGAGGGCGTATCCTGCTCGGGTTAAATGCGCAACACTTGCCTGGCACACCCTAGAGTCTGCCTTAAAAGACAATGACACTGTGGCCACAACGGAGTAGACATGTTTAGCTTTCTAAAAAAAGAAGGATTGGATAAAGAGGCATTGAAAGCAGATGTGATTAAAGCCTTGTGCAAAGTGTTTGATCCTGAAATTCCGGTTAATATTTACGATCTGGGTTTAATCTACGATGTGATCATCGATGATGACGCCAATGTTGATGTGAAAATGACCTTAACTACCCCAGGCTGTCCGGTGGCACAAACCTTTCCAGGGACCGTTGAGCAGGCAGTAAACTCTGTGGAAGGAGTGAATGATTGCATTGTCGAGCTGGTGTGGGATCCACCCTGGACTCAAGAGCGCATGACCGAAGCCGCCAAATTAGAGCTAGGCCTCTTCTATTAGGGCTTCTGTGAATCCTTTGGGTTTTGTGATGTTTGTGCGGACAGGGGCGTCTCTTCCACTTTTTTAAAGAAGCTTAGTTGATGACTAATCTTATCATTGATTAATTGATTCACTTGTTTGCCAGCATAGGCCCCGTGTGAGCCTAAAAATGGCCTAAACACGTATCCGAGCCCCAGAGGAAGCGCTTTGACAATGTTTCGAAAGAAAGCCTGCCAAGGTCGGTTGTTTTCTTTGAGTGTTGGTAGTTGCTCCTTGAACTCATGGACAAATGATTGAATCCTTTGTTCTACGGGTTGGGAGTTACTTGACTTATTTTCTAAAATTCCTTGTAAAGCTTCGATGATTTGTTGTTTTTTTTCAGTGCCAGGATCCGTTCTCTTCTTTAAATGCGCGTGATAGTCGCTTAAGATTTTTTGTAACTCATTTACTACCAGATCTAAATTTTTGCGGGTATCGTTTAACAAGGTCTCTTTCACTTCTGGTGACAAAGTAAGTGTATGACCATCGTCGTGATAGATGGGGTTATTTTGTTTATCTAAAGAACCATCTATACTTCCCCCTAAAGATGGGTTAAGGCAAACTTCATGTGTCGTTGTATCACCTTTTGTATGACCATGTACGTAGCACACCTCATAGCCTTGATGCTTGGAAACTCTCTTTAAATCACTAAAGTTTCGATTATAGAATAGATATTCTAATGGGTTGTCTTGCTTATTAATCTCAATTTGATAGTAAGCATCACTTATAACGCCTCTCTCAATGATGTCTTGTAATTTCCCACGATTGACGGATTCAGCATACTTACTATTTATCCATTCGATGGTTAGAGCTAACGCTTCTGGGGTGCTATCTTGGTAAGTAATTTCAAATTTCTTGGCCAATGATTTAATTAGGGCTAAATCGATGGGGGCATGACCATAGAGGGTAATTTTCCTCTCTTCCAGGGAGTAGCCTAGTATTTTTTGATGCCGTTGATGCACGCTGACTAAATCATCCAGTTCAGAAGCAGAGAGCAAGTTATTTTCTAAATAGCGATTAAGGCCTAATAGAGAGCGATGGTGTTCTGTCTCTGTTAATGTTCCGGCTGTAAGCTTTAATTTCTTAGATGGTAATAAGTTATCGAAACGCTTTTTTGCCGCTTGATAAGCATCTTTTAACTCGTCGCTCATCTGGCCGTTTTCTTTAGCCTGTTTGAGCTTTGCTTTGCTCTTTCGGTAGGCGTTCTGTGCCGCTCGGACTTTCGGCTCGTGGGTTAATTCTTCATAGGAGAGGCAAAAATCAAGCGTGTGGTTCGACTGGTAGATTTCAAAGGGGATCCCAAGCTCATCCATTCTTTCTAATAAGGAAAGTGTGAAGTAATCATTGGCGCCACGATCGCAGAGTTCATCGCCTAACAGACGCACAAAGTTTTGCGCATCCCCCTTGGTAATATTCCTCACTATATCATCAATCTCGGCCTTATCTTTAGCCAGTTCAGTCCTGCTGTAGGACTTAAAGTGTTTGTCTCTTTCGCTTTTATAAACACTGTAGAAGCGCTGGTAGAGTTCATCACTGCAAGAGACCAAGCTGTGCCCTACTAAAAAATGGAGTAGATTAAGGCCATTGCCATGTAAATCACCCCTTACCAAGTTCTGATGTGAACTTTTTCGCCTGGTGGGTAAGCTTGATAAGTCAGATCCACGTACAATTACCTCTGCTTTATTGCTAGACATTGGCTTCCATATAAGGCATATATTGTAATTATAGCCCAAAACACCCAAAAAACGGGCACTTAAGTATCTTAGGAGAGACAACATGAGCACTTGGCAGCCAAGCGCCACCATTGAAGCGTTAACAGCGCGTGCGGCAATTTTGCGAACAATTCGAAACTTTTTTCTAACTCGCAAGGTCTTAGAAGTTGAGACCCCAACCCTGGCTGATTTTGGGGTCACCGATCTTTATTTAGATAATGTGAGAGCCAAGGCACCAGAGGCAGGTTTTCCTCAGCTTTTTTTGCAAACGTCTCCTGAATATTTCATGAAACGGTTGCTCGCCTTTGGCAGTGGTTCGATTTATCAAATTGGCAAAGCCTACCGCGATGAGCAAACAGGTCCGCTGCACCAGATTGAGTTTTCCATGCTTGAATGGTACCGGCTAAACTTTGATCATCATCAATTGATGCAAGAGGTCGATGAGTTAGTACAAGGTATTTTAAACACTCCGCCGGCGGAAAAAATAACGTATCAAGCTTTGTTTCAGACTCATTTGCAGCTTTGTCCCTTTAGAGCCAGCATTAAAGAGCTGGCAAAGGTTGCCAAAGCACATAAGATTGAGTTAGCCAGTGAACTTTCATCAAAAGATGAATGGCTATTTTTACTCTTAAGCCACTTAATTGAGCCTCATCTTGCCAAAGAGCGCCCTTTGTTTGTCTATGATTACCCGGTCTCACAAGGCTCATTAGCCAGACTTAACCAACAAGGGGACAGAGCACACCGTTTTGAGCTCTATTATCAAGGGGTAGAGCTTGCCAATGGCTTTTGGGAGCTGTGTGATAGAGATGAGCAACAAGCGCGCTTTCTCCAAGATTTAACACTGCGAGAAGCAGAGAATCGGCCATCCATTGCTCTGGATCCATTCTTTTTAGAGGCCTTAGAGGCAGGGTTGCCTGAGTGCAGTGGGGTAGCCCTTGGGCTCGACCGGTTAATCATGCTCGCACTTAATGCTAAAAGCCTTAATGAGGTCATTTCATTTGCCCGGTAATAGTTCTGTGCGAGCCTCTTGCTATTTCCTAGTGGCCTTTTTCATGTATAATGCCTAAAAAATATGCAACAATATGCGTTTTTGAAAGGAGCGATATGAAATTGAGCAGTGAGCAGGAGATAATCTCATCCAATACGGAGAAGCCCTTAACAAGCTTGAAACAAAGCTGGATCATTTGGGGGTTGGCGGCTGCTTACTTTTTTGCCGATTATTTTGCCAGAGTCTCACCCGGGGTGATGAGCCTAGAGCTTCAGAATGCTTTTTCGGTGAGTGCTGCAGGCCTCGGTGCTCTAAGTGCTTATTTCTATTATCCTTATGTTGTCATGCAGTTGCCAGTGGGTTTGATGGTTGACCGCTACAACATCCGAAATTTATTAACCACCATGGCCATCATCACAGCCTTAGGCTGCGCCTTTTTTGGCTTTGCTTCTAGTTTGTGGCTGGCAAGTTTTGCCAGAGCTGCCATTGGCTTTAGTGCGGCCTTTGCCTTTGTCAGTGCCCTACGTCTGGCTGCCATGTGGTTTCCACCAGCCATGCTTGGCATGATAGGTGGAACCACCCAAGCACTCGGTATGCTTGGTGCCGCCGTTGGTGAGGCGCCGGTGTCTCTGTTAGTTAGCAGCATTGGCTGGCGAAACACCATGTATGTGATGGCCTCAGTTTTTGTTGTACTGGCAGTTCTTATCTTTCGATACGTTCGTGAGCGAGAATGCTCTTTAATGAAAGCCCGCCGTACTGAGTCTGCGGCACCTTTTCTGGTCAGTTTAAAGCGCATGCTCTCTAACCGCCGAGTGTTAATGGTTTCTTTGTGTGCGGGATTACTATTTGCGCCCACGGCAGTCATTGGGGAATTTTGGGGCCCCGTGTTCTTACAATATGGTCGCGGTTTAAGCGCTCACAGTGCGGCCTTTGCCGATGGGTTGATTTTTCTAGGCTGGGGCATTGGTGGCCCGCTCTTTGGCTGGCTATCTGATAGGGTTAATAAAAGAAAACCATTTGTGCTGGTCTCAGCGCTCTTTGGAGCAGTCTGCATTGCTTTGGTTTTATTCATGCCTAATTTAACCACAGCGCAAATTTATGCCTTATTTTTCTTATACGGTGTGACTAATTTTGGCGTGGCGACTTGTTATGTCATGGCCTCTGAATTAAGTGAAAAAGACGTGCTGGGGGCATCAATTGCCTTTGCCAATATGAGTTCAGTGATTATTGGCGCCTTACTACAACCACTTTTGGGTTTAGTGATTGACTGGTACATGGGAGGCGCTGTTGGTGTGTCTGACATCAGTCTCAATGCCTTTCGAGTTGGCTTTTGTGTGGTGCCTTTATGTTCCTTACTCGGCTTTTTTGCAGCCATTTTCTTAAAAGAACCACGTCAGTAAGGAGAGAGAAAATTAAAACGATGTCATCGCTTAAAAAGAGCTGGTTAATTTGGGGGCTCGCGGCCTTTTATTTCTTTGCCGATTACTTTGCTCGGGTCTCACCTGGGGTGATGAGCCGAGAGTTGCAGCTTGCCTTTTCTGTTAGTGCCGGAGGGCTTGGGGCTTTATCTGCTTATTTTTACTACCCTTATCTTGCCATGCAGCTGCCGGTTGGCTTAATTGTTGATCGCTATAACATTCGTAATTTACTGACCATCATGGCCTTGGTGACCGCGCTTGGCTGTGTCGGTTTTGGCGCTGCGCCAAACTTAATTATTGCATGCCTTTCAAGAGCGGTGATTGGCTTTAGCGCCGCCTTTGCTTTTGTAAGCGCCTTGCGGCTTGCAGCGATGTGGTTTCCAATTGCCATGTTTGGCATGCTAGCAGGGCTCACACAAGCAATGGGCATGCTGGGGGCGGCTGTGGGAGAAGCGCCTGTGTCTTTGCTGGTTACCAGCATTGGTTGGCGTGAGACCATGTATGTGATGGCGGTGGTTTTTTTCTTCCTTGCCGGTTTAATCTTTAAATTTGTGCAAGTTAAGCCTAATTCTCAAGTTGACACAACCGCCCACCAAGGCCAATCCTGGTGGCAAATTTTATGCTCCTTAGGACACAGTCTCAGGAGAGTCTTTCTAAATCGACAGGTGGTGTTGGCTTCATTATGTGCGGGGTTAATCTATGCACCATCGGCGGTCATCGGAGAGTTTTGGGGGCCTGCCTTTCTCCAGTATGGACGAGGCCTTAGTGCTCATAATGCGGCGTTTGCCAACGGCCTTATTTTTATTGGTTGGGTGTTTGGTGGGCCGATATTTGGTTGGTTCTCTGATAAGCTTCAAAAAAGAAAGCTCTTTCTCTTTTTGTCAGCAGCTTGTGGAAGCTTGTTTATGGGGCTTATCATCTTTATGCCAAGCTTGAGCGTTGGTGCCATTTACTTACTCTTTTTCTGCCATGGTTTGACAAACTTTGGGGTGATCATTGCCTACACCATGGTCTCAGAGTGCAGTGATAAGTCGGTGCTTGGCACGGCCTTGGCTTTCTCAAACATGTTTTCTGTGATTATTGGTGCGCTCTTGCAGCCCATTCTTGGTCAGTTCATCGATTGGTACGTAGGTGGTGTCAATGACATAGCGAATTTAAGCCTAGCAAACTTTCAGGTAGGCTTTTCGTTACTACCAGTTTGCGCCGCTCTGGCAATTTTAGTGGGGCTCTTCTTAAAAGAGCACCCACAAAAGCCTTAGTCACTCTGCGACAAAGATTTCGTTTATCAAAAAGGCACAAAGTACAGAATACACTCGTTTTTTTCTGCGAGTTCGTTAATTTAGCACCCATTGCGCAAGTGATGATAAGAAACAAGGTCAAAGTATGCTATAACTTATAGCCACGATACGTTGAAATCCACACTTAGGAGTAGGGATGAAGAAAAAAATAACGGCCATCATCTTAGTTGCAATCATTGCCATCTTATGTGGTTATTACATTGCTGGTATGAGGGCTGGAACCATATTAAAGAAAATGGCGGTTGATATGAATGTGGCCACCATGCAATCACTCAAAGCGCAAAACTCACCATTAGAAGTAACCTTCAAAGTTGTTAATTTTAAAAACCGTATTTTTTCTTCCTCTGCCGACTTGGATGTGTCGATGAAGGTCCTCATGCCGGTAAATATTAAGGCACAAAGTGGCACCCCAGGCACCATGCCCCCCATGCAGATGCCAGCGTTCTCCTACACCATTCCACTCGATGTTGCCCACGGCCCTTTTATCTTCTCGCAAGGGGAGTTTGGGCTTGCTTATTCCCAGGCAACCCTAGAAATTCCAGCTAAGTTTCAGGGCATGTTAAAGCAGTTCATCAGCAAAGATTCGATTGAGCCTAAGGTTCAGTTAAGCGTGTTAACTCGTTACACAGGAGACAATGATCTTAATGTTTCAATTCCTGCCTTTCGTTTAGAGTCGCCCATGATGCAGGCAAGCATTAACTGGTTAGGGTTTGACAATCACTGGCAAAGTGACGAAGCCTTTAGCAAAATGACAGGTGAATCTTCTTTGAAGGGCATGAATTTGAACATGCAAGGCAAAGCCATAAGTCTTGATAAAATGGACGCTGATTATGATTTAACGGCAACCAGCATCCCAGGTTTTTGGATGGGAGATGTGAGCTTTAATCTACCAAAGGTTGAAGTAAAAGAAGGTTCAGAGCAACTTCTTAGTTTCTCTGGTGGAACCATGGTCTCTAAGACGAAAGTCGTCAATGATCTCATTCAAGGTGAAGCCGAGCTCAAACTTGGAACAGCCCTTGTTCTCAATCAAAGCTATGGTCCCGGTGAGTTAGAGAGTAAGGTTAAGAATTTAAATCTTGATAAACTTGCAATCATTCAGCAAAAGGCCAATCACCTTAGCGCACCTGGTTTGAGCCCTGAGCAGCAAAACCAGCAGCTGCAAGCACTCATCCCTAACTTGGTTAGCCTTGCCAATGACAAACCTGAGTTCATCATTGACACCTTAACCATGAAACTACCAGAGGGCATGGTTGATGCAGAAGGAAAGTTTTACGTTAAGAAAGACGATAAACAAACCTTTAAAGATCTAAATGATCTAATCCCTGCTTTGCGGGCAGAAGTTGAGCTGTCACTTCCTAAAGCCTTAGTGCGTTCTCTATCGGTCAACATGATTTCGCAAAAGCTAAGACAGCAACAACAGTTGGAACAACGCCGAATGAAAGAAGCTGCAAACACAGAATCTGCCAACGCCGAGCAAAATGACATGGTGTCAGATAAACCTGTCAGCAGCCAACCAATGCTTAGTAATAAAGAAATAACAGCGATGGCAGAGAAGCAAGCGGACATGCAAATTAATTCTCTGCTGAAGGCTGGTTTGTTGAGTGAAAAAGATGGGAATTATTTTGTTGAAATAGAGCTCAAAGAGAATCAGCTTTTTATCAATGATAAAGCCTTTAAAAAGGATGTTTTTCAATAAAAACAAGGAAATACGCCTTGTAAGAGTTGTGGCGATTCGTTAAAATGCCTTCCTTTTTCTGAGGAATACGTGGAATGAATACTGCAATTTATGAGGCAAAAACAACGCCTTCTGCTGATGCTTCATCATTGGCAGATAGCGTTGCCATGGCAATGAAGAAATACTTTTCTTTGTTAGGAGATAAAGAGCCGGTTGATTTGTATCAATTTGTCCTAGAAGAAGTAGAAGGACCTTTGTTTAAAGTGGTTATGGAGCATTGTAAGTACAATCAGTCTCGAGCTGCTATCATGTTAGGCATTAGCCGTGGCACATTAAGAACCAAACTCAGAAAATACTTCGACGACAAATACGTTGGCACACGCGAATAACCGTTGCAAGTTTTGATTGCTGTTGCCCAAACGGGCAACGCATCCCCAACACTTCACCATTAACCATTTTCTAAATTTCCTAACTAACAACTCCCACGTCCCATATCGTAACTAACGCCCCTACGCCCCTACGTCCCTACGTCCCTACGTCCCACGGCTTGTCCGAGGGGCCCAGACTATTCTGACTCATGGATTCCGCGGACAAGCCGCGGAACGTTGAGTAGAGAGATTTCCGCGGAATGTAGTGTAGAGGGATGTTAGTGTCAACTGTTTCAAAGGCTACGCCTTTGTGGGTTGCTAGTATCTAGTATCTAGTAGTCTTATCATTCATCAAACATAGAGCTAACAGATTCTTCGATGTTGATCCGACGAATGACTTGCGCGAGTAGCTTGGCAAGAGATATTTGGCGTATTTTAGAGCAGCTTTTTGCTTGTGCTGATAAAGGAATGGTGTCTGTGACCACGATTTCATCCAGGCCGGATTGACTAATATTATCAACCGCGGGGCCTGAGAGTACCGGGTGAGTGATGTAGGCGCGAACGCTTTTCGCCCCATTTTCTTTTAACATGCTGGCAGCCCCACACAAGGTGCCAGCTGTGTCGACGATGTCATCAACAATAATGCAGTCTTTGCCTTGAGGCTCACCAATCACATGCATGACTTCAGAGCGGTTTGGACCAATTCGTCTCTTGTCAATGATGGAAAGAGAAGTGTCATTTAGCCGCTTTGCTAAGGCTCTGGCTCGCACTACACCACCAACATCTGGTGAGACCACCATAATATCGGACAGCGACTGTTTATTTATGTCATCAATCATCACAGGTGTGGCATAGACGTTATCCACTGGCATGTGGAAAAAGCCTTGAATTTGATCGGCGTGCAAATCAACGGTCATCATACGGGAAATGCCGACCGAGGTAATAATGTCAGCCGTGACTTTAGCGGTAATTGGTACACGAGCAGAACGCACTCGTCTGTCTTGGCGGGCATAGCCATAATAGGGAATAACCGCTGTTACGCGACTAGCGGATGAACGTCTTAGGGCATCCGCTAAAATAACCAGCTCCATCAAATTGTCATTGGTAGGCATGCTGGTTGGTTGCAGAATAAAAACGTCACGACCTCGTACGTTTTCTAAGATTTCAACCGAGGTTTCACCATCACTAAACTTGTCAACTTTCGCCTTACCGAGGCGCAGATCGAGGTGATCCGCAACACTTTTTGCCAAGGAAGGGTTCGCATTTCCAGAAAAAAGCATCATTTTAGACATGGTAGTAACCTAAGCTTAACTAATAAGCAGTGAGCAAAAGACAGATCTAGAATTATTGTTATTATTATACAGACTTACAGCCTGGTCTAGATCTATCCTCTGCTTGCTGCTTACTTAATGAGTGTTAAACAAGCCGGCGATCCGACCTCGTTTTGCGACTAGTGGCTGGGGTACCAGGATTCGAACCTGGGAATGCAGGGATCAAAACCCTGTGCCTTACCGCTTGGCGATACCCCAACGAAGTTAAATAGTTGCATGAATCGCAACGGTGGCCATTTTCCAGATCTTGACCGGAAATGTCAACTAAAATAGCACACTAAAATGCATTCACTTGGCCGATAGTCTGTAAAAGTGTTGGTGAAATGGATATTCAGCAATTGATGGTCTAATATTTAATCAACGTGGCTTAAATCGCGCCTTTTGCGTGCGCATTTTAGAGGAGAAGTGCATGTCGTCCAAACAACCTCAAGCAAGCAGTGGCCTTAATCTGGATAGAAGGGAAGCGGCACTGCAAGATAAAATTTCTAACTACATCCAAGCTCATCAGGGCAGTGGGGGCCTTACCTCCGGCGAGACTGGCTCTACCGAAGCAAAAGAGCAAAAGGCAAAGCTTGCAGACATGCTCAGTCAAGTGCTGCCAACATTAGAAAATGGTACTTACAATGCTCAACAAAAAAGCTGGGAAGAGTTTTGCCACTGTCTTCGACAAACTGAAGACAAATGGGCTAAATATGGGCACTCAAAACAACTAGTGAACCCCAAATCAAAGAAAAAGCCCTCTTTGCATACCTTAATAGGGGAAGCAAAAGCGTTGGTGATAGAACGACTGCAAAGGCCAATACTTGCAGAACCGCCTATGAGACGTGAGATAGCAGAGCTTGTGACCAACAACACCACCGCCTCGATGATGTACCGAGACCAAGATAATAACGTGTATCAGAGAATGAATTATTACCTGCTGATGACGACGTTAGAAGATCATGAAATGCGAGGCCAAGAGCTAAAGCGCATCGCTTTGGATGTGCCAAACTTTGCCGATTTGGATGAAACAGCAGTCAACAACTTCACAGGCTGTTTGATTAACAAAGAGACCTTGCAAGGGTTGCATGAAAGCTTTGAGAGGGTAGTCGCTAACCTAAACGCCCGTAAAACCTCTAGTGACCTTTCAGAGGGGTTTGAACATCGACCAGAAATGTCAGCGCAGGAGCGGTGCTATTTACCTGATAGAATTCCAACGCATACCTCTCCTAATAGGTTAAAAAACTTAAGCAAATTAAATGCATTAATCGTCTATTATGAGCAAAATAACGATGTGGCAAAATTAGAAGTTGCTAAAGCGCTGCGTGATTCCATGCAGGGGCGCTTAGCTTTGCATAAAGTCGTCGCCATTGAACGGAAAAACCCTGAGGCCATTGGTGAGAACCTTTTAACCAAAGGGAAACTCGCCACAATCTTTGACGCTGAAATGGCCCATCACTTCCCACCAGAGGAAGCCTTGATTGCGCTTGAAAAAGCAAGAGCTGTTATTGCCAGTAGTGAGGCGCTCAATACAATCTTTAATCAATTTGAACAGTGGTTAATGACAGGAGAACTCTATCATCAGGACTCTGTGGTTTTGGGAAAAAAATTAAACACGCTTATTCG
Source organism: Legionellaceae bacterium (assembly GCA_030148065.1). Taxonomy (GTDB): domain Bacteria; phylum Pseudomonadota; class Gammaproteobacteria; order Legionellales; family Legionellaceae; genus JASBUC01. The sequence goes on along the minus strand of JASBUC010000016.1, from coordinate 12,400 downwards.
CCATTATCAAGGGAATGTGCCTGAGGTGAGCGCGTTTCTAGATAAGCTTGGTGAGTTTATTCATCAAGCATCTGAGATAAAAAAAGATGCCAAGGAGCGCTGTGATCACTACCGAGATCACAATGATGAAAAGCATCGTGAAAAAGCAAATGTTGCAGAAGCTTTAAGTGCCTTTGTGCAAAACCCAGGCAAAGAAACACTCGATAATTATCGAAAAGCCAAAGAAGACAACCCAAATTATACGGCCAAAAAAATGTTCTCAACCGGAGACTTGGCCAAACTGGTTAAAAGAGTCGATCTCTTTTTCTCACATAAAAACCCACTGCAAATAAGACCCGGTGGGGTAGAGTCGGCCTCCCTTGGTAAGGTGGTTGTGCGAGAGCCGCTAGAAGACTTAACCAGCCATGAAAACTCCTCAATCAGCAATGATGATGAACGGCGCTTTAGTGACGATTCTAGCGATGATGATTATTTACAGGCGCATGAGCAGGCAAACAGTTTAGAATATGAAGCATTAGAGAGTTACTCGCCGGTGGAGTTTGTTGATCAGGTTGGCTCATGTTTTGACTCTTTAATAATTAAATTTGAAGAGGTCGATAGAGACTCGTCTGATGGCCAACGGTTTAAACAAAAAGTTGCCGATCTCATGCAGATCTTAGAAGATTTAAGTGACAGCGAGTTGGGCCAGCAAGAAGAGTTTTCAGAGTTAATCGAGGAGCTTATTCGCTGCGAACACTTAAAGCAAGAAGAGGAAGAAGAGCCAACTCTGGAATTTAAGTACTTTGCTGATGCCTTGTCAGAAAAAGCACCAGAATTACTAGAGCGTCTTTTAATGACATTGAAAGGCTTAGAACAATCCATTGAAGATCATGAAAACTTGCAGATCGTTCCCTCAATTGAGTACGTACGTGAACTCGAAGGCCCTCTGCAAAAAGAACAGCAGCAAGCAGGATTCAACTAAGCCCCTACTCAACGTTCCGCGGCTTGTCCGCGGAATCCAGGGTTAAGAATAGCCTAGATCCCTCGGACAAGCCGAGGGACGTAGGGGTGCGCGCCGGGCTTGGCGTAGGGTTTGTTAGTTAGGAGGCATAGTTGATGTGTTAACGAAGCGTCCAGGATGAGACCTTAAGCTTAATGGTTAACTCATTACTTTGTAGGCGGAGTTTCTCTGGCAGAGTAAGCGAGTTAACTTGTTTCGTTTGCAAAATGTTTATCTGCCAATTATTTTCGTTCAGCGTTGAGTGAAAGGGGTGATTTTTCGTGTTTAAGCCACGCAACCAATAGTAGAGACTCTGGATGGGAAGAGGGTAGCCTGTGGCTTGCCGGATTAGTTGCTCTGGCTCTTGTGAGCGAATCGTTTCTTTGGCCGTTTTGATGGTGATTGTTTGGCCTTGGCGTTTTATGTAAGTACTGCCAGCGCCCATCGGACCAAAGAGTTTGACGCTAAAATGGTTGGGGCTTCTTTGAGTCCAGTAGAAACTTGCACTAAAACCATCGTTGTTGTCGCGCGCGGCAATCCTACCCTTGATGGTAAAGGCTTTAATGGCTTGCACCGAGCCTATCTTTTTTTCTTGTGGGCTTGGCGTTAAGGCATCAGTTGGCGGCTTCACGCTCGAGCAAGCAGCAAGTAACAAAAAAAAGCACAGCAGTAGATAATATCTCATACAAAAATGAATTACTGGAACTGAGTTCAATGGATGAGTCAATTCTTGAGTATACGTTAGGATGGGGTATGATCAAGTTTTTGAATGAAGGCTCGAACATGGCAAAAAAAATAGCAATATACCCAGGCACCTTTGATCCAGTCACCAATGGTCATCTAGACGTCGCCCTTCGTGGTGCTAAATTATTTGACTGCCTCATCATTGCCGTTGCTAAAAGTGATGCAAAAAAAACCTTGTTTACCCCAGATGAGCGGGTTGTTCTGATTCAAGAAGCCTTAAAGCCCCAGCAAAAAGCACACATTAAGGTGGTCACCTTTGACACCCTGCTTGCAGATTTTGCCAAACAACATAAAGCAGATGCCTTTATTCGAGGATTAAGAGTCGTCTCTGACTTTGAATACGAGTTTCAATTAGCCGGCATGAACCAAAATTTAGCCCCAGGCATCGAGACCATTTTTTTACCAACAGCCAAAGAACACTCTTTCTTATCCTCGTCCTTGGTCAAAGAAGTCGCAAGCCTAGGAGGCGATGTTACCCCTTTTGTCACTGAAAACGTCGTTCAGGCTTTAAATCAAAAAAATAAAAGTGCATAATTTTAGACACGCCTCTAAAACTGCCTATATGCTCATGACACGGACTGGTCACTCATTCATTTGTTCTGTTTTTCTTGTTTTTGTATCCATTACAGTTTCAGCCAACACCCCACTTAAGCCGCCAGGTTATGCCATTGCTAGTGCCTCCCCCCAGGCAACCCGAGCCGGCATGGACATTCTTGCAAAAGGTGGTAATGCCTTCGATGCAGCAGTAGCCGTCTCTAGTGTGCTTGGTGTGACTGAGCCGTATCACTCCGGAATTGGTGGGGGAGGCTTTTGGTTGATTCATCTTGCTAAAGACAATAAAAATCTGTTCATTGATGGACGAGAAGTGGCGCCTTTATTAGCGTCAAGAGACATGTACCAAAATGAGCAGGGAGAGGTTGATCTTAGGGCATCACTCTTTGGCGCTAAGGCTGCAGCCATTCCTGGCGCACCTGCAGCCCTTGATTATCTCTCAAAAAACTATGGCAAGTTGTCCTTAAAGACCAACCTTGCTGCAGCCATTCACTATGCTAAAGACGGGTTTGTAATAGATGATCATTTTTTGAGCTTCCTAGATAGAGAGGTTATCTTTAACAACATTAAGAGCATTCCTTCTAGTGCTGCCATCTTTCTTGATAAAGGGAAATTACCTAAAGAAGGAAGCCTTCTAAAACAAACCTCGCTTGCCAAGACCTTGGAAACGTTTGCAGAGCAAGGACGCGAGGGTTTTTATCAGGGCAAAATTGCCGATGAGCTCGTCCGGTCGGTGCAAGAAGCAGGGGGCATTTGGCAGAAAAAAGACTTGGCTGATTATCAATTAAAAATTCGAACCCCATTAAGTGATGAGGTCGATGGGGTTAAAGTTGTCACCGCACCTCTACCATCTGCCGGCGGAATAACCTTATTGACCATTTTAGATTTAATTGAAGGCTTACATCTTGAGAGACTCGATAAAGTACTACGCGCTCATTTTTTGATAGAGGCCATGCGCTTAGCTTATTGGGATCGGGCAAGTTACATGGGGGATCCTGATTTTGTCGACGTACCGGTTAAAATGTTGCGCTCAAAAGCACACATAAAAGAGCTAAAAAGTTACATTAAGCCAACGCGTGCAACGCCCTCGAAAGAACTGCGACGAGACCGTCACCTCTATGCTTCTAATAGTTTCAGTACCACTCATTTTTCCATCATCGATCAAGAAGGCAACATGGTCAGTGCCACTCTTACCATTAATTATCTCTTTGGCTCAGGCTTTGTTGCGGGTAACACAGGCGTGCTACTCAACGATGAAATGGATGACTTTTCAACAAAAGTTGGTCAGAAAAATGTTTTTGGTTTGGTCGGCCATCAAGCAAACAGCATTGAGCCTAAGAAGCGACCGCTCTCAAGCATGTCGCCAACTTTTTTAATCGGCAAAGAGAGGGTAGGCATTTTAGGCACCCCAGGAGGTAGCCGAATTCCAACCATGGTCACCCTAGCGACCATTGCTTTTTTAGATGGAAAAGGCCCGATTAGTTGGGTGGGTGAGCCAAGATATCATCATCAATACTTGCCAGATGTGGTTGAATTTGAAAACGATGCCTTTGATAAAGTTCAACGACAACAATTAGAAAAGATGGGCTATCAACTTGAACGAGTTTTAAATACGTATTCAGGGCGCTCTCTCACCTACGGAGACATGCAAGCCGTTTTTTGGGATAAGGAAGACAACTTCTTACAAGCGGTGTCAGATTTCCGAGGTGGGGGGCTTGCGCTTGTAAAACAATAAGGAGCTAGCGCCAACAGCGCGTTAAACTAAAAAGGAAAGTCCAATGCTCGTATTTGCCCTCGCATTTTGGCTAGGGGCGTTGTTTTATGCCCTAAATTTGTCTCTTGGCTTTGGTTTAGCCATGCTTGCCCTTAGTCTTTTTTTGCCGCCTTTTCGACAAACAATCTGTCTTGGATTGATACTTGGCTTTCTCTATTTATCACTGGCTTTTTTTTGGTGCTTTCCCCCTTTGCCAGCAAATGAGTGCAATCAATGGGTAAGCGTTGAGGGTGTTATCGAGCGCTTGATTACAGTGACGAAACACCGTCAGAAATTTTATTTCGTCATAGAACGTTTAAATGACAAACCATTCAAACAAACAGTGATTGCCTCATTCTATCAGCAAGTGCCACCACTAAGCTCTGGGGAGCGTTGGCAGTTTAGAGCAAAGCTAAAACCCATTCGAGGCTTTAAAAATCCCGGTGTGCGCGATGATGAAAAAACTGCACTGGCACATGCGGTTAAACTAAAAGGGACGTTTAAAAACCCTGTTTTACGTCATAAAGCACCACGCTACTCGATTGAAACTTTTCGTCGAATGCTTCTTGCAAGAATTGACAATGCTCTCGCTGAGAAGCCTTATAAGAGCATCATTGAATCACTCTCCCTGGGTTATAAAAACAATCTAAGCTATCAAACCAAACAACTCTTTAGAGACACCGGCACCAGTCACCTAATGGCTATTTCAGGCCTGCATGTGGGGTTAATTGCGGCGTTTTCTTTTTTTGTGAGTAAACGCCTTTGGCGGCTCTCAGCAAGGCTTTGTCTATGGCTCTCAGCACCTCGCGCTGCAGCTCTTTTGTCATTGTTCGTCGCCATTCTCTACAGCGCGTTGACAGGCTTTGCCATACCCACTCAGCGTGCAATCATCATGTTGTCTGTTTTTTTGTTGTCGATTTTCTTCCGCTTAAAAATTCCAGTCTGGCATGCCTATGCCATCTCGTTGGTGTTGGTTATTCTCATTAGTCCCTTTAGCGTTTTATCACCAGGGTTTTATTTATCCTTTTACGCAGTTTTCATTTTATTGTTCTTAGCCGCAAAAAAAGGCATGCTCTCTTTTATGAAGATGCAAGCACTTTTAATACTTGCACTAAGCCCCTTGTCTCTTTTTTATTTTTCTTACCTAAGTTTGAGTGCATTTCCTGCAAATTTAGTAGCCATCCCTGCCATTGCAAGCCTTCTATTGCCGCTTATCTTTTGTACGGTTGTTGTGTTAATGCTTAATGTGACTCTTGGCACTTGGCTACTATCGCTTTCAGAGTTATTAAGTGGCTATCTAATTAAGTATCTTCAGTGGATCCAATCTTTGGGTTTTCAAAGTTTGCAGGGGGTTCATTTAAGTGCAGGATCTCTTTGTCTTTTAATTTTGGCAGTGGTCATTTTCTTGCTGCCAAAGCGGCTTTTTCTTTGGCCTCTTAGTCTTTTTTGTCTCTTGCCCGTTTTATTTCCTCTAGCGCCAAGGCTTAGTGATGGTGAGGCTTTCATAAACGTACTCGATGTCGGGCAAGGCAGTGCGATTTTAATTCGCACCAGAGAGGAAACCATTTTGTACGATGCTGGTCCTAAATGGTATGGCGGCGGTGATGCAGCAAAAAGTGTGATAATTCCTTATTTCAAGAGCCAAAAAATTACCCGTCTTGATAAACTAATTATTAGCCATCAAGACATCGATCACCGAGGTGGTGCAGAAAGCCTTAAAAAAGAAATAACGGTGCTTAAGACGATTGATAACAAAAAAAAGAGTCTCCATTCTTGTTTTGAGTACCCAGCATGGCAAAGTGGAGGGGTTTCATTTCATTTTCTAAGAAACAATCGGCATTTCCTGAGTGAAAATAATCGCTCTTGCTTGTTAATGATTTCTGTTGCCAACAACCGCTTCTTTCTAACCGGCGACATCGAAAAATCAGTAGAGAAACGCCTTGTTCAAAATGTCCCAGAGCTCTCGGCAAATTATTTGATGGCACCTCATCATGGCAGTAACTCATCTTCTTTAAGAGCTTTTATCAAAGCTGTTAACCCCAAAGCGGTCATGTTTAGCACGGGGTATCTAAATCGCTTTAATTTTCCTAAAGAGGAGGTTCTTAAGCGTTATCAAGGCATGACTCTACTTAATACGGCTAAATGTGGCATGATTTCATTTAAATTATCAAGTGTTTATCAAACACCCAAATGTTATGTATTAAATGAGTCACATTTTGGCCATTACTTGCCTTTATAAAGGTTAAAGCAGAGGCCCCCCAGTTCTTGAAAGAAGCATTGAGAAACGAAATGGAAAAAAAGATATTAATTTTCCACAGTTGGCAACTAATTAGAATTAATTTCAAAATTCATTTTAACTATTACAAAACTTAAGCTAACATTAACCCATCGTAATATTCTTTACAGTCTTGAAATGCTAAAAGCGAAAGCAAGCATGGATGAGTTCGAGGCAGCCACATTAAAAAGCACCTCGATCTCATTGTCTCACAGTTTGGCACTGGTAAAAGGCCTCAACAGCTGTGAGAGAGAGTTAAAGGGCTTAAACTGTTGGTCAAATTGTATAAAAGAAGCACTAGAGGTTTTTCCAGAAAGCGCTAAAAGCATTTTGCAAATAGCAAAGAAGAAAGGAAAAGAGGCGCCTTTACTGCAAAGCAATCAATTAAAAAATGTGATTGCCCGAGTCTATCAAGAAGAACTCGGAGAGAGCCTTTCCTATTTTTTAAGTTCGGATTATGCCAGTGCACTCTTACTTGAAAAAGCAGACTCTAAGCGCGCAAAACTACTAGCAGAAATGTTGAGAGCTGGTTTTGACAGTGAGCGAGAATTAAAAAGCGCCGTTAAAACAGATGAACAATTAGATGAACTCCTTTTTTTATTCAGCATCCGACAAGAGGGCTTAATTCCTTTTGCCCTAGAAGACGATAACATCGAAGTCATTCGAAGCATTAAGCGTTTAATCGAGTGCAACATTCCTAAAACCTTAGTTTGCCAAATTAAATCGCAACTGCATGAGCTCTGTGCCTGTCCTGATTTGGTGCGCTTGCTTAAAAGTTCTCACAATAACCGAAAACATTTTATCGAAGTAAAATTACAATTAGCTGGCATTAAGAATAAGAAAAAGCTTGATAAATTTGTCTCTAGCAAAAAGAAAGTTAAAATTTTATTCAATAAGCTTGCTAAACCAATTGAGCCTATTAGTAAAACCATTTCTGAAGTCAAGAAAAAACTCTCAGACAAGAAAGGGAAGTCCCTTTTTAAAAAAATTAAAAAAGGGAAGAAATCTAAAATAAAAGTAAAAAAAGCCAAAAAGATTAAGACAAAGTCTCATAAGAAAAAAAGTGCGGCTAAAAAGCACAAGACCAAGGCCCATAAAGCAAAAGGCCATCATGGCAAAGGGTCAAAGTCACATGCAGCTCACAAGAAGCATCACGGCCACAAGGCTCATGGGAATCATCATCACCATCATCGACACTTTGCCCACAGCGCTCACTCCTTCCACACGTCGCATCATCATGGTGGGGGACATGCAGCGCACCACCACCACCACCATGAACATGCCCATCATGAACATGAAGAAGATCACAAATCAGAAGAAGGGCATGATAAGGGACATCAGGAAGCTCATGAATCGCACAAGCCTCATGAGACCCACAGTCACGGTGATCATCATGCTGGCAAACAACACCATAAACACCGCCACAGTTTTTTTAGTGCCCATCGATTTGCAGAAGAGCAGAAGCATCATCAAACAGAAGCAGCACACCATTTTTTACATCAGGCGCATCACCAAGCACATTGAGATCTAACGGTTTTTAATTGCTCTTCTTCTCGCTCCTCAATCGCAAGGTGTTTGTTAAGTTCTGCCTCAATGTTTTGCTTCTTGCAAAGCTTTTGGTAGGTGCTGCCAGATTTAGCCGAAAAAAAGAAGCCTGCTGGAATGCCAAGGAATGATTTATTTAGGCGGTGGCTTTCCATAAAGTGCTTGCACGCATGATGATCATAACTTGCAGGCAGTTTTATTCCTCTATTTTTTAATGTGTTTAAGGCACTAAGAAGCGAGTTTTTAATTTTCTTTTTAAGCACTTCTGCTGCATTGTCAGAGAGGCCAAGAGAGCTTCCTTGTAAGACTTTTGTGAAAGAGAGGATGTTGTTTAGTCCTACGGCTTTGAAGGATTGGCTGTTTGCTCTTTCAAGATCGTAATCTAGAAGCTTTGTTACAGATGTTTGGTAGTAAGCAAGGGCAATTTTATCAAAGCACGGTTCTGTCTTTGAAAATACATTTAAACTTTTGGGTCTCAGAGCGCCTGAGTGAAATGGGTCAATGTTATGTCTTGAAAAAATATCTAAGCATTGTTCGAATGAGTAAAAATGAGGGCGCATTTTTAAAATTCTAAAGGCAAACTCAGGATTAGATTTTGGGTAACTGTTAAGTTTAGGGGCTTTATTAAAATAGGCGTCACTTAAAGTCTGTATTAATGGATTGTCATCGTTTTTTTCAATCAGCGCTAAGAGTTTTTCTTCAAACACATCCTCTAACTCGCCACCACTTTCTTCTAGTAACCAAGCATAAATGTCGACCGTTCTTTGAGTTAACTCATCCTCTTTTTCAAGTTGCTCAAAAATATAGTCAACGTCTTCTTGTGAAAAATAACTTTCAATCGCTGTGAACAAGGATAGGTTAAACGGGCTTTGTGAAAAAATCATTTTAATGATGGCTGTAACCTCTAAAGGGTCACGTATAGCAATTAACCCCCTAAGCCGTTCAGAGTCACCTTCTTCAATGGCACGGTTAGTTAAATTATTACCTTCTTTCTCTTCTTTTCGGAGGGAGTCTTGCTGACTTTTAAGCTCGGCCTCGAGCGCGACAATCTCATTGCAAACAACACCAGTTGTATTGAATACAACTTGATTATGCTTAATTACCATATCTTCTAATTTTTGTAGTTCACTTATCACCTTGTCGGCTTTTTGTTGTTCGTCTTCTGAGGCTTGATCCGGCATTTTAAAGTCTAGGAGTTGGTTAATCTCTTGCTCTGTTGGAAGGCTAAAATCCTCTTCGAGGGGCGAATGATCCTCTTCAATAGGTTCTTGTTTGAATTGAGCAAGCCTTTCTTTAAGTCTCTGTTTCTCATGTGTTTTTTTTCTTAGCTCACCGACTAATGTTGAAGTACAGGTTGTAAGAAGGATTATGCTTCCCTTTAGTATTGAGAGGGAGTCTTGTTGCTGACTTATTGAATTTTGTTTCGCAGGCATGGTTACTACTCCTCATTAATATACCCAAACTACTTGAAAGGGCTTTCCAAGTAGTTTGAGTAAAGTTAGTCTGAAGACTTCAATTATCTGATTAAACAATAAGGAAATAGTAATATCAATAAAATGAAACTATTAACAAAAAAACACAAAAAATCCGAGTTAGGGTATAAATGATGAAGCAAACATCAACAAAATACTTTAGTTGCTATTATATACTCATCCTGTTGTATCCTTGGAGCTCAGCTTGAATGTAGTCGTAGGCCTCTATAAATTGCTTCTCAAGAGCCGAGTGATCACTTTTGCCTTCTATGCTAAGTAGAATGCCATCAAGGGATAAGAGATATACTTTGTTTGGATGATTTTCCGCCAATTGTTTGATTAGTTCATCGAGCCCCTTTATTTGCGATATTTGTTCTTTGACGGATGCCAGTTCTTGGCTTTCCGGTATGTTAAAGTGCTGCTTTAAGGCTTGTTCAATGATTTCTTTCATTATCGTTTCTCCATTCTTTCTTGCTCGTCGAGGTTAGGCTGTTGAAATAGCTTTTGTATGTCTTCAATGGATGGTCGCCTACCCGGTTCGAGCGTTTGCATTCTGTTTAGCATGTTGACGACGTCTTCACCAAAAGCTTCGACGTAGGGTGAAAAGTCATATTGCTGCGCAGAATATGCTTGAATAAATGTCTTATATGCGTTGCCGTCTAGGCATTGGTTAACATCGCTGGAGAAAAGTGCTTTATCAAGAGAACCTAGTTGAGTAAATGCTCTTCGGATTGCCTCTTTTTGCGGGTCACTAATGTCTGGAGTTGTTAATGCTGCTTCTAATTTTCTTCTAACTAGCGCTGTTTTGTCTGCGCCAAGAATTTCAGCGACTGTGAGTGTTAGTGAGTAAATATCCATGGGTTTTGATATGTTGACACTGCCCGTGACATACTCCGGTGGCATGTATTCAATAGCAAATTTAGCGTTTCCTAGATCAGTGTATTTCGCAACAGCATTGTTTTCTTCTGCACAGCCAAAATCAACAATATGCATTTTTTTTCTTACCGGATCCCATAGAATATTCTTAGGTTTTATATCACAGTGAATCACATCCTGCCTATGAATTGGCGCTAAATCTTTGAGTAGGGCGTCCACCATTTGTTTACGGGCTTCGATATCGCTACCTGTTTCGTTTTGTAAGAAGCTATCCAATGGCGCGCCGGGATAAAATGGCATGGCCATGTAAATATGATTACTCTCAGTCAAGCACTCGCCTTCCAATTTAGGATTTGCCCGTTTGTACATGGTTATTTCTTTTTGTGCAATGCTTGCATGTGCTTTAGGCATTTTCTTTAATACCATGATGTTGGATGTAAGACGACCATCAGAGCCACGTCGATACTGTCTGGCGGCATGCACGGTTCCCCATCCCCCTTTTCCTAATGGTTGTTGTTGCATAACATACAGTGATTGTTGTGATTTAAATGAATGGGGAGGAAGTTGGCGCTTATTTTCTAGGTACGCTATTGCTGTTTTTTCTTCTATTTGAGGGGGAACCGCCGGGAACGTAATGTTCGCCTCTTTACTTAAGGATTGCAGAATATAATCATTCCCTAAGAAACGGGGCTCGGTTTTTACTGTATCTGCTAATGCTTTATAGTAACGCTGTTTCTCTTCTGGAGTAATGTCTTTTAGTCGAATATCATAGTGCTCAAGTGCTTTTTCCAAGTGACTATAAAACCGGCTACCAAAAAAAAGGCCTTTTCGAGGCGACATGAAACGGTATTCATTTGCAATATTTTGAGTCGTTAATAAGAGTAGGCCAATAAACGCATCGACATTGACACTGGTATCCATGGCCGAAAAAGTGCTATTTAATTGAACAAAACTATTAAACATTTTTATTCTTGCTTGATTTCCTGATGTTTTACAGTCTTTTTCATATTTAAAAACCTCTTTCTGGAAGATAAGAATCATAGCTTTATGCAAGGAGGGATCTGCTTCGGAATTTTTGCACATATGATATGCCAGGCTTTTACCATCGCTATGTTTTTCTGTAAGAAAATTTATTGTTATATTTTCAAGCATCTCACTGGACTGAATCCGTGGCATTAACCTGGCGAGTGATACCCAGTTGCTTGTGGTTATCAGCCGGGATATGAGTGTTCTCTCTATGGCCAGCTGTTGGGTGTTAGTTTCTGCATCGGGCGTTCTATCTTCTTGAGCGAGGCTAGTTGCATATGAAAGTAACATGTCCTCAGGCATAGTGAGAACAGTGGTTAGCTGGGTAACGGAAGCTTGTTGCTGAAACACCTTACTAACTTGTTCTAAATGTGCTTTAACGCCTTCCTGTTTGAGTATGGTGCCTAGCTTGTTGAAATTTCTTTCTGATGTTGCTTGATGCAGTAACCGAAATGCCTCTATGAGCTTTTGTTGCAGAGTTTTGTCTATATTGAGATTCTCGCAGATATGCCTAATGCGCTCCTTGTAGCTCCTGAATAATGCTTTCTTATGCTCGAGGCATTCATATGTCATCACTTTGGAGGCGCTCACGCCTTCGCCAAAGGATTGATCTCCTGTGGTCCCTGATAGTGGTTCTGATAATCCACTGCACGAAATCATTGATTGGTGTGTCATGCCAGTAGCATAGATGACGCGGTATACGCGTTCTGGCTTTGTGTGATCTTCGTATAATACGTCCTCCTTACCGGTGTCACTGTTGTAAAAAACAATCTTTGAAAAGCCGTCATCTATCAGTTTAGTTCTCATATGATGAAGAGCCTGCTGTTTTAGTGCGGCATGGTTATAGCCTTTATTCCGGCCGACCATAATGACATCTTGATTTTTGGGTGAGCTCTTGCTCCATTGCCGTTGTACTTCAAGAAAACGTCTAGCGGCAGTCATTGAGTCATCGGTATCATAGTGATCATGGCTGTACTGAAAAAACAGTTCTGTATTTTCTCGGTATTTCGCCATGGTTGACGTTGCTTCTGGTAGCAGGGTTGTTTTTATTTTTTCATCCAGAGTGGCGACATAGGCTTCATCACTTTCCAGTTTGACGAGCCGCTCGCTAAGAATAATGCCTTTTTCATTGGCTCTTATACCGGTAGGGATGGTTCCTCTATATTGAAAATTTGATA